>NZ_JBPAXY010000001.1:0-751319 GCF_050897975.1 Pseudooceanicola aquaeponti
ACAAGCTCAAGAACGCCAGGCGTGTCGCGACCCGCTACGACAAGACGGCGGAAAGCTTCCTCGGCTTCATTGACATCACGTCGATCCGTCTCTGGATCCGCCATTTGTCAACATGACCTAGCTAGTCTTACCATCGCACCCGCCCAAATCTGTATCGAGTAAAGGCCGTAGGTAACGGGTCAATCGACGCAAAGGCAGAATATTAAGCGGCAGCTGCGACCTTTGAGCAGGTAACGGCGGCACAAATAGACGGACCTAATTGAAATTTCCATCTATTATGAAGGAAAGGCCATGTCTAGACGTAGAATATTCTCTACAACGCACCAAAAACCTCCAGCCTCTCGCACCATTGAGCTGCAAGCAAAAATTGCCAAAATAGAGAGAATGCAGACAAACCCAAGTGAGAAAATCCGCCCGTCAAACATCTCTAGTTTGATGGCGAAAGGGTATCGCTGGACCTTTGAACGCGCCGCGCTTGCTTTTTGAAGGCTGGCCGCATGATCTTTCTTAAGATTGTTGATCTCATCGACGAATTTCTCTGTAGTCGCGTTCATATCGCGGATCTTTTCAGATGCTGCCTCCTTAATATTTGCCAAGCTTCGATAGAGATTATCTAGCTCTAGGTCTGCGTCGTAGTTCCTTCGAACATCAGCGCCTGAACGTACTGTGACACTGTCGCCATTGTCTTTTAGCTCCGTATCTGAAAAATCTCCCAAAACTTCCTTCGAAAGCTTCCGGCAATCCTCAATAGCGTCTTTGCTTGCCTCGTGCGCGCCCTCAAGCGCTACTGAAAGGCTAGCACTATTACGTCTAAAGTCTTCGACCGTTTCCTCCACCTTCTCAGCTATTGAGTTAGGGAAATCGAGAAGAGACTTTGCGATTTCCGCCTCTTGCGTCCTATCTTTGAGCAAGCCGCCGTTGGAAAAGTATGCGATTAGAAATCCGAAAACGATTCTGGCCAGAAGGTATGTGAGAGAAATTTCTAGCCCGAGCGCGATTGAAGCTGTCGGTATCGGCAAGGCTCCCTCAAACACTGATTCCGGCAGTTTTATGTGTGCTCCGCCATACCGCCATATCGCCATCGACAAAAGGCTCAGGGATATTGCTGTCTTTCTTATAGATTTGTAGTCCGTATCGTCGAATGAAAACATCACAAGCCATTCCATGAAGCTTGCGCAGCCTAGCAAGTAGGCGCAGAACTTGTCTATCCATCTCGTCTGAACAGCTGGGGACGGGATGAATTAAGTTTCGTCGCAGAGCGTGTTTTTCCGCCCGAAGAACAAAGCAGTGCCAGAGGAAATCTTTCTCAGGCTGCGAGACTTGGGGCCGGACCTTCGCTGCGCCTGGTGCAAAGGCAGCTTTGGGCCGGAAGCGCTCAGAGGCGCGGCTGGAGACAACTCGCCTGGCATGTCCGCTCCCTGCGCATAGCAGCCGTTCGGAGTGCGCGGCACGAGTGACATCTAGAAGCCGCTCTCTCGCATCCGTCGCCCCCCCCTTGGCTACGGCCAGTGGAAGGCCTCTTCAGCGCCCAAAAGCAAGCGTTCGGAAGGTGCAATGCCGCGCACCGGGCAGCACCGACACCCCTTCGGCGCTATCGAAATCCAGACCAAGATCCCGGGCTCGAGCATCGCCCGAATTCGCCAAACTGTCCCACGCCCAAAATCCGTGGGACAAATCCCGGATTTTCTCGTGTTAAATCAATGCGACTCGAAGGAAGTGGTGCCCCCACACGGACTCGAACCGCGGACCCACTGATTACAAATCGCCATCCAATCAAATAAAATCAAAGGGTTAGCATTTCAGAACGCGAGAAACGCCTTCAATGAAATCAGATACTTGCAAGAAGCCTAGCGCGGCCGAGCCGTCAGTCCGAGCAGCTTGTGGCCTTCCGAGTGGGTGCTGTCATTGCTATCCCAGTAGACGCGCATATCCACCGCTGCGGCCTGCCCGCACGCCTGGCAGATTGCCCGAGGAAAAACATGCTCCCTAGTCGTATTGGCGTGGATCGAAACGACCTTCGTTCCCTCATGACCACAGGCGCACTTGATCCAGATCTTCCGTGGCATTTGCCCTCACGAAGCAGCACAGAGACCAGAACATAATAGAAACATCTGGACGAGGAAAGAGCCCGCAGCAATCATGCCGCCGTTCGCCGCCACTCCTCCACCGCGGCGTTTCCATCCACGCCGGCGCTCACCAGGCGCAGCCCCAGCTCTGCATCTGCCCCGCTATCCGCCACCCCCGGGCTGTCGGCCCGCAGCTTGCGCAAGGCACCCAGGTTCTCCACCACCTGCGGAACCCGCGACATGGTCTCGGCGATGCTCTTCTGGAACTCCTGTCCCTTCACCTGCTGACGAGCGCCGAAGTAGAAGCTGACCACGACGCCAAGAAGCCACCACAGCGGCTCCGGCACCAGGGCGAGGCCGGTCATCCGTTCCGCGAACCAGATCGGATCGACCATGGCCGCCACCAGCAGCCCCACGACACCGAAGGCCATGGCCGGGCGCGGCAACCGGTTCAGACCGTCGATCATGCCGTCGAACCAGTTCCGGCGGGGCTGGCCGTATTCGGCCGCCATCTGTGCCAGGGCGGCCGCTTGGGCATTGGCCCCACGCTCATCTGCCGACTCCGCATTCACGCGGAACACCTCGGCCGTCTCACGGATCACGTTGCGCTCTCCCCCGAAGAGCGCGGTGAACAGGGTTGTGATCAGTCCCATTTGGCAGTCCTTTCCCGAAACTCTGCCGCGCTCATGTGATAGCGCGGATCCATGAACTCCTCGGCCCGGCGGATCCAGCCGCCCTTACCGCCGCCCCGGGTGCGGCAATACTTGCGCGAGGGCGACCGGCGATCGGCCAGGGCGAAGTAGTAATTGCGCCGGGCGATCCCGTAAGCGTCGCGCAGATAGCCACCCGCGCTCTGCGCCACCGCATGGGCCGCCCCGATGCTCTGAGGCCCCAGGGCGCCATCCACGGCCACATCCTGGCCGAACTCGCGCAGAAGGCGCTGGAGGATCTTCACCGCATTGGCGCCCGCGTTGACGTTCATGTCGAAGACCGTGTCGACCAGGGCCTCGGGCAGCTCATGGATGCGCGGCGCGAAGAGGTAGTGATCGAGGAAGATGTCGGCGGCCTGGTCGCGGGTCAGCGCCCGCACGTCCGCCACATCGACATCACCGTCCCGGTCCAGGTCGAGGCCAAGGCGACGCATCGTATGGATCGTCACGCCAAAATTGGTCGCGCCGCCCGGGTCGTCGGGGTCGTTCACGAACCCGCCTTCGCGGGCGACGATACTGCGGGCAATAGCCTGCGGGGTCAGGTCATAGGGCATGGTTACCTCCCATCAGGGGTGCGCTCGATCCTCTCGAGACGCGCGTCGATCCGAGCCAGAAGGCCCAGGATCGAGGAAAAGCGCTCATCGGCGCGGGCCAACTGGTTCCCCATGGACCGGGTTTCCGCTTCCAGGCTGGCAATACGGGTCTCGGCTTCGGCCAGGTCGCTCTGGGCCGCCGCCACCTTTTCCGCCATGTCTTCGCGAAGGCGCACGATCTCAATCGCGTTGTTCTCGGTGCTCGCCTGCGTCGCCACGAAAGCGCCAGTACCGCCGACGACCAAAACGAGCAACTGAAGCCAGTTTCCGATGCTGATCGTGCGAGTAAACTCTGGCTTTACGGTCATCAGCCTTCCTCCCCCAGCAGACGGTCAAAAACGCCGTCGCTGATCGCCAGATCCCATAGGTCGGAGCTGGCGTGCGTCTCTGCCGGATCGACCGTCAAAGTGAAGCGCGACCCGGCCATTTCGAAAGCGGCTTCCAGAGCCGGGTAGGTCTCGGCACCGAAGAAATCCGTCGTGTAGGTCGTATCAGCCGATCCGACATAGCAGTCGACGGAGCGGAAGCCGGTCTTCGCCACCATCGGTTGAAGCGCCGCCATCGCGGAAGATGCGATGGTCTGGCTCTGGCTCACGGTGTAGGTGCCCACCCCGCCCGAGCCGGTGCCCAGGGCGCTGATGCGCGTGCCCGCGGTGACCCCGTCCGCCGACAGCATCTGCCCGACCTTGATCTCACCGAAAAGCATCGCGCTTACCGTCAGAGTGTCGCCGGACACGCTGCCCGTGAAGCCTGCCGACCCAAGGCGCGACACCGCGCCCGCATCGTCCAGGGGGATCCCGATTTCCCACCAGTCGTGACCCCGGATGAAGTCGAGCAGCTGATCGTCTTCGGAGCCGTCCGACGCCATGCCGTAGGCATTGCGGATCGGGGCTCGGCGACTTTCACCCCCACGCGCGAAGATCGTTGCGAGGCTCGGGACCGGGCCGAAAAGCACCGCACCTCGGAAAGGCACGGGCGGCGCGGCCAGCAGCTTCCCGGCGGCCAGGCCACCCATCGACCCACAAAGGAGAATCGAGGACCGCTGGACATTCAGATTGCCCTGCACCCATTCGTGCAGCTTCATGTAGCGCGTCAGGTAGATGTCATTGCCCCAGCCAGAGGCCGCCGAGGTGAAGGGCGCGGACGTTTCGTCCTGCCCGTCCGTCACCAGGAGGCAGCAGCTGTGCTGGTCCAGGTAGTTGCGCGCAGCCACGCTCGGGACGAAGGAGGCATTCTGCCCATTCCCGTGCAGATACCAGACCGGCACGGCCGCCGCGTCGTGCCCGCCACGGTGCCGATAGGCGTTCGGCAGGCGCACAGAGCAGTCGACGCCGTCGATCTGAAAGGAGAGGGTCGTGCCAGGCCCGGGCTCGTCCAGGATTTCCTGCGAAAATTCGCACGAGGCGAGATCGCTGGTGTAGGTGTGCAAGTACCGCTCAGTCGAGAAATCGGTCGGGTAGCCCGTCATGACGTTGCCGGACACATCCCGCGCGCCTCGCTCAATAAGAGCCGCCCAGTTGACCTTGATCTCGGCCCGGATGCTGGTGCCGCCTTGGGGCGAGGTGACCACAGTGTCGATCAAGCCGTCCCGCGTCTCTTCAGGGTAGGAGTAGAAGCTGTTGTCCCACAGCGACACCCGCTTCACGAAGACCCCTGCCGCGTCATATTCGGCGATACCGATAAAGCTGCGCCCGCCATCCGGGCCGAAGGTGATGACTTCCAGGCCGTAGCGCTTCGTCGGATCATGCCGCCAGATGTGACAGTCGAGGATCAGGTGGTCGGCGAAGCCGTCGCTGAAGACAGTGCCCTTGCGCCAGAGGTAGGGATTTTCCGGCGCCTCAGGCAGCTGACGGCGCCGGTCCAGCAGGAAGCGCTGGCGGGGAGTGTCCCGGGAAAAACACGTCTCGGCAAATCCACCCTTCACCCAGCTTTTCGGAGTGGGGTTCGGTGCTGCACTTCCTCCGCTGTCTTCCAGGGCCTCCCAGTCCACGGTGAGGCGCCCGAAGGTCAGCGGAGACCCGGGGGCAGGCACCAGCTCCAGCACCTCGATCCGCCGCCCGGCGACCAGATCGGGCTCCGTGTGCGGCCCGGGGTTGACCTGCCAGACCGCAACAACCCCACCGTCGCCGACGCTCGTGTCGATGGTGTCCGCATCGGTGTAGGCGACCACCCGCACGTACCAGCCGTAAAGCCCATTCCGGTCTGCGGTGAAAAGGGCCAACTTCATTCCGGTCACGCCCTCGAAATAGGCGTCCAGGACGAAAGACCGGACAGCCGGATCTACCCCCGTCGCGGCCGAGTGGAACGGGTAGCCTTCTTGAGTGGCGGTGTCGGCTTTAGCGCCTTGCTCTGGCGTCGCGAAATCCTCCACATCCTTCTCGGCTGCCGTCCCCAGGGGCACGATCTTTCCGGCAAGGTTCGCGTAAGCGTGGAACGCCTTAATAATCATGGGGTAGGCGACGTTCGCCATGCGGGTTTCGTCATCGCTGACGTTGACCGCGCCGCCATTGGGGTCGACTTCGGTCGAGGTGGAGACCTGGCTGACCGCGCTCAGATTGTCGCTGTCGAGCATTGGGTATGACTTGACGCCGGAGCCTGAGCCGTCTGGAGATGCGCTTCCGGTATAGGTGTGTCCATGCTCTTGCAGAGCATGGCCCTGGAAGCTGCGAATTTCCCGTGCAATTTCGGGGTCCAAGTTGCCATCAGGATCCCAGATACGGACGACACGGCCACGCGGATCCTGGAGCAGCGGATCTCCGTTCCCGTCGAGCGGCGCACCATCGTCTATCAGCTTCTGCCGCAGAGCGGGCATATCGGGCGTGACCGCCTGCCCCTGCACGCGCAACCAGCCGTCCGGCACCTCATCGAAGTAGTGGTAGGCCAACGTGCCGATCGGGATGACCGCCGACCCGATGTAGGCCTTGATGATCTCCACGTCCGCCTTCAGCTGCGCGGTCTCGTCGCGGATGGCTTCCGACTTCGCCGACCAGTGCTTGGCCGAGAACGCCTCCGGCTCGACCGGATCGTCCTCCGGGTTTTCCGCCCACTGTGCGGCCTTGTCCTGGGCCGCCCCTGCCGCGATCACCGCCTGCTCGACATCCCCGAAGGCCCCGGCGATACGAGCCACCTCTTCTGCATGGCCCTCGGCCGCACTGATCTCTTCCACAGATGGACCGTTGTCGAACCCCCCTTTCGTGTCGTTCCAGACCGGCACTCGGGCGTCGATCGGGTCCAACGGAGCAATCTTTCCGCGGCGCACCCGCAAGGAACGCCCGGCAGCGTCTTGCGCGTCCTGTGTACCCTGGGTGGTGAGATCGAGCTGCCGCTCGAGGCCCTTTTCCCGGGCGCTGTTCTGCCCCACCCAGCCCTGCTGCACCTCGGTCTCTCGATAGATGTAAAGACGTTCGCCCTCCAGGGCTGCGGCGATCGTTGGATCCAGGAAGAGGTTGCCCGCATCACCGCTGACCGGATCCACGCTGAAATCCGCTTCGGTCAGTTCGACCGGATCCCCGTCAGCCACCTCGATGACCGGCTTGATCGCCCCGGCGGTATATTCATGCGGGATGCTGTAGGGGCCAGTGCCGTCCACATCGTAGTTCGGCACCTCGGGAAACGGTTCCGTGGTCATCGCTCACCTCCGAGCACGTTGCTGAAATCAGGCCCCCGTTCGGGCTGGAGCTGGCCGCGTTGCCACCAGCTGCCGGTTCCGTAGTCGCGCTGCTGGCGGCGCTCCTGCTGCCGCATCAGACGCTCCGCCTCCGGATCCAGGAAGATGCGCAGTTGATCGGCCACGCCTCGGGCATAGGCCAGGCGCGCATACCAGAGACTGGACAGGACCGGGGTGTTGTAGCCGACGAAGTTCGCCACATCGCGACCGAGGAGAAAGCTGTCGCCTTCCATGGCGCGCCAGATCGGATTGCCGATCAGCCCCGCCACGTCGCCGCCAAACGAGACCACGGGCCCGGCCAGGGTTTCGGCGAAGCCGCCACCGATCCGGCTCTCGGTCGCCGCGAAGAAATCACCGAATATCCCCAGGCCACCCCCCTGCAAGATGGCGGCGCCCCAGAACTTGGTCTGGTCCATCGGGCGAGGATCGTTGCCCTTGGCCAGCTCTTTCAGCTGGATCGCCATTCCGCCCATCAGGGTCAGGCCGAGCCCCATCTTGGCGGCGTAGGTGAACCGGTTCCAAGGCGTCGGCTGAGCCAGAAACCGACGGTACTGGCTGAGCATCAGGGACAAAGCAAAGCTCTTGTACATGACACTGGACCGCAGCAGCTCTCCCCCGAGGGTGCCCGGTGCGCTGTTCCCCAGCCAGAAAGCACGTCCCTCAAGGCTGGCCGAGGGAATGGCCACTTCCATCTGTTCTTCGATCAGCATGTTCAGACGCAGGGACAGCCCCTCCGCCAGCGCGGGCGACAATCGTGTCTGGTTGTGGCGCCAATGCTGAGGAGACAGGAAGGTGGCACCATTGCTGGCCCGAAACAGCCCATCAGGCGACCGCAGAAGATCCCAGTCCGACATGGTGATACCGCGCGCCTCGAAAAGCTTGCGCAACGGCTCGTCTATCTGATCGAAGGTCCGGCCCGCGTTCTGCGCCAGGTAGGCGGAGAATTCCATCCTGAAGGCGTTCCGGTTCATGTCGGTCCAGAAGGCCAGGCCCGAGGCCCGCATCGTGATACCCGACACGCGCTCGGCGATCTCCCCCGCGATGACATCGCCAGTGTAGCGGGCGGCGCTACTGCCAGCCTCGGCCAGGGTGTCGGCCACATAGCCGAGCTTCGCCGCCAACTCCCGCTCTCCCGAAGAGGCCATCAGCTTGATCGACCGGCCCATGACATTATTCGGGTTCAGCCCGCTGGCCCGGGCGCCCATGCGCATTGTCACGATATCCGTCACCGCCGACAGCGGCGCGCTGCCCAGTTGGATCGCAGTCAGGTATTTCCGGGTATTGCTGAAGAAACGTGCGGCGACTTCGTGCTCGGTGTTGTTCACAGCCCCGCTGAAATGCGCCAGCATGGTCTGCGCCTTGCCTGCCGCCTTGTTGATCCTGATCTCGAGCGCGGTATCGCTCTTCAACGCAGCTTTCTGGCTGGCAACCTGGGCGGCAAACTCCAGCCCCATCTTAGGGTTCGGTCCCAGAACCCGCATCTGGGCAATGTCGCGCGCCATGCCGTGCAGGCCGCCGATCATCGCGCTGAAAGCATCCGAGGTGCCGAAGCGCTGGTTGTACTCCATCCAGGCTGAACCACCGAGAAAATGCAGTTCTCGATGCTCTGCCCTGGTGTTGTAGAGCGCCTGACCACCAACCGCCATGGACGGATCCCGGTCGTTCCAGCCCCGGGTCACGATGCCGTCGTAGACCTGTCGAAGGAATACTTGCGCCTCGGCGCGACGCGGGGCGCGGCCGTCGATGGCGAAGGCTTTCCCCGTCTGGTGGTTTCGGATCCGTGTCCAGTCCAGCAACGGCGTGATGAACTCGGCCCAGGCCTCGAACGTCACCCGCCGCAGGGCGGTGACATCATGGGTATGGGTCACCCCGAAATCCGCCAGGTCGCCGATGTCGCCGCCATGGGCGTTGAACATGCGGCGCAGGCGTTGCTGTACCCCGCGCACGGAATCGGCCAGCGCCTTGGCCGCCGGATCCCCGCTGTCCTCCAGGTGCAGCTCCTGGATCAGCTGACGCAGGCGCACCGGGTCACGGCTGTTACCGATCAGGTTGCGCCCCGTCGCGCGAAGGACATCATTCAGCTCCGCATTGACGTCGCGGATCAGCGCATCTGCCAGGGATTGTATGCTCTCACCGACAAAGCCGCTGCCCTCGCTCCACTCCAGCAGATTGACCAGGGCCCGGGCCGGATCCTCCGCCTTGGTGATCAGGTCATGCAGGCGTCGTTGCGCCTGAAGCTGGTTGACCACCTTGTGATGGCGCGACCGCCGCGCCTGCCTGGTTGCCTCTTTCAGATCGGCAGCGGCGGCCGCTTCAGCTGCATGGCGGGGCATGGTGGTCTCATACCGGGCCAGCAGCTGTTCGTAATTGCTTCCGGCCTGTTCAGCTCGGATTTTGTCGAGATCCCCCGCATCGACCGCGCGCTGAAGGCAATCGTGAATATTGGCCATCAGAGCCCCCTTCCGGTCGGACAGGCATCCAGAACCGTCTCGAGCGCTTCGTCAGCTTCGAGATCGTCCAGGACTTGTTGCAGGGATATTCGGGTGCCGTTCGCATCCTCGTAGGACAGGTCGAGATCGGACTGACGCAGCTCGCGCAGCATCGCCCCCATATCCGGCTCGCCCTCGAGGTCCCCAGGACCTTGATCGAAACGCCCGGCGGGCATATCTTCAGAGGGCCCGGTTGCGTCAGGAATTCGCGATGACGCACTTGCAGGTGGCTCGTTCGAAGTCCGCACCTGCCGGGCAATTTGCCCCTGTTCATCCTGGAATGCCGTTACCAGCCAGGTCTTCGCCTGGCCGTCGAAGTCCATCCGGATCACGGAGGTGTCGGGCGCACCGTCGCCAGCGAGCTGGATATAGGTCCGATCCCCTGCGGTCGACGTCCCGACGACCCGGCCGTCTCGTAGGATTTTCGGGACACGGGCCAACATCGCCGAACCGTGTTTGCTCTCGATATGGCGCAGGCCAAAGCCCTCTGTGCCGTAGACAAAGCCGATCGGCCCCAGCTCCGGGTGGATCACCGCATCGGGGATTTCCCCCGCCTTGTCCCGCATCAATCGCTCGATCGCGCCTTCGGGATCTCCGCGGAAGCCGCCGATGATCGGACCGAACGGGCCCTCGGTCTGAAGCTCTTGCAGATCGCGCACGGCCTGCATGTCGGCCGCCACCGCGTCGCGGCTGGCCGCGCCCTGCTCATAGGCTCCTTCGGGGATTGCGCGCAGATCGACCCGATCCGACGCGACCTCACGCGGCGCAGCCGTGCCCATTTCGGTGAGCTCCCCGAAGGTCTCTGGGTCGATCCGGCGCAGGACATCTAGCGGACTGGGCGTATCCACTAGATCGCCCCCGACACGTCCCACCGTTGCGGCCTCTCGCGCGTAGCGCTCCAGGAACTCAGCGATGGTGGTCGAGCGGGCCTGACGCCCGCCTGGCATCATCTTGCGCACCAGCGCCCGGGTCAAAGGTGCGACGCGGTCGCCCAGGAACAGATCGACGTCGCCCAGCATGTCCTCCAGCACGGCGGCCACCCCTTGGCCAGCTTCTGCTGCCGTCTCCCGGGCGAGCATGATCAGCCGCGTGGCATCGAGGAGGAAGGGCGTGATGTCGAACTCCGGCGCCACAACGCCCGCGTCAATCGCCGCCCGCAGCCGCGCGATTTCGGGCGCTGCATCGGCCAGCGCATCCATCAGGCTGCGCAGCTCGCCGCGCTCTGCCTCGACATAGCGGGCGAGGATATGCGGATCGGGATAGGCCCGTGCAAACAGCGCATCCCGCAGCTGCCGGATCCCATCGCTGCTGATCCTGCCCTCGGCCGACAGGAAGGCGTTGCGCTCCGAGCGCGGGAAATTCCCGATGAAAGCCCGGGCGAAATCGCGGTTGCGCGCCGATCCCAGATCCGCCTTGGCATCAAAGGTCTGCATGGCGTCGTGGCTTAGCGCCCGCTGACCGATCTCTGCGCGCTCGGTCGCGTTCATCCGGGCGACACCGCTGTCCTGGGCATCGACCACCAACCGGCGCCGGGCCTCGGCGTCAAGCTCGCTGGTGCGCCGTGCAATCAGAACTGGGCGCTCGACACCTTCCGGGATCGGCCGACCGGTGCGCAACTCGATCTGGCGCCGATAGTCCTCGGCACGGTCATAGGCCAAGTCATAGGCGCGTTCGATCGCGCGCACCCGGCCGTTGCCGCTTTCGATCACATCGTCGGGTCCGACCAGGGGCGCGCCGCGATCCGCTTCCGGGCCGTCCATGAGGCGCGCCGGATCCAGTCGGCTCGCGGTTTCCGCGACCCAGGCGTCGCTCGTGGCCCGGCTGCGATCACGCGGCTGAAGATCACCCGAGGCCTGCCGCAGGGTCGACAGATCCACGACCTGGTATTCCACGTCGACGCGCATGTCATCGCCCACACTGACCTGGCCCGTGCGGGTATAGGGCCGCGATGTCTGGTAGGTGCCGTCGCCGGGCCCAGTCGTACTGGCCCCCTCGCTGCCCACCCGGGCAGAAGCGCCGCGCCAGCGCGGGACACTGCCGCCCTCGTACTGGTTCATCACCTCGACCGCGTAGCCCCGGCGCGTTGACAGCGCCTTGATGCCTGGACGCTCGAAGGTCTCGGACACCAGCTCAGCAGCTTCTGCCGCGCTGCCCGCGCGCTGGATCTGTGCCCAGGCGGCGGCCTCGCTGGTTTCGAGCTCGTGGAACAGGAAGTCGATCTGGATGTCGATATCCGATGCCGGCTTGCCACGGGCCCGCGCGAAGGCTTCCAGGGCCCGCTTGCGCGGCCCGTTCCATTGCGCAATCCCGAATGCGTTGCCACGGTCCCCTAGGGCGGAGGTATTGAGGCTGACCCCGCTTTCGGCCATGAAATTGCCGACCATACCTGCGGCGATATGGGGATCCATGCCGCGCTCCAGCAGGCGCCCGAAAACGTAGCCGATCCGATTGTCCCGTGGAGAAGCGTTGCCGCCGGGCGCGAAGTCGAAGTCCGACATCTCCAGCGGCTGCGGCGACAGCGGGGGCCCGCCCTGCCCCGGCGCCTGGCTGCCATCGCCCCCCTGTTCCGCCTGGGGTCGAGCGGCCAGGCGCCGATCCGCCAGCTCCGCGGTAGCGCGCTCGACCTCGGTCATGTGGTCCAGCGCCCGTTCGTCCTTGCGCAGCTGCTCTGCCTCGGCCTCTCGGCGGACGCGGCGGTACTCCTGGCGTCGCGCCAACCCATAGCCAATGCCGCCGCCAAGTGCGCCAAGACCGGCCGAGAATAGGGCAGCATTCGCGATCTGCTTTCCGGCCTCGGGTTCCGGCAACCCCAGATCCAGCGCTGCCTGCTGCTGATCCGGGAGGCTCATATACTCGGTCAGTCCCCCGGCGACGCCCTCCGTAAGGGCCGTGCGCGCGACAAGGGCGCCGAAACCTAGCTTCACCCCAGCACTGGGCGCTCCACCCAGAGGAAGCGAAAGCAGCGTGTATTCGTCGCGAATGCCCGCCCCCAGGCTGCCCACAAGCGACGCGCTCCATCCTTCGAAGCCCGAGGCGACGTTGTCCTTGTCCTCGAGGATTTCCGTGAGCTCGGCGCGACGGCGGCGCTCGACCTCGGCGTCGAACTCCTCGCGACTGCCCGGCAACCGGCTGAATGTGTCGGGATCGAATGCGCGCAGCTCGGACACGCGATCCGCAGCCTGGCCAAGTTCCAAGCTGAACCGCTTCTGGCTGCTGCGGGTGCGCGATCGCGGCGGAGTGTCCGGGCCGATCGCCTCTTGCATCTCATCCAGAAGATCCTGCTCGAAGGCGTGCTTCTGCTTGCCGAAGTTGTCCACGGAAACCCGGTCCAGCCGGTACTGGAGCTGGACATGATCGGTCCAGCTGGGCAGCCCGCCCACCAAAGGCTCATTCGGCGCGGCCTCTGCGCTCGGGCGGCCGAACCAGGTCACGGTCCGAAGATCCGGTTCAGCAGCCGCAGGCTGAACTGATAGTCACCGCCTGCATCGGACTGGATCGTCTTCAGCCCGGTATCGGTGTCGACCTGCAAGATGTAGACATCATCGCCGATGGCTTTGATGCTCACCTGGCCATCCACCAGCTCATCGCGCGTGATCGGTCGCCCGGCGATCACCGGCAGACTATCCCCGGCGATCTGCCGAAGATGTTCCTGAAAACGCTCTTCGGTGAAGGACCGATAGGCCGCTGCGTAGCTCGCGCCCTCTCCGTCCGTGCCAAGCATGGTGAAATTGGTCTCGAGCTTCTCTGCGCTCAACCCCATGGGGATGATCGTCGCGGCGCCCTTGAAATCCTGGATGCCACCGCGCGCATCCGCTCTGCCATATTGGCCCGTCCCGCCCAGGACTTCATGCGCCGCCTGCGCATAGACCTTCGCATTCATCTCGCCGGTCGGATCCTCCCGCTTCATACGAGCGGCAAACAGCGCGTCGATCGACTGGTTGATTTCCTGCTGCAACAGCTCTTCGCCGGGCAGATCGACCAGCACGTCCCCGATCGCCGCCTGGGCTTCTTCCAGCCGTTCGCTGGCCGGCGGCACCAGGGCGTTGCCCAGGTCGATCGCCGACTGACCTTGAAGGATCTCCCGCCCTAGATCTTCGCGCCCGCCCGCCGACAGCAGGCCGCCAACATGGCTCAGAACCGGATCGCCCAGCAGGTCCAGAACCGGTGTCGATCCATCCTCCGCCACGGCTGAGGCCGCGATCCGCGCCAGGGCTGCCCGGACTTCTGGATCTTGGTCGGTCCCGGCCAATGCCTTCAGTTCGGCTTCTTCCTTGTCGGAGAAGAGGCGCAAAGCGCCGTCCGTGTAGCCTTCCGCCCGCATCTGCTCGGCGAAAGAGAGACGGCTTCGGATGCTTTGCTCGAAGGCCCTGGGGTTCGCCGGGTCGAGCTCAGCCGCGAATGCCGGTACCGGCAGATCGACCCTATCAGCCTGACGGATCGGGTCTTGCTCGTACCCGGCCACATTCTGGTCGCGGATTTCGATCAGCGCCTCGAGGCGGCGGGCGCTACGCTCATCCCCTGGTGCGGATTGGCGTTCTCGCTCGATCTCGGCGCTCAGCTGGGCGGGCGACATCGACAGCAGGTCGGGCCGCTCCTGGGCCAGAAGGACCACGGCTTCGGTCTGCGCGAAATCGTCATGGCCTACGATATTGGGATCCGACAGCAGATCATCCCAGTGAACATCCTTGCCATTCATGGCTTCGGACCTGACCACCCGCAGGAAGTCGGTGGTTTCCTTGTTGGCTTGCGACGCCCCGAATTTCAGCTCCTGGTCGATGGCGGTCTGCGCCTTGGTCTTCCAGATCGCGATATCGGTCGGTGCGAGCCCAGGAAAGCGGCCAGGGACGTCAAGCTGCTGCATCAGCTCTTGCGGATCCTGCCGCAGCATGTCGGTCAGCAGCGCGCTCGAGCTGCCCTGGCGCATCTCCAACTTCCGGCGCTCAGCCTCATCGGCGGCAATCACGCCATCTGCGACCATCGCGTCGTAATAGGCATCCCCCCGGGCGAAGGTTTCCTCGGCGCTCTCACCGCGGTTAGCGACCGCTTCGCGCGCGAATTGCTGGCCCGCCTGAATGGCCATGGCCTCACGCTCGGCGATGCGATCTTGCAGAAAGCGGCGGCCGAGGCTGAAGCTATGCGCATTGACCGCCTGATCGAAAGCCAGGCCAAAGCGTTCCTGGTTGCGCTGGTTCAGCCCCGGCGAAGCCTCATCTCCCTCGAGGTACCGCTGCTTGATCGCGGCGCTACGCTGATCCCAGGCTTCGCCGGCGGCACGGGGATCGCCGATTTGGTCGACCTCGAGGCGCAGATCGTTCAGTTCGCGGGTTGCATCCACCTGCGCCCGCTCGAACTCGCTGTTGAGCTCGAACTGCTCAACCTGTTCGAAAACACCTTTCACCTGCTGACCGAAGGCCGCGATGGCATTGCCATCCTCGCGACCTTCAACGCGCAGGCGCGCCGCGCGGCCAGCCTCGGATCCCGCCTGAGGAACGGTCAGCGTCATGACAGCAACTCCGCCCATTCATCCGCCGGCCGATCAAGCCAGGCGCCAGCGGCACTCAACCCCCCGCGCAACAGCGCCTGACTCGCCTTGGCCCGATAGTTCACCTGCTCGGCGGTAAGCTCGTTCTGGGTCGCCTGAGCGCCCGATCGGATGGCCTGGTCGTTGAAGGACAATTCCGCCGCGGCGGACTGGCCCAGAAGCACCGCCGTGGCGCTGTCCAGCTGGACACCACGGGCCGCCAGTTCCGCACGCTGAACCGCGATCTGGGACTGGAAGCGCCGCCGCTCACGATCCGCCCTCGTGGCATCCAGCGCGCGCTGCTGTTGCTTCTGGTTCTCGATCAGTTCGACATTGGCTCGCGCCGCCGCAGCGGTCTGTGCACCCTGAACCAGCGGCCCGGCGATCGCCAGCACCGTCCCGATGGTCTGCATCGTCCCCGCGATACTGGCGGCAGCGGTGCTGCCTGCCGCGGTGGCCGCACCGCCAGCGCCCAGGGAGGCAAAAATGGGAACGAGGGCTTGCACACACATCAGGCACCGGCCTCCTCAATGTCGGGCACCCATCCGAGAACGGTCATCGGCGCGCCGCCGTAGGGGCGGAACCGAACGAAGAGCTCATCGCAATGGCCAGAGGCGAGATCCAGCGGCGCCACCCCGGACACGGCCAGGGTAAGGTCTGCGGCCACGCTGCGCGGCACCAGGTCCAATTCCGGCCCGATCCGCTCGGGCTGGGCAAAATCTCTCTCGATCGCCTGCACCTTGCCCGCTGCAGTTCGATGCAGCATCACGCCGTTGTCCGAATGCAGACGCCGCTTACGGCCTCGGCTGTCACCATCCGGTGCGGGGGCGGTCACGTTCAGGGTGGTGAACTCGTGGGTCTCATCCAACAGACCGATGACAGCGTGGGAGACTGCGGTCTCGATGGTAAGCGCGCCGCCTGGCGGAACCGTGAGCGGCCCGTATTCACCCGCGCTCGTCCAGACATAGACCCTTTCGCCAACCAGGTGCGGCACCGGGAAGGTATCGGTCGGCTCTGCGGGCGCGAAGACGCTGGACGCGAAGAAATGGACTGCTTCGTGCAAGGGGCTTTCCCCGGCGATCACGCCCCAGGTCACGGCCTGCTCCTCGACCATCCGGACGGTCTGGCCGTCGATTTCGCGCGCCACCACCAGGGTCAGCAGGTCATTCCCAGTATCGGCGTCCGTCGTGACGGCCATGGTTTCTACCCTGCCCCCAGCGACCGGATAGCGAGCCCAGCCCAGCACATCCTCGTCCGGGTCATAGAGCATCGCCGCCAGCTCACCGTTGCCACGCAGAAGCCAGGCCAGCCGCTGTGGGGCCGATTGCCACACCAGATCCATGAAGCCGCCGAGGCCGAGGTGCTGGGAGGGCAGCGACAGCTCAAGCGGGCGCCCGCCGTCGTCCTCCAGCGAGTAGCGGATTTCCAGGACCCGACCGCCTTCCTTGGTGATGAAGATCGGGTAGGTGTAGGGGGTGATCGGGCGAACGGAATTGGCCCCGTCGGTGGCTTCGACATCGGTATCGAAGGTGGTCGGCCCGATACGCTGGCCCTGGTTGTTCGAGAAACCGCGGAACACCTCGCCCAGGGCGCCAATATAAAGGCCCCGCCCGGCGCGCGCGAGCCATTGGCCCGCGTTCAGGGAGGTCGATCCGGAAATCGTGTAGGCAAAGCTGCCGTCGGCTTCGATCGAAGGCTCGAAGTCGGCGAAGTCGCCGAGCGTGGAATACCACAATGTCCGGGGTTCCTCGGGCGTGAAGCCAGCAACCAGGCTCTGGTCGTCGATTTCCAGGTCGGCCGGATAGCCCCGGCGATCCGACCAGGCGCCCTCAGCCCAGCGATAGGTCGCATGGGTTTGAACAGGCGGCGGGAGATCCTTCAGCACCTGCGCTTCCACCGAGTTGGGGCCATTGTAGCCGGTCACCCGCACAACACCGGTGCCGTCGCTCACATAGGCCCACCGTGTCCCCTTCGTCTTGTCGACAAGCTCGGTGCCCTCTTCATGCACCGGCGCGATCGCACCCGTGTTGCTGCCCGTGATGACACGGTAGATGTTGCCTGCGTTGCGCATCAGATCTCCGAAGGCGACATCGGTATTGCTCGTCCACAGGGGGATGTCCTCGTAGCCATCGGGCTTGAGCTGGATCAGCGACCCGATCCAGTCAGGCGAAAAGATGTCGCCTGTGCCGGTGATCGTGATGTTGCCCGAGGTCCAGCTGGCGCGCATGGTCTTGGCCTCGTCCAGGTTCTGCACCAGGAAGGGGCCGTTCACGAAGACCGCCGCCTCGATGGACCAGTCATCCAGGGCGAAGCGTGACAGCTTCTGGATCGGGATCTGCCCGTCGGCCAGGTAGATCACGTCGGCCGACTGTACCCAGCTGAGCCGCGCGATCGCGTCCTCGTCGTAGGGCACCGCCAGTTCGAAGGGCACCCCGCCAACCTCGATCAGGGCGCCGTAGCGCCAGACGCGCATGTAGCCGTCGGTGAATTCCAGTGTCAGGGCGTCGTTGACCGCGAACTCGAAAGGAATAAGCCGCGCCTTGGCATTGTTCCGGGTCGTGCCGCGGAAGATCGTACCGGGCGCCCGGGTCACGCCCCCCTGTCGCAGCGGCAAATAGCCGACACAGCTCCGCAAGCCGGTCTGAAAGCGCTGATAGTCCGTCCGCGCGTGAAGCAACGGCGAGATCTCCCCGGACGAGAAGGCAACCTGGGGCGGGCGGGCGCGGCTCATCGGGTGGCCTCCGTCGCCCAGTCACCCGTCGAGGGTTGACCGTTCCAGCGCCGCGGACTGGCTGTGCGCGCATCATGGCTTGAGGCCCGCTCCAGGGCTTCGCGCCCCTCAAGCGCAAGGGTTTCCCGCTTGGTTCGCGAGCCGACGTAGAGGGGTGCCAGAAGGATGGCCAGGTGATAGGCAACCGCCGTTCGGAACAGACCCGGCAGCGCCTTCTCATTCTCGATGACCCGGGTGTAGCGGATCAGCAATTGGCCGGTGGCATCGGTGCGTAGAAGATCCTCATCGACACGCCAGGTCACCCCATCGGACACCCAGTGCAGGCGCACGATGTCGCCCGGCAGGCGATAGGCCGTAGGCAGCAGCGGATCCGCCGCGATGCCAGCAGGCAAGGTTCCCACTGGCGGCAAGGCGACCAGGCGCCGCGCAAAGCTCCAGTCTTCCTCTTCGAGGCATATCCGGAGCGCCTCGGGATATTGCTCCGCAGCCGCCTGGGCCTGAGGGCTGTCATCCGCATAGGAGCTCAGGGGCGACAGCTCCATGAACCGAAAGGCCTGCTGGGCGATGGTCGAGGTGGCGAGCGGCGTAGTCACGAAAGCCTCCGGAGCGTCGAAGGGACAGGCCTGGCTGCCTGCCCCGCTCGGATCAGGACATCAGATAGTGGAAAGCGAAGGGCATGTTGCCCGCGCCCGCCGCGTCGGCCTCGGCATGTTTCCAGATCCCGATCATGCCGCTCTTCGGCGGCTCGGCGAGGCCCAGGACCTCCCACAGGGGCTTGCCGTGGTTGGCGTCACCTTGAGCGATCGGCGTCACGGTGTTTTCGGTTGCCTTGGTCTGGTCAACCAGGGCGTCGGTGTCGGTCTCGGTGCCGATCACGATCTGGGCGAAGCCGTCGTTCTCGACATCGAAGAAGGTCGCGGGCAGCAGAATGGCCTCTGCCGGAAGGTCGGCCAGGTGGTATTTCGAGCCGTTGCTGTCCGTGGCCAGGTTGGCCAGGGTGCCCATGGCGACGACGACGCGACCGCGTGCCCGTTGCGGGTCGGCCGGCACGCTGCCGCTGATCATGGGATCGTGGATGAGATCGGATTTTCCGGTGACTGCGGCCATGTCTGGGCCTCCATATCATCATGTTCGAAAGGAAAGGCGGGCCGGTCACCGGCCCACCAGACGCGGCCGATCAGGCCTCGAGGCAGCGGATGACCCGCACGCCCTGGTCCTCGATCCGGCCCGCGGCCGGATAGGCGTCGACCAAGCACTGCGGCAGGTTCCGCTTCGAGCTGTCGTTGAACAGGTCGCCCTCGACGTCCTGCCACATGCCGCAGACGATGTTCGCCTTGGTCCAGAGCGGCACCAGGCGGTAGCCGTTGCTGTCCTTCGGCAGGCGGTTGGTGAAGATCCAGTTGATCCCCAGAAGCGAGCCGGGCTTGCCGTTGCGGATCTGCTCGACGTCGAAGGGGTTCAGGTTCTTCCCGGTCTCGAAGGCCAGCTTCAGGAGGTCGGTCTTCTGCTTGGGCGTGATCAGGCCGTAGACCTCGTCATCGGCCTCCATCCCGAAGTCCTCGAGCTCCATGCTCTCGGTGGCGAAGCGCATCTTGTTGAGGGTGAGCCCGGCTGCGGCGTCTTCGTCCTGGTTCACGGCGACGAAGTTGCCCACCGGTAGGCTCTTCTGGCTGCTCGGCGTCTTGCCTTCGTGAACGGCGCCCAGAATACCGCCGCCCGAAACCTCGTAGCTGCCGTCGGACTTCTTGCGCACACCGAGGATCCGGTCGAACACCCCACGCTCGACTGCCTTGGTGTGCGTGGTCACCAGCACCGAGGTCGGATCCTGGGACTGGTCGAACTTTTCCTCTTTGGTGATCAGCTGGCCGCTCTGGATGACGGTCGGCCGCACAAGCCAGCGCCGGATGCGTTTCGGCGGGTTCTCGGGGTTGCGCTGCGAATAGTCCTCGCCTTCCTGGTAATCGACCTTGTCGACCAGGTCGGCCATGTCCTGCGCCTCTCCGGAGGCCGGAACCACGGTGACGGCATTGCGCAGCGGGTTCAGCATCTGCTGCGCGACCATGCGGACGTTGTTCTGGTAGTTGAGACGATGATGCGCCTCGACGTTCTGACGGTAGGACATACCTGCCCCTCTCGAAAAATCAGCGATGTTGGTGAGATTTCGGAGGGGTCGCCCGGCAAATCCGGACCCGTCCTGGCGGTCACGCCCGCCTGGGGCGCCCGGCATTGTCCGGGATCAGACGGACCCCGTGGGGTCACCCGTCATTGGAAATGATCCGAACCACAAAACCTGCCTCAAGTCAACGAAAAAGGGGCACATGAAGTGCCCCCTACATCGTCTCTCCAGCGTGATCGTCAGCCCGCCGCCAACTTCGTCAGCCGCTCGATCTCGGGACGCAGCCGCTTGATCGTGGCCTGATCCTTCTTGGCGATGGCCTCGTAATAGTCCCCGCCGGGGCTCTGCATCTGCTCCAGCTTCTGCCGCGCCTCAGCCGGGGTGGTGCTGAGTTCCAGCGCACCCCGACCGGCGCCCAGGCCATCCATGGTGTCCTCGCCCATCATGTCGCCGATCGCCGCGAAAAGCTTGATGACCCCGGCATCGCCGGTTTTCGGCGCCAGCGCCTGGGAAATGCCGCTCATGGCCTCGGGCGACAGACCGGCCTTTTCCGCCAGCACGGCGGCAGCCTGCTTCGCCTGCGTCAGCTTCACCGGCATCTGGGCGCCCCAGTCCTGCTCAAGCGTCGCCATCATCTGCTGGTTGGCCTGCTCCAGCTGCTCACCGGCCATCTGATCGAGCTGGCCAACCTTGCCCGCGTAGAGCTCGATCATCCGGTTCAGGGCCTTGCCGCTCAGCCCCTCTTCATGCGCGATGGTCCGGGCCGCGGCCTCGAGATCCTTGTCCCAATCTGCGCCCTCGGGCCAGCTTTCGGGCCGGGCCACCTCGTAGCCATCCGGCGCCTCGGGGATCCCGAACACCTGGCCGTTCTGGCGCATCCATTCCGACACGTCCTGGCCGTCCTTCGGCTTCTGGAGCAGTTGATCGGCGCTCACGCCTAGGCGCTTCTTCGCCGCGACCTCCATCCCGTTCAGACGCTGGACTGCCTCCAGCGGGTCCTCGGTGGTCAGGCCCAGTGCCGTGAGGTTCCGGCGCTCATCATCGCTGAAGCGCTTGTCCTCCCACCACTTTGCGGTGCCGCCTTCACCAGCGCCCGAGCCAGCGGCGCCTGCGCCAGCCCCGGCGCCTTCGCCAGCGCCGGCGCCTTCACCGCCAGCTGCGGCCGCACCGTTCTCTCCAGCGCCACCGCCTTCGCCGCCGCCCGCGCCGTTGCCGCCCTCATCTTCGGGCCCGCGCAGCAGCCGGGTGCGGAAATCAATCGTGGTCATCATCCAGGTATTCATCTTGAGGCTCCATCATCAGGGTGTTGAGGTCTTCGATCGACACGCCCATCAGGGCGAGAAGCTTGACGGCCATGGCGCGCTCGCCGCGTTCCTGGGCCATTCTGATTGGATCAATCGGATCCGGTTGCACCACGCCCTGCACAAGGCGCTCGGGCGGCAGCGTCAGCAGACCGGAAAACTCGACAAGGTCGGCCGCCAGCCTCGGATCCGCGCGATAGGCCCTGGCCCATCGACGGCCCCTCTCGGCGGCCTCCCTTCGATTGTTCCGAAACTGGAACATGAGAATTTGCAGACGGTTGAAGATCATGCGGACATATCCTTGGCCGAGCGCGCGACGTCGTTGGCCAGGCGAGACGCCAGCCCACAGTAGGAGCGCGATGCTTCGATCACCGCCAGGATCGGCTCGTCTAGATCCGGGCGGCGGTCCGGCAGGGCCGCCTCCAGCAAGTGCAGCAACGCGCCATGAAGGCCCCGCGCTGTGGACAGCGCATCGGCGATTTCTTCAGCGCGATCGAAGGTTTTCTGGGAAAGATCTGTCACGGTTTGTCTCCTCCGTCTTGCCACCACCCGGGCGCGCAGCGGAGTGACGCCAATGGGCGCCACCATGACCAGATGCGGGAGATTTTCCGACGCTGACGCAGGGTTAAGCTCCACCATTACCTCCCTGCCCCATGGCCGAGGCCAGATCACGGACCACGCCGCCGCCGGCCTGAGCGGTCTGCATCGCCTGTTGCAGCTGTTGCTGTTGCGCGCGGCCCTGGGCGATCTGGTCCGCTTGCTCACGCGACCGCAGGATTTTTGCGGGCAGGGTCGGACTGGCATCGTGCAGAGCCTCGGTGACCCCGTCCGGATCCATCCGGTCGATGTAGCGCGGGTCGAGCTGCGCGAGCGGTCCGAGATCGTTCAGGAACTGACGGATCGCCTGTCCCTCGCGAGCTCGAAGCGCCATGGTTGCCTGGCTCTGGTAGCGCACCTGAAGTGGCAGCCCCGCCGCCTCTGACGGCGGAGGCGGAATTTGCCCCGCGCGCCAGAGCATCCGGAACCGCCGCTCGATCTTGCGGGCGCCGTATTCCTCCATGATCCGGTCGGCGTGCGGGGCCCAGTTTCGCAGGCGCGCCTCTTCCATGATCATGCTTTCCTCGCTGGTGATCCCGGTACGACCGGACAGCGACATGATCGCGTAGTGATAGGCCTCCTTGATCGCCTCGACCTTGGCCCGTTTCTCCTCGATCGTCAGCCCGATGTTCGGGTTGCTGGTCATGTTCTTCACCAGCTCCTGACCGCGCATGTTCACGCCGCCGTAGATCATTTCCCCGGGCCGCACGACACCGTCCAGAGGGATCGCATCGCGGTCGGGCGCCAGCTTGACCGGATCTGCGGCGAACTGCGCTGCCCGCAGCGTCGCGGCCTCCATCTGGTGGACCATCCGGGCGCTGGCCAGGCTGATGAAGCCCGGCCCTGTGCCGTAGGTGTGCCCGCTGTCAACGTCCCAGCGAGGGAAATAGACCGGCATCTCCCCATAGCCACCAACCTTCACCAAGGCCCGCCCCTCTTCGCAGGCCGTGATGGATAGGAAGGGCTTGCCACGATGGCCGAGCTTGCCTGGCACAAAGTTGTCGTTAGGCCGAATGTGCCGGTAGAACGTGATCCGACCGCTGTCGCCCTTCGCCGCCGCCTCGGTTACCCGATCCGGCAGGTTGTCCGGGCCGAATTCGCGCACGGCTGCCCGAGGCGTCAGCGAGAACTTCCGCACCATTTCGTTGACACGGCCGTGGGCGTCGATGTCCACCACGACCTCGGCCAGCGACATGGTGACGTCGACGAACTTCCGCTTCCCGGTGTCCAACTCGTCATAGCCAGCGGCATTCCCGAAGGCCGCGATGTCGGAATAGGCTTGGAAGGTCGCGCTGTAGAAGGGCGATACCGTCGGAGCCAGGCTTTGGAGGACGCGCCGCGTGGCCAGGTCGTTCCATTCGGCCATCGGTTTCCAGGCGTTCAGCTCCGGATCGGGGGTTTCCAGCCCGGCCCAGCGGTTCGCCGGATTGGTGATCGAGGCGTAGATCCCGGAGGCGAAGCTGGACTGGGCCATGATCGGCTCGGAAGAGAGCGGCTTTTCAAGATCCCGCGTTTCGGGCCGGTTCATGGAGAAGCCACCACGCTGCGGGCGGATCAGCCGCGCGATGTCTTCCCAGTCGGGCTCATGAAACGCCCGGGTGGATTTCAGCTCATCCCAGCGGCGGATCGCTTCCTCTGCCACGGGATGATCGAGGACCGCGCGGCTCATGCCGGCCGCCCCAGCTGACCCGTCGACGGGATGCCCATGGCGCTGGTCAGCACGTTCGCGGCTGCGCCGGACCGCCGCTTACGCAGACGGGCCTCGATATCTGCGGTCTGATTGGCTTCACGGTTGTCCGTGCTGGCCACGATGGGGGCGGCGGGGGTCGGGATCTTCGGTTTACCGATGCACATTTCAGGTCTCCTGATCAGAGGGTGAGGCGATCCAGGCGAATTGTTCGAAAGCCACCTGGCCCTGGCCACCAAAGCCGGGCATGTGGCATTCGTGATGGAAACCGCAGCCTTCCAGGAAGCTGCGAGCGGAGGGATGATCGGTCCAGGATCGCGCCTCGATGCGCCTGATCCCGAGCTCTTCGCAGAAGCCGGGCAACCGGCGCCGGATCAGCACAGCGGCTTCGGCCAGAGAACGGCGGAACCGCCCGTGATCCCGGGCCAGAAGGGCGGCCTGAGCCACGCGAGCCTGGCCCGTGTGGCATAGAGTCAGAACCGCGAACGGGACCCCCGCCGGGCCGGGTTTTGTTGCCAGCACCAGCGAAAGCACCTGCGCCCCCTGCATCGCACACCAATCCGCGAAAAGCCGCAGATGGTTGACCGCGGCACCACGCACCAGTTCGGCCTCCATGTGGTCCATCGGATCCAGGAAACGGAACACCTGCAGGGCTTCGGTCTCATTGAAGGGGCGCAGGTCGATCATGCAGGCGCACCTTCGTCTACCGGCTCGTAGGTGACGGCGAAGATGTCCGGCTTGCAGGGATAGTACTCCCCCTTCACGCCACGAATGATCCAGTCACCCGGGGTCGCATCCATTTCCCCCTCGAGGGTAGGAATGACCAATCGGAATTCCCCACCATCCTTTTGCCGTTGCCACCAGCCCTTGGGGAGAGCAAAGGGCGCGAGATCCGGCTGAACCCAGAGCGCGATATCGCGGGTGTTGTCGCCCGTGTAGCGCCGGGCCTCGATCTCGACAGGCTTCTTGCGAAATCGGGGCATTACGCAGCGCCCCCTTCCTTGAGGAGCGCGCGGCGGGCCGCGTTGGCCCAGTTGCGCAGCGCTTCATCCTTGTCGGAGCCGGTTGCATCGACGCCCAGCATCTTGGCCTTCACCCGGCCACGATGGCGGCCGAACATCAGCCCGCTTTCGGTCTGAAGCCGGGCCATCAGGTCCGCGAAGCCCGCCTTGCCGGACAGGTCCGTCACCTCCCGTGCGGTTTGCTGGAGGGTTACCGTGTCCAGGGTGGGGCCTGTCTCGGCAGTTTCGGCCGAGGAGGCTTTTTTGCTCTTCGTCGTCATCGTGATCACCTTTCGTAGGGGTTGAGGACATTCCATCCTGTCTTCAGGCCGCCGCGCTGGCCCGATCTGGGCGGCCTTCCGGGGTGGCCTGGACGGCCACTCCTGCGGGCGTCGGGGACCCGCTTCGTGTAAGGGGCAGCGCCATCGGCCGTATGCTCCGACAGCAGCAGATACTGCAGGGCATCCATGACGTTCGCCTCGGTCAGGCGCTTGTCTGGGACCTTCCGCTTGTCCCCGTTCCGATCGACTTCGTCGGTCCAGACGTATCGGGCCTGAAAACCGCGCCGCAGGAACTTGCAGGACGGGTCGATCAGGAGCCCCGGCTCGCCCGCGTCGATCGGCGCCTCCAGCGCAGCCCGCACCGCTTCCAGGCGCGGCTGGATCCGGTTGGTCCCGAGACGCTGGGGCCGGATCGGGAAGCCGGCGGCCTGGCTGACCATGAGGTTCCAGGTCGCATTCTCATCGGCGGCCTGGCTGGCCCCGTGTTCGCCAGCCATGTCCCCCCAGGCGGCCTCGACCAGCGCCCCGGGCCAGCGGTCCTCGATCGCTTCGGTGAGCCGTTCGCCAAAGGTCCGCGCCAGGAGACGCTCGGAAGGAAAATGCAGCTCGCCCAGGATCCGCCAGCGATAGAAACCGGTCATCTGCGCTATGACAGCGGCCCCCTTGAAGCCCTGGTCGAGCCCGATCCGCAGCGGAAGACCCGGGATCAGCGCAAGAGGGATGTCGGATACGTGGACACGCGGATTGAACTCGCGCTTGAAGACAGGCTCACCGACCCGCAGGTAGACGATCTTGTTCCGCACCAGGCGATCGACCATGTCCCCGCGCCCGGCCAGCTGCATGGAAGCGATCTGGCGGGGGTAGTAGCTTGGCGACAGGTTCTGGAGGTTCTCACACCCCGGTTCACCATAGCCGGGCTGGTTGCAGAACTCGATCGTGATCCGCTTCGCGCCCGCAGGCAGTTCAGCCGACAGCAGGTCGGCCATGCGCTTGCGCTCTTCCTCGTCGTGGAAGACCGTGAAGCCCCAGCTGTCCTCGTCCGGGGCGTTCATGTCACCCACGATCTGCCCGTAGCTGCGCAGCTCGGGCGGCAAACCCTCGAAGTGCTGGCGCCCTGGATAGCGGTCGATCCGGCCGATCCCGACCGTAAGGATTTCGACCGGCATCGTGTCCAGTTCGTTCAGCACGATATCGGTTGTCTGCACCCCTCGCATACTGGCGACGATGTCGTCGCCGAAGGCCATGAATTCCGCGGTGAACTCGATGGGGCCGAAGTCATCCTCGAACTGGATCACATGGGTGACCGGATCCCCTCGCCCGCCCGACCAGGTCCCCAGATCCTTCGGGAAGGTTTCCAGATAGGAGGGGATCGTCGTGGACCAGAGCTGTCGATAGGTCTCGCGGATGAAAAGCACCTTGTAGCGGCGCACTCCGTCGATCCTGGATCGCGGCATCTCCACCGCGCGCCGCGCCCGGGATTTCATCAGCGTGGTGGTCTTGCCCGAGCCGACCGGGCCCTGGATGCCGATGACGTCGTCGTTCGACCAGAAAAACCGCTCGGCGATCGGGCCTGGAAACTGGACAGCGGCGATGTCAGGCATCTTGCCAGCGGCAAAATCGCCTTCTAGAGTTCCGATTGCCTCTTTCGCATCGCTTCCCAGCAATGCCTCCAGACGCTCATCCGTGAGCCCCCCGCCCCCCGTGGGCGCTTGGTCAGAGGTCTCCCCCCGACCCCGTTGCGTCGCGCCAAGTTTCGCGCTCATTGGCTGACCTCCCCATGGGCCAAAATCAGGTATGGGGTCACACAGAGGGGCCTCAGGGAAGGCGCGGGAAGGCCCCCCCGGGGGGTCTCGGCCGCCTGGTGCCCGCGCCGCGAGCGGCGGGCACCAGGCCGTGGCGCCTGCTGATTTTCAATCAGTTGCGGCATGGACTTAACCATCTGATTTGCCTTCATTTTCCAGATCCGTCCGAATTTCCGCGTCCGAAGTTTCCGAGCGCACAGAGCTAACCTTCTGATTTTCCTGCATTTCATGCGCGACATCAGCGGGCATCATCCGAGACACCATCCGAGGCGTGACATCCCGCGCCTGGGCCCCGGGATCGACCGGCGCCGAAGGCACGGCAGGCATCATGAAGACGGTGTTCTGCTGGACGCTGACGTCCGGCGTCACCTTGGGCGCCGTGAAGGGCATCATCGCCTCGGCGGCCCGCAGGATCATCGTGTATTGCTGGCGGAAGACGTCCAGGCGCATGGCTGCCGTGGGCGCAGGGGCCGCCTTCTTGCCGATGTGCGCCCCATCATAGGCCCAGGCCAGCACCCGCTCGGTCTGCGCCATGGCCAGGGTGATGGCATCGTCGCGGGTGTTGAGCCCGGCGATCTGCACCAGGACATCCTCGGGCATCCGCATGCCACGCGCGGCCAGCCAGTCGCGCATCTGGCTGCTGACCTTGTTCCTGGATCCCTTCGGGCGGCCCGCCTGGCGCTGTTCCTGGTCCTGCTCCGGCTCCTCGTCCGGCAACAGGGCCAGCTGCATGCCCTGCTCACGCTGGCGCTCGATCCGCTCGGCCATTTCCCGAGCTTCGACCTGCCACTGGTTGTCAGGCTTGGCCATAGAAACCCCCTTTTTTATTGGAAATCAGGGAGTTAAGGGGCGCGATCGCAGATCCAGGCAGCGAGATCGGCAGGCTACGACGCTCATTTTTTAGGCGTCGTAGGGCGTGTCGTAGAGATTTCTCTTTCTTATCATATAGATAATAAGAGACTACGACGCTACGACGGTACGACACGCATTTCCTCGTGTGCGCGCGCGCGTGTGTGCACACATACGCGGGGAACCGCTTTTTGCGTCGTAGCGTCGTAGCTGTCTGGTAAACTATTGCAGCGTAAGGGAAAAACCCTACGACATACCCTACGACGCCCGATTTTTCAGCGTCGTAGCGTCGTAGCCCCTGACCCGTCCGCAGGACCTTCCGCCGCGCGTGAATTATGGCCCCGAAACGGGTCGGGGTACAGCGCAAAGAATGATGCAAATGCAATGGCTTGGCGAAACTGACCATGGCTCAGACGTACTCCTGCATACCGTCCGGAAGGGGATCCTCGGGCGGCTGCGACGTGCCGCCGGTCTCATCCATGGCGTTCAGCAGGCCCGGGATCGAGGTGAAGGGGATGACGTAACCGCGCGACGGCACCCGCGCGAAGGTCATGTTGGCGCTCTGCGCTCCATTCACGCGCCGCGCCGCCTGCGACCAGACACCCTCGGCCCAGGGTGTGCCCTCGAAAAGGGTTCGCAGCCCCGCCAGCGGCTTGTTGGCGATGCAGAGCTCGGCCGAGGTGTCTCGGCCCTTCACGCGCAGGCCGAACTGCGCCAGGTAATTGTTGGCGTTCACATGGGTGGCGTCGCCGATCTGCTCGGGGGCGCGGGGCAACCGGGCGGCCATGGCCAGCCAGCTGGCGACGTTGAGCTTCTGGCCGCGCCGCCACACGTCGAGCGGCTGCGACAGCAGATGCACCAGCATGTCCTCGGCGTTGCTGCCCACATCGACACTCTCGTCCCGCAGATGCGCATCCAGCTTGATGCACCAGCTCGCCATCATCTCCGTCGCGGGCAGCGCCTCGCGCAACGCCATGTCCGCCAGGGCCAGGACCGTCCCGTAGTTGTCGGCCTGACGGCCGCCATGCCCATGGGCCGCCAGGCTGGCCCGCCAGAGGTCCAGCCGCTCCGTCCAGGTGTCCCAGCGTTCGACCAGGCTGGCCCGCAGCGCGCCGCCCAAGGCCTTCAGCCGCCTCGGGTCATCCTTGGGCTTCGGGGCCCCGGGGCGCAGCCGGTTCAGGTCCAGCAGGATCAGGCGGGATCGATCCTGAGGGGGGAGCGGGGGCACAAGGATAGAGCTGAACAGGAAGCAGCTGTAGGCGTTCCCCTGGTAGCCCTTCTGATCGGTCGAGCCGCGCAGGATCTGGTCACCGCTGGCCGCGATCCGAGCCAGCCGGATGATCGCCGCTGCCTTGCCCTTCTTCGGATCGTCGTCGGGCTCCAGCTCGTCCAGCGCGACCGGCATCGACGAATAGCCGATGACGGAACGGATCCCTGCCTCGGTCGCATCAGAGGCCTGTAGCAGCCCGCTGGATCCGCCGTGCAGATAGCGCAGCAGGCGCTGCAAGGTGGATTTGCCGGTGGCTTGGTCGCCCGTCACCCAGGTGACCGGACGCCAGTCCAACGCGCCGCCGATCTGCTGGGCGCAGATGACCCCGAGGGTAAGCATCGGGTCGATGTCCGGCCGTGACCAGTTCCAGGTCTCCAGCGCCTCCAGGATCTCGGCCGCCGCATCCGTCGTTCCCCGCCGCGCCGGTCGGGGCACCGGATCCGAGGCCGGGTAGACATGGCCGCTGTAGACGCCCGGCGGCTTCCATTTGCCGTCGATCAGCACCTCATCGCCCGCGTGAAAGATCAGCGCGCCGTCTTCGTCCAGCCAGGCCCCTGCACCGCGCACCTTGCCGACCGGTGACCACACACCGCGCTCTGTGCTGGCCGCGATCATCGCCGTGGACAGCTTCAGCTGGTCGAACTTGCCCGGAAGCGGGTTGCCGGTCTTCGACCACTGGGGGAAATGCTGGGCCAGCATTCCGACCATGCCGCCAAAGACATGCAGCATCTTCTGCTGGGTGTGGGTGTCGACGGCCCTCAGCTGGCCCTTGGTGTCCAGGTAGTATGAAAGATCGCCGTGGATCCCAAGAGGAACGACCGGACACCCGTCCCAGATGTAGCCACGCGGTCGGCCCGAACCACGCGATCCATCGCCACCGCCAGCTTCTGACGCGCTGCCCATGCCGCCATCCGGTCCGTCTCTATCGGGTACAGCGCCGCCTTGGCCCGTTCCGCCATCTCCGCGTTCATTGCCATCGCCATCGTGCATGTCCTTTTCGGTCTTCGGCGCCACAGGCGCGTTCTCCAGCTCCTGGCGCAGCGCCGCGGCCGATCTCCCGGCCGGCGCCCGAAACGTCGCGGATTGCTCTTTTTCGAGCCAGCTCATGTCGGGTTCATCGTTCACTGCGATACCTCGGATCTTGGGGCGGGCCCCGGCGTCTTCTGCGCCGATGACCCGTGGGTTCAGACGCCCGCAGCGCGGACGAACTTCTCGCAGGAGATCAGGCGCGGCCGGATCTCCTCGCTCACGAAATCGGCGCAGGGGGCCGGGCTCCAGGCACCGGTCATCACGGCCAGCTCGACCACCCGATCGCAGCTGCCGTCGGGCGCCATCAGGGCACAGAAGGTGATGACCAGGATCATGCGAGCCACCCGAACAGGCGGGTGAGCAGCTCGCCGAAACCCCGCTCCGATCGCGGCACCGGCGTCTCGGCCATCGAGCGCAGGCGGATGACCTCCGCCTCGGCATAGGTCAGGCGATCCAGCCGGCTGGCAGCCTGGCGAGCCTGGGTCGGCGACATCGTCGTGCTGAGGCAGACCGTGCCATCCTCGCCGGCCGCCGCCGCGACGCGCAGGCGGCCCGCCAGCGCCCCGATCCACTCATCGCCCGTCTGAAAGCTGCGGTCCTTCAGCTGATAGCTCATGCCCGTCTCTCCTCTTCGCTGGTCTCCGCCGCGACCAGGCGCAGCGCATCGTTCAGATCTTTGCCGCCCCAGGCATTGCTCCAGATCCGCACCTCGCGCCCGGCCGCTCGATGCAGCGCGATCGCGCGCTCGAGGGCGGCGCGGGCGGCCGCGTTCTCGTCCTGGTCGGAAATCAGCGTGACGGAGGCGACCGTCGGCGGCAGTTCAATCCGGCCGAGGTTCGACAGCGAAATCGCCGCGATGACCCGCGCCTCTCCCTCCAGCAGCAGCACCGCCGACAGCGCGTCCTCGATGCCCTCGGCGATATAGACATGCTGGCCGGGCTCGGCCTGGTGCAGCGCCGGTGGCTTCCCGCCGCGTGGCCCCTTGCCCTTCCAGATCGGAATGTAGGCCCCGGCATAGTCCCCCAGGACCTTCTTAGGCGCGGGCACGGCCGCCTTGCCCCACCCGTTCGGCCCGATCGCCAGCCAGGTGCGGTGACAGGCCACGGTCATCCCGCGCCGGTTGGTCACCGCCGCGACCATCGCCGGGAAGTCACCCTCGAATACCTCGCCGGTCTCGCGGTCCTCGTGGTAGTAGCGGCAATGCGGCACATAGCGCAGAACCCCTGGCTGACGGCCGAGGCGCGCCAGGTCGATCCCCCGACCGCGCAGGTAGTGATGCACCGGGGTATCGCGCAGCCGCGCCTGGCCGCTGTGCCAGATCGCCCGGGCCGCCCGCGCGCGGCTTTCGCGCTTTTCCTTATCGCGCTGCGCGGCCTCCGCCTGGAACTGCCGGGATCGCTCCGCAGCGGCCCGATGCCGCGCGACGTCTTCGGCGCTGGCGGTTTGGAGGCCAAGGAAGGCCCGCGCCTCGCGCAGAGCATCCGCGTTGGAACAACCCAGTGACAGGGCGATCAGGTCGATCACGTCGCCAAAACCCTGGCCGGGCACGTCCCCGACGGCATAGTCGTTCCAGCGGCCGGCGTTCGGCCCCGCCATGGTGACGCAGAAGCTGCCCACGTGGCGGTCGGCCCGCCCTGGGTTCAGCGTGAAATACTTGCCATGGGCGCGATAGCTCCCCTGCGCCGGCGGCGCATAGCGGCCCACCACGCTGTCCAGCTGCGAGATCAGCATGTGCTTGATCTCGTCCAGGCTGTAAGTCTGACGCAGGGGAGCGGACATCACTCGACCACCACCCAATCTTCGGCCAGCATGTCGGTCTGGCTGGCCAGCCAGCCGATCACCATGGACCCGTCAGCCGCGCGCATGTCGATATGGGGCAGCAGCTCGATCTCATCGTCGGGCTCGAGTTCAGCCGCCCGTTTCGCGGCCGCATGCCCACACTTCGCATGGGCCGCCTCGAAGGCCGAACCGGGTGTGAGCGCGATCCACATATTCTTGCCATTCCAACCCTTCCGGGCGACCTTGGCGCCAGCCTTCAGCGCCCGCAGCGCGTCTCCAAAATCCATCGTTCTCTCCTCAGGTTGTGCGGCTCACGAAGGCCGCGGCATAAGCGGGCACCACTGCCCCAGAAGGCAGCCGCGCTCGCACCAGGTCTTGGTTTTCGGGCAGATGCCGCCACCTCCAGGCGGGTGTGGCGGGCGTTCGTCAGCCGACATCGCTCAGCCCCTCGCCTGCAGGGCCTGCCCCGCGCGATGCGCCAGGATCTTCAGCAGCCGCGATCCTGTGTCCCAGGAGGGATGGAACCGCAGCTGCGCGCGCCGCCGGCGACAGGCGTCCTCGGACGCCCCGAGCTCTTCCGCGATCGCCGGGAAGTCACGACCGCTCGACAGCGCCTCATAGAGGGCAAAATCCCGCCTCGGGGACCAGCCGTCGCCATAGCCGAGCTTGTCGAGATGGGTCTGCACCAGCTTCAGCGCCACGGGGGCATCCGCCGGCAGCGCGATCGGTCCGGTCTCCGGCGCGGTTCCCTCCGGTTCGGGCTCAGGCGCGGGCGCGGCCTCTTCCGCCGGGCTCTCGGCCGCGCCGCCATCCGACGCAGGTTCAGCTTTCTGGCGCAGGTAGCGCAGCTTCGTGTTTACCGATTGGAACGGTCGACCGAGCACGACGGCGATCTCTTTCACCGGCTGCCCCTGAGCGGCCAACTCCAACGCCTTCGCCTCCTCGTCCTTGGTCCAGGGGCCCGTGGCAGCGGGCTCCGGAGCCGGAGCTGGAACGACATCCGCCGACGGAGCGGATTGGACGGGCGCCTCGGGCTCAGTGAGCGCCGGGTTGCTGCATCCCTCAACGACGGGGGCGACACGGCATTCTTCGGCGATCTCCGTCAGGGTCCCAGCAATCTCTGCCCGCCCGGCCCACAGCCGCAGCACCAGCGCGCCGTCTTCGACGTCCAACCCCACGGGCAGACGCAATTTCGCGATGGCATCGGCCGTCACCTCGACCAGGCCGATTGCCTTCTCGCGGGCTTGCGCCTCCGCCAGGTCGCGGATGACACCGGCTTTCAGGTCCTCAAGGGTCATGCCGCCACCTCCAGATGCCGCATGGCGTCCTGCGCCATGGCAAGGCGCCAATCGACGATCGCGCGCAGGGCATCCTTCATCTGCCAGATAGCCCGCGCCCAGTCGCCGCGGCGGCGCCCGGCCCCGCAATCAGCCTCGACCAGTGCCTTGGCCGCCGCGATGAACGGGTCAAACAGGGCGCGACCCTCGCGCATCCGGGCCGTCTCCAGCCGCAGGATTTCCAGGTACATCGCTTCGCGCGGCGGGTCCGCCGCCACGGTCATCACCAGGGCCATCGCCGCATTCACCGCGACCTGGTCGGCCATCGTCATCTGCTCACTCACCGGTGATCCTCCTCGCGTTCTCGCCGACCTCGGCCAGCATCAGGTGACGGATACCCTCGACCAGGTCGCGGCCCGCCTGGGCCCGCTGCTCGGGGTCGTGGCGCACCACCGCATAGGCGGCGCGGAAATCCAGGATCAGGGCGCGCAGGTCGCTGGGATCCTCCAGCGTCTCGGCGTCCAGCCGCAGTTGCTCCAGCAGCGCCGGATCCACATGCGGCGAATGGCGCGCCTGCATCCCCGCCAGCCAGGCGCGGGTCTTCACCAGGGTGATCGCCCGGCTTGTCATGGCCGCCTCCGGCAGAGCGCGGCCGGGGCGCCATGATTTCCCCGGCCGCCCCTGCCGCCGCCCCGCGTGGAGGAACGCGCGGTCTGCTCGGCGACGACAAGCCGATGCCGGGCGGTGACCCCGCGCGGCGTGAAGTGGAAAAGGCCCCGGCGCGCCCAAGGGAAAAGACGCGCCGGGACGAGGGACCTGTCCGGTTCGGCAGTGATCTGATGAGGATCGAAGACAGACAGGGGGAAGCTCATTGCGCCGCGACCTCCGACGGGATCAGCGGCACGGGCACCGAGCCCTGGTGGGCGGCGATGGCCGCCTCGACCTGGGCCGCATCGGCGCCCCAGATCAGCCACTCGGGTTTGAGCGGGAGGTCATGGGCGGCGGCGTGGGCCAGGATGCTGCGCACGACGCCCATCGTGGGGAAATCACCCTCGCGCCGGCGGCTGGAGGAATGGCGCCAGACATAGCCGGCCTTCTCGGAATAGCCGCATATCAAGGCGATCTGCTCGATCGGCCCGATGATGCGTTCGGCTACAGCCACTGGTGTCAGGTGGTTACTCATGACACCAGACTTAGCCTATGCAAAATTTGCCTGTAAAGGCACATTTTGCCCCTTTGGCACATTACTGTGCCCTATGGCAGCGCTTACTTAGTCAGCCATGGATGACAAGTGGTTCAAAGCCCAGCAGAAAAAAGTTGGCATCACAGCCGAGGACATCGCCGCGCGCCTTGGACGCGACAGATCGGCTGTCTCGAAGATCTATACCGGACAGCGAAGGATGACACTTGAGTGGGCTCAAGCGTTTTCTGAAGCACTCGACGTCCCGATCGACGAGGTTCTACGCCGTGCCGGCCTGATCATGGAAACGTCGTCCGCGACCCCAATCGACGAAACTCCCGAATTGATCGCCACGCCCCCCAAACTTGGCGGCAAACCCTTTCTGCAAGCAAACCATGCCCGCGCAATCAGGCAAGGCATGGTGCAGGGAGATGCCGCCCCTTTCAGCGGCAACCTGAAAGAGACCGAAACGGCAAACAGAGTTGCCGACGCCTTCGGGCGAAAGCACGGGCAGGAGCTTTGGACTGTGACCAGCGAAGCTATGAAACTTGGCGGCTACTTGCAGGGGGACACTCTGCTGCTAGACACCGACCAATCCGAGCGATGCGGCTCAGGTGACATAGTCCTCGCTCAAATCCATGATTGGGGCGAAGGAAGCCCAAAGATCGCCCTGCGACGCTTTGAGCCCCCAGCGCTGATTGCCGACAGCGCGAGCGAAACCGACCGGCGCCTTCACTTGGTAGATGGGCGCAACGTCGTCATCAGAGGCAAAGTGGTCGCCTCCTGGAGACCATGATGGCCGCGAAACTCGAGAACCTGAACTTCCGACTGCGGAAAAAACGAATTGGCCGCGGCTACGTGCTAATAGATCGAAACACTCACCAGAAATTCGATGCTCCCGACGACCTAGTCGGTAAGCTTTTTCAGATACTTACAGTGATCGCGACCGAAAAGCTGTCAAAACTCGAGCGCGCCCTGATCGTTAACCACCTAATTGATCGCTTCGGCATGTCTTGCAAGCACCCCGATGAGCTTCCCGCCCACATGCTGAGGACTGCCAATCCCAATGATTTCGTTAGCACAACCCGTAGCGCGTTGCCGGAAGACGCAGGTGCCCCCACCACTAATAGCCCACTCGAAAAGCCCTACAAACGCATCTATCAGGATGCGGACTTTGAGCTATTCCACGACTGGGCACGCCAGCAGTGGCATGTATTCTCCAACGACCACGGCAACGGGCTCACTGCCGGGCCAACTCAGGCAATTCAACTCGAAATGACCCTGGCCTCCGTAGCGGCATGGCCCCTATCGGCAGACAGAGAACTGGCAAAAAAGAAAATCTATCGGGCATTCTGTATAGCGACCCTACACCCGAACAGCGCAGTCGGGTCCGCATTCTTCAGCCAAGATCCCGCGGTCACCGCCACGATATTTGGCACGGCGCCAGACGTCTAATTTTGCCATTTTGGCATTTTTTGCCTTGACGGTCACAGGTCACAACTCCTAACTTCCTGAGCAGAGAACAGCTCAGGAGGCCTTTGTGGCACATCACGACAGCATCCCGAACGCGCAGCCGGGGCCGGTGGATGACCGGCTGCTGCGCGGCTACCGCGACCTCGCCTATGATGCGGCGCGCGGCATCATCCCCACGGCCACCGAAGCCGAGGCTCTTCTTTCCGCCATGGGTCCGCTCCTGGACGAGCTGATCCTGCGCCGCGAGGCCTGCCGGTCCGTGACCGGCGACAGCAACGTCATTCTCCTGGACATGCATCGCGCGCCGCCTCTCGGCGCCTGAGGTCCCGTCGGGGCGCCCCCGGTCAATCCCCACCCTTACCGGCCCGTCCCATCACCTCCCCGCGCAGGGCGCGCGCGGGGACCACCAACCAGAGGAGGGTCCTCATGACACAGAAACAGCCACTCGGCCGACTTGCCTTGCGCGTCGAGGGCGCGTGGTGGGTCGCCTATTTCGCCCCCATCGACACGATGGAAGACGCGTTCGAGGTCGGTCGCATCGCCTTCCGCCTGGTTGAGAATGAAGACATGAAGACCCGTTTCGCAGACCTGATGCGCGACGCGGTCGCCCAGATGATCCAGGACCTGACCGGGCAGCGCCCGAGCTGGCCCGAGGGCTTCGTCGACGCGCCCGAGCATGAGCGCGCAGGGAGGGCATGATGGCCTATGAAATCCAACTCGAGGACCAGGGGCAGGATCTGATCCGCCTGCGGGTGAACTTCGAGACCGGCGTGATCGAGGATGCAGGGCTTCTCTCCTGGATCTATGCCACTGGCGAGTATGTCGTCGACGTCGACCAGCTGCACGAGAACCGCATCGTCCATTACCGCAAGAATGGTGGCGAAGATCAGTGGTTCAAATATCCGATGACCCGGCTGGCCCTCGATGGCGAACTGCTGGCCGCAGCTTAGGGAGGACACGATGACCACCCCTCACTTCCCGAAAATCGGCGCCTTCAGCACCGAAGACCCCCTCATCCTGCGCATGATGCCGAACGGCGGGTGGGTGATCAGCCAGCGCTCCGATGACACGAGGCTCATGGACAAGGAACTCGGCGCCTACTCCACCGCCCGCGAAATGTTGGACGCCCTTGCGTCCGCGCTGGACGCATTCAGCCTCGATGGCGCGCCGGAGGCGTCACAGGAAACCACCTGACAAGGTAGACCCATGACAACCCTGACCAAGATGGACGGTCTGCGCCACTACCGCGCGACCGTGACGGAAGAGCTGTGCCGTCACTACACGATCCCCGCCACCAGCGCGGCCGAGGCCGAGCGCATGGCGAAACGCAGCTTGCGCCCCGGCCAGCGCCTGGTCGGCGTCGACGTCACCGACGGCTACCGCTCGGCCGAGACCGGGGCCCAGTGCCTCGCCCATCTTCTGGGTCACCCCTACTTTCCGGCCCGCGACGTGCCCCGTTGCCTGGCCGACTGGATCCGCGTCGCTCTGGGATGTGACGGCGCGGAGGCCCAGGCCGCCAACCGCCAGCTCGCCTTTGGCGGCCTGCGGGTCCGGCCGGAGATGTCGGCGCTCTGCGTCGCCTCCGGCCGGTCCGTCGCCTTCCTGGTGCAGGTCTTCGATGACACGCCCTGGGCCGACCGCTGGGCCGATGCCCTGGCCGCCCTGCCCGGCGCCACCCGCACCAACATGACCTTCGCCCGCGTCGCCTCGCGTGCCGTGCAGCTGCCGCTGGCCGGGATCGTCTCCGACATCCTTCACACCCAGGGAGATCAGACATGACCGACCGCCTGCCGAAGCTCTTTCTCACCTCCGACGAGGTTGCGGACCTGCTCCAGATGTCGCGCTCTTCGTTCAACACCAAGCGGGACTGGCTCGAGCGGGATCATGATTTCCCGGCGCCGATGCCCCATTCGCTGCGCCCCCTGCTCTGGCGCCGCAGCGCCATTCTGGCCTGGGTCGATCGCCAGGGCCTCGCCAAAGACGATCCCGCCCTCCAGGCACCCCCCCTGAAAACCCGGGCCGACAGGCTCCTGCAAAAGGCGGCAAGCGCATGACTGACTTTTCCGACAACACCCACCGTCAGCTGGTGCTGAGCGCCGCGGCCGAGCTCGAGGCAATGATCGGCGGGATCACCCCCTTCGACCTCAACGATTACGACGCCAGCCGCGCGCGCCAGCGCGAAGAGCTCCTGTCCCTCAAGAAGGCTCTAGAGAGCCGCCGCGATGCGCCGGCCGCAATCTCCGAGGGGGTCACTGGGGTATTCTTCTCGATGCATGGCTTCCGCGCCTCCAGCACCTCGGGCCTGCCTGGCGCCATCAGCAACTGGATCGCCCAGGTGCGCAAGAAGGCCGAGGCCTGGAGGCCGGGGAAATGAGCCGCACGAAGAAGCCCCCGATCACCGACAAGATCACCGGCCTGCGTCAGCGCCAGCGCGCCGATGGCAGCTGGCGCATCTGGTGGGAACCGAGCGGCCCGCAGCGGGACCTCGGCTTCTGCTCGATCGAGCTGGACGTTGACCGGCCAAGCTGGAGCGTCACCCAGGCGAAGCGCGAAGCCGAGAAGGCCCGCCGCGCCCTGCGCGACGGTGTCGGCCCGGAGGAGACCCGGCGCGGCCAGCGCACCGTCGGCGCCCTGGCCGCCGGCTACCGCCAAGACGAGCTGCCCCAGGTGAAGCCGGCGACGCAGCGCAGCTATCGCGGGTGGCTCAAGGTCATCGAGGAGAAATGGGGCGACGAGCTGGTCGGGGATCTGACCCACGGCGTGATGTATCGCTGGGGCAAAAGCCTGCAGCGAGAGCGGGGCGTGACCCAGGCGAAGCGTCTGATCGCCATGATGTCGATCCTCATGTCCTATGCCGAACGGATCGAATGGCGCGCCCACAACACCAACCCCTGCCTGCGCCTCGGGCTCGAGGTGCCGGCGGCGCGCAATCGGGTCGTGACCACCGACGAGCTGGCCGCGCTTGAGGCGGCGGCCGAGGCGATCGACACAGACCGCGCCCGCGCCGTGGCCGATGCCATGCGCCTCTCGCTCTTCCAGGGCCAGCGCCAGGCTGATGTCCTGGCCGCCCGGGTGGGCGCGTTTCGCCAGGTGACCTGGCCCGCCCTCGAGGGCGACCGGGTGGTCGAGCGCCGGGGGTGGGCCTGGATCTTCACCCGGGCCAAGCGCGCGACCGAGGGCGGCATGCCAGTGCATCCGGAGAACCTGGCGCTGATCGAACGTCGGCACCGCGAGACGAATGATCCGGATGCCCTGCTGCTGCCCGGCCGCACCGGGCTATGGCGGGTCGATGAGTTCCAGAAGGACTGGGCCGCCCTGCGCAAGCGCGCGACCGAGATTCTGGAGAGCTGCGCCACGATCCAATTCCGCGACCTGCGCCGCACGGGTGCTGTCTGGGCGCGCCAAGGCGGCGCCTCCAAGAGCGACGTGGGTGACGTCCTGGGCAACACGGCCGCGCAGAACGCACAGCTGACGACCACCTACATGCCGGCAAGCTTCGAAACCTCAAGCCGCGCGATCGGCGCGATCCGCCGACCCGGCCGAGAGGAGGATGAGGGATGACCAGGACGAAGGGCGAGCTCCGCCGCCTCAACGCGATCCGCGCCAAGGCGCAGCGTCATGCCGACAGCAGCGACAGCCCACACATGCGGCGCGTCTGCCGGGCGATCATGGTCGAGGTGAACGAAATGCTGCGCCCTAAATGGCGCTCCGCGCGACACCGTGGGGAAACCGTATGAGCGGCGATCTGCAGCTGGACGTGCGCGGCTGCGGCCAGAGCTGGGCGGTCTTTGCCGGCGAGCGGCGGGTCAGCCGCTACTTCACCCGCGACCATCACGCCGCCGGCGCAGCCACGCGCCTCGCAGAGCGTGCCAGGCTGCGCGAGCGGGCCTGCCTGTGCTGTGGAAGCGCCTTCATGAGCCAGGGCCCTCACAACCGGCTCTGCGCGCCCTGCCGACGGGATCCCCTGCAGGCGATGACACTAGGAGCCGATGATGCGTGACCATGCCCCAAGGGAAAACAGGGAAGCGCCACACGGGACCGGTTTCGCGCTGGTGATCATCGGCTGGTGCATCTTCGGCGCCGGCGTCCTGCTCGGCGCCCTGGTGTTCTAGGTGTACAGACGGCAGCCATATCTCTTTCCAGACCAGGACATTCCTCGTCAGCGCTGCATCCGCATGCATGTCGAAGATGCGGGGCACCTTCCAGGCGGCGCGAAGGGCATCCGCTTCACCTGCAGTCGATGCGGGCATGACACCGGATGGATCCCGGACACCTGGACGATTTCCGAGAACAGGCGCGGGCTTCCCTGTCCCACCTGTAATTCCGACAACCGAACTGTTTGCCGTGCTGACTGACGGCCTCGACGACGGGACAAGCGAGACCGATGGCGACCTCGCCTTCATGCAGCAGTGGGTGGACGAACTCGAGGCCTTCCACCGGAAGACCATGGTCGCGATGACGGCCGCCCCTTCAAAGCCCAGCTAACCACCTGCCAGGAGGCAACAGAATGGACCTTAAGCAGCATCTTATCCGTCAGATGGCATTTAGCCACGCGACCTACGGCCCCGGCGTGCGAACGGCGGGAGTGATCGATCACATTCGGAAGGAGCTCGTGGAGGTGGAAGCCGCCAACGGTGAGTCGGACGAATGGGTTGACGTTGTGATCTTGGCCTTGGACGGGCTGACCCGCCAGCTCGCATTTTGCACCGGCGTTCGTGGGGATCCGGAATTCGTCGCTGACCTCGCTTGCAGGCTGATCCTTGCGAAACAGTCCCGCAACGAGGCGCGGACCTGGCCGGATTGGCGCACCGCGGATAGCGAAAAGGCGATCGAGCATGATCGCAGCGGCGAGAAGACGCGCCCTCGCACTGGCAAGTTCACCCAGACCAGCTGACCTAGGATACCCCACATGACCACGACTATCTGCATCTATCACGCCAACTGCGCGGATGGCTTTACCGCCGCTTGGTGTGTTCGGATGGCGCTCGGCGCCGGCATCACGTTCGTTCCCGCCGGCTACGGCGACGAGCCACCGAACGTGCTGGGCGCCGACGTGATCATTGTCGATTTCAGCTACAAGCGGAAGGTGATGGAACGCATGGCCGAGACCGCGCGCTCGATCCTGGTTCTTGATCACCACAAGACGGCGCAAGAAGAACTGTCCGGCCTTCCGGAGCCCCACTCAAACGGTTGGCTGGACCATCTGGGCGGACTGTCCGCCGAGCTGGATCACGGCCGAGATCCGCGTGCGCCACGGGCCCTGTTCGACATGGGCCGCAGCGGAGCGCAGATGGCTTGGGACTTTTTCTGCGGCGGACAGCGCCCGTTCCTGGTCGAGGTCGTTGCCGATCGGGATCTCTGGCGCTGGAATATCGACCAATCCCGCGAGATCAATGCGGTGATCGCCTCGCACGAAATGACCTGGTCGACCTGGGAGGACCTGGACGCCCGCCTGCAGGCTGATGCCGATATCGGCCAGGTGGCGGCCGAAGGTGAGGCGATCCTGCGCGCCCACGACAAGCTGGTGCGGCAGGTGATCGATGTCTCGCAGCGCCGCATGATCATCGGCGGGCACGATGTGCCGGTCGCAGCAGCGCCCTATGCCCTGGCGTCCGACGCGGCCGGAACCATGGCAGTCGGGGAACCATTCGCCGCGACCTACGTCGACGGCCCGAAGGGGCGGGCCTTCTCGCTGCGGTCGCGGGGCGACGGGCTCGATGTTTCGGAGATCGCGGCCGCCTACGGCGGGGGCGGTCATCGCTCGGCCGCGGGATTTCTCATGCCGCTGGGTTGGGAAGGTGATGCCGTATGAACATCCGTCCGAATTCGGACGGATTCGGACGTTCGGACGCATACATATGCATACGGAAAATTAGCTTTATTTTCATTGGGTTATGGTGCCCCCACACGGACTCGAACCGCGGACCCACTGATTACAAATCAGTTGCTCTACCAGCTGAGCTATAGGGGCATTGACCGCCGTTTACGCGGATCGGGCGGACCGTTCAAGCGGTTTGGGACACGCATCCGCAGCGGGCCCCGGGGCGCGCGACGGCCCGCTCAGCGGTTGGCGCGGGCCAGCAGGGCCACGGCGCAGAGGCCCACGGCGATGACCACCAGGGCCGCGGGGGCCGCCTCGCCCAGCTGTTCCAGGCTGGCCTTCTCATGGACCCGGGTTGCCAGGGTGTCGTAGTTGAAGGGGCGCAGCAGCAGCGTGGCGGGCAGCTCCTTCACGCTGTCGACGAAGACCAGCAGCAGCGCCGAGGCGAGAGAGCCGCGGATGAGCGGGAAATGCACCTCGCGCAGGACCGAGGCGCGGTTGCGGCCCAGGGACCGGGCAGCCATGGGCAGCGAGGGCGGGATGCGGCCCATGGCGCTGTCGGCGGCCCCCTGGGCGATGGCGAAGAAGCGCACCGAATAGGCCAGCACCAGGGCAAAGCCCGTGCCGGTCAGCAAAAGGCCCGGATCATGGCCCGTCGCCGCCGCGATGCCATCGGCCAGCCGGTGGTCGAGGCCCGCCAGCGGCACCAGGATGCCCACGGCCAGCACCGCGCCGGGCGCCGCATAGCCGATGGTGGTCACCGGCATCAGCAGGCGCGGCAGGGCGGCGCCCGACAGGCGCACCCCGTAGACCAGGAAGACCGCCGCCGCGACCGTCACAAGGGCCGCCAGGGCGCAGACCGTCAGGGTATGCGACAGCGCCAGCATCAGGCCCGGATCGGTCCAGGCCCCGGCCTCGTTCCAGGCATGGCTGAGGATCACCGCCCCCGGCAGGACGAAGCCAAGGGCGAAGGGCAGCGTGCAGGCCAGGGTGGCGGCCCAGGCGGCGGCGCCGCGCAGGCGCATTGGCACCACCGGGCGGTGACGGCTGGACAGGTTGTAATAGCGCAGGCGGCGGCGCGAGGATTTCTCCAACAGCACCAGAAAGACCACCAGCGCCAGGATCACGCAAGCGATCTGTGCCGCGCCCCCAGCGTTGTAGCTTTGCAGCCAGACCGAGAAGATGCCGGTGGTCAGGGTCTGCACGGCGAAATAGTCGACGGTGCCGAAGTCGTTCACCGTCTCCATCATCACGATGGCGACCGAGGCGGCGATGGCGGGGCGCGCCAGTGGCAGGCCCACGGTCAGGAACCGGCGGACGGGGCCGCGCCCCAGCGACATGGCCACCTCTTCGGCGCCGCCCGACTGTTCGCGGAAGGCGGCACGCGACAGCAGGTAGACGTAAGGATAAAGCGAGGCGGTCAGCACCACGATGGCCGCCCCGATCGAGCGGATCTCGGGGAACCAGTAGTCGCGCGCCGAGGTCCAGCCGAAGAGGCCCCGCAGCCCGATCTGCACCGGGCCGGCATATTCCAGGAAATCCACCAGCGCATAGGCACCCACATAGGCCGGGATCGCCATGGGCAGCAGCAGCAGATATTCCAACCAGCGGTGGCCCGGGAAGCGATAGCGCGTCACCAGCCAGGCCGCCCCGGTGCCCACGGCCCCGGTCAGCGCCCCCACGGCCCCCATCAGGATCAGCGAATTGCCCAGATAGCGCGGCAGGGTGGTGGCCACCAGATGCGGCCAGATATTCGCCTCGGGCCACAGCGCGGTCCAGATCACCGACAGGATCGGAAACAGCACCAGCGCGGCAATCAGCGCCGCCCCCAGCGACCAGGGCGAGGGGATCAGGCGCCGCGCGGGGGCGGCTGTGGGATGGTCGGTCTGGGTCTGGCTTTGCGGCATGGGGTCTGGTTGCCCGAAACGGCTTTGCCTGTCCAGATCCCAGCGTATATAGAGGGCAGACATCAGCAGGCGAGGTAAGGTGATGCAGGTTGTTCTTCACGCCGGGGTCCACACCACGGATGAGGATCGTCTGATCAAATGCCTGCTGAAGAACCGCGACAGCCTGCACGAGCAGGGTGTGGCCGTGCCCGGCCCCTCGCGCTATCGCCGCTCGCTGCGCGACGCGATCCACGCGCTATCGGAACACCCGCCCGAAGAAGGCGCGAAAGAGCGGTTCCTGCAACGCACCCTCGACCATGACACCCCGGCGCGGCTGGTGCTGTCGAACGAAAACTTCTTCTGCGTGCCGAAACTGGCCGTGGGCAGCGACCAGTTCTATCCCAATGCCGAAACCAAGCTGGCCGATTACCGCGAGTTCTTCGGCGGCGACCGGCTGGAGCTGTTCCTGGCAGTGCGCAACCCGGCCACCTACCTGCCCGATGTCTTCAACATCTCGCCGCAGCAAAGCTTTGACCAGTTCATGGGCGGCACCGATCCGCTGGCGCTGCGCTGGTCGGAACTGATCGGGCGCATCCGCGAGACCCTGCCGGATCTGCCGATCACCTGCTGGTGCCACGAGGATACGCCGCTGATCTGGGGCGAGGTGATGCGCAACATGGCAGGCCTCGGCCCCGACCGGGTGCTGGAGGGCGCCTTCGACATGCTGCACGACATCATGTCGGACGAGGGGGTGCGCCGCTTCGACGCCTATCTGGCCGACCATCCCGGCATGACCGAAAACCAGCGCCGCCGCGCCGCCGCCGCCTTCCTCGACAAGTTCGCCCTGGATGAGGCGCTGGAGGAAGAGCTGACCGGCCCGGACTGGGACGAGCTGATGATCGACATGCTGACAGAGCTTTACGAGGAAGACGTCTACGAGATCGAACGTCTGCCCGGGGTGCGCTTCATCACCCCCTGACACGAGGCGCTTGGCCCCGGTCGCATCGCGTGGCGCCGCCCGGCGGGACCGGGGCGCCACGGGCAGGCCCGGCGAGGAACGACGCCCCGCCCGGCCCAAGGCGCTCAGTGCATCCCGAGCGCTTCCTTGTACATTTCCAGAACCGCCTCTTCCTCGGCGATGTCATCGGGTTCGCGCTTGCGCAGCGCGATCAGCTTGCGCAGGACCTTCACGTCGTAACCACGGCCCTTGGCCTCGGCCATGACCTCTTTCTGCTGGTCCGCAAGGTCCTTCTTTTCGGCATCCAGCCGTTCGAACCGCTCGATGAACTGGCGCAGTTCGCCTGCGGTCACGCGGTAGTTCTCCGACTTGACGTCTTCGTCGTCCATCATGGCTGTCGCCTCCTGTTTTCCTGCGCTTTGGCCTGCTCGGGCAGCTTCCTTTGCTACCGGCGCGGGCGACCCGCCGCAAGGGTCATTCAGCCCCCGCGCTTGCAACGGCGGTCCGCCTCCGCTAGGCGCGATCCAGGCATGTGACAACGGATAGGCGGAAAAGCGATGGACGTGATGATCTGGGGAGGGGCGGCCGTGTCGCTGGTCGGGCTGGTGCTGCTGGTCTGGTCGATCATCAAGGTGGCGCGGGGCCGGGCCGCCGGGCTGGAAGACGCCGCACTGCGCGAGGTGATCCGCCGCGCCATGCCCATGAACATGGGCGGGCTGATGCTGTCGGTCGTGGGGCTGATGCTGGTGATCCTCGGGATCTGGCTGGGCTGAGCCTCGGTCAGGCCGGGCCGCCGGCCCTGTCGCCCTTTGCGCGCTTTTTCCGCGCCCTGCCTCCCTTGGCCTGCCCCGATCAGGCCCGGGACCCTTCGTCGGGCGGATACTACGTTCCCGGGCCGAATCGCCCGGCCCCTGCCCCGCTTATGCCGCAGCGCCGCATGACGGCGCCACGTGAGGCGCGCGGAAATCCCTTCCGCTTTTTCAGATGGGCATATTGTCGAAGCGTGACTCGATCGCCTCGTTGGTTAGGTCTTCCTGCAATTGCCGCAGCGGCGCCGGAACGACCACGCCGCGACGCGCGTAATCCCCGATCAGATCGTGCAGTTTCGACAGATGCTGATGACGGCTGCCCGGACGGGTCCCGGAAATCAGCTCTGACACATCGGCAAATTTGCGCTGCAACTCATCCGTGGTGATAGGGTTCATCTTGGCTCCTCCGGGGGCGGGACGGCTCTGCACCGCAGCAAAGCGGCGCACAGATCCCTGGGTTGTCACTGACGATAACGCCGCGGGTCCTCCTCCCCGGCGCTGCCACAACTATAGCGAAAGCAGGCCCACCCGCCCAAAGGAAATGAGCACCGACGCGGCAGAAGGTCGCGAGACCGGCACGTTGCCCCTCTGGTCCGACTGGACAGCCGCCAGAGGCGCACCTATTGAGAAGACATGAACATTCGTCAGATCTCCCCGCGTTACGCCGTGTCTCCGCAGATCGAGCCCGAGGACCTTGTGGCCCTTCGGGAGGCCGGGTTCGCCCGGGTGATCTGCAACCGACCCGATTCCGAAATCCCCGCGCCGCTGCAATCCGAGGCCATGGCCCAGGCGGCGGCCGAGGCGGGCATCGACTTTGTCGTGCTGCCCCTGACCCATGACACCATGACGCCCGAAAACATCGCCAAGCAGATGGCCTTCTGCGAGGTCGACGGTCCGGTGCTGGCCTATTGCGCCTCGGGCACCCGCTGTTCCGTGGCCTGGTCCCTGGGCCAAGCCGCCAGCGGCGCGCTCAGCACCGATGAGATCCTGGCCGCCACGGCCCGCGCGGGCTACGACCTGTCGAGCCTGCGCCCGCGTCTCGACCAGATGCGCTAAGCGGCGGCGCCGCCAGGGACCGCCCCCCGGTCCCGGCGCGCCCCACGGTCGACCTCTGATCAGCCCCCGCCCTGCCGCCGTCACGACGGCCCGGGGCGGGCGCCTAGTCCTCGGGATCGGGCAGATCGGCCAGGGACATGGCGGGGAAGCCGCCGTCGTCCTCCTCTTCGTCGCCCTCCAGCTCTGGCAGATCCGACAGGTCGGGCAGATCCGGCAATTCGCCCATGGCTGGGAAATCGCCATCCCCCACCTCTGTGTCAGCCATGTTGAAGTCACCCAGCGGCGGCAGGTCGTCGGTGCCGCCCTCCTCTGCCGCGTCATCGCTGTCGAAGCCGCCGAGGTCCATTGCCCCGATGTCCATCGCGGCGCCCATGTCTGCGGGCATCTCCTCCGCACCCTCACCCAGACCGCCGGTCTCGAAATCCGACAGCTCCGGCGCGGGCAGCACGCCGCGCCCGGCCTCGCCCGATGCGCCCTCGGCCCCCGCCTGGGCCAGCCCGGCCATGGTCAGACGTACCGCGCGCATTCCGCCCATCTGGCCCAGCCGGACCTTGCCCAGGCAGGTGGCGCGGCCGGTCTCGCCCCGGGTTTCCAGCCGGGTTTGCGCCAGGGCAGAGCGCGGCACCTCGATCAGATCGCCCACCTTCAGCCCCTGCACCCGCGACAGGGGCATCGACACACGGTGCAACACCGCGTCGATCGCCGCAGGCGCCGACATCACCGCCGCGCCCACGGTGGCGCCCGGCCCGTCCTCGGCCACGCCTTCGCGTTCTATGGCGGGCAGATGGCTGCGGTCGGGCAGCGCGATCAGCATCTGCCCCTGCCGGGTGGCGCCAAATTCGATATGCAGTCGGAAAACGTGGAACTCGGGCGCGTCCAGCGCCAGGCCCAGCAGGCGCACGTTCTCGATCCGCACACCAAAGCTGTAGCCCGCCATCCAGTCGCTGGCGCGGTCCCCCTCCAGCAGCATGGCCAGACGCAGGAAGACATCGTCGATCATCGGCCCGATCAGCGCCGCATCGGTGGTGGTGGTGGCGCGCGGCTCGGGCTCTAGCGGGGAAATGCGGCCCATGGTGTTCTGTTCGACCAGGGCCGAGGTGCTCATCAGATCCAGCATCATCGCCCCCGAGATCCGCCCCGCCCCGTCCAGCAGCACCAGCAGCGCGTCATCGGACAGCTGCGCCGTCAGCTCGTCGGCAGAGAGCATTTCGTACTGGCACGACAGAACCACCAGCGACAGGTCCAGCAATTCGTCCGCGCTTTTGGCAAGCGACAGCCGCAAGGCTTTCTCGGGCGACATGGCCCGGGCCTGGTAAGTCTCGCGCGCCACTGACGCCTTCTTGCGCAGCACCGCGTTGGATGCAGTTGATGCCATGTCTTTCGCCACCGCCATTCGCGGGTTTCTCAGGCTTTGTAGGCGTCAGATGGTTACCATTCGCTTTAACGCGGCCCTATTGCGCCGCCAGCGCCTCGGTCTGCGGCAGCACCACGCGGAAGGCCGCGCCGCCCTGCCCCGGCAGGTAGGAAATCGTGCCGCCCAGCCGGGCCATGATCTCGCGGCAGATCGCCAGGCCCAGGCCCGCGCCGCCCGCCTTCTGCTCGCCGATACGGGCGAATTTCTCAAAGATCATGGCCTGTTGCGCCGTCTCGACGCCCGATCCGTTGTCGATGAAATCGACCATGACCTGGCCATCCGCATGGCGCAGGGCGATGCGCAGCTCGGGCACCTCGGCATCGCAATATTTGCGGGCATTGGCGATCAGGTTGATAAAGACCTGCGCCAGCCGGTCGCCATCTGTGTCCAGCCAGATCTCTTCCTGGGCGGGCTGGCGCCGCAGGCGCAGCGCGTCACCCGCCGAACCGGTGGCATGGACCGCATGGTCCAGCACGTCGCGCAGACAGACCCGGGCGCGGTTCAGCGTGACCTGGCCGTTCTCCAGCACCGACAGATCCAGCAGGTCATCCAGCAGGCGGGTCAGGCGCACCGCCTCGTCATGGATGATCTGGGCATATTTCGCCTTGGCCTCGCCGGTCAGATCGGGGGCATCGCGCAGGATCTCGGAAAAGGATCGGATCGAGGTCATCGGCGTGCGCAGCTCGTGGCTGATCTGGCTGAGGAAGGCGTCCTTTTGGACCGACAGCTGGGTCAGCTTTTCGTTGGCCAGGCGCAACTGGCGGGCGGTGCGGGCCAGCTCGGCGGATTTCGCCTCCAGCTGGCTGGAATATTCCATGATCTGCGCGGTCTCGTCGGCCACCGCCATCAGATCCTCGACCGAGACGGCGGCGCGGCCGACGATCTGGCCGACCATGGCATGGGCCGTGGCCGCACCCACGCTGCCCGACAGTTCGCGTTCCAGAACTTGCAGGAATTCTCCCGTGGGTTCGGGCAGATAGCCCTGCACGCCCTGGCGTTCCGCCTCGCGCTGAAACAGCTTCTGCGCCTCGCGCGCGCCCAGCAGGCGCTGCGCCATCACCATCAGGTCTTCGCTTTGTGCCGTGCCCCCTTCCCAGCCGCGCGGGCTGGCGGAATGCTGAAAGATGTTGACGAACTGCGCGCCCTGCAACCTCTCCATCGGGCTGGGGAAGGACATCAGCGAAACGGCGGCGAAGAGGCCCGAGTTCAGCAGCATCGACCACAGCACCCCATGCACCAGCGGGTCCAGCCCCTCGATCCCAAAGAGGGCATAGGGCCGCAACCAGCCAAAGCCCCAGGGGCCATGGCGCATCACCTCGGCGGGGATCACCACCCCCTCGCCGAAAGAGGGCAGGAAGAGGCACCACAGCCAGATGGCAAAGCCCGCCGCCAGCCCCGCCAGCGCGCCAGAGCGCGCGCCCCCACGCCAGAAGATGCCGCCCAGAAGCGGCGGCAGGAACTGCGCCACGCCGGAGAAAGAGATCAGGCCGATCGCCGCCAGCGCCGCGCCGCCCCCCGACAAGCGGTAGTACAGGTAGCCCAGGAACAGCACGCCCACGATCGACAGCCGCCGCGCCAGGATCACCACGTGGCGCACATCGCCCGAAACCATCGCCCCCTTGCCCGGCTGCAACTTCAGCCAGATCGGCATGACGATATGGTTCGACACCATGGTCGACAGGGCAATGGCCGCCACGATCACCATCGAGGTGGCCGAGCTGAAGCCGCCGATGAAGGAAAAGACCGCCAGCCCGGTCTGCCCCTGGCTGAGCGGCAGGGTCAGGACGAACATGTCGGGGTTGGCGCCGCGCGGCAGCAGGGTCAGGCCCGCCACGGCAATGGGCATGACGAAAAGGCTCATCAGCATGACATAGCTGGGGAAGGCCCAGCTGGCGGTGCGCAGGTGGCGTTCGTCCTCGTTTTCCACCACCAGCACCTGGAACATGCGCGGCAGGGTCAGGAAGGCGGCGGCGGCCAGGAAGATCAGCCCGGTCCAGCGGCCATTGGCCATGTGCCACTCGCCCAGCCGGGCCGAGGCGTCGATCCGCGCCAGGGTCTCGGTCAGGCCGCCGCCCAGGCCCCAGACCACGTAGATCCCCACCGCCAGAAGGGCGCAAAGCTTGACCACCGCCTCAACGGCGATGGCCATGACGACGCCATGGTGACGTTCGTTGGCATCCAGGTTGCGGGTGCCGAAAAGCACGGTAAAGGCCGCCAGACCGGCGGCGACCCACAGGGCGGTGGTCTGGCTTTCCGGCCCCATGCGCGCGCCGGGGTCGGCGGCAGCGAAGACGGCAAAGCTTTGCGTCACGGATTGCAGTTGCAGGGCGATATAGGGGGTGGTGCCCACCACGGCGATCAGGGTCACGGCCACGGCCAGCAGGTTCGACTTGCCATAGCGCGAGCTGATCAGGTCGGCGACCGAGGTGATGCGCTGGCTGCGCCCGATACGGACGATCTTGCGCAGGGCCCAGAACCAGCCGATCATCACCAGGCTGGGGCCGATGTAGATCGTCAGATATTCCAGGCCAGAGCGCGCGGCATAGCCGACGGCGCCGTAAAAGGTCCAGGCGGTGCAGTAGATCGACAGCGACAGGGTGTAGACGATGGGCGAGCGCAGCCAGCCCGAGCGCCCGCGCAGCGCCGCCCGTTCGGCGCCGAAGGCCACCAGGAACAGCGCCGCCCCATAGGCCATGCAGACCGCGATCAGAAGGTTCAAAGAGGCCATCAGCCCGCCGCCCCGCTGCCGCTATCGCCCGAAGGCGCCTTTGGATCCCGGGGCTCTCCCCCGCCCTGCGGCCCGACCGGGGGCACGACCGGAGGCATGGGGGCCGATTCCAGGCGCGGATCGGGCGGCAGGCTGCGGGGGGCCTCGGTCAGGAGATCCGCCGGGGGGCCGGGGGGCGTGGCCCCCTCCAGCCGCTCGACCTCTTCCACCGACAGGCGCCAGACCAGCAGGCCAGAGGCAAGGGCCAGCCCGGCCCAGGCGCTGAACAGATAGATCATCGCCCGCGACACCGGCAGGCCCTGCCCCGCGCCGCCCTCGCCCAGCCCCGCATCGCCCCCTTCGGGCCACAGCAGCGGCACCGCCAGCAGGATCAGCCCCAGCACCGGCAACAGCCGCACCGCGTCGATCAGGCGGCGCTGGCGATAGCTCTGACGCTCCAGAAAGACGGGACGGACCTGCGGCGGGCTCATCTCGGCGCGCCTCCTGGCCTAGACGTCGGGGGCCGAGGGGGCCACCAGCGCATTGACCGCCGCCAGCACCTCGGCGTTGGAAAAGGGTTTCGACATGAAGCGGCTGGCGCCGATTTCCTCGGCCAGGGCGCGGTCCTTGGTCTGGCCGCGCGCGGTCAGCATCAGCACCGGCAGGCTGGCTCCCGCCGCCTCGCCCGCGCGCAGCTCGCGCAGGATGTCATAGCCCGAGCGGCCGGGCAGCATCACGTCGAGGATCACCAGATCCGGCGCCCGGGCGCGGATCACCTCGACCGCATCCACCCCGTTGGAATGGCTGGCCACGCGCCAGCCGTCCCGCGACAGGATGAAGGAAATCGCCTCGATGATGTTCGGCTCGTCCTCGACGACGAGTACGGACTTGCTCATTCGGTCCTCCCCTCCCAGCAGAGCAATGCCGGAGAGTTCTAACAATCTTTACCCGCCCCTTGAAAGCGCCTTCTGCCCTGTCAACAGAATCAATGCGCCCGGGCGGGTCATCCGCTGCTTTCCGCCATGATGGAGGGTTCGCGCCGCCCCCGGCAATCCGCTTTCGGACAGATCCGGCAGGTCACGCCGACGCGCGGCAGGTCGGCGGGGGCCTCGGCCGGGCCCGGCTGGATCAGCATATGGGCCTCGAAGGTGGGATCGCGGTTGGCCACCGGCGGGCCGGCGGGCTGGGCGATGGCATGGGTGACAAAGACCCCTTCGGCGCGCCCTGCCAGGCGGATCTGCCCGGCGATCGGCATCATCGGACGGCTCAGCGCCTGAAACAGCGGCCAGAGCGGACAGGCGGCGCCGAAGCGCGGCAGCGGGAAGCGGTCCAGCGGCTTGCGGAAGGTCAGCGTGCCCGAGGCGTCGCAGGCCACCAGGCCCAGGGGCCCCAGCCCCCGCGCCGCCAGCAGATCGGCGGGCAGCGTCGCCAGCCGCCGCATCATCCGCCCCGCATCGACGCCGAAGCGCGCGCCCAGGGCCGCCGGGTCCAGCACGCCGCCCGCGCCGCCTCCTTCTGGCAGGGCCTCGGCCACCGCCGCCACCGGCAGGGCGGCGGCGTCGCGCGCATATCGCTCCAGCACCCGGCGCGCCATCAACCGCGCAGCGCCCGAACCCAGCCGCTCGCCCGCCGCCTCCAGCACCTCTTCCACCGCCGCCGCCTCGGCGCCACCCTCCAGCGCGGGAAAGTGGAAGCCGTGATCGCTCAGGAACCCTTCGACCTGGTCCTGGGGCGCGGCAATCGCCGCCTCGCGGGTCTCGCCCGCGTCCAGCTCTTCGACCAGCTGCCGGGCGCCCTCGGCCAGGCGGGCGCTGTCCTCGTGGATATTGCGGTGAAAGCGGTCGCGCCATTCCGGCTCCAGCGCCCGTTCGGCCACCAGGATTTCCGAGGCGGCATGGATCGCGGTCACGGTCGACAGCACCTCGTGCAGCGAGGCGGCCAGATGCGGGTCATGGGTCAGCCGGTCGGTCAGCGCCTCGACCGCCTGTTGCAGTGCGCCCAAGCGCTGCCCCTGCACGGCGACCAGCCGCGCCCAGCCAGGAAAGCGGCCGACGAATTCCTCGATCCGCTCCAGATCGGCACCGGCATCGGGGCGGTCGGCGGCGGCCTGGCGCAGCTGCGCCAGCAGCGCCGCCTCGGCCCCTTCGGATAGGGCCGAGGGTTCGACCCCCAGGGCCTCGGCCAGGCCCAGCAGCAACTTCCCGCCGATTCTGCGCCGGTTGTGCTCGATCAGGTTGAGGTAAGAGGCCGAGATCCCCGCCCGCCGCGCCAGTTCCGCCTGGCGCATCCCGATCAGGGCGCGACGTTCCCGGATCCGGGTTCCGGTCAGCGAGGCGCCTCTACCACGTTCCGCCATTAAATTTCCCTGCACTTTCAACGATATTCTGCGGTGCAAAAGAATTTGTTTACAAATACCGCACAGGCATAGTGGATAAATTTACAAAAAAATCAAGCAATCAAAGTGACTTGTTGCGAGATTTTCCATTCATCTGCGATGATCCTTTTGCATCATGCGTTTGGGGGATGCCCCCAATTGCGATGAAGTGTCCGGGCGGAGGAGGTCCGGGCGCACCTTTCCAAGGGAGGAATCCATGACGAATAAACTGACCCGTCGCGGGCTGTTGAAAACCGGGGCCGTGGGTGGCGCCGGTCTTGCCCTGCCGACCATCTTCACCTCGGCGGCCAACGCCTTCACCAACGAACCCATGGGCGGCAGCGTCACCCTGGGCTTCAACGTGCCCCAGTCCGGCCCCTATGCCGACGAGGGCGCCGATGAACTGCGCGCCTATCAGCTGGCGGTCGAGCACCTGAACGGCGGCGGCGACGGCGGCATGATGTCGACCTTCAGCTCGAAGGCGCTGGAAGGCACCGGCATCCTGGGCAAGAAGGTCGAATATGTGACCGGCGACACCCAGACGAAATCCGACGCCGCCCGCGCCAGCGCCAAGTCGATGATCGAGAAGGACGGCGCCATCATGATCACCGGCGGCTCGTCCTCGGGCGTTGCCGTGGCCGTGCAGGGCCTCTGCCAAGAGGCCGGCGTGATCTTCATGGCGGGTCTGACCCACTCGAATGACACCACCGGCAAGGACAAGAAGGCCAACGGTTTCCGTCACTTCTTCAACGCCTACATGTCGGGCGCCGCCCTGGCGCCGGTGCTGGCCTCGCAGTATGGCACCGACCGCAAGGCCTATCACCTGACCGCCGACTACACCTGGGGCTGGACCCAGGAAGAGTCGATCAAGGCCGCGACCGAGGCCCTGGGCTGGGAAACCGTGAATACCGTCCGCACCCCGCTGGCGGCCACCGACTTCAGCTCTTACATCACGCCGATCCTGCAAACGGACGCCGACGTGCTGATCCTGAACCACTACGGCGGCAACATGGTCAACTCGCTGACCAACGCCGTGCAGTTCGGCCTGCGCGACAAGATCGTCAACGGCAAGCAGTTCGAGATCGTCGTGCCCCTCTACTCGCGCCTGATGGCACGCGGTGCGGGCGAGAACGTGAAGGGCATCTTCGGCTCGACCAACTGGCACTGGTCGCTGCAAGACGCGGGCAGCCAGGCCTTCGTCAAGAGCTTCGGCACCAAGTACGGCTTCCCGCCGTCCCAGGCGGCGCATACCTGCTACGTGCAGACGCTGCTTTATGCCGATGCGGTGCAGCGCGCCGGGTCGTTCAACCCCTGCGCCGTGGCCGAAGCCCTGGAGGGCTACGAGTTCGACGGTCTGGGCAACGGCAAGACGCTGTATCGCGCCGACGACCACCAGTGCTTCAAGGACGTGCTCGTGGTGAAGGGGAAGGACAACCCCACCTCCGAGTTCGACCTTCTGGAAGTGGTCGAGGTCACCCCCGTCGATCAGGTCACCTATGCGCCCGATCACCCGATGTTCTCGGGTGGCGCGCTCGGCTCCTGCAACGCCGGCGCCTGACGCCCGCGGGACATGGGGCCGCGGGGGCAACCCTCCGCGGCCTGGCAGCCAAGACACCACCACCACAACCACCTCTGGCCGCCTGCCACCGTCCCGTTCCTGCGGGCCGCACCCACCCGGTGCGGCCCCTCTCCCCCCTACTTCCGCAAGGGTCGCCCGGCCAAGGGCGCCTGACAGAGCCAAGGTAGAGCCATGGACGCTATCATCCTCCAAATCCTGAACGGGCTGGACAAGGGCAGTGCCTATGCACTGATCGCCCTTGGTCTGACCCTGATCTTCGGCACGCTGGGCGTGGTCAACTTCGCCCATGGCGCGCTGTTCATGATCGGCGCCTTCTGCGCCGTATCGCTGAACAAGCTGCTGAACATTTCCTTCGAGACGGTCGATCCCACCCGCACCGACTTTCTGGGCAACCCCCTGAAGGTGAAGACCCCCTACGTCGAAAGCTGGTTCGGCCCCGAGTTCGGCCATGCCATCATCGACTGGTCCGTGCCCCTGGCGATCCTGTTCTCGATCCCGATCATGATCGCCGTCGGCTTCATCATGGAACGCGGGCTGATCAAGCATTTCTACCGCCGCCCCCATGCCGACCAGATCCTGGTGACCTTCGGCCTGGCCATCGTGCTGCAAGAGCTGATCAAGCATTACTACGGCGCCAACCCGATCCAGACGCCCGCCCCCGACGCCTTCAAGGGCTCGTTCGATTTCGGCGCCATGCTGGGCTTTGATCCCAATACGATCATCTATCCCTACTGGCGGATGATCTACTTTGCCTTCGCGGCGGTGATCATCGGCGGCGTCTTCGCCTTCCTGCAATTCACCACCTTCGGCATGGTCGTGCGCGCTGGCATGGCCGACCGCGAGACCGTGGGCCTGCTGGGCATCAACATCGACAAGCGGTTCACCATCATGTTCGGCCTGGCCGCCGCCGTCGCGGGCCTGGCGGGGGTGATGTACGCGCCAATCAACTCGCCCAACTACCACATGGGCATGGACTTCCTCGTGCTGTCCTTCGTCGTGGTCGTGGTGGGCGGCATGGGATCCCTGCCCGGCGCCGTCGCCGCGGGCTTCCTGCTGGGCATCCTCGAAAGCTTTGCCTCGATGAACGAGATCAAATCCATCATCCCCGGCATCGACCAGATCATCATCTACGTCGCCGCCATCATCATTCTGCTGACCCGTCCCCGTGGCCTCATGGGCCGCAAGGGCGTGATGGAGGACTAAGCCCATGCTGGGACTGAACAGAAAAGACTTCACCCTGCTGCTGATCGTCGCCGCCCTGGTGGTGTTCGCGCCCTTCCTGCTGAACCCCTTCCCCGCCGACAGCGCCATGGCGCAGTTCAACGCGGGCTACCCCGACCTGATGCAGCGCTTCGTGATCTTCGGGATCTTCGCCATCGGCTTTAACATCCTCTTCGGCCTGACCGGCTACCTCAGCTTCGGCCATGCGGCCTTCCTCGGCGTCGGCAGCTACTCGGCCGTCTGGATGTTCAAGCTCTTGTCGATGAACATCGTCCCGGCGATCATCCTCAGCGTCATTGTCTCCGGCCTCTTCGCGATGCTGATCGGCTATGTCTCGCTGCGCCGCACGGGGATCTACTTCTCGATCCTGACCCTGGCCTTTGCCGAGATGTCCTTCCGCCTGGCCTATTCGGTGCTCACGCCGATCACCAATGGCGAAACCGGCCTGCAACTGACCCTCGACGATCCGCGCATCCTGGGCGAGACCGCAACGGCCACCGGCTCGATCCCCGTCACCAACTTCTTCGGGATCGAGATGCGCGCCACCGAGGTGATGAATGTCGGCGGCTGGACCTTCCAGTTCAACAATGGCTACTACATGTGCGCCATCGTGCTGCTGCTGGCCTTCTACCTGGCCATCCGCATCTTCCGCTCGCCCTTCGGGATGATGCTGCGGGCGGTGAAATCGAACCAGCAGCGGATGAACTACACCGGGCTGAACACCAAGCCCTACACCCTGGCGGCCTTTGTGATCTCGGGCATGTATGCCGGTCTGGCGGGCGGCCTCATGGCCTCGATGGATCCGCTGGCGGGCGCCGAGCGGATGCAGTGGACCGCCTCGGGCGAGGTCGTCCTGATGACCATCCTGGGCGGTGCCGGCACGCTGATCGGTCCGGTCCTGGGCGCGGGCTTCATCAAGTATTTCGAGAACATCTTCTCGAAGATCAACGAACAGGTCCTGCACAGCTGGTTCCACGCCCTGCCCGACGGGATCGAGAACGCCGTGGTCTGGGTGCTGGAGCATTTCGTCGGCTCTGGCTGGCACCTGACCCTGGGCCTGCTGTTCATGCTGGTGGTCACCTTCCTGCCCGGCGGCCTTGTGGAAGGGGGGCAGCGTCTGGGCCGTCTCCTGCGCCGCAAGAAGGCCGAGGAAAAGACCGCCACCCAATCCACCCCGGCCGAGTGAGGAGCAAGAGATGGGTATTCTTGAAGTAAAGAATGTCGGCAAACGCTTCGGCGGGTTGCAGGCCCTGGGCGACGTGAACCTGTCGGTGAAGGAAAACACCGTGCACGCCATCATCGGGCCCAACGGGGCGGGCAAGTCCACCCTGCTGAACTGCCTGGTGGGCAAGCTGATCCCCGACACCGGCAGCGTCATGTTCGACGGCCAGTCGGTGCTGGGCCGCACGCCCTATGAAATCAACCAGATGGGCATTTCCCGCGTCTTCCAGACACCCGAGATCTTCGGCGATCTGACGGTGATGGAAAACATGATGATCCCCTGTTTCGCCAAGCGCGACGGCGCGTTCAAGCTGAACGGCATCCGCTCGGTCGAGGGCGACGCCGAGATCCGCGACCGGGCCGAGGCGATGCTGGTCGACATGAACATGGCCGACAAGCGCGACATGCACGCGGCCTCTATGTCGCGCGGCGACAAGCGGCGGCTGGAGATCGGGATGTGCCTGGCGCAGGAACCGCGCCTTCTGCTGTTGGACGAACCCACGGCGGGCATGGCGCGGGCCGATACCAACAACACCATCGACCTGCTGAAGCAGATCAAGGCCGAGCGCGACATCACCATCGCCATCATCGAACACGACATGCATGTGGTGTTCAGCCTTGCCGACCGGATCACCGTGCTGGCCCAGGGCACCCCCCTGGTCGAGGACGCGCCGGAAAACATCAAGGGCAATCCCAAGGTGCGCGAAGCCTACCTTGGCGAAACCGCAGCGGCCTAAGGAGTTCGTCACTCATCCCGAAAAGTGGACGCCGGTTTTCGGACCAGATGAGTGAGAAAGGATAGAACATGAACGTCAAACCCGACTTCTCGAAGGGCCACAACCTGGCCGAAACCGCGCCCGCCTTCCTGTCCGTCTGGAACATGGAGAGTTACTACGGCGAAAGCTACATCGTGCAGAACATCAGCTTCAACGTGCACGAGGGCGAAATCCTGGCCCTGCTGGGGCGCAATGGCGCGGGCAAGACCTCGACCCTGCGCTCGATCGCGCGGATGAACAGCCCCCAGGTGACCCATGGCGAGATCTGGCTGGATCACCAGCCGCTGCACCGCATGTCCAGCTATGAGGCGGCCCAGGCGGGCATCGGGCTGGTGCCCGAGGATCGCTGCATCATCCCCGGCCTGACGGTCGAGGAGAACCTGCAACTGGCCCAGATCGCGCCCCCCATCGGCTGGTCCATCGAACGGCTGTACGATCTTTTCCCGCGCCTGGGCGAACGCCGCAAGCAAGAGGGCGTGACCCTGTCGGGCGGCGAACAGCAGATGCTGTCCATCGCCCGGGCGCTTGCCCGCGACATCAAGGTGCTGCTGCTGGACGAACCCTATGAAGGGCTGGCGCCGGTCATCGTGGACGAGATCGAAAAGACCCTGCGCATCATCAAGGAACAGGGGATCACCACCATCCTGGTGGAGCAGAATGCCGTGCGCGCGCTGGAACTGGCGGACCGCGCGGTGATCCTGGATACCGGCTCGATCGTCTTCGACGGCGCGGCGGCCGAGGTGCTGGGCAACGAGGAATTGCGCGCCGAATACCTTGCGATCTGACTCGTTTGTGAGACAGTTTGGCCCGGGGCGGGCTTGTTCCCGCCCCGGCACGGCGCCTAGAACGAGCCGCGCATAATCACGCGATGAGGAGCACGTGATGACCAACACGACCTACCCGCCCGCCGCAGATTTCGTGGCCAACGCCCATGTGGACGCGGAAAAATACGCCGCGATGTACAAGGCCTCTGTCGAAGACCCCGATACCTTCTGGGGCCGCGAGGCGCGCGAGCGTCTGGACTGGATCGAACCCTTTACCACGGTCAAGGACACCGATTTCACCCTGGGCCAGGTGAAGATCAACTGGTTCGCCGACGGGGTGATCAACGTCGCCCACAACTGTATCGACCGCCACCTGCCCGCGCGCGCCAATCAGACCGCGATCATCTTCGAACCCGACAATCCCGAGGATCCGGCCCAGCACATCACCTATCGCGACCTGCACGAGAGGGTCTGCCGCATGGCCAACGTGCTGCTGGCCCAGGGGGTGATGCGTGGCGACCGGGTGGTGATCTACCTGCCGATGATCCCCGAGGCCGCCGTGACCATGCTGGCCTGCGCGCGCATCGGCGCCATTCACTCGGTGGTCTTCGCGGGCTTCTCGCCCGATGCCCTGGCCAACCGGATCAACGATTGCCAGGCCAAGGTCGTGGTCACCGCCGACACCGCCCCGCGCGGCGGGCGCCGGACCCCGCTGAAATCCAATGCCGACGCCGCCCTGCTGCACTGTTCCGACAAGGTGCGCTGCCTGGTGGTGAAACACACCGGCGACCAGACCACCTGGATCCAGGACCGTGACGTCGACGTGAAGGCGATGATGGCGCAGGTCGCCCCCGACTGCCCCGTCCGTCCCATGGGCGCCGAGGATCCGCTGTTCATCCTCTACACCTCCGGCTCGACCGGGCGGCCCAAGGGAGTGGTGCACAGCTCTGGCGGCTATCTGCTTTATGCCGCGATGACCCAGCAGCTGACCTTCGACTACCACGACGGCGACGTCTACTGGTGCTCGGCCGATGTGGGCTGGGTGACGGGGCACACCTATATCGTCTACGGCCCGCTGGCCAACGGCGGCACGACCTTGATGTTCGAAGGCGTTCCCACCTGGCCCGACGCCAGCCGCTTCTGGAAGGTCTGCGAAAAGCACAAGGTGAACCAGTTCTACACCGCGCCGACCGCGATCCGCGCCCTGATGGGCCAGGGCGACAGCTATGTCGATGGCATCGACCTTTCGGACCTCAAGGTGCTGGGCACCGTGGGCGAGCCGATCAACCCCGAGGCCTGGAACTGGTACAACGACAAGATCGGCAAGGGGAAGCTCCCCATCGTCGACACCTGGTGGCAGACCGAGACCGGCGGCCACATGATCACCCCCCTGCCCGGCGCCACGCCCACCAAGCCCGGCTCGGCCACCACGCCCTTCTTCGGCGTGCAGCCCGTGGTGCTGGACCCGACCGCGGGAACCGTGATCGAGGACACCAAATGCGAGGGCGTCCTGGCCATCGCCGACAGCTGGCCCGGCCAGATGCGCACCGTCTGGGGCGATCATGAGCGGTTCGAGAAGACCTATTTCTCGGACTACAAGGGCTACTACTTCGCCGGCGACGGCTGCCGCCGCGACGAAGACGGCTATTACTGGATCACCGGCCGCGTCGATGACGTGATCAACGTCTCGGGCCACCGCATGGGCACGGCAGAGGTGGAATCGGCCCTGGTCGCCCATGCCAAGGTCGCCGAAGCCGCCGTGGTGGGCTATCCGCACGAGCTGAAAGGTCAGGGCATCTATGCCTATGTGACCCTGATGAACGACCAGGAGCCTTCGGACGCGCTGCGCAAGGAACTGGAACAGTGGGTGCGGACCGAGATCGGCCCGATTGCCAAGCCCGACCTGATCCAGTGGGCCCCGGGCCTGCCGAAGACCCGTTCGGGGAAGATCATGCGCCGGATCCTGCGCAAGATCGCCGAAAACGACTATGGCGCGCTTGGCGATACCTCGACCCTGGCCGACCCTTCGGTGGTGGACGAGCTGATCGAGAACCGCATGAACCGCGGCTGATCCGCCCCGAATGCTTTGAAAACAAGGCCCTGCGGCATCTGTCGCGGGGCCTTTCGCGTTTCAAACCGGCCCCTTCAATGCGCGAACCGGGCAAAAAGTTCCTGAAACTTTTCCAGGAACTGAGGGCGGGGGGTGCCGGTTGTGTCGGCAGGAAATGAAACGACGGAAGAGGAGATCCGATATGACTTCCATCAAGACCCTGATGACCGGCGCCGCAGCCCTTGCCATCGCAGCCGCGACCCCCGCCTTCGCCCAGATGGACAGCGAGACCGACAGCTCTGTCGTGATCACCGACCAGAATGCCGAAGTGCAGGCCGAAAGCGATACGATGATCGACCTGGACAACGACGGCAAACCCATGGGCGACGAGATCGCAGATACCGCCGAGGCAACCGGCGAGTACATCAGCGAGACCGCCAATGAAGCGGGCGAAGCAATCAGCGACACCGCCAGCGATGTCGCCCAGAACGTCGAAGAGGCCGTCGATGGCGCCACCCCCGAAACCCTGACCGTGGGCGCCCTGATCGGCTACGAAGTGGCCGGTGAGAACGGCGAAATCATCGGCGAGGTCGACAACGTCGTGCTGGTGAACGGCGAGGAAATGGCCGTGGTCGGTATCGGTGGCTTCCTGGGCCTGGGCGAACATGACGTGGCCCTGCCGCTGAGCGACCTGCACAGCTCGGCCGCCGAGGAAGGCCTGCTGGAGGCCGAGGGCTACACCAAGGCCCAGCTGGAAGCCATGGCCGAGTTCGACCCGGAAAGCGCCGAAGAGGTGACCGAGGACTCCCCGGTGATGCTGGGCGCATCGTAACCCCGCGCCTTGCAACTCTGGCCTGATGCCAGGCGAAGCCGCCCCCCTCGGGGCGGCTTCGTGCCGTTTGCAGGGGGGATCTTGCCGAACGGGGGCGTGCGTTTCGACGCCTTTTCACTCCCTGCGGCTTTCTCTATAGAGGTTGCAATCATAGGGCTTCCGGCGATGGAAGCGGATAGATCCGACCGAGGGTGCAATGACCGAAAAGAAGCATGACGCAGACGTGGCCTTCATTCAGGCACTGGCAGAACTGCTGCGCGAGAACGACCTGACCGAGCTGGAAGTGAAGCGCGAATATGGCAAGGACGACCAGCTGAACGTCCGGGTAAGCCGCAAGGGCGAAGCCCCCGCGCCCGTGACCTATGCCGCCCCGGCCGCCGCGCCTGCGGCCGCCCCGGCCCTGGCAGCGCCTGCCGCCGCCGCCCCCGCGGCCCCGGCCCTGGACGAAGATCCCGCCGCCCATCCCGGCGCCGTGACCTCGCCCATGGTGGGCACCGTCTACATGCAGCCCGAACCGGGCGCGCCCTCTTTCGTCAAGGTGGGTGACCAGGTCTCCGAAGGCGACACGCTGCTGATCGTCGAGGCGATGAAGACCATGAACCACATCCCCGCCCCGAAATCCGGCACCGTGAAGCGCATCCTGGTCGAGGACAAGGCCGCCGTGGAATACGGTGCCCCGCTGATGATCATCGAGTGAGGCGCGAGATGTTCGACAAGATCCTGATCGCCAACCGCGGCGAGATCGCCCTGCGCGTGATCCGCGCCGCGCGCGAGATGGGCATCAAGTCCGTCGCCGTCCACTCCACCGCCGATGCCGATGCCATGCATGTGCGCATGGCCGATGAAAGCGTCTGCATCGGCCCGCCCTCTTCGGCGGAAAGCTATCTGTCGATCCCCGCGATCATCGCCGCCTGCGAAGTGACCGGCGCCCAGGCGATCCACCCGGGCTACGGCTTCCTGTCGGAAAACGCCGCCTTCGTGCAGATCGTCGAGGATCACGGCATCACCTTCATCGGCCCCCGCGCCGAGCATATCCGGGTGATGGGCGACAAGATCACCGCCAAGGACACCATGAAGAAGCTGGGCGTGCCCTGCGTACCCGGCTCTGACGGCGGCGTGCCGACGCTGGAGGCCGCCCAGAAGCTGGGCGCCGAGATGGGCTATCCGGTGATCATCAAGGCCACCGCCGGCGGCGGCGGTCGCGGCATGAAGGTGGCCCATGACGCCAAGGAGATGGAACACGCCTTCATGACGGCGCGCTCCGAGGCCAAGGCCGCCTTCGGCAACGACGAAGTCTATATCGAGAAGTACCTGACCACCCCGCGCCACATCGAGATCCAGGTCTTCGGCGACGGCAAGGGCAATGCGGTGCATCTGGGCGAGCGGGACTGCTCGCTGCAGCGGCGCCACCAGAAGGTGCTGGAAGAGGCCCCCGGCCCCTGCATCACCCCCGAGGAACGAGCCCGCATCGGCAAGATCTGCGCCGACGCCGTGGCCGAGATCCAGTATGCGGGCGCGGGCACGATCGAGTTCCTCTACGAGAACGGCGAGTTCTACTTCATCGAGATGAACACCCGCCTTCAGGTGGAACACCCGGTGACCGAGGCGATCTTCGGCGTCGATCTGGTGCGCGAACAGATCCGTGTGGCCGAGGGGCTGCCGCTGTCCTTCACCCAGGACGAGCTGGAGATCAACGGCCACGCCATCGAGGTGCGGATCAACGCCGAAACCGTGCCGGCCTTCGCGCCGCGCCCGGGCACCATCACCGCCTACCATGCCCCCGGGGGACTGGGGGTGCGGATGGATAGCGCGCTGTATGACGGCTACAAGATCCCGCCCTATTACGACAGCCTGATCGGCAAGCTGATCGTGCATGGCCGCGACCGCCGCGAGGCACTGGCGCGTCTTGACCGTGCCCTGGGCGAGCTGATCGTGGACGGGGTGGAAAACACCGTGCCGCTGTTCACCATGCTGCTTGGCGAGGAAGAGATCCTGACCGGCGATTACAACATCCACTGGCTGGAACAATGGCTGGAGCAGACGTTCCAGAGTTGATCGCCGCCTTTTGTACACCGGCGCAGAGCGGGGCCCGGTCCCCGCTCTGCCCTCCCCCTCCGGGGCCGTGCCCCCGGCGCGCCCCTGCCGCCGCCGCCCGCCCCTGCCGCAAAGGGTCTTTGCGATGAAAGATGACGGCGACGACGGCATCACCCCCGAACTGCTGCTACAGGCCTATGCCTCGGGGATCTTCCCCATGGCCGAGGGCCGCGATGACCCGGAACTGTTCTGGGTCGATCCGCGCAGGCGGGGCCTGTTTCCGCTGGACGGTTTCCACATCTCGCGCTCGCTGCGCCGAGCGCTGCGCCGCCCCGATCATCAGGTCAGCTTCGACCGGGACTTCCTGGGCGTGCTGGAGGGCTGTGCAGATCGCCCCGAGACCTGGATCAATGCCGAGATCACCCGCCTTTACGACGCGCTGTTTGACCGGGGCTTTGCCCATTCGGTCGAGGTCTGGGATACTCAGGGCGCGCTGATCGGTGGCGTCTACGGGGTGACCCTGGGCGGGGCCTTCTTCGGCGAAAGCATGTTCTCGCGCCGCACCGATGCCTCGAAGATCGCCCTCGCCTGGCTGGTGGACCGGCTGAACCTGGCGGGGTTTGCCCTCTTCGACACCCAGTTCCTGACCCATCACCTGGCCTCGCTGGGCGCCATCGAGGTGCCGCGCGCGGTCTATCACGCGCAGCTGTCCGAAGCGCTGCTGCAAGAGGCTGATTTCAGCGCCGTGGCGGCCCAGGATGTCGAGGGCCTGCTGGCCCGCCATGACGCCCGAGGCAGGCGTCAGCGGGGCTGACAGGGGGCGGGCTGCGTGGCGTCAGTCGACCGGCTGATCCGGGTCCAGTTCCGGTGCGGGAGCGGCCTCGGGCACGGCGGCCTCGGGGGTGGTATCGACGCCCGCGGGCAGGATGCAGCGCAGCACCCAGATGTCATAGCGGAAATGGTCGAGCGCGTTCAGCGCGGGCGACGAGGCGATCATCCAGCCGTCGAAGATCGGCGCCGCATCGGCCTCGGCCCGGGTGTCGCGGATGGTGAGAAAGGCGAAGGCATCGCCCGCCGGGTTGTTCTGCGGATAGCGGCAGTCGCGCAGCGTCACCGACAGAGAGCCGACCTGCCCGGTCTCGCCGGTGGCCAGCTCCAGATCCTCAGTGACCGCATTGATCTTGTCGAGACCGCGCAGCATGGCGCCGGTGCCCGGGGCCACGGCCTCTTGTGCGCGCAGCGGCGCGGCGGCCAGGGTCAGGGCCAGCGGCAGCAGAAACAGGGTGCGACGCATCATTCCTCGGAATCTCCGGCCACGAATTGCAGCAGCAGCGAGATCAGGCTGACAGAGCTCTGGGTGTCCAGGATCTCGTCCCCCGCCGCATAGTTGAAGGGCGACCCGCCCGGCAGGATCTCGACGTAGTTGCCGCCCAGAAGTCCTTCGGAGGAAATCGCCACCTGGCTGTCATCGGGGATCTCGACCCCGTCGCGCAAGGTGAAGTCGACAGTGGCGCGGAAAGTGGCGGGGTCCAGCTCAAGCGCGGTGACGGTGCCCACACGGACGCCCGCCAGGCGCACGTCGGTGCCGACGCTGACCCCTTCGGCGGACCGGAACGAGGCGCTGAGGGGATAGGCGCTGCTGCCCGCGCCGCCCAGATCGACCACGCGCGAGCCATAGGCCAGGAAGGCGGCCGCGATCAGCAGCACCACGGCCCCGGTGAGGATCTCTAGTCTGTTCTGCGACATGGCTGCGGGCCTTCCCGTTCTGGTGGCGCCCGGCCGGCCTCGACAGGCCGCCCCTGGCCCAAGCGTCGGGGCTGCGTCTGCCGCTGCCGCCGACCTGAGACGGGCCCGATCGCCGGGCCCCGTCTGTCACGCGCCGCGCGGGCGCGCGTGGATCATTCGGGCTGCCAGGCCTCGTAGTCCTGACGGGCCGCCGGTTGCGGGCGACGGATCGAGCCTGCGGGCGCATAGGCCAGCATGGTCCCGGTCAGGTTCTCGTGGTGCGGCTTTTCCCAGGGCTTGTGCGCCAGCGGCTTGGAGGCAGGCATCTCATCGAAGGTGTGATGCAGCCAGCCGTGCCAGTCGGGGGAAATGCGGCTGGCCTCGGCCTCGCCGTTGTAGATCACCCAGCGGCGTTTGCCGTCGGCGGTCTGGTAGAAGACATTGCCCTGATCGTCTTCGCCGACCTTCTTGCCCTTGCGGCTGGTATAAAGCCCCGTGTTCAGGGTCGAGCCGTTCCACCAGGTCACGGCGCGCAGAAGCGTGTTCAGAATGCCCATCAAAGCCTCCGGTCAATGTTGCTACCGATATGGCGCATTCCGCGCGCAAGGTCCAGTGCGTCCCGCAGGCGCAATGGCCGCGGGGCGCCTAGAATTGTTTGCTTTTGCGTGTGAAATCAGCTGGGCAACAGCGCGGTGACTTCGATCTCGATGCGGTACTTCGCGTCGATCAGGTTGCATTCGATCATCGTCGCCGCCGGGGGATTCGCGCCGAAGACCTCGGTCAGCACCGGCCAGCAGGCCTCGAATTCCGACGCGTCAGGCAGGTAGTAGTGCACCCGCATCACATCGGCAAAGCTGGCGCCGGCCTCGGCCAGGGCGCCGCCGATCACCTCCAGTGCCGCGCGGCACTGTTCGACCACGGTGTCGCCCGCGCCCACGGTGCCCGACACATGGACAAAGCCGCCGCCGACGGTGGCACGGCAATAGCCGATCTTGGCCTCGAACGGGCCGCCGGAGAAAATACGCTTGATGGTCATTGCCACCTCCAGGTTGAAACCGGCGCGACCATGGGGCCGGACGCGGGGGCGCGCAAGCCCCCAGATGCGCCGCGCCCTGCCCCGCCCAGCGAAAAGGCCGGCCCCCTGGGGGACCGGCCTTGCGTTACCTCGAAAGGGGCGGCGGATCAGCCCGCGGTCGCCTCTTCCTTCTTGCTTTCGGCGTAGATCATCAGCGGCGCCGCATCGGCGGTCACCACCTCTTCGTTGACCACCACTTCGGTCACGTCATCCATGCCCGGCAGTTCGAACATCGTATCCAGCAGGATATCTTCGAGGATCGAACGCAGGCCCCGGGCGCCGGTCTTGCGCTCGATCGCCTTCTTGGCGATGGCGGTCAGGGCGTCCTCGGTGAAGGTCAGCTGCGCATCTTCCAGCTCGAACAGGCGCTGGTACTGCTTGACCAGGGCGTTCTTCGGCTCGGTCAGGATGGTGACCAGCGCATCGGCATCCAGGTCTTCCAGCGTCGCCAGAACCGGCAGACGGCCGACGAATTCCGGGATCAGGCCGAACTTCAGCAGATCCTCGGGTTCCAGATCCTGGAAGATCTCGCCCACGCCCCGTTCGTCATTGTCGCGCACATCGGCGCCAAAGCCCATGGCAGAGCCCTTGCCGCGCGCCGCGATGATCTTGTCGAGGCCCGCGAAGGCGCCGCCGCAGATGAACAGGATGTTCGTGGTGTCGACTTGCAGGAATTCCTGCTGCGGATGCTTGCGCCCGCCCTGCGGCGGCACCGAGGCAACGGTGCCTTCCATCAGCTTCAGCAGGGCCTGCTGCACGCCCTCGCCCGAGACGTCGCGGGTGATCGAGGGGTTTTCCGACTTGCGGGTGATCTTGTCGACCTCGTCGATATAGACGATGCCGCGCTGCGCCTTCTCGACGTTGTATTCGCTGGCCTGAAGCAGCTTCAGGATGATGTTTTCCACGTCCTCGCCCACGTAACCGGCTTCGGTCAGCGTGGTGGCATCGGCCATGGTGAAGGGCACATCCAGGATCCGCGCCAGCGTCTGCGCCAGCAGGGTCTTGCCGCAGCCCGTGGGGCCGATCAGCAGGATGTTGGACTTCGCCAGCTCGATATCGCCGCTTTTGGCCGAGTGGTTCAGACGTTTGTAGTGGTTGTGCACGGCCACCGACAGCACGCGTTTGGCCGTCATCTGGCCGATCACGTAATCATCCAGAACCGCGCAGATTTCCTTGGGGGTGGGCACGCCTTCGGAGGATTTCAGCCCGGTGGACTTGGTTTCCTCGCGAATGATGTCCATGCAGAGTTCAACGCATTCGTCGCAGATGAACACGGTCGGCCCCGCGATCAGCTTGCGCACCTCGTGCTGGCTCTTGCCGCAGAAGCTGCAATAGAGCGTATTCTTGCTGTCTCCGCCTGAATTCGTGGCCATGCTTCTTACCTTTCGCCCCTCCGGGCCCTGTTGCGTTCACCGGATCTGCGGCGCCAGCCGGTTCTGCCCGTCCTGATTGTGTCAGACTAGGCCGTCCCCTGCGGAGCGACAACACGGAATTTGAACGCGCGCCCCGTCCCGCCTGGCGGGCCGGGGCCGTGGCCGATTTACTCGGCAGTCTCGTCCTTGCCGGCGCGGCTTTCGACGATCTCGTCGATCAGGCCCCAGTCCTTGGCCTCCTGCGCGCTCATGAAGTTGTCCCGCTCCAGCGCGTCGACAACGGTTTCGTAGTCCTGGCCGGTATGTTTCACATAGATCCGGTTCAGACGTTCCTTCAGCTTCTCGGTGTGGCGGGCGTGGATCAGGATATCCGTCGCCTGGCCCTGGTAGCCGCCCGAGGGCTGGTGCACCATCACCTCGGAATTGGGCAGCGCAAAGCGCATCCCGGCCTCGCCACCGGCCAGCAGCAGCGAGCCCATCGAGGCCGCCTGGCCCACCACCAGGGTGGAGACCTTCGGCTTGATGTATTGCATCGTGTCGTAGATCGACAGGCCCGAGGTGACGACACCGCCGGGGCTGTTGATATACATCGAGATTTCCTTCGACGGGTTCTCGGCCTCGAGGTGCAGCAGCTGCGCCACGATCAGCGAGGACATGCCGTCATGCACCGGGCCGGAGAGGAAGATGATCCGCTCTTTCAGCAGGCGCGAGAAGATGTCGTAGGCCCGTTCCCCACGGCTGGTCTGTTCGACCACCATCGGCACGAGATTGTTCATGTAAAACTCAACCGGATCTGTCATCTGTGCCCTGCCCTGTACTCACTTCTGCGGTCGTTTCGATCCCTATCGACCGAACCCTAACAGAGTCTTAGTGATGGTCCGGATCGGCTGCAAGGGCGGGGGGTGAAAATGCGCGCTCAGCCTTAACGGCAGCGGCCCGGCTGCGCGCCGGTGACGCAGGTCATTTCCCCGTTACCGATCCTGCGCTATCACGGCCCGAAACAGGAGGGGACATGATGCCCGATTTCGCGCGCTATGCCATCTATTACGCCCCCGAACCGGGGCCCCTGGCCGATTTCGGCGCCGCCTGGCTGGGCTGGGATCTGGCCCGCGGCGCGCCTGCCGCCCATCCCGAGCTGCCCGGCCTGCCCCGCCCGGTGGCCGAGCTGACGGCGACGCCGCGCAAATACGGCTTTCACGGCACGGTGAAGCCGCCCTTCCGCCTGGCGCCGGATCACGACGCGGACGGTTTGGTGAAGGCCGCCCGCCACCTGGCCACCCGGCTGGAGCCGGTGACCCTGGACGGGCTGGCCCTGACCCGGCTGGGCAGCTTCCTGGCGCTGACGCCGCGCGGCGACAAGGGTCAGATCGCGGCGCTGACGGCGCTGGCCTCGGAAAGCGTGCAGGGGCTGGACGCCTTCCGCGCGCCCGCCCCGCAAAGCGAGCTGGACCGGCGCCGCAAGGCGGGCCTCACGCCCCGGCAAGAGGCGCTGTTGCAGCAATGGGGCTATCCTTACGTGATGGAAGAGTTCCGCTTTCACCTGACCCTGACGGGCCGTCTGTCGGGGGTCGACGCGGGCCGGGTCGAGGCGGCCCTTGCCCCGGCGCTGGCGCCGGTGCTGCCCGCCCCCTTCCAGATCCAAAGCCTGTGCCTGTGCGGCGAGGATGACGCGGGCCGTTTCCACCTGATCGAACGCCTGCCCCTTCAGGGCTGAGGCCGGGCGCGGCCCGGGATCCGGCCAGCGCCGCGCCGGGGCAAGGCGCGCTCGGGCCGAGGCTCAGTCGGGGAACCGCATCATCCCTTCCTGCGCGACCGAAGCCACCAGGCGGCGGTCGCGGGTGTAGATCTGGCCCAGGGCCAGCCCGCGCGAACTGCCGGTCCAGGGGCTTTGGATGCAGTAGAGCAGCCAGTCATCCATGCGGAAATCCCCATGGATCCACAGCGCGTGATCCAGCGAGGCGACCTTGGCGCCCTCGTCCAGCCAGGCGCGGCCATGGGCGGTCAGGGCGGCCTGGATCAGGCCCAGATCAGAGGTATAGGCCAGCGCCGCGCGGTGCACGATGGGATCGTCGCAAAGCCCATGACGGGTACGGATCCAGCGGTAGGTCACGCCCCGGCGCGGGGTGCGGTCGAAAGGCGGCGTGGGGCTGGCCGGCCGCACCTCGATCGGGCGGTTCAGGCGCAGGAATTCCAGCACCTCGGGTTCAACCGAACCGGGATAGCGTTCCGCCAGCTGCAATTCGTTCTCCAGATCCTCGGGCGCGGGAATGTCCTCGGGGAAGGCGTCCTCATGGGCCAGCCCCTCGCTGGCGCCCTGGAACGAGGCGGTCAGGTTCAGGATCGGCTTGCCGTTCTGCACCGCCACCACGCGACGGTTGGAAAAGCTGCGCCCGTCCATGTCGCGGGCAACGCGGTAGAGGACCGGCTCATCCGCCTTGCCGGGGCGCAGGAAATAGGCGTGCAGGGAATGGTTGGCGCGCGCCGGGTCCACCGTGCGGGTGGCCGCCATCAGCGCCTGGGCGATGACCTGGCCGCCAAAGCTGCGCCCGCGCCCGTCGGGGGTGGCGATGCCGCGATAGTAATCCTCTTCGATCCGTTCGACGTCCAGGATCGGGGTCAGGATGTCGGCTTCGGTCCGGTCGGGCTGGGGGGGCATCTGGGTCGTCATTCGGCGCGCTATCCGCTTTGCTGGTCTGGCTGTTGCCCCCAGACCTCTGTCAATGCGCGCCGGAATGCAAGCCCGGGCGGCCCGCCGGATGCCCCGACAGGGCGCCCGGGCGCCGCCTTATCCCGCCGCCAGGCCACCGCGCCGGCGCGGCGCCGCGTCCCAGGCGGTGATGCCCAGCACCAGCAGGCCCGCGCCCGACAGGCTGGCGCCCACCAGGCCGACCGAGGGCCAGCCATAGCCTGCCGCCAGGGCCATCCCGCCCAGCACCGGACCAATGGCATTGGCCAGGTTGAAGGCAGAGTGGTTCAGCGCCGCCGACAGGGTCGGCGCCTCGGAGGCCAGGGTCATCAACCGCGCCTGCAAGACAGAGCTGAGCCCGCCGGAACAGCCCAGGATCAGCAGCACCGGGGCGATCAGCCAGACATTCCCGGCCACCGCCCAGAAGACGATCATCATCGCGCTCGCCAGCGCCAGCGCGGCGGCGGCGGCGCCCAGTTGCGACTTGTCCGCCGCCCAGCCAAAGATGAACTGGCCGCAGGTCATGCCGATGCCGAAGATCATCAGCAGCACCGGCACCACGGTTTCCGGCTCGCCCGCATATTCGATGACGATCGAGGCGAGGTAGGTATAGATGCAGAACATGCCGCCCGTGCCGATGGCGCCAACGCCCAGGGTCAGCCAGACCTGACGGCTTTTCAGGGTGGCCAGCTCACGCAGGGGGCTGGCATCGGCCATGGCCTCGATCCGCGGCGCCAGCATCCGCACGAAGATCGCACAGCCCGCCGCCAGCGGCACCACGAAGGCGAAGGTCCAGCGCCAGCCCAGTTGCGCGCCAAAGATATTGGCCAGGGGCACACCCACCACATTGGCCACGGTCAACCCGGTCAGCACCGAGGCCACGGCCCGCGCCCGCCGCTCTGGCGGCGCCAGCGAGGCGGCCATCAGGCCCGCGACCCCGAAAAAGGCGCCATGGGGCAGCCCGGCGACGAAGCGCGAGACGATGAAAAGGGTCCAGTCGGGCGCCAGGGCCGACAGCCCGTTGGCCACGGCATAAAGCCCCATCAGCAGCACCAGCAGCGAGCGCCGCGCCATGCGCGCCGCCCCCAGGGCGATCAGCGGAGCGCCGACACAGACGCCGATGGCATAGGCGGCGATGGAATGCCCCGCCGTTGCCTCGGACACGCCGAACTCGGCCGAGAAATAGGGCAGGATCGACATGGTGGCGAATTCGGCCACGCCGATGGCGAAACCGCCAAGGGCCAGGGCCAGGGTGACCAGCATGGGATGGGCGGCCGTCTCCTGTCGGATCATGGTCGGGTCTTTCGCAGCAGGGGCAGGCCCTGGCGCCTCCTTCGGGTCGCGCGATGGCGGACCAGAGGGTGGCGGCACGGCCCACGGAATTTTCTGAAAAGGCAGCCGGGGAGGGACTGCTAACGCTAACCTTCTGACCCGCCCCCTGCCCCGACGCAAGCCCCGAGCGCTCCGCGCGCGTAGGAAGAGGGCGCGCCGCCGCTCTGCACCGCTGCACAATTCGGCGCCCCCCTGACATTTGCCGCCCGTCCCCCTATGCCGGGGGCAGACCGCCCGCCACCGCGCGCGCCCCAGGAGATCCGACCGGCCATGTTCATTGCCCAGCTTTCCGACCTGCACCTGCGCGACGACGGCGCCGACCTGCGCCATGACCCGGCCGAGGCGCTGGCGCGGGCCTTCGACGGTATCGCCCGGATGCAGCCGCAGCCCGCGCTGATCCTGCTGACCGGCGACGTGATTGACCGCACCACCGCCTGGACCCCGCGCGCCTATGATCGCGCCGCCGCCCTGCTGGCCCGGGCCCCGGCGCCGCTGGTGGCGCTGTCGGGCAATCACGACCGGCCCGAGCCCTTCCGCGCCGCCCTGGGCGGGCGGGCCGATTTCGCGCCGGAGCACCTCAGCTTTGCCCTGCCCCTTGGGCCGCTGACGGTGATCGGGCTGGACAGCACCCGCCCCGATGGCGGCGCCGGGGTGGATGCGGCGCGGCTCGATTGGCTGGCGGCGCAGCTGGCCGCGCTGGAGGGGCCGGCCCTGCTGGCCCTACACCACCCACCCTTTGCCACCGGCATCCCGCGCGCCGATGCCGCCCCCTTCGCGCAGCGCGACGCCCTGCGCGATCTGGTCACCGGCAGCCGCGTCGCCCGGGTGATCGCGGGCCATGTGCACCGCCCGGTCTTCACCCAATGGGCCGGGGTGCCCGCCAGCACCGCCCCGGCGCTGACCCACGGCCTGTCGCTGTCGCTGACCCCGGGCGGCCCCCATGCCCATGTGGCCATGGCGCCGGGGCTGCATCTGCACCAGCTGACCGAGGCGGGCGCCTTTCTGACCCACCCGCTGGATCTGGCGGGCGATCACGACCCGCAGGGCATCGGCGCGCCGCTGACCCCCGAGGCGCGGGCGCAGATCGTTCACTTCTAAGGCATTTTTCGCCCCAGGCTTGCACCACCCCCGGGCGCCACAGCCGGGGGCAGCTTTCTGATAGCGCTGACACAAAAGCGTTACAGCCCGCTCTTATAGGCGCAGGGCTATGAAAAGTTATTTGCAATGACAAAGGCCGGACCAAGCGCCCTGACGGTGCAGGGGCTCGGCATGGCCTACGGGGCCAACCGCGTTCTGGACGGAATCGACCTGGACCTGCCCACGGGCCAGGTGCTGGCGCTGCTTGGCGCCTCTGGCTCGGGCAAGACCACCCTGCTGCGGCTGGTAGCCGGTCTGCTGATGCCCTGCGCGGGCCGGATCGAGATCGCGGGCCGCACCGTCGCCGATCCGGCCCGCGGCATCGCCGCCCCGCCCGAGAAACGCGGCCTGGGCATGGTGTTTCAGGACTACGCCCTGTGGCCGCATCTGTCGGTGGCGCAGAACGTGGGCTTCCCGCTGGAGATGCAGCGCGTCCCCGCAAGCGCGCGCCAGGCGCGCATCACCCGGGCGCTGGACCGTGTGGGCCTGACGCCCTTCGCAGACCGGCGCCCCTCGGATCTGTCGGGCGGCCAGCAGCAGCGGGTGGCCATCGCCCGCGCCATCGTCGGCGAACCGCCCCTGGTGCTGTTCGACGAACCGCTGTCGAACCTCGACCGCGAGCTGCGCGAGACCATGGTGGACGAGCTGGGCGCGCTGGTGGCCGAGCTGAACCTCTCGGCGGTCTATGTCACCCATGACCACGCCGAGGCCCTGGCCCTGGCCGATCAGATCGCGGTAATGCGCGACGGCGGAATCGAACAGCTGGCCAGCCCGGCCCGGCTGATCGACCGCCCCCGCACCGCCGCCGTGGCCGATTTCCTGCGCCTGGGCTGCCTCTTGCCCGCCGCGCGCGGCGCAGGTGGCGGCTGGGTCATCGCAGGCACCGCCACCGCCCTGCCCGCCCCCGAGGCCGGTCAGGCGCCCGAGGGCGCCCGCGCCCGCGTCCTGCTGCCCGAACGGGGCCTGTCCCTCGGCGCCCCCGAGGCGGGCCAGGCCAGCCTGCGTGCCCGGGTCCAGGGCGTGCAGGTGCGCGCCACGGGCTTTGCCCTGACCCTGACGGTCGAGGGCAGCACCGCGCCCATCCGCCTGGTCAGCCCCGCCCCCGCCCGCCGGGGCGAGCAGCTGTCGCTGCGCTTTGCCCCCGAGGCCCTTCGCTGGTTCCCGCCCGAGGGCTGAGCCCCCGCCACTCCCCCCAACCTCGCATTCTTTGGAGAAATGTCATGAAACGCACACTTCTGGCCGCCCTCGTGGCCGTCGCCGCAGGCACCACCGCCCAGGCCGATGTCACCGTCTATTCTGCGGGCCCCGGTGCCCTGGTCAAGAACCTGGCCGCGGGTTTCACCGCCGCCACCGGCACCCAGGTCAACGTCTTCCAGGCCACCACCGGCAAGGTCATGGCCCGTCTCGAGGCCGAAGCCGCCAACCCGGTGGCCGATGTGGTGATCTCGGCCTCCTGGGGCACCGCGACCCAGTTCGCCGAAGAGGGTCTGCTGCTGGACTACACCAGCCCGAACGCCGCCACCGTGCCCGACTACCTGAAGATGCCCGGCGCCGTCGCCCAGGGCGTGGCCGGTCTGGTCATCGCCTGGAACCCCACCTCGGGCACGCCCAAGCCCGCCGACTGGGCCGACCTGGCCAAGCCCGAGTACAAGGATCTGGTGACCCTGCCCGACCCCGCCGCCTCGGGCGGCACCTTCACCCTGGTCGAGGCCTTCGTGGCCAATGACATGACCGATGTGCTGCAAGGTCTGAAGGACAACGGCGCCATCGTCGCGGGCGCCAACAAGGCAGCGCTGAACCCGGTGCTGCAAGGGGCCAAGGGCGCCGTCTTCGCCGGGGTCGACTACATCACAATGGGCGCCGCCGCCAAGGGCGAGAGCATCGAGGCCATCTTCCCGACCTCGGGCACCGTGGTTGCCCCGCGCCCGATGATGATCCTCAGCTCGACCCAGAACGAGGTCGACGCCAAGGCCTTCTACGACTACGTCCTGTCCGAGGAAGGCCAGGCCATGGTTGCCGCCGTGCACTTGATGCCCTCGCGCACCGACATCGAGGCCGACCGCCCGCTGATCGGCGACCTGACCCTGATGTCGACCGAGGGCGCGCCCACCCGCGACGAGGTGCTGTCGACCTTCGCCGGCATCTTCAACTGATGGCGCGGGGCGGGCAGACAGCCAGCAGTGGCGCCGGGGGAAGCCGGCTTTTCACCTGGGTCGCCACCGTCTCGCTGACGGTGATCGTGGCGCTGCCCGCCCTTTTCGTCGTCCTGGTCGCGGTCTTTCCCGACCTCGGGCGCGGCTCTTTCGCCGCGCCCTTCGCCCATCTGATCGACACGCTGGCCGATCCCCAGCTGGCCCTGCTGGGGCGCAACACGCTGGTCCTGGGCCTGGGCACCGTGGCCTTTGCCGCCCTGCTGGCGGTGCCGCTGGCGGCGCTCAGGGCGCTGTTCCGGGTGCCCTTCGCGCTGGTCTGGGATCTGCTGTTGCTGATCCCCTTCATGATCCCGCCCTATATCGCGGCGCTGTCGTGGATCATGACCCTGCAACCGCGCGGCTACATGGAGCAGCTGACGGGGCTGAACCTGGCCGGGCTGCTGTTCTCGGTGCCAGGGATCATGATCCTGATGGCGCTGAACACCTTTCCGGTGGTCTATTTCATCCTGTCGCGCACCTTCGAGACGGTCGGCGCGCGCTTCTCGGACGTGGGCCGGGTCTTTGGCGCCGGGCCCTGGCGGGCCTTCTGGCGCATCACCTTGCCCCTGGCCACCCCGGGCATCGCCGCCGCCCTTCTGCTGGTCTTCGCCATGGCGATCGAGGAATACGGCACCCCCGCCGCCCTGGGCCGCCGCATCGGGTTCGAGGTGCTGGTGACCGGGATCGAGAACCGCGTCTCGGAATGGCCCATCGACCTGCCCGGCGCCGCCGCCCTGTCGCTGGTGCTGGTGCTGCTGGCCCTGGCCGCCTTCCTGGTGCAGCGCTGGCTGCTGTCGCGGCGCGATTTCCGCACCCTGGGCGGCAAGCCGCAGGCGATCGAGAAACGCCCCCTTGGCCCCTGGGCCCTGCCGGTGGTGGCGCTGTTCGCCTTCGTCACCGCCCTGGCCACGGTGATCCCCCTGCTGGCCATCCTGGCCTCGGCCCTGTCGCGCACCATCTCGGGCGGGCTGGCCCTAGGCAACCTTGGCCTCGACAATTTCGCCGAGCTGCTGGCGCAAAGCGGCGGCGGGCTGCGCGCGCTTGGCAATTCTCTGTCGCTGGGCCTGTCGACGGCGGTTCTGGCGGGGATCCTGGGGGCGATCACCGCCTACGCGGTGGTCAAGGGGCGCGGCCGGTTCCGCGCCGTGCTGGACGCGCTGTCGCTGACGCCCAATGCCATGCCGGGCGTGGTGGTCGCGGTCGGGATCATCCTGGTCTGGAACCAGCCCTGGCTGCCGATGACCCCCTACAACACGCCGCTGATCCTGCTCTTGGCCTATTGCTGCCTGCTGCTGCCGCAGCCGGTGCGCTATGCCAATGCGGCGCTGCAACAGCTGGGCGACAACCTGGAGGCCGCCGCCCGCGTCTCGGGCGCCAGCGCCACCACCGCCTTTATGCGCATCGTGCTGCCGATCATGACGCCCAGCCTGCTGACCTCGATGATCCTAGTCTTCGCCGTCGCCTCGCGCGAACTGGTGGCCTCGCTGCTGGTGGCGCCTGTGGGATTCGAAACCATCGCCGTCTATATCTGGCGCCAGTTCGACCAGGGCTCGGTCGGGCTTGGCATGGCCATGGCCTTTTGTGCCATCATAGTCACCACGCTGATTCCCCTGGCGCTGATCGGGTTGCTGAACTGGCGCTCGAAGTCGGGGCCGATCAGCCTGAGCTGAGCCCCGCCCACATTCCCCCGGAGGTGCCCCATGCCCCCTTCCCTGCCCGCGCGGCATGTCCTTCTGTCGGGCTGTTCCGGCGGTGGCAAATCCACCCTGCTGGCCGAACTGGCCCGGCGTGGCCTGTCGGTGGTGCCCGAACCCGGGCGCCGCATCGTGGCCGAAGAGACGTTGGGTGACGGCGCCGCGCTGCCCTGGGTGGACCTGGCCGCCTTCGCCCGGCGCGCCTGGGACGTGGCCCGCGCCGACCGGCAGGGCCTGCCCTCCGGGCCGGGCTGGGTGATCTTCGACCGGGGCCTGGTCGATGCGGCGCTGACCCTGCAAGAGGCCACGGGTCAGGACGCGGCCACCCTGCTGGCCGCCGAGCCGCCCTTTCACCGCCAGGTCTTCCTGACCCCGCCCTGGCCAGAGATCTTTCACACCGACGCCGAACGCCAGCACGGGTTCGACGCGGCCCTGGCGGAATATGACCGGCTGCACGCGGGCTATGCCCGGCTGGGGTATCAGGTGGTGATCCTGCCGAAGGTCTCGGTGACCGAGCGTGCCGATTTCGTCTTGCGCCACCTGGGCTAGGCCAAGGCGCCAAATCCGGGCCCCAGACAGCAAAAAGGCCCCGCATGGGGGCCTGGCAGGGATCGGAACCGATCCGTCCTTCGGATGATTGGTGCGGTCGAGAAGACTCGAACTTCCACGGGAGTTACCCCACAGCGACCTCAACGCTGCGCGTCTACCAATTCCGCCACGACCGCACGTGATCAGGTAGGTAGCGGGCGTATAGCGAGCGGCGGCGGCGATGTGAAGGGGAAAATCAGGGCGCCGCGCGGATTTTGCCCCGGGCTTGAAGATGCTCTCGGAGGTGCGCCGGACGGCGGGCCCTATCCCAGGCGCAGCGGCGGCCCTGCGGTGCCTTCGCCGCGCGGCCCGCCCCCGGCTTTGCCCCCCCCTGACGCAAGGGACCAATCGGCAAAAAGGCCGCCCGGTCGGGGCGGCCCTTTCAGAGGATCAGCTCAGGTATCGGGCACAGCGGCCCGGCCCCTGGGCCTTATTCCGAGACCGTGAAGCTGGGCAGCGCGGTCGGCACCACGGTCGGCGCGGTGGTCGACTGCGCCGGGTTGATCGCGCCCAGGGTGGCCGCGCGCAGCAGCTCGACCCGGCCCGGCAGGCTGTCGCCGAAGGCCGAGGGTGCGCCCGCTTCCTGGGCTTCGATCGCCATGCGATACCAGTTGGTGGCCGCCAGCGGCGAGGCGGGAACCCCGAAGCCCTCGTTCAGGTGGTGGCCCACCAGTTCCGCATAGGGTTTCTGCCCCAGGGCGGTCAGCAGCAGGGCCGAGCCCAGGGCCACGCTCATGCTGTCGCCGTTGTAGCCGGAATAGAGGCAGATGCGGGCGGTGGTCGCCAGCTGGTCCGCCGTCATGCCCGAGGTGGCCGCATATTGCGCCACATTGGCCACGACCTGTTCCGCCGGGGTGGTCGTCAGGCTGCCGACATAGGGCGCCAGCACCGGTTCGAAGCCCGCGCATTGCTGGGCGGCGGCGGCCGGGGTCAGGCCCGGCACCTTCTGCATCAGCTGCTCGCCCGCGGTCTTGGCATAGGTGCGCGAATAGCAGAACTGCTCGCCCAGGGCGACCTTGGGGTCGCTCATGGTGGCCGCCGTGACATAGCCGCCGTTCGAGCTGGTCATCAGGCTGACCTTCTCGCAATAGCTGGCCAGCGAGGGTGCGGGCGCGGGCGCCGGGGCCGGAATGGCGAAGGTCGGCAGGGTGGCCGGCGCCGCCGGGGCGGGCGCGGGCGCCATGGGGGCGGCGGCCATCTGGGTCTGCGGCATCGGCGCGACCGGGGCGGGCGCGGCGGCATATTGCTGCGTCGCGGCCCCTGCCGCCAGCGGGTCGTTCATCCGGCAACCGGTATGGTCACACTGGAAATAGCTGACCTGCACCGTGTTGGTGCGCTGCGGGTTCAGCAGGTACTGGAACTGGCGTCGCTGATAGCCATCGGCGGAGGACACGAACAGCATCGTGGTACACTGGCTGGCACCGCACCAGAAGGTCGAGCCGGTGACCGAGGTATCGACGATATAGTCGTTCTGCCCGTCACCGTTCAGATCCGCCGTCTGGATGAAGCCCGCCCGTTGCAGCAGCTGTTCCGGCGAGGGTTCGGTGCTTTCGGCGATCTCGTCCACCGCGTCCGAAACCTCGATCGGCAGGCCGGCATAGCCCATGCCGCCGTGCCCCGAGCTGCCAACGCCACCGCGCCACATGACCAGCAGGCCGCGCACCCCGTCCTTCGAGCGGTTCAGCGAGCGGGTCACATCCGGGCCACCGGCCAGGGCGCGGTTGTAGGAAGAGACCAGCTGGTCGCGCTCATGCGGCAGCAGGTTGCCGGTGCCGGGATAGCCCATATACACCTGATACTGGCTGATCGCGCTGCGCGAGCGCGCGCCCATGACCCCGTCTGGCGTCCCGGCGTTGAAGCCGAAGTAGTTCAGCGCGGTCTGCGTCTCGCGGTTGGCGGTACGCGTGGCCGAAGGGGCGTAGTAACGGGTGGTGGTGGTGGTCTGCTTGCGCTGTTGCTGGGCGGCGCCGTTCATGATGGCGCCCCCGATGATGCCGCCGACGATGGCGGCGCCCAGGTTGTCGGCCATGGCGCCAACGGGCGCGGTGACAAGAAGGGTCGCAGCGATGGTGCTGCGCAGGAATTTGGAATACATGGAACAATCTCCGCAATAGACAATGAAATGACGAAAAGTTGTGATCATGTTAGCCCGCCCCGTGCCGATCGGAGAAGCCTTTTGACGCCCACTGACGACAGTTTTCATGACAATCTGAACCAAATCCGGCAGGATTCGCCGGTCGAATGGATCATCTCGCCCGACCTGGTCCCCTACGAGACCGCCCTGGCCGAGATGGAGGCCCGCGTTGCTGCCATCGCCGAGGGCCGCGCGGCAGAGGCGATCTGGCTTCTCGAACACCCGCCGCTTTACACCGCCGGCACCTCGGCGCGGCGCGAGGATCTGGTGGATCCCGACCGGTTTCCGGTCTTCGAGGCGCGGCGCGGCGGACAATATACTTATCACGGGCCGGGTCAGCGGGTGGTCTACATCATGCTGGACCTCAACAAGCGCGGCCGCGACGTCCGCGCCTTCGTCAAGGCGCTGGAGGGTTGGGTGATCGCCACCCTGGCCGAGTTCGGCATTCGCGGCGAGATCCGCGAGGGTCGCGTCGGCGTCTGGGTGCCGCGCCCCGAAAAGGCGCCCCAGGCCGACGGCACCCCGCGCGAGGACAAGATCGCGGCCATCGGCATCCGCCTGCGCCGCTGGATCAGCTTTCACGGCATCTCGATCAACGTCGAACCGGATCTGGAGCACTTCTCGGGCATCGTGCCCTGTGGCATCGCCAGCCACGGGGTGACCAGCCTGGTCGATCTGGGCCTGCCGGTGACGATGGAGGATCTGGACAGCGCCCTGATGGCGACCTTCGATCAGGCCTTTCCACAGCCTGCGCCCTAGGCCCGGCCTGCCCCCGGCGCAAGGCGGTGAAAACCCCGGCGCCGGGCCGCGCTGGCCCTGGAAAACCCTTTCTGCGACAATACGTCGATGATTTTCCCCTGTGGCCGCCGCTCCGGATGGCCTAGACAGGGGGATGGGAACGCAGCAACCTTCGATCCGAGGACATAGGATGACCCGATTTTTGATCACGGCAGCCGCCCTTCTTGCCACCGCCACCCCCGTGCTCGCCGAAGTGGGCGATGCATCGGCTGGCGAAAAAGAGTTCAGGAAGTGCAAGGCCTGCCACACCATCGCCTCTGACGACGAAGTCTACGTCAAGGGCGGCAAGACCGGCCCGAACCTTTACGGCGTGATCGGCCGCACCGCCGGCAGCTACGAAGACTTCCGCTATGGCGACTCGATCGTCCAGCTGGGCGAAGCGGGCCTGGTCTGGGACGTCGAGAACATCCAGGTCTACATGACCGATCCGGCCGCCTTCCTGAAGGACGAGCTGGGCGATGGCGGGGCACGCACCAAGATGACCTTCAAGCTGGCGCGCGGCCAGGAAGACATGGCGGCCTATCTGGCGACCTTCTCGGACGAAGGCGAAGAAGAAGAGGCCGCCGACTGACGGCAGGGGCCGACCTCGTCGCCCCCCTTTGCAAGGCCCGCCCTCCCGTGGCGGGCCTTCGCATGTCTGGCGCCCCCCTACCCCGGGTCGCGCGCCTGCCTTCCCGGCTGGCCGCCCGCGTCAAGTCGGCCATGGGGTCGCACCCGCCCGCCCCCGGCCAGTCCCCTGGAATCGCGCCCAAATCCGACGCCATCCGGCGTCACTGCGCGGAAAAATTTGATCTGTGTCAAACAGCCCCATTGTCCGATCACGCGCGCGCGACTAAAAAGCCTCTAATTTGTGAGCCGGGGACGAGTCCGTCCGTCCGGCTGCGACCATTCTGACGAGGAGGCAAGATATGGCCGACGCAGCTCTACAGGGCCACGGGCACGAGGATACCCGCGGGTTCTTCACTCGCTGGTTCATGTCCACCAATCACAAAGATATCGGGATCCTGTACCTGGTCGTGGCGGCGGTTGCCGGCCTGATCTCGGTGCTGTTCACGGTCTATATGCGCATGGAACTGATGCACCCCGGCGTGCAATTCATGTGCCTGGAAGGCGCGCGGTTCTTCCCCTCGGCCGAGGAATGCACCCCGAACGGCCACCTGTGGAACGTGATGATCACCTACCACGGCGTGCTGATGATGTTCTTTGTCGTCATCCCCGCGCTGTTCGGCGGTTTCGGCAACTATTTCATGCCCTTGCAGATCGGCGCGCCGGACATGGCCTTCCCGCGTCTGAACAACCTGTCGTTCTGGATGTATGTGGCCGGTGTCGCCCTTGGCGTCGCCTCGCTGCTGGCGCCGGGTGGCAACGACCAGATGGGCTCTGGCGTGGGCTGGGTGCTGTACCCGCCGCTGTCGACCAATGAGGGCGGCTATTCGATGGATCTGGCGATCTTCGCCGTCCACGTCTCGGGCGCCTCGTCGATCCTGGGCGCGATCAACATCATCACCACCTTCCTGAACATGCGGGCCCCGGGCATGACCCTGTTCAAGGTGCCGCTGTTTGCCTGGTCGGTCTTCGTCACCGCCTGGCTGATCCTCCTGTCCCTGCCCGTCCTGGCCGGCGCCATCACCATGCTGCTGACCGACCGGAACTTCGGCACCACCTTCTTCCAGCCTTCGGGCGGCGGCGACCCGGTGCTGTACCAGCACATTCTGTGGTTCTTCGGTCACCCCGAGGTCTACATGATCATCCTGCCCGGCTTCGGCATCATCAGCCACGTCATCTCGACCTTCGCGCGCAAGCCGATCTTCGGCTACCTGCCGATGGTCCTGGCGATCATCGCCATCGGCGTGCTGGGCTTCGTCGTCTGGGCGCACCACATGTACACCGTGGGCCTGTCGCTGACCCAGCAGAGCTACTTCATGCTGGCCACGATGGTCATCGCGGTGCCCACGGGGGTGAAGGTCTTCAGCTGGATCGCGACGATGTGGCAGGGCTCGATCGAGTTCAAGGCACCGATGCTCTGGGCCTTCGGCTTCCTGTTCCTGTTCACAGTGGGCGGCGTGACCGGCCTGGTGCTGTCCCAGGCGCCTGTCGACCGGGCCTTCCATGACACCTACTACGTGGTGGCCCACTTCCACTACGTCATGTCGCTGGGCGCGGTCTTCGCCATCTTCGCCGGGGTCTATTTCTACTTCGGCAAGATGACCGGCCGTCAGTACCCCGAATGGGCCGCCAAGCTGCACTTCTGGATGATGTTCATCGGCGCCAACCTGACCTTCTTCCCGCAGCACTTCCTGGGCCGTCAGGGGATGCCGCGCCGGTACATCGACTACCCGGAAGGCTTCGCCGTCTGGAACTACTGGTCGTCCATCGGTGCCTTCATCTCCTTCGCATCCTTCCTGTTCTTCTTCGGGATCGTCTTCTACTCGCTGTTCCGCGGCGCGAAGGTGACCCAGGCGAACTACTGGAACGAATATGCCGACACCCTGGAATGGACCCTGCCCTCGCCGCCGCCCGAACACACCTTCGAGCAGCTGCCGAAGCAGGAAGACTGGGACAAGGCCCACGCGCATTAAGCGGCGGGCGATACCGGAAACGACAAGGGGCGCCCAGCGGGGCGCCCCTTTTGCATGAAAGGCCCCGCAATGCCCTATCACTGGATCAGCGACACCGAGCTTGAGGCCAGCCCACACCGCTCGCTCTCGCCCAATGGCTTTGCCGGGGTGATCGGGCTGTTCTTCGTGCTGGTGCTGGTGCCGCTGCTGGCCTTTCTGGGCACCCTGGCCCTGTGGGGCCTGCTCCCCTTCGCCCTGCTGGCCCTATGGGGGCTGTGGTGGGGGCTGCGCCGGTCCTATGCGGACGGGGCGATCACCGAACATCTGGTGATCACCGCAGACAGCTGCCGCCTGACCCGCGCCGGGCCCCGGGGCGCGCGGGCGGAATGGTCCTGCAATCCCTATTGGGTGCGCGTCACCTCGCATGAGGCGGGCGGGCCGGTGAAACACTATGTCACCCTGTCGGGCAATGGCCGCGAGGTCGAGATCGGCGCCTTCCTGTCAGAGGCCGAGCGCAAGCGTCTGTACCCCGAGTTGCGCGCGGCCTTCCGCGCGGCGCAAGAGGGTACCGCCCCCGAGGCCCCCTAGCCTGTCTCTTCGGGCAACTCGTCACGCGGGGTGGCGGCCATCTCTTCCAGCTCGGCCTCGGACATGCTGTCGTACATTGCCTTCGCCGCCCCTTGAAGATCGCCGGCCTTGCTGTCGCCGCGCTTGGCGGACAGGGCGGCGCCCGCGGCGCGCTGCTGGCGTTTCGATTGGGCTTTCATGGCGGGTCTCGGTTCGCCCGACCAACGCGGCCCCACGCCCCGGCGTTCCGGCCCGCCGCCGCCCCGCCCATGCAAAAGGCCCGCGCCAGAGATCGGCGCGGGCCCTTGATGTCTCTGCGGTACTGGCGCGCCTCAGCTGGCCAGCCGGGCCTTCACCTTGGCCCCGACCGAGCCGAAATCCATCTGCCCGGTATAGCGCGACTTCAAGTGGCCCATGATCTTACCCATGTCGCGAATCGAGCTGGCGCCGGTGGCCGTGACGGCCTCGTCGACGGCGCTCTCGACCTCGTCCTCGGACAGGGGGCGCGGCAGGAAGTCCTGGATCACCTCGATCTCGTCCAGCTCTTGCTGGGCCAGATCAATGCGCCCGCCCTCTTCGTAGACGCGGGCGCTTTCCTGGCGCTGCTTGACCATCTTTCCAAGGATTGCCAGCACTTCGTCCTCGCCGACCCCCTCTTCGCTGCCTTCGCCGCGCGTGGCGATATCCCGGTCCTTGATAGCGGCACTGATCAGCCGCAGGGTGCACAGCCGATCTCCGGCCCGGTCCTTCATCGCCTGTTTCAAGGCGGTATTGACCCGATCCCTTACTTGCATCTCGCTACTACCCTCGCGTTGATTGCAGTTGCCCACCATACAGAAAGGCCCCGTCGCAAACAAGCGCCGCCCCTGTCCGGGCGCCGCTGCGTCACCCAGGCGGCGCCCCTGCCTGTTCCCTCGGCAGGGGCGCCCTGCAAAATGGGCAGGCCGCGAAGCCACCGCCACGCGCCGACGGGTCTTGACCTCTGCCCGTGCCCCCCCTAGCTATGCGCCAATTTGTCCCCAGCCGTGAGTCTGCCCATGCCCCTGTCCCAAGGATCGAAACCGACAGCCTGCCTCGCCTTGGCCGATGGGACCCTCTTCTACGGCCGCGGCTTCGGTGCCACCGGCGTGACCGAGGCGGAACTGTGCTTCAACACCGCGATGACCGGCTATCAAGAGATCATGACCGATCCCTCCTACGCCGGGCAGATCGTCACCTTCACCTTCCCCCATGTGGGCAACGTGGGCGTCAACCCCGAGGATGACGAGACCGGCGAGCCCGTGGCCGCCGGCATGGTGGTGAAATGGGACCCGACCGAGCCCTCCAACTGGCGCTCCGCCGGAGAGCTGGGCGACTGGCTGGCGGCACGGGGCCGGATCGCCATCGGCGGTATCGACACCCGGCGCCTGACCCGCGCGATCCGCGCCCGTGGCGCGCCGCACGCCGCCCTGGCCCATGACCCCGACGGCAACTTCGACGTCGAGGCGCTGGTCGCCCGGGCGCGCGGCTTCAAGGGTCTGGTGGGTCTGGACCTGGCCAAGGACGTGACCTGCGCGCAAAGCTACCGCTGGGATGAAATGCGTTGGGCCTGGCCCGGCGGCTTCCCCAAGCAGACCGAGGCCCGCCACAAGGTGGTCGCCGTCGACTACGGCGCCAAGCGCAACATCCTGCGCTGCCTGGCCTCGGCCGGTTGCGACGTGACCGTGCTGCCCGCCACCGCCACCGCCGAAGAGGTGCTGGCCCATGAGCCCGATGGCCTCTTCCTGTCCAACGGCCCCGGCGATCCGGCCGCCACCGGCGCCTATGCCGTGCCGATGATCCAGGAAGTCATGGCCAAGACCGACATGCCGATCTTCGGCATCTGCCTTGGCCACCAGATGCTGGCCCTGGCCCTGGGCGCCAAGACGGTGAAGATGAACCACGGCCACCATGGCGCCAACCACCCGGTCAAGGAACTGGAGACCGGCAAGGTCGAGATCACCTCGATGAACCACGGCTTCGCCGTCGACAGCCAGACCCTGCCCGCGGGCGTGGTGGAAAGCCATGTCTCGCTGTTTGACGGGTCGAACTGCGGGATCCGCATGACCGATCGCCCGGTCTTCTCGGTGCAACACCACCCCGAGGCCAGCCCGGGCCCGCAGGACAGCTTCTACCTGTTCGAACGCTTCGTCGCCTCGATGGACAAGGCCAGCTGAGCCAGCGGCCCTGACCGACCGACCCTTGCAAACGGGCGCCCCGGACTTCCGGCGGCGCCCGTTTCGTGTCTCTGGCCCCCGGCCCTGGCCCTGCCCTGCGGCGGTTAACCATTCGTTCCGTCCGGTTTAACGTCCAATTAACCAACTGCTGCGACACAGAAGGCCGAGCGGACAGGAAGGCCCGGTGTCGATGGCGACGAACCTGCGAAATCTGATGGCGCCGCCGCCGGTGCCCCTGGGCCGCCCGGCCGCGCCCGGGATCGGCCCCGACCTCGACCCCGAGGGGATGGCCGGGCCCGTGCCGCCGCTGCATCTCTACGAGGCCGGGGTGGCCTTCCGCTTTCCCCTGCCCGCCACGGATCCCGACCCCGACCGGCGGCTGCGCGCCGCCTGGGCGACGGGTGAAATGGACGAGGACAGCGTCCTGGACCGGATGGCGGCGCGGCGCGGGCTTGAGCGGGTGGACCTGACCAAGGCGCCCCCCGATCCGGCGCTACAGGCGCTTCTGGATCCGGCCTTTTGCCTGCATCACCAGATCGTGCCCTGGCGCAGCCATGACGGCCTGCTGATCTGCGCCACCGCCCGGCCCGAAAGCTATATGGCGGTGCTGGCGCCCCTGGCGCATCGCCTGCGCCAGACCCGGCGCCTGGGGCTGCGCCCCGTCGTCGTGCGCCGGGATCAGATCCAAGGCGCCGTGGCCCGCGCCAGCCGCGCCGAGCTGAGCGCGCGCATGGCGGCCCGGGTGCCCCTGGGCGAAAGCTGTCGCAACTGGGCGGCGACGGCGCACCGGCTGCGCCTGACCCTGGGGCTGGGCGCGCTGGCCCTGGCCCTGCTGATCGCGCGCCCGGATCTGGTGCTGGTGCTGCTGACCGGCTGGGCGGTGCTGACCATGGTGCTGGCCATGGTGCTGAAGGGCGCGGCGGCCACCCGTTGCCTGCTGCATCCGCCCCCCGGTCAGAGCCGGGCCGCCCCCGCCCCTGCCCCTCTGGCCGAGGCGGATCTGCCCGAGATCTCGATCCTGGTGCCGCTTTTCCGCGAAAGGTGCATCGCGGCGGCGCTCTTGCGGCGGCTGGCGCGGCTGGACTACCCGCGCGACCGGCTGGAGGTGGTTCTGGTGCTGGAAGAGGCCGACACGATCACCCGCGACACCATCGCGGCGCTGACCCTGCCGCCCTGGATCCGCTGCGTGGTGGTGCCCGGGGGCCATCCCCAGACCAAGCCGCGGGCGATGAACTATGCGCTGGATTTCTGCCGGGGCGAGATCGTGGGGATCTACGATGCCGAGGATGCCCCCGACCCCGACCAGCTACGCCAGGTCGCCGCCCGCTTCGCCACCGCCCCGCCCGAGGTCGCCTGCCTGCAAGGGGCGCTGGACTATTACAACCCGCGTCAGAGCTGGCTGGCCCGCTGTTTCACCGTGGAATACAACACATGGTTCCGGCTGATCCTGCCCGGCATGGCGGGACTGGGCTTTCCCATTCCCTTAGGGGGCACGACCCTCTTCATGCGCCGCCCCGCGCTGGAGGCCCTGGGCGGCTGGGACGCCCATAACGTGACCGAGGATGCAGACCTGGGAATGCGCATCGCCCGGCACGGCTACCGGACCGAACTACTAGCCACCACCACCCGCGAAGAGGCCGCCTGCCATCCCCTGCCCTGGATCAAGCAACGCTCGCGCTGGCTGAAGGGCTATATCGTCACCTACCTGGTGCATCTGCGCCGCCCCGCCCGGCTGCACCGGCAATTGGGCTTGTGGCGCAGCATCGGCTTTCACGCCCATTTCATCACCGCCGTGTCGCAGTTCATGCTGGCGCCGCTGCTGTGGTCCTTCTGGCTGATGCTGGCGGGGTTGCCACATCCGCTGCTGGCACTGGTGCCGCCTGCCTTGCTAAAAACCTGCGCGGTGCTGTTCTTCTGCGCCGAGGTGCAGAACATCGCCCTGGGGCTGATCGCCACGCGCCGGGCCGAACACCGCCACCTCTGGCCCTGGGTGCCGACGATGCACCTCTATTACCCTCTGGGCTGTCTGGCAGTTTACAAGGCGCTGTATGAGCTGGTGGTGAAACCCTTCTACTGGGACAAGACCCAGCACGGCCATTCCCTGCGGCATCCCCGCGCCGGATCGGCGTCAGCGGCAGAGGCGGGAACGCCCGGTCGGCAGAGCGCGCCAGAACCTGACGCCGCCCCCGGGGCGGATCACTGGATCTAGGTCGGGGCCATGTCGGCCGCACTGTCCCTGACGCCCGCCGCCCTAGGGGCCGGTCAGAGGCCCTCTTCGTGGCGCTCGGCGTCCAGTTTCAGGCGGGTCACGAAGGCCTTCGAGATATGGGTGCGCAGCGCCTCGGCGGCCTTGCCCTCGTCCCGCGCGGCGATGGCGCGAACGATGGCGTCATGTTCCTTCAGCGCATCCTCGGTGCGGCCCTCGGCGGCCAGAGAGGTGGTGGCCAGAAGCGCCATGGACCGATGCACCAGGTCCAGCTGCTGCACCAGGAAACGGTTGTGCGAGGCCAGGTGGATCTGATGGTGGAACCGCTTGTTGGCCCGGGCCAGCGCCGTGGGATCCCCCGCCAGGCGGCGGTCCTGGGCCACCATCTCTTGCAGCACCCGCACCTCTTCCGGCGTCGCATGGCGCGCCGCCAGCCCGGCGGCCAGGGCCTCCAGCTCGGCGCGCACCACGTAAAGCTCTGCCAGCTGGTTGTGATCCAGCGAGGCCACGATCAGCGAGCGCCCGTCCCGGGTCAGCAGGCGCTGCGTTTCCAGCCGCTGCAAGGCCTCGCGAATGGGCGTGCGCGAAACGCCGAAACGCTCGGCCAGCTCGCTTTCCACCAGCCGGTCCCCGGGGCGGTAAACGCCCACGTCGATGGCTTCCAGGATCAGTGAATAGGCATCGCCCTGCGGGGGTTTCGTGGCCATTGGGGCAGGCTCCTTTCCTCATCGCGACACCCTAGGCGAGGGCGGGGCCGGGGTGCAAGGGATCGCCCTCCGGGCCGCGCCCGCAAAACCCCGCGATGACCGCCCGGCCCCGCTTGTGCTTCGCGCCCCCCGGGCGTAGCGTCGCGCCATGCCAAAGCCCTTCTTCGATCATGTCACCACCTGGGTCTTCGACCTGGACAATACCCTTTACCCGCCCGAGGCGCGGCTCTTCGATCAGATCGAGGTGCGGATGACCAACTGGGTGATGGAGGCGCTTGGCGTCGACCGGGCCGAGGCCGACCGGCTGCGCGCCCTTTACTGGCGCGAGCACGGCACGACCCTGGCCGGGCTGATGCGCCTGCATGACGTCGATCCCGGACCCTACCTGAGCCACGTGCACGAGATCAACATGGACCACCTGGAGCGGGACCCCGCCCTGGCCGCCCATATCCGCGCCCTGCCGGGGCGCAAGATCGTCTTCACCAACGGCACCGCGCCCTATGCGGAACGGGTGCTGGCGGCGCGCGGGCTGTCGGGGCTGTTCGACGCGATCTACGGCGTGGAACACGCAGGATTCCATCCCAAGCCCGACCGCGCCGCCTATGACACCGTCTTCGGCACCGACGGGTTCGACCAGAGCCGCGCCGCCATGTTCGAGGACGATCCGCGCAACCTGGCCGTGCCCCATGCCATGGGCCTGCGCTGCGTCCATGTCGCCCCCGAGGCGCATCAGGCCGAACATGTGCATTTCCACACCGACGACCTGAGCGGATTTCTGAAAACCCTGCTATGAGCGACCGGATGTCGCTTTGCCCTCGCCCGTCTTTGCCCCCATCTGAGGGGGACAGGAAACGCGAGGAAACCAATGACTGACATCAGTGCCGCCGGCCCCCGGCGACCCTATCACCTGTTGCCCGTGCTGGGCTGGATCATCCGCGATCTGGAGCGGGATTTCCGTGGCAATATCGGCTATGCCGCCCTTATCGCCGTGACCGCCCTGATCCTGGCGATGAAAACCTGGGGCCTTGTGGCCCTTGGGCTGACCGCGCTGGCCTGCGTGCCGGTGATGTTCGTGATCCTGATCCTGCTGACGCAGGGCTAGGGAGCGAAGGCAAGGCCCGTAGACCGACGGCAGAAGGAGGCCGGACATGGACGCGCAATATGACATCGTCATCTCGGGCGGGGGCGTCGCGGGGCTGTCCGCGGCGGCCGTTCTGGGCGCCGAGGGGCACCGTGTGCTGTGCCTCGACCCCATGCCGCCGGTCACCGATGGCGCGGCCGAGGGCGCGGATCTGCGCACCACCGCCTTTTTGCAACCGGCCCAGGAACTGCTGGCCGAGGCGGGCCTTTGGGCCCGTCTTGACGCCTACGCCGCGCCCCTGCGCATCATGCGCATCGTCGATGCGGGCGGCGTGGATCCCGAACCCCGGGTGGTGCGCGATTTCGACAGCACCGAGATCTCGGACCGGCCCTTTGGCTGGAACCTGCCCAACTGGCTGCTCCGCCGCGAGATGATGGCGCGGCTGGACGACCTGCCCAACGTCGAGTTCCGCCCCGGCACCGGCACCCGCAGCCTCTTCACCCGCGAGGCCGAGGCCCGCGTGGGGCTGAGCGACGGCAGCCGGGTGCGCTGCAAGCTGGTGCTGGCCGCCGACGGGCGCAATTCGCCCATGCGCCAGGCGGCGGGCATCGGCGTCACCACCCGGCGCTATGGCCAGAAGGCCCTGGCCTTTTCCGTGGCCCACCCGATCCCGCATGAGAATGTCTCGACCGAGATCCACCGCTCTGGCGGGCCCTTTACCCTGGTGCCTCTGCCCGATCACCAGGGCGGCCCCTGCTCTGCCGTGGTCTGGATGGAAGATGGCGCCCGGGTGCAGGAGCTGGCGGCCCTGGAGGTGGCAGAGTTCGAGGCCGAGATGAACCGCCGCAGCGTCGGCATCCTGGGCGAGCTGCGCCTGCTGACCCGCCGCTCGGTCTGGCCGATCATCACCCAGGTGGCCGATCACATGGCGGGCGAACGCCTGGCGCTGATGGCCGAGGCCGCCCATGTGGTGCCGCCCATCGGGGCGCAGGGGCTGAACATGTCGCTGGGCGACCTGCGCGCCCTGCGCGACCTGATCCGCGCCGCCCCCGACCGGCTGGGCGACGCGCAGATGATGGAGGCCTATCACCGCGCCCGCCACCGCGAGGTGCAGATCCGCGCGGCGGGCATCGACGCGCTGAACCGCGCCAGCCAGATCTCGGCCCAGCCCCTGCGCGACCTGCGCGCCGCCGGGCTGAACGCGCTTTATTCCGCAGCACCCGTGCGTAAGGTGCTGATGCAGATGGGGTTGGGCGCGAAGGGATAAGGGGCGCTGCCCCTCTGGCGCCTGCGGCGCCATTCACCCCGGAGTATTTCTGGCCATCGAATGGACATAGGGGGGCGGCACTTGGAATGTGCCGCTGCGCCCTAGATCGGGCCGGGCAGGCGTTCCTCGGACAGCATGACGTTGGCATCCACGCTGCCCACCCCCGGCAGGGTCATGATGCGGCGCCTGAGGACCCGTTCGAAATCGGGGATGTCGCGGGCGGTGACGCGCAGGCGGTAGTCATAGACACCCAGGATATGTTCCACCGTCTGCACCTCGGGGATGGCCGAGACCGCGCGCTCGAAATCCTCCAGCGAGACGCGGCCCTTGGTGCCCAGCTTGATCCCCAGAAAGACCGTCACGCCAAAGCCGAGCGCGCCCAGGTCCAGATCGAGGCGGCGCCCGGCGAGGATGCCCGCCTCTTCCAGCCGCTTGATGCGGCGCCAGGTGGCAGGCTGCGACAGGCCCAGGCGGCGGCCAAGGGCGCCCGAGCCCTGGGTGGCATCCTCGGCCAGGGCGCGCAGCAGGGCGCGGTCGGTTTCGTCCAGGGCGATCACAGGGGCACCGTGTTGTTGTATTTCACCCGTGCCACATGCATCAGCGCGTCGATGTCAGTGACATGCGGCAGGGTCAGGATGCGGGCGCGGTAGATCTCGTGGTAGTGGGCCAGGTCACGGGCGATCAGGGCGATACGCACATCGACCTGGCCCAGCAGGGTCTGGATTTCCAGCACCTCCGGGATCTTGCGGGCGGCATCGGCGAAATCCTCGAAGGCGCGGGGCTGGCTCTTGTCCAGGATGATCCGCAGCGACACCTCGACCTCGTAGCCAAGCGCGTGCCAGTCGATCACCGCCCGCACGCCGCGGATGATGCCCGCCGCCTGCATCCTCTCGATCCGGCGCCAGCAGGTGGCCGAGGTCAGCCCGGCGCGTTCGGCGATCTGCGCGCTGGAGGCGCCGGGATCGGCCTGCATCTGGCGCAGGATGCGCCGGTCGGCATCATCGAGCATGATCTCTTCACCTATTCATTTTTGACGAATGACTTTCTCTACAATTGCCAGATGATTGAGATTTTTGCAACGCCACAGCGCCTCCCTCGCGCCTATAGTGCCGCCATAACGGGCCGAACGGCCCATCCCGGAAGGAGATCCCCATGCGCGTTTACTATGACCGCGATTGCGACATTAACCTGATCAAGGACAAGAAAGTGGCCATCCTGGGCTATGGCTCGCAAGGCCACGCCCATGCGCTGAACCTGCGCGACTCGGGCGCCAAGAACCTTGTCGTCGCCCTGCGCGAAGGCTCCGCCTCGGCCAAGAAGGCCGAAGCCGAGGGCCTTCAGGTGATGGGCATCGCCGAAGCCGCCGCCTGGTGCGACCTGATCATGTTCACCATGCCCGATGAACTTCAGGCCGAGACCTACAAGAAATACGTCCATGACAACCTGAAGGAAGGCGCCGCAATCGCCTTTGCCCACGGTCTGAACGTGCACTTCGGCCTGATCGAACCGAAGCCCGGCGTCGACGTCATCATGATGGCTCCCAAGGGCCCCGGCCACACCGTGCGTGGCGAATACACCAAGGGCGGCGGCGTGCCCTGCCTGGTGGCCGTGCATCAGGACGCCTCGGGCAAGGCGCTGGAACTTGGCCTGTCCTATTGCTCCGCCATCGGTGGCGGCCGCTCGGGCATCATCGAGACCAACTTCCGCGAAGAATGCGAAACCGACCTCTTCGGCGAACAGGCCGTTCTGTGTGGCGGTCTGGTCGAGCTGATCCGCATGGGCTTCGAGACCCTGGTCGAAGCGGGCTATGCCCCCGAGATGGCCTATTTCGAGTGCCTGCACGAGGTGAAGCTGATCGTGGACCTGATCTACGAAGGCGGCATCGCCAACATGAACTACTCGATCTCGAACACCGCCGAGTATGGCGAATACGTGTCTGGCCCGCGCATCCTGCCCTACGACGAGACCAAGGCGGCGATGAAAGCGGTTCTGCGCGACATCCAGACCGGCAAGTTCGTGCGTGACTTCATGCAGGAAAACGCCGTGGGCCAGCCCTTCTTCAAGGGCACCCGTCGCCTGAACGACGAACACCAGATCGAGCAGGTCGGCGAGAAGCTGCGCGGCATGATGCCCTGGATCTCGGCCGGCAAGATGGTCGACAAGGAAAAGAACTGATCCCGGATCCCCGGACCGGAAACGTCGGAAAGGCCCCGCATCTGCGGGGCCTTTTGCTTTACGGCCCGCCTGCCCGCGCCGCACCCCTCTCTCATTGCCAGAAATATCCCCGCTAGGGAGGCATCGGCCGCAGGCCGACCCCCCCCTCGCCATCAGGCGCGGCGGCGCCTACTCGGCGATCAGATCGGCCAGCAGCTCGGGCACCATGTCGCGCGGCAGCTCGCCCACCAGGCCGAAGATCTCGATCACCGAGGCGACCTCGAGCTTTTCCAGGATCCGGGCGCGGTGGTGATCCACGGTGCGCGGGGAAATATCCAGGTGGCGGCCGATCTCCTTCGAGGAGATCTCGGCGGGGGTGTCCAGCATGTGGCGCACGATCTCGGCCTCGCGGCGGGTCAGGCGCCGGAACCGTGCCGCCAGCGCGGCCTGTTGCGCCCGTGCGGCGGCCATCTCTGCGGCCACGGCCCGCGCCGCCTGGATCCGATCCATCAGCCGATCCTGGCGGAAGGGCTTTTCCAGAAAGTCGATGGCGCCGCCGCGGATCGCCTGCACCGCCTCGCTGACCCCGCCATGGCCGGTGATGAAGATGATCGGCAGCGGGTGCCCCTTGTCGAGGATCAGCGCCTGAAGGTCGAGGCCCGACATGCCCGGCAACCCGTAGTCCAGGATCAGGCAGCCCGGGCGGTCGGGATCATAGGCCTCGATGAAGGCCTCGGCCCGCTCGAAGGTCTGCACCGGCAGCCCCCGGGTGGACAGCGCCCGCGACAGGGCACGGCGCACATCGGGTTCGTCATCCACCAGATAGATGGTGAAATCGGCACCCGGGGCGGGCTCTGCCGCGCGCGGGGTCACATCGGAGGGCTCGGGCGTGGCGCCCGCGGTGCCCAGACGCCGGGGATCGCCCGTATCGGAGGGGGGACGCATCATGCCGAGCCCTCCGTCACCGACCCCGGGGTGCCGCGCGCGGGCTCGGCGCCCTCTTCGGCCTCTTCGGCCCCGGCCAGCGGCAGGGTCAGATAGAAGGCCGCACCGCCGCCCGGCGGCGCCTCATGCCACAGCTTGCCGCCATTGGCCTGCATGATCGAACGGCAGATCGACAGGCCCAGGCCCAGCCCGTCGGGCTTGGTGGTTTCGAACTGGGTGAACAGCTGCACCCCCCGGCCCACGCCAGGGCCGTTGTCGATCACCCCCAGGGTCAGCTGGGCCGCATCCTGCGTCAGGGTAAGGCGCACCTGGCGATCGTTCGGCAGGGGCAGCTGCTCTGGGTCGGCCTGGGCGAAGGCCTCGATGGCGTTGGACAGCAGGTTCACCAGCACCTGGGCGATCTGCACCCGGTGGCCGCAGACCTCGACACCGCTGGCCTCTTCGGCCAGCAGGCGCACCCCCGCCTCTTCCGCCTCGTGCTGCACCAGCCGTTGCACCTGATCCAGCAGCGGCCCCAGAGCAAAGGGCGCCCGGGCGCTGCCGTCGTTGTGGATCAGCCCGCGCAGGGCGTTGATGATCTCGCCCGCGCGCAGGGCCTGGCCCTCGACCTCGAAAAGCGCCTCCAGCAGCTCGGGCGCCACGCCCGCCTGCTGATCCAGCAGATACAGCGCCGTGCCCGCATTCTGCGCAATCACCGCCAGCGGCTGGTTCAACTCATGGGCCAGACCGGCGGCCAGCTGCCCCATGGTGTTGTCCCGCGCCAGAAGCGACATCTCGCGGTTCAGCTCGACGATCTCGCTTTCCTTCTCGTGCGCCTGGGTCACATCCTCCAGCGTCATCACCGCGTGCAGGGCCGCACCGGAGCCGTCGCGGATCATGATCGCGTTCAGCCGCACCCAGATCACCGTGCCATCGGCGCGGTGCAGGCGCAGTTCCTGGTTGGTCGAGAAATCGCTGTCGGCCATCGCCTCGTCGCGCGGCAGCGCCTTGCGGTCCGAGGGCAGGACCAGTTCCGACAGGGTCTTGCTCGTCAGCTGCGTGGCGTCATAGCCGGTGATGTCGCACAGCCGGTTGTTGACCCGGATGAAACGCCCGGTCCCCGGTTCGATCTGCGCCATCCCGCGCGAGGACATCTCGAAGGTCAGCCCGTATTCCCGTTCGGCCCGGCGCCGGGCGGCGATCTGGCTCATCAGCGCGTCGTTCACCGCCTCCAGTTCGCGATAGGTGCGGGGCGCGGGTTCGTCGGGGTCGACCTCGCCCTGGCTGATCAGGGCCGAGCGCACGGCGAAGGCGCGCACGGGGCGGTGGATCGAATTGGCCAGGGCCAGGCCGATCCCCCCGGTCACGGCGGCCACCGCCACGGCGATCCAGATATTGATCAGGCGGTTCTGCTTGATCTCGGCGATGAAATCCTCTTCCGGCGCATAGACCCCGATGGTCCAGGGCAGCGCCTCGCTGAGGATCGGCATGGCCAGCGACACATAGCGCCCGCCGTCATGGGAAAAGGTGGTGGTGACCTCTTCGGTCACATCATCGGCGCCGGGGGTGAACAGCGGCGCGAAGGCCTCGCGCGCGATCGGGTCCCCGAACTCGTCGATGCGCACGAAGCGCAGGCTGCCATCGGCGGCGGTGGTCTTCAGCAGGTCGGGGTCCTGGCCCGCGATCACGTCGCCATTGCGGTTGATTATCAGCGCCCGGCCCGAGCGGCCGATCTTCAGCCGCATCAGGAAGTCCGAGATCTCGGCAATCTCGATATCCACGCCGATCACGCCACCGACGGTGCCCGCCTCGGCAAAGACCGGAGCCGCCAGGGTGATCCCCGGCTGGCGGGACGAGAAGAAGATATAGGGATCGGCCCAGGACATGCCGCCGCTTTTCGAGGCGCCGATGAACCAGGTCCGGGTGCGGGGATCGTAGGTATCCGTGGGGTCCTCGACCTCGCGCACCAGGTTGAAATCGGCATCGCGCCAGATCAGCCGGGTCTCGCGGTCACCGTCCACCGGGTCAATGGTGATGAACTTGGTCCGGAACAGCTCGGTCCCCGGGTCACGCATGACGAAGACGAAACCGCCGTCGGCGGCGCCGTAATACATCCCCGAGGCCTGCGAGGTCAGCTGCAACTGCTGGAACAGCAGCTGTTCCAGCCGGTCGGAATCGTCGCTGGCCACGATGCGGTTCTGGGCCAGGCGCACCGCCAGTTCGGCGGCGTCATGGGCCGGCTTCAGGAAGCCGCGCGAGTGCTCCATGGTGTTGAGGCCGACATTGCGCAGCAGGTTGCGGGCATGGAACATCAGCACCCGTTCCGAGGTAACATAGGACGAGAAGACGATGGCCAGCACCGCCAGAAGCTGAAGCCCCGCCAACCCCAGGAAAAGAGGTGCGCCCAAAGTCTTCTTCAAGATCGCGTCCCGCCCACGTTCCAGATCCCCATCTGCCCGCGCCATCCGGCCGGGCCTGTGTTCCCTCTCCCGCGTCTCGGCTGGCCGCAGGTCCTGTGTGCCCCCTCTCCCCCGAGGATGCGCGCACTGCGGCCTTGCGGGCCCCGGGCCCCACCCTTGACCGGCGCAGGCTAGCACGGCCCCGACAGGGACCCTAGCATCGCCCGCCCGGGGCCGTCACGTCATCCGGCCCCGGTCCCACGGCGCTTGCTGCGGCAGCAGCGGCACGGCCTTTGCACCATGTTTCAAAGGCTGCGCGCGCCTGCCCCTCATGCCACCGCAACCCTGCGGTTGAGAATAGGCAATACTGCCTAGGCAATGATACGCAATTTGATTCGAGGGTCCGGCGCGGTAGAACTTGGGTGTCGTCGACGACATGCCCCTGTCGGCCATTATCCCCATTCTGGCCGGGCAAGCGTAGTGATGGTGTCCCCGCAAGGGATCGCACCAACCTTGGTTGGCCGACGCTCGGACTGTCCCGTACCGAGCGTCGGTTCCCAACCCCTCATTCCGGGCCGCGCGGCCTTTTCGCCGCCTGTCCTGATCGCAAACGGCCGGATTTTCTTCCGGTCCCGAATTGAATGACCAATATCCTTTAAGACCCGCCCGGAGCTTTCCGGCGTCCCGGCCTCGTGCGCTCTCGCACGGGGCCGATTACCTTTGCGGGCCTGGCCCGGGCGCCCCCGGCCAGACGTTTCAGACGCCCGCAGGCACCCGCCCGGTCTGCACCGCCTGCCACAGGCGCACCGCCTGCGTCGTCTCGGCCACGTCATGCACGCGCAGCATCTGCACCCCCTGGGCCAGCCCGGCCAGGGCCACGGCGATAGAGCCGGGCGCCCGGTCGCGCGCCTCGGGCGCGCCACCGATCGAGCCGATGAAGCGCTTGCGCGACACCCCCAGCAGGATCGGACAGCCCAGCCCGTGGAACAGCGACAGCCGGTTCAGGATCTCGACATTGTGCCGCGCGGTCTTGGCAAAGCCGATGCCGGGGTCGGCCAGGATGCGGGCGCGGGGAATGCCCGCCGCCTCGACCGCGTCGATCCGCGCCGCCAGCTCGTCGTAGACGTCCAGCAGGGCGTTGTCGTACTGCGGATCGACGTGCATGTCGGCGGGCGTTGCGCGCATATGCATGACGCAGACCGGCAGGCCGAAGGTGGCGGCCACCTGGGCCAGGGCCGGGTCATGGGCAAAGCCCGAGACATCGTTGATCAGCGCCGCCCCCGCAAGGGCCGCCGCGCGGCCCACCGGGGCCTTGCGGGTGTCGATGGAGACCGGGCAGCCAAGGGGCGCGATGGCGGCGATCACCGGGGCGGTGCGGGCGATCTCGTCGTCGATGGCCACCTCGGCGGCGCCGGGGCGGGTGGATTCGCCGCCCACGTCGATCATATCGGCCCCCGCCGCGATCATCGCCCGCGCATGGGCCTGGGCGGCCTCGGGCGCATCATGGGCGCCGCCGTCCGAGAAACTGTCGGGGGTCACGTTCAGGATGCCCATCACCCGGGGCACCTCCAGGCTCAGCCCGGCCAGGGCGGGGCGCGGGCGGCACAGGCGCCGCTGCCAGTCCTCGGGCAGATCGGCGGCGGGGGCAAAGCGGGTGCCCGCGCGCGACAGCACCTCGACCCGATCGAACCACAGCGGCCCGCCGGTCAGCGGCAGGGCCCCCTCGGGGCGGGGGCCGGATTGCACAAGCGGGCGGTAATAAAGCTGGGTCATGGCGGGCCTCCGGGTGACGGGAAAACTCAGGTCAGGGGCAGCGGGCCCTCGGCGGCGCAGGCGGTCAGGCGCGGGCCGGTGGCCGTGGCACTGTCGGCGGCGCCCTCGGGCAGCGGCGCGCCGACCAGCAGCAGGTCCTGCGCCTCCATCACTTGTGCGAACCACAGGGCCAGGCCGGTGCCGTCGCCCACGGCATCGGGACGGTCGCCCGCCGCGTCCAGAACGATCTTCGACGGTGCCCAAAGGCTGATCTGATCGTGTTTCATCGCCCAGTCCAGCTCGGTGCGCGAATTGACCACCACACAGCGCCGGTCTCGGCCCGCCAGCACCCAGGCGGCCTGTTCGATGGCCAGCAGGTCGATCCGTCGCTGGGTCTGGGCAGAGGCCGACAGGGGCCGCTCCCACCGGCCCGGCCCACAGGCCAGGATCACCGGGCGCGGGTCGGCCTGAAGCTGATCCAGCCAGCCCGCCAGCCGGTCCGAACGGGTGGCGGCTTCCGACAGGAAGACCACCAGCGGATGCGGCGCCTCGGCCGCGACCTCGGCCAGGGGGCGGGCGGCGACGCCGTCTTCGCCCTTGGCGCGCACGATCTCGACCCCCAGGGCGCCCGGCCCCCGGTCCAGCTTTTCGATACGGGTGAAGACGCGCAGCGCCAGCGGTTCGGCCAGGATCCGCAGCGAGACGCGCTCGGCCAGGGTTTCCAGCAGGTTCAGCCGCTCGGCGGCCAGCTCGGCCTCAATGGCCTCGGTGATCGTGTCGTAGGACAGGATGCGGTCGACATCGTCCTCGACCGGCGCGTCATCGCTGCGCACCTCGACCACGATGTTGAAGCGCAGGCGCTGCATCCGGCCGCGTTCCTGCTGGAACGCGCCGATCTCGACCTCGGTCAGGTAGTCACGCAGGGAAATCCGGTCTGCGGGCGTGTCGCCCGACAGGGCCTTGGAACGTTCCATGGGATGGCCGAAGGCCTGGGTGATCTGATCGGACATGAAGCCCCCCTGCACTATGACGCCTTCATGTCAGAGCTTGCCCGGAAAGGCAAAGCGCAGAGGGGGCGAAAGCGGCACCAAAGGCGCGCGGCGCGGCATGGGGCGAGGGCGTCGCGGCCCCGGCCCGGTCAGGCGGCGTCGATGATCGCGGTGATCCAGGGCAGGGCCAGATCCTCGGGCATGTCGTCGCCCGCCGCATCATGCACCGGGCGGTCGCCCAGGGCCGTGGCACCGCGCGCCACCAGCAGATCCGCCAGCTTCATGGAACCGAAGCCATAGGTCGCCTCATATTCGCTGTCGCCCAGGCCGAAGATGGCAAAGCGCGCGCCGGTCAGGTCGGGGGCCTCGCCCTCCAGCCGGGCGACGAAAGGCTTGGCCGAGGCCGGGAAATCGCCGTCGTCGTAGGACGAACAGACGATGACGTTCAGATCCGCCTCTTTCAGCGCCTCGGGCGCGGTCTCGGCCAGATCGGCAACCGAGGTGTCGTGGGCGTCTTCCAGGCCGGTGGCGATATCCTCGGCCAGCATCTCGGCATTGCCGGTTTCGGTTCCGTAGTAGATGGCGATCTTCATTGGGTCAGGGTCCTGGAGGTAGGGGTCGGAGGGGCGAAAAGGGGGCGCCTTGGGGTCAGGCGTTTTGGGAAAGGGCCGGGCGCAGCAGCTCATCGCGCCGGGCCAGCTTGCGGCGACAGCGGTCGGGGGCGGCCTCGGCGCGTTCGTGGGCGTCGATCTGCGCCCAGTGGTCGAAATCGACCACCCCGGGCAGATCGGCCAGCCGGGCGCGGCCCGGTCGGGCGGGATCCGGCGTGACCTCGGCCAGCAGGCGGGCGGCCAGGGCCTGCCCCTCTTCGCGGCACTGGGGCAGCGCCCCCGTGGGCCCGGTGCGGAACCAGCCCGCGGTGTAAAGGCGCCCTTGACCCGAGACGGCGCCTGCCTCGGCCTCGGCCAGCAGGCCCGCGCGGTCCAGCGCGCCATCGCAGTCAAAGCCGATGGCGGTGATCACCGAGGTGGCGGCGATCTGATCGCGGCCCTCGGGGGTTTCGACCGTCAGCGCCAGCCCCTCGGGCCTGGGCGCCAGGGTCAGCGGGCGGGTGGCAAAGCGGAAGACCACCGGCAGCGGGCCATGGCTGGCCGCAGCGGCCCGGTTGAGCGCCTCTTCGGGGTCGGCGGCAGGGTTCTGCACCTGGATGTCGATCCGCGACAGCTCGCCCAGTTCCTTGACCATCACCGGAGAGAAGCGCGCGGCCTCGGCGGCAGAGCGGCCCAGCACGGTGATCTGGCGGATCCCCTGCCCGGCCAGCCAGGCCGTGGGACCGGGGCCAAGGTCGCTGCCGTGCAGCTCTGCCGGGGTCTTGGCCAGCAGGCGCAGGATGTCGATGGCCACGTTGCCGGTGCCGATGACCACCGGATGGGCGCCCAGATCGGGCAGCCCGGCGGCATCGGGATGTTCGTAAAGGGCGCGGGTCAGACGGGCGGCGCCGATGACCCCAGGCAGGTCGTCGCCCTCGATGCCCAAACGAAGGTCGGCGCCCAGGCCGGTGGCCAGCACCACCGCGTCATAGGCCTGGCGCAGATCCGCCAGCGACAGATCCTGGCCGATGCGCAGATTGCCGAAGAACCGCGCCCCCTGGCGGGTGAACAGCCGGTCGAACTGCCGCGTCACCCCCTTGGTGCCCTGGTGATCCGCCGCCACGCCATAGCGCACCAGCCCATAGGGCACCGGCAGCGCGTCGATCAGGTCGACCTCTGCCTCCGGGGCGCGTTTCAGCAGGGCCTGGGCGGTGTAACAGCCCGCCGGGCCACTTCCGACGATTGCGATCTTGGCGCTCATGCGATCCTTCTTGGCTCTCTTGGCTTTGTCCCGGGCCGCGGCGGGCCCCGTGATGCCTTTTTGATCGGTCGATCCCGAAATCCGGCGGCTTTGCCGGGCCTTGGCCCGCTCTGCGGGATTGGGCCGATCATTGGCATTGACCGGGGGCAAAATCAATGAGAAGTTTGATTAAAGCGCAACTGGTCGATTATCGACCGTCAGATTTGCCCAGACAGGCGGCACCGCCTGCGAGGCCCGATAAGGGCCCCAGGGGCCCCCGTAAAGGATAGACAGCCAATGAGCCAAGCGATGCAACCCGAGACCGAGACCACCCCGGCCAGCTGGGTGAAGATCGCCAGTGTCGAGGCCCTGGCCGGGCCGCGCCCGGTGGCGCCGGTCACCTTCCGGGGTCAGAAACTGGTGCTGTTTCGCGACGAAGAGGGCGAGCTGGGCCTGATCGGGCGCTATTGCCCGCATCGCGGCGCCGATCTGTGCTTTGGTCGGCACGAAGACAACGGCATCCGCTGCCCCTTCCACGGCTGGCATTTCGACCGCAGCGGCCAATGCACCGAACAACCGGCCGAGCCGGAGGACAGCACCATGTATAAGGCGATCAAGCTGCCCAGTTTCACCGTGGTGGAACGCGCGGGCGAAATCTTTGCCTGGTCGGGCGACGGCCCGGCCCCTGCCCTCGACGCCTGAGCCCGCGCGCGCGCCGCTGGCCTGCCCCTCTCTTTCCGCCCCAGGCGATCCCGCACAGGAGCCCCCCATGATTACCCAGAAGCTGAACGACCAGATCACCCGCATCGGCCCCAACACCCCCGCAGGCGCCGTGCACCGCCAGTATTGGCAGCCCGCCGCGCTGACCGACGAACTGGCGGGCACCAATGACCCGATGCTGCCCGTGAACCTGCTGGGCGAGCGGCTGGTGATGCTGCGCGATGCCTCCGGTGACTTGATCCTGGCCACCCGCGAGGCCAGCGCCGAGGAGGCCCCCACCTACCACCCCGCCCGCGAGGACATCCGCCTGGTCGAGGGCGGCCCGGTCTATCCGGTGGTCGAGAAGAACGGCATCTGCTTTGCCTACATGGGCCCGGGCGAGCCCCCCGCCTTCCCCAACTTCGACTGTTTCCGCGCCCCCGACAGCCATGTCTTCGCCTTCAAGGGCCTGTGGGAATGCAACTGGTTGCAGGCGCTGGAGATCGGCATCGACCCCAGCCATGCCTCTTTCCTGCACCGCTTCCTTCAGGACGAAGATCCCAGCGACAGCTACGGCAAGCAGTTCCGCGATACCGCCGCCGATACCAATATGCCCATTACCCAGGTGCTGCGCGAATACCCGCGCCCGGATATCGACGTGGAAGAGACGCCCTTCGGGCTGAAGATCACCTCGTTGCGCCACATGAAGGGCGATCTGACCCATGTGCGGGTGACCAACCAGATCTTCCCCTCGGCGATCTGCATCCCCATGTCGCGCGAGATGATCATCACCCAGTGGCACGTGCCCGTCGATGACGAGAACTGCTACTGGTACACGATGTTCACCAGCTTCGATCAGCCGGTGAACAAGGACCTGATGCGCGAGCAGCGCCTGAAGGAACACAGCCTGCCCGACTATGCGCCGCTGAAGAACGCCGCCAACAACTATCACTACGACCCGGAAGAGCAGAAATCGCTGACCTATACGGGGATGGGTCTGGACATCAACGTGCATGACCAATGGGCGGTGGAAAGCATGGGCGCGATCCAGGACCGCACCCGCGAACACCTGGGCCGGGGCGATGCGGCGATCATTCGCTACCGCCTGCTGCTGCGCAAGGCGATCAAGGCGCTGGAGGCGGGCAAGCCCGAGCGGCTGCCGATGCAGGACATGCAGACCACGGTTCAGATCAAGGGCCCGCTGTCCAATGACGCCATCGCCGACAGCGACGACTGGCTGGGCGCCAGCATGGCCGCCGACATGGAGCGCCGCCGCGCCGCGCCCTGGGACGCGACCGTATGACCCTGCCCGGGACCGGCAGCGCGGCCAGTGACGCCGCGCAGCCCTTCCAGGACATCCTGGACGGCTATTTCACCCTGAAGGAATCGGTGCGCCAGCTGATGGCGCGCCACGATCTTAGCTGGGCCTGGCTGCTGATCGGCCATGCCCCGGTGATGGAGATCGCAGGGCTGGCCCCCGACGCGCCGGTGCCGCTGCATCTGCGCGACGGCTACGCCGGGCTGATCGACGCGCTGGCGCTGACGGTGACGCGTGGGCCCGATGGGGCCGCGCAGCTGATCGGCAGCGGCAGCTGGCGCTGGCTGGACGCCCGCGCCGAGACCGCCCTGCCCGCCGATATCCGCCTGGCGGAGCCGGCCTATGTGACGGGCTTCGGCCTGTCGCCGCGCCCCCTGGCGCGGCGCATCCCCGCGGCCGAGGCCCTGGCCGCGGCGCCGGTGCTGCTGGACGAGGCGCAAAGCTTCCGCCCCTTCACCGCCTGAGGCGCGGCGCGCCCTCTTCCGCCCTTGCGGGCGTCCTCGGGCCCTGCCCCTAGCCCGCCAGGGATTTCTTGTAACAGGCCGGGTTCATGTCGCGGATGTCGGTGCTGATCGCGCCGATGCCCGGGCAGAGATCGCGCAAGGCCCCGGTCATCGCCTGGGCCAGGGCCAGTTTCACCGCATCCGTCCGCCCCGCCAGAAGCGAGATGGTGACATGCAGGAACGAGGCGCGCCCGTCGCCCATCAGGATGGCCTCTGACGGCAGCAGACGCACCTTGATGTCGGCACGGTTCATGGCGCCGCTGGCCACCGCCGTTTCCAGCGCGCAGTTGAGAAGGGCCGCGCGGTCCAGCCCCTCTTCGGTGAAATACTCGATCACGATATGGGGCATGGTCAGAAGATCCCGAAATATTCGGTCTGTTCCCACTCGGTCACCACGCCGAGATAGCGCTTCCACTCGGCCCGTTTCAGCACAGACATGTAGTCGACGAAATCGGCGCCCAGGGTGCGGCGGTAAAGATCGCCCGCCTCGAAGGCCTCGATGGCGGCAATCAGGCTGGGCGGCAGGGCGGTGGCGTCGTTGTCATAGGGGTTTTCCACCGGCGCGGGCGCGACCAGGCCCTGATCCAGCCCCGAGAGGCCCGACAGGATCTGCGAGGCGAAGTAGAAATAGGGGTTTGCGGCAGGTTCGGCCACGCGGTTTTCCACCCGGCTGGCCCCGTCGCCCGGCGCCATCAGGGCGCGCACCATGGCGCCGCGGTTGTCATAGCCCCATTCGATGCGGTCCGGCGCCAGCTGATAGGGCTGATAGCGCTTGTAGCCGTTCACCGTGGGCGTGGTCAGCAGGCAGCTTTCGCTGGCATGGGCCAGAAGGCCCGCGATCCAGGCGCTGGCCTCGGGCGTGGGGGTGCCTGCCACCTCGGGGATGAAGACATTGCGCCCCGCGCCGTCGACCAGGGACTGATGCAGGTGCCAGCCGCTGGAGGCGCTGTTGGCCTTCTTCGGGCGGCACATGAAGGTGGCGTGCAGGCCCTCGCGGGCGCAGACCTCCTTCACCATGGTGCGGAACATGATCATGTTGTCCGCATGTTCCAGCGCGCTGGCGGGATCGAAGGTGAACTCGAACTGACTGGGGCCCATCTCGACCTCGGTCGAGCGCACCGGCAGACCCAACCCCTGAGCATTGCGGCGCAGCAGGTCCATCACCGGCTCCAGCCGGTCGTAATTGGCCTCGGCCAGGTATTGATAGCCCTGGTCCAGCAGCGCGGTTTCCGGCGGCTGGCCGGGCATCCCGGCCTGGTCATGCCCCAGGGACTGGTCGCGGCGGTCGTAGACGTGGAACTCGACCTCCAGCCCGACGGTCAGCGACAGGCCCCGTTCCGCCAGGGCGGCCACGGCGCGGCGCAGCACCGGGCGCGGCGCAAAGGGCAGCGCCTGGCCCTCGCGGGTGTAGGGATCGCAGAAAAGCCAGGCGGAATGCGGCGCCCAGGGCAGGATGCGGAAGGTGGCCGGATCGGGCACCAGCAGCATGTCGCCCGCCCCCGCCATCGTCTCCATCACGCCGGGGGTCTTGCCGTCCCAGATCGGAAAGACGGTGCGGTTCGACGTGTCCTTCAGAAGCAGCGTCCCGGGCAGGTTCAGCCCGGCGCGAAAGATCGAGGCCAGGCTGGCCGCCGTCACCGTCTTGCCGCGAAGGATCCCGTGCTGATCGGCAAAGACCACCCGCACGGTTTCCAGGGCGCTGTCCTCGACCCGGGCCAGCAGATCGGCGGCGGCGGCCACCGCCGCGGCGTCCAGCAGCCCCTCGCGGGCCAGACGGCCCTGGGCGATGCGATCCTGAGGAGAAGAAGATGTCATGCGTAAGCCTTCCTGCCTGACATGCGGACCCGCCGGGGCGAGCCGGGGAAAGAGTGGGGGGCGCGGCGCCAGGCAGAGGGGCCCGGCGCGCGGCGCCGGTTCAAAGCCGCCCGGTCAGCAACAGCGAGATCGCCGGGAACGCCAGCAGGATCCCCAGCCGGATCACGTCGGTCACCACGAAGGGAATGACCCCGGTCATGATCGTCGACAGCTTGGTCCCGCGCGAGGCGCTTTTGACCATGAACAGGTTCATCCCCACGGGCGGGGTGATCATCCCCAGTTCCACCGTCACCACGGCGATGACGCCGAACCAGATCGGATCGAACCCGTTGGCCAGGATGACGGGGAAGAAGATCGGCACGGTCAGCAGGATCATCGCCAGGCTTTCCATGAAGCAGCCCAGGATGACGTAGAAGACCAGGATCGCGATCAGCGCCTGCCAGGGGCCAAAGCCGCTGCCCTCCAGGAAGCGGACCAGCTCGTTCGACAGCTGCGAGGTGGACAGGACAAAGCCGAAGACCTCGGCGCCGATCAGGATCAGGAAGATCGAGCCGCAGGTGACGATGGTCTCGACGAAGGCCGCCACCAGCTCGGCGCGCGGCACCCGGCGCCACAGGGCAAAGACCAGCGACAGCGCGGCGCCCACGCCGCCCGCCTCGGTGGGGGTGAAGAAGTTGCCGTAAAGCCCGCCCATGACCAGGCCGAAGAGGACGATGGCGGGGGCGAATAGGCGCAGCACCTCGAAGCGGCGCGCGGGTGTGCCGGCCTCGGTCTGATCGGCGGCGGCCGCGGCGGCGGCAATGGTCGGATCGGGCGCCCAGATCCGCGACATGATCAGGATGGTGACGATATAAAGAACGAAGGCCAGGATCCCCGGCAGGATGCCCGCCAGGAACATGGTGCCCACCGATTGCTCGGTGATCAGCGCGTAAAGCATCAGCGCGATCGAGGGCGGAATGAGGATGCCCAGCGTGCCCCCCGCCGCCAGCGAGCCGGTGGACAGGCGCGGGTCATAGCCATGGGCCTGCATCTCGGGATAGGCCACGCGGGTCATGGTCGAGGCGGTGGCCAGCGACGAGCCCGACACGGTCGAGAAGATGGCGCTGGCGGTCATCCCCGCCGCCGCCAGCCCGCCCGACCAGCCGCGCGTCAGCAGCAGGGCGCCGCGGAACAGGTCCGTGGCCACGCCCGAGCGCGAGATCAGGTTGCCCATCAGCAGGAACAGCGGGATCAGGGTATAGGAATAGTTGGTGATGGTCTCGAAGGTCGCGGTCTTCAGCACCGCCAGCGCCGGCGTCATGCCGATGATGGCGGAGAAGCCCACGAAACCCACGGTGATCATCGCCAGCCCGATGGGCGCACCAAGGATCAGGATCACGAACATGGCGGCGATACAGGCATAGCCGATCATCAGGGGTGTCATCAGGAAATCTCCCCATGGGCGCCCTGGCTGGTCAGCACCTCACGCAGGGCGACAACAGCAAGGGCCAGGCTTTGCAGGGCAAAAAGGCCGTAGATCAGGAACATCGGCAGGCGCAGATCCTGAGTTTCCTCGCCCCGTGCGAAGGTGGCCAGCATATCCTCGGTGAAAAGCCAGCACAGCACACAGGCCAGAGCCACCAGCCCCAGGAACCAGAAGCGCGCCACCAGCGCCTGGCCCAGCCCCGGCAGGCGGGCGACCAGGAAGTCGACGGCGATCATGCCATGGGACAACGAGGCGGTCAGCCCGGCCAGGGCGACGACGCCCAAAAGGTAAGAGACCTGTTCGATGGCCCCGGGGATCATCAGATTCACCCCCGTATCGGTCAGGTCGAAGACGATCCGCGCCAGCACGTTCAGCCCGACGACACAGACCATGTACAAGAGGCAGAGCGCGCCCAGGATCAGGCTGCCCCCTTCCATCACGCGGGCGACCCGCCGTATCGAGGCTGTTATCATCGTCTGTTCCGTTGCTGGCGAAGGCGTGCGGACGGGCCGCGACATGCGCGGCCCGTCAGGGTCAGATCAGGCCCCCGAAGAGGCCCGGCAGGCTCAGTTCAGCTCGGCTTGGCATTCGCTGACATAGCCCTGCACGGCGGCGTAGGTCTCGGTGCCCGGAAGGCCCATCCCGTCCAGCTCGGCGATATAGGCGTCAGAGGCCGACTGGGCCGCCTCGGCCCATTTGGCGCGCTCTTCCTCGGACAGTTCGATCACGGTCGAGGTCTCGCGCAGACCGGCCAGCACCTTGGCGCCCGCCTCGTCATAGCCACGGCCCGCGGTCACAGCCCAGTCCATGCCAGAGTTGGCGTCGATGGCCGCCTTCATCTCGGGCGACAGGCCCTCGTACTTGGCCTTGTTCATCGTGGCGACGAAGGCAAGGGCGTAGAAGCCGAACTCGGTGTGGTACTTGGTCAGCTCGTCCAGGCGGAAGCTTTCGACGCTTTCCCAGGGCAGCATGTAGCCGTCGATGGCGCCCCGTTGCAGCGACTCGTAGGTGTTGGGCGCGGGCATCCCCACGGGCTCGGCGCCCAGGTTCTCCAGCAGCGTCCCCACGACCTGGGTCGGGCGGCGCAGCTTCAGGCCCTTCATGTCGTCCAGGGTCGACACCGGCGTGTCGGAGGTGTGCAGGTGGCCCGGATCGTGGGTGTGCACGAAGAGGACGTGGGTTTCGTCATACTCGGCATCCAGCGCGCCGCTGTCATAGAGTTTCTGGAAGGCGCAGGAGCCGACGGCGCCGGTATCGAACAGGCCCGGCAGTTCCATGATCTGGCTCAGCGGGAAGCGACCGGCGGTGTAGCCCTGCACGGTCCAGGCGATGTCGGCGATGCCCATCATCGCGTTGTCATAGCCCGCGGGCGCCTTGCCCAGGGTCTGGGCGGGGAAGATCTGCACGTCCAGGTCTTCGCCGGCGGCCTCTTCCACGGCGGCGGCCCAGTCTTCGAAGATGACCTGGTTCTGCCAGCTGTTGGCGGACATGAAATGCGCGTAGCGCAGGGTTTCCGCCTGGGCGGACCCGGCGAAGGCAAGGGCGAGGGCGCCGGAAACGGCGAGCTGTTTCATCATGGCGTGGGGTCTCCGTGTTGGGGCTTTGCTGGCTTTGGGGAGGGCCAGTCTGTCGCTCATTTTACAGTTGTTCGATAATATACCACATGGTTGATATACCATTGCCCTGTCAAGCCAGTCAAAGCTTGCGGGCGCCGGTTTCCATGGGCAATAGGGTGGGACAACAGTTTGTGCCCGATCAATGGGCGCCGCAGGACGGGGAGCAGAAAAGTGCAATCGGACATTCCCACCAAGGATATCTCCCTGACCTTCCTGAAGGGCATGACCGTGCTGCGGGCCTTCGACGAATCCCACAGCCAGCTGACCCTGGCCGACATTTCCCGGCTGACCGGGATCGAACGCGCGGCGGTACGCCGGCTGGTTCTGACGTTGGTCCATCTGGGGTATGTGCGCAAGGAGGAGAACCGCTATTCCCTGACGCCGCACGTCCTGGTGCTGGGCTCGGGCTTTCTGCGCGGCAACCAGTTCGGCCGCCAGGTGCAGCCCCTGATGGAGCTTTGCGCGCGGGAGCTGGGCTATAGCGTCAGCCTGGCGATGCGCGACGGGGCTTCGGCGGTCTATGTGGCGCAATCGGCGCAGCAGAACGCGCGCTATACCTTCGGCTTCACCGTGGGCAGCCGCCTGCCCCTCTTGGCCACCGCCATTGGCCGGATGCTGCTGGCCTGGGGGGATGAGGGCTGGGCCGCAGAGATGCTGGAGACCGCGCCGATCGAACGCCACACCCCCGAGACCCTGACCGACCGTGCCCGGATCGCGGCCGAGGTCGCCACGATCCGCACCCGGGGCGCCGCCATCGTCGAGGGAGAGTTCGAAGCGGGCGCCGTCGGCATCGCCGTGCCCGTGGGGGCCATGGGCACCGCCGAGGCCGCCCTGGGCTTTTCCGAACCGATGAGCGCCATTCCCGCCGCCGACTACCCGCGCCTGACCGAGATCCTGCACCGCCACGCGGGCGAGATCGCCAACGCGCTGCGCTAGGCCCGCGCGGATCGCGGGCCGCCGGGGCGGCACATCATCCTGTCAGGAAATGGGGTCTCGACGCGCGCGCGCCCCGGGGCGCGATGCGGAGACGGAGCCGGGACGCCGTGCCTCAGTTCTGGGTCAGGCGGGTCGGCATCCGGTAGAAATGGTGCACACCGATGGTCGCGGTACGGTCGAAGTTGCGCGACCACTTCGGCGAGACATGCAGGGTGTGATAGAAGGTGGCGCCATCGGTCAGGCTGCGCGGCGTGTCGTCCTTCAGCATCAGCGCGGCCACCTTGGCGACCTGGGCATAGGCGGCGGGTTCGTGGATCACTTCCTCGCGGCCATCGCAGGTATAGGTGAACTGGCAGGCGAACTTGCGCCCCGTGCCCTGATGCACCACGCCGCAGACGCTGCCCGGGAAGGTCGGGCTGTCGACCCGGTTCAGGATCACCTCGGCGACGGCGAACTGGCCCTTCACGCTTTCGCCCCGGGCCTCGAAATACAGCGCCTCGGCCAGACACTGAAACTCGGCGCCGCCCTTGCCCGCGGGCTGATGCGACAGCCATTCGCGGGAATACTCCATCCCGGCGACATTGGCCGCGCGGGGGCGTTTCAACAGGGCGGTCAAACGGGTGCCGGGAACGGATTGCAGACCCTGAGCTTCCGCCTTCATCGCCTCGGCCAGGGGATTGTCGGCCCACGCAGGTGCACCGGACGCCAGAACCACCGAAGTGACAGCCATGCTCAGAAAAGTCAGAATCCGCATCGTCGAACCTCATCGCTGCACGCCTAATGGGGCGCACCAAGGGCGGTTCCCTAACGAAAACTTAGGGAACCGTCCACCCCGACGGGGGTTCCCCACCAAATGGTGAGGGGTTCGTTAACGGATTCCATACGCCCGCGAACCTATTAACCGCCTGAGATCAGGAGGTTTTGAAGGCCCGCGGCGGCAGGGTGGGACGAATGCGCGCCTGCGCTGCGGCGAGCCGGGCAATGGGCACCCGGAAGGGCGAACAGGACACATAATCGAAGCCCGCGCTGCGGCAGAAGGCGATTGATTCGGCGTTGCCCCCATGCTCGCCACAGATCGACAGGATCAGGTCGGGCCGCGCCGCGCGCCCCCGTTCTGCCCCGATCATGAGCAGTTCGCCCACCCCGTCGGTGTCGAGCGTATGAAAAGGATCCTCGGGGAAGACACCCTTCTTGACATAGTCGGACATGAACTTGCCCGCGTCGTCGCGCGACAGCCCGTAGGTCATCTGCGTCAGGTCGTTGGTCCCGAAGGACAGGAAGGCCGCATGGGGGGCGATATCCCCCGCCTTCAGCGCCGCGCGTGGCGTCTCGACCATCACCCCCAGGCGATAGGTGAAATCGCGGCCCGTCTCGTTGCGCACGGCGGCAGCCACCGCATCGACCCGGGTCTTGACCATCTCGACCTCGCGCTTGGCGCTGACCAGCGGGATCATGATCTCGGGCACCACCGCGTCCCCCTCGCGCGAGGCCTCGACGGTGGCCTCGAAGATGGCGCGGGCCTGCATCTCGTAGATCTCGGGCATGGTGATCCCAAGGCGCACACCGCGCATCCCCAGCATGGGGTTGTATTCCGACAGCGCCTCGACCCGGCGGGTGACGTCCGACAGGGGCAGCGACAGGGCCTCGGCCAGTTCGCGCAGACCGGCGCGGTCCGAGGGCAGGAATTCGTGCAGCGGCGGATCGAAGAGGCGGATGCAGACCGGCTTGCCCTGCATGATGCGGAACAACTCGGTGAAATCGGCGCGCTGCATCGGCAGCAGCCGGTCCAGCGCCGCGCGGCGGTCAGCGGGGGCGTCGGCAAAGATCATCTCGCGCATCACCGTCAGGCGGCCCGCGTCGAAGAACATATGCTCGGTCCGGCACAGCCCGATCCCCTGAGCGTCGAAACGGCGCGCCACCTCGGCGTCGGCGGGGGTGTCGGCATTGGCGCGAATGCCGATGTCGCAATATTCCCACGCCCAGGCCATCATCGCCTGGAAGGCCTCGTCATGGGCCGCCTCGATCAGCGGCGCGGCGCCGGCCAGGATGTCGCCCGAGGATCCATCGACGGTGATGATATCGCCGGCCTTCAGCACCCGCCCGTCGGGGGTGTGCAGACGTTCCTTCTTCACGTCAAAGGACAGGTCGGAACAGCCCACCACGCAGGGCAGGCCCAGGCCGCGCCCGATGACGGCGGCGTGGGACGTCATGCCGCCCCGCTCGGTCACCACCGCCACGGCGGCGTGCATCCCGCGAATGTCCTCGGGCCCGGTCTCGCGCCGGATCAGGATCGTCGCCTCGCCGCGCGCCTTGCCCGCCTGGGCGGCGGCGGCGGTAAAGACCAGCTTGCCGGTGGCCGCGCCCGGCGAGGCGGCAATGCCGGTGGCCAGCACGTCGCGCGGCGCCTCGGGGTCGATCTGATGGTGCAACATCTCGTTCAGGGCGCGGCTTTCCACCCGGCACAGGGCCTCGTCGCGGGGGATCACCCCGTCCTGGGCCAGGGCCACAGCAATACGCAGCGCGGCACGCGGGCTGCGGCTGACCCGCAGGGCGTCCAGGACATGGACATTGCCGTTCTCGATGGTGAATTCGGCCTGCATCTCTTCGCGCAGGCGATAGCGCATCAGCTGGCAATATTCGACCAGCCGGTCGTAGGCCTCGGGCGCCAGTTCCTGCAAGGACGGCCCCCGGTCGTCGCGCGCCAGATAAAGCGCGCGCGAGCCCTCGCGCAGGGCCTCGCGGTGCTGCGACTGCGACAGATAGCGCCCGGTGATGCGCGGCTTGCCCGAGCTGGAGGACACCAGCTGCATCACGCCAGAGCCGCATTCGCCGTCCTTGCCCAGCCCCAGGGCCATTTCCTGCACCACCAGCCCCAGCCCGGCATCGGCCGGCGCGCCCTTGGCCTGGCGCAACAGCCGCGCGGTCGTGCCGCGCCAGGCGCGCGCCATGGATTTCAGCACGGCGGCCAGCTGCACACCCGGGTCCTGGGGGAATTCCTCTTCCGTCTCTTCACGATAGGCGCGCAGCGACAGGGCCAGCGCCTCGGGGCCCGAGGGGGGCAGATCCTCGAAGATGTCCGGGTCCAGCCGCTCCACATGCACCGAATAGGTGCGCACGAAGCTCTTGTAGAGCGCGGTGGCGGCCTCTTCCCCGATCCGCGCCGACAGACGCGCATGGGTGGCGTCGTTCATGCCGATGTTCAGCACCGCCGAGGGCCCGCCCCAGTCGGGATCCTCCGACGAGGGGCGCACGCAAAGCAGGGGATCCTCGCCGAAGGGCGCCAGCAGTTCGGCCATGGGCGGCAGGCGGCCCTCGGCGATGTCGTTGACGGCCCGGAAGGACAGGGCGACGGTCTGCGGCACGGGCAGCGACAGGCGCACCAGGCGTTGCAGGCATTTCGCCCGGCCGCCATGGGTCTTTGTCGCCACCGGCGCGGTTTCGGTGATGCGCGTGATATGCGGGTCGATGTCGTCCACCGCTCTCTCCCCCGTCAGGTGGCCGAAGCATAGCGGTGGCGGGATCTGGGGCAAGCGGTTTCGCGGATGCAGCAAGGGGCGGCGCGGCTGTCGAGGCCGGGGGGCCAGCCCCCCGGACCCCCCGGGATATTTTTGGCAATGAGAAAGCAGGGCCGCGCGCCCCGGACCGCCGGGCGCGCCCCTGCCCCGCCCAGCTTATCCGACAGCCAGAAATACTCCCGCCGGAGGCTTCGCCCCCGGGCAGCGGCGGCGAAAGGGAGCCGACGATCAGGCCTCGATGCGGGTCAGGTCGGCGACCTTCAGCACGGTCGAGCGGATGGTCGACAGGAGGTTCAGACGGTTGCGGCGCACCACCTCGTTGTCGGTATTGACCTGCACCGCCTCGAAGAAGGCGTCGATGGGGGCGCGCAGGGTGGCCAGCGTTTCCATCGCGGCAACGAAATCCTCGGCCTCGGTGGCGGCGTCCAGGGCGGGCTTGGCGGCCTCGAGCGCCTCGAAGAGGGCGGTTTCCTCGGCGGCTTCGGCGAACTTGGGATCGGCGCCGAATTCATAGGCCACGCCGTCCTTTTCCTCGGCCTGGGTCAGGATGTTGTTGGCCCGTTTGAAGCCCTGCACCAGGTTCTCGCCGTCCTCGGTGGCCAGCACGGCCTGCAAGGCGCGGGCCCGGGCCACCAGCGAGACCAGGTCGTCGTTGCCCGCCATGGCGAGGCAGGCGTCGATCACGTCGTGGCGGATGCCCTCGTCGCGCAGGTGCACCTTGAGGCGGTCGTGGAAGAAGGAGAGGAGGTCGGCGGTTATCGCAGAGAGCCCTGGAATTCGAACACTACCTTGATCGTCCCAAGATAGTTCTCCCGCCACAGCCGCAGCCTCAATTGTGCCAAAGGATAGAGGAGCCTCCGCAACACCGCCATCACCATCAAATACGTTCATCGCAGGCTCCCAACGCGTGTTGCCTGCTAGATCATCCTCCAACCTATAGATTTTCCATTTTGTCCCCCAGTCCTGGAATTTAGCAAGAATCTGATCCTTCAAGACCGCGTTGAGAGATACGCTCGATTGGTGCTGCAGCAGGATGCGGATCACCCCAAGCGCCGCACGGCGCAGGGCAAAGGGATCCTTGGACCCCGTGGGCTTCTCGTCGATGGCCCAGAAGCCGGTCAGCGTGTCCAGCTTGTCGGCCAGGGCCACGGTGGCGGAAACCGGCGCGACAGGCACGTCGTCGGTGGGGCCGAGGGGCGAGTAATGTTCCTGACAGGCGGCGGCGACCTCGGGGGCGAAGCCCGCGGCCTCGGCGTAGTAGCGGCCCATCAGGCCCTGAAGTTCGGGGAATTCGTAGACCATCTCGGAGGACAGATCGGCCTTGGCGATGCGCGCGGCCTCTTCGGCCAGCGCCGCCTCGGCGCCAAGCGCCGGGGCCAGCTGGGCGGCCAGCGCCGCGATGCGGTCGATCCGTTCGGCCTGGCTGCCCAGTTTGGCGTGGAAGGTCACATGGGCCAGGTGATCGCGCCAGGGCTGCATCTTGGCGTCCTTGGCGATGCGCAGGTCGTTGTCCCAGAAGAAGCGCGCGTCCGACAGGCGCGCCGAAAGCACCTTTTGGTTGCCCGCCAGGATCGTGGCGCCATTGTCCGCCGTCTCGCGGTTGGCGACGGTGACGAAACGTTCGATGCGGCCGGTCTTGGGGTTCTTCACCGAGAAGAACTTCTGGTGTTCCTTCATCGAGGTTTGCAGCACCTCGGCGGGCAGATGCAGGAAGTCGGCGCCGATCTCGCCCATCAGGACCACGGGCCATTCGACCAGCCCCGCGACCTCGGCCAGAAGGCCCTTGTCCTCGACCAGTTCCAGCCCGGCGGCGAAGGCCTGGTTGGAGGCCTCTTGCCAGATGGCATCGGCGCGCTCGGTGGCGTCCAGCAGCACGAAGCGGCGTTTCAGCTCCGCCTGATAGTCCTCGAAGCTGCGCACCTTGAAGCGGCCCGGCGCCATGAAACGGTGGCCCTCGGTGGTGTCGCAGGCCTTGATGCCGTCGATCTCCAGGGGCACGACGCGCGCGCCTTCCTCATCGCTGAGCAGGCAGAGGATGGAATGCAGCGGGCGCACCCAGCGCAAGGAGCCCGCGCCCCAGCGCATGGACTTGGGCCAGGGGAAAGTGCGGATGATCTTTTCCAGCTCTTCCGCCACGATCTCGGCCGCCGGGCGGCCCGGCTTTTCGATCACGGCGTAGAAGACGCGGCCCTTTTTCTCGTCGCGCTCTTCCAGCTGGTCGCGGGACAGGCCCGCGCCGCGCAGGAAGCCCTCGATCGCCTTTTCCGGCGCATCGACGCGGGGGCCCTTGCGTTCCTCGCGCACCAGCGGGCTTTCGGCCAGCAGGCCATGCACCGTCAGGCACAGGCGGCGCGGGGTGTGAAAGGCGGCGGCACCGGCATAGGTCAGACCGGCCTCGACCAGCGCATCGGTCATGCGTTTCTTCAGGTCCTCCGCGGCGCGCGCCTGCATCCGCGCGGGAATTTCCTCGGAAAAGAGTTCGATCAGGAGATCGGGCATGTCGGGTCCATCCGGTGCTTGGCGCGCGGCCCCGGACGGGCGCGCACAAGGGTTGCCGGGAGGGAATAGCGAAGGGGGCGCCGGGCGTCCAGAGGGCGGCGAAAATCGGCAGGTCGCAAGTGGCTTTACCTGTCGGTCGGCGCCGCACCGCCACAGCTTGCGCAAGTTTCAGCCGCGCCCGGGCGCGTTCGCTTGCCAAGCGCGACTTTCTCCTCCAGCACCGGTATGGTGAATGCAAGGCGGATCGCGTCGGACAGGACGGATCTGCCACGGGACCAGAGGGTCCCAAGGGGCCATGCCCCGGTCGGAACACCGGACCGGGGCGAGACGAGAAGGGAACCAAGATGTCCACTATGAAACCCACCGCCTGGGTCGCGGCCCTGGCACTGGCCGCCGCCGCCGCACCCGCGATGGCCCAGGAAATCGCCCAACGCCCGCTGTCCTTTGCCCAAAGCGGCACGGACTGGTCCGGCGCCTATGCCGGCCTCAGCCTGGGCGGCGACCACCTGGAGCTGTCGCCGAACGAAAAGGACGGCACGGTGGTTGGCCTGCACGGCGGCTATGACGTCGATTTCGGCGCCTACGTGCTGGGCGGCGAGGTCGAATACATGCGCAGCGACATCTGGTCGAACCGCGCCGCCGACACGATCCGCATGAAGGGCCGCGCGGGCTATGACATGGGCCCCGCCCTGGTCTACGGGGTGCTGGGCGGTACGGTGCTGAACAGCCAGCTGGGCTACAACGTCGGCCTGGGTGCGGAATACATGCTGACCCAGGGCGTCAGCCTGGGGGCGGAATATGTCTATGAGTCGATTTCCGACTACGACGACACCAACCGCGATCTGGATCACTCCAGCCTGGCCGCACGTCTGAACTACCGCTTCTGATCGGCGCCCCCCGGCGCGCGACAGGCCTGAAGGAAAACCGCCCCGGCAGAGCGATCTGCCGGGGCGGTTTTGCTATCGGAGAGGGGGCGACGGGTTCTAGCGCGGCGGGCAGGCCTCGCCCACGGGATTGCCGAACTTGTCGATCTCGCCGCAGTTGTTCAGCTGGTGCCAGACCCAGCCGTGCCCCTCTTGGTCCAGCGCAACGATGCGGTCGACGCCGTAGTGCACGTTCTTGATCGACAGATAGGCGGTGGCGCGGCCCTCGTCCAAGAGGGTCGCGATCCGGCCCGCGTCGAAGCAATCGAACCAGCGCGGGCCTTGCAGCGGCTCGGCGGCCGGATAGGGCACCGCCGCGCCCGGGGCCAGCGGCGCGGCCGAGGCATCAAGGAAACAGGCGCGGTAGCGGATCGGCGAGCTGTCGGCGTCGATGGCGCGGAATTCCGTATGCGGCAGGGCGATCAGCCCGCCCTCGGGCGTGGTCAGCTGCACATCCTCGGGGCCGGTCGCGGCGACCTCCTCGTAGAAGGCGTAGACCTGGAGGTAGTAAAGCGCGCCACCGGCCACCACGGCGGTGATCAGCAGCGCGACGATCAGGATGCGGCCCAGCATGGCGCGCTCAGGCCGCGGTCTCGGGGGTCCAGCCGCCCGCTTCGGTCTGCACAAAGGCATCGGCGCATTTCTTCGCCAGGGCGCGGACGCGGCCGATATAGGCCTGACGCTCGGTGACCGAGATCACGCCGCGCGCATCCAGCAGGTTGAAGAGGTGCGAGGCCTTGATGCACTGGTCATAGGCGGGGTGAGCCATGACGATGCGCTTGCCGGTTTTCGGATCGTCATACTCTTGCGCCAGGATCGCTTCGCATTCCGCCTCGGCCTCTTCGAAATGCTTCAGCAGCACCTCGGTATTGGCCACGTCGAAGTTCCAGCGCGAATATTCCTCTTCCGTCTGGCGGAAGACATCGCCGTATTTCAGGCCGATCGGCGCCTGGGGGTCGTTGTAGGGCATGTCCATCACATGGTCGATGCCCAGCACATACATGGCCAGACGCTCCAGCCCGTAGGTCAGTTCGCCCGAGACGGGGTGGCAGTCATGGCCGCCGACCTGCTGGAAATAGGTGAACTGGCTGACTTCCATGCCGTCGCACCAGACCTCCCAGCCCAGGCCCCAGGCGCCCAGGGTGGGGCTTTCCCAGTCGTCCTCGACAAAGCGGATGTCGTGCAGCTCCATGTCGATCCCGATCGCCTGGAGCGAGCCCAGGTAGAGATCCTGAAGGTCCGGCGGCGAGGGTTTGATCAGCACCTGGTACTGGTAGTAGTGCTGAAGCCGGTTCGGGTTCTCGCCGTAGCGGCCATCGGTGGGGCGGCGCGAGGGCTGCACATAGGCGGCGGCCCAGGGTTTCGAGCCCAGCGACCGCAGCGTGGTGGCCGGGTGGAAGGTGCCTGCGCCCACTTCCATGTCATAGGGTTGCATCACCGCGCAGCCCTTCGAGGCCCAATAGGCCTGAAGCCGCAGGATGATCTCCTGGAAGGAGCGGGGTTTCTCGATCCGGGTCTCGGACATGGGGGCATCCCTTTCACGCAAGGCCCCGGTCCTGTCGCCCCCAAGGGGCCCGTCCGGGGTCAGGGGCCTGATTACGGGCGGGGCGCCGAAGGGTCAATGGGGCAGGCCCGGCCCGAAGGGCGCAGCGTGCTGCGGCGCGGGGCCGCCTGCCCGGTCCGTTTGCGCGCCCTGCCCCGCCTGCCCGCCTCCGGTGGTCCCGCACGGCCCCTCTGTTGCAAAGGGGACCCCGCCCGCGCCGGGGTTGGTTCGAAAACGTCAAAAAGCTTGCATTTCCACGTGTTCAGGCGGCTAGAAGGGGCAAAGACACTTCGCCAAGAGGCCTTTTCATGATCCGTTCCCTGTTCGCGGTGCTGGCCGCACTCTTTCTTTCCCTCGGCGCCCTGACGCCCCTGCCCGCCACCGCCCAGGCCACCGATGGCCAGGTCTATGTGCAAATCGAAGCACAGCCCAGCGCGGCAGAGGCCCAGCGCGCCATCGCCTATTACGAAGATTTCCTGTCGGACGTGAACGGCTTCTCGCTGGGCAACGGTTATTTCGCCGTGGCGCTTGGCCCCTATAGCCGCACCGACGCGGGCGAGGTGCTGCGGGTGCTGCGCGCCGAGGGCCGTATTCCGCGCGACAGCTACATCGCCTTCCCCAGCTGGTTTGCCGAGCAGATCTATCCCCCCGCCGATGGCCGCCCCGCCGCTGCCCCGTCCGAGCCTGCCGCAGGCACCGAGGCACAGCCCGAAGCCCAGGCCGAAGCGCAACCCGCCCTGCCCGTCCTGCCCGACGAAAGCCCCGCCGAGGCGCGGCGCAGCGAGGCCCTGTTGACCCGGGCCGAGCGCGACCAGCTGCAAATCGCCCTGGACTGGGCCGGCGTCTATAACGGCGCCATCGACGGCGCCTTCGGGCGCGGCACCCGCGGCGCCATGGCCGCCTGGCAGCAGAACAACGGCCATGAGGCCACCGGCATCCTGACCACCGCCCAGCGGGCCGAGCTGATCGGCCAGTACAACGCCGTGCTGGACGGTCTGGGCCTGGCGATGCAGGCCGACACCCGCGCCGGGATCCGCATGGAAATGCCCCTGGGCGCGCTCAGCTTCGACCGCTACCAGGCGCCCTTTGCCTTCTACACGCCCACCGGCGACCTGGACGCCCAGCTGATCCTGATCAGCCAGGAAGGCGACCAGGACACGCTCTTTGGCCTCTACGACATCCTGCAAACCCTGCAAATCCTGCCCGAGGACGGCCCGCGTGAGCGTGGCGCCCAAGGGTTCACCATCGAGGGGCGCAATGCCAACCGCGTGACCTATGCCGAGGCCTCGCTGGAGGGCGGCGCGATCAAGGGCTTTATCCTGGCCTGGCCCGCAGGTGACGAGGAACGCCGCACCCGCCTGCTGGAGACGATGCGCGCCAGCTTCGAGCGGATGCCGGGCGTGCTGCCCCATGATGCGGGCGCGGGCGCCGAGCAAAGCGTCGATCTGGTCTCGGGGCTGGAGATCCGCAAGCCGATCAAGGGCCGCTCGGGCGTCTATGTGGGCGCCGATGGCGCGGTGCTGACGCTGATGTCGGCGCTGGAGGGCTGCGGCCGCGTGACCCTGGGCACCGGGCGCGAGGACGGCACCCCCGCCGAGCTGGCCGCCAGCGACGCCGCCACCGGCCTGGCCCTGCTGCGCCCGGTCACCGCGCAGGCCCCCATGGGCGTGGCGGAACTGGCCGCGCTCAGCCCCCGCATCGCCAGCGAGGTGGCGGTGGCAGGCTACAGCTATGAGGGTCTGCTGGGCGCGCCCAGCGTGACCTGGGGCACCCTTGCCGACGTGCGCGGCCTGGGCGGCGAAGAGGGGCTGCTGCGCCTTGACCTTGCCGCTCTGCCCGGCGATGCGGGCGGGCCGGTCTTCGACCGCTCGGGCGCGCTGATCGGCCTGCTGGCCGACCCCGCCGACGGCGCCCGCCAATTGCCCGAGGGCGTCTCTTTCGCCATCGACGCCCCCCGCCTGTCGGAGATGCTGAGCGCCGCAGGCCTTGCGCCCCGCAGCGCCACCGACAGCGCCACCCTGACCCCCGAGGCCCTGACCCGTCAGGCCGAAGAACTCACCGTTCTGGTGCAGTGTTGGGAGTGACCGCTGATCCGCGCCCCGAGGGGCGCGGCAAACGCTCCGGGGGAGCGTTTGAAGCGGTCACGGGCGGAGCCCCGGCACAGTAGCAAAACAAACCAAACGCAAAAGGCGCCCCATGGGGCGCCTTTTCTTTTCCTCCGCTCACCGCTCAGGCCCCTTCACGCCACGCTTTGCGGATAGATCCCCTGCCCCGCCGCCGCCGATTTCAGGTGCCGCACCATCAGGATGGCCGGATTGGCGATGGCCTCGTCGCGGATCACCTGCGGCAGGCTCGCCAGGGTCGCGCGGGCCCGGCGCTCGGCGGCATGGGAGGCCTGCGAGACCACCTCGACCTCGGTCCCCGCCCGCACGCCCGCCGCCATCAGCCCGCCCGCGATTTCGCCCGCCCGGGCGACGCCCATGTAGATGCACAGCGTCGTGCCGGGCCGGGCCAGCGCGGTCCAGTCGGGGGCCGGGTCGCCGGGGCGGCAGGTGCCGGTGACGAAAACGCAGGCGTCGCTTTCGCCGCGCTCGGTCAGGGGTCGGACCAGCGAGGCGGCGGCGGCCGAGGCGGCGGTGACACCGGGCACGATCTCGACCGGCAGACCGGCGGCACGGGCGGCCTCGATCTCTTCGCTGGCGCGGCCAAAGACAGAGGGATCGCCGGATTTCAGCCGCACCACGCGGCGGCCCTTTGCCGCCTCGGCGACGATCACCGCGTCGATCTTCGATTGCGGCCAGGCGCAGGCGCCGACCTCCTTGCCGACGAAGACCCGGTCGGCATCGCGGCGGGCCAGCTCCAGCACCTCAGGGTCGACCAGGCGGTCGTAGAAGATCACATCGGCCTCTTGCAGGTGGCGCACGGCGCGCAGGGTCAGCAGGTCGCGGGCGCCGGGGCCCGCCCCCACCAGGGCGATGCGCCCGCCGCCCTCGGGGGCCTGGCCTGCCGCAATCGCCGCCTTCAGCATGTCGGCGGCGGCGTGTTCGTCGCCCGCGCGATGCTTGGCGAAGGCCGGGCCGGTATAGACCCATTCCCAGAAGCGACGCCGCGCCTCGGGGGCGAAGCGCTCTGCCACCGCGCCGCGCAGCCGCCCCGCCAGGGCGGCGAAGGCGCCCAGGCGCGGGTGCAGCAGGGTTTCGACCTCGGTCTTGATCGCGCGGCCCAGAACCGGCGCCGTGCCCTCGGTGCCGATGGCCACGACAACCGGGTCACGGTCGACGATCGAGGGCGTCCAGGCGTCGCAAAGCTCGGGGCGGTCCACCACGTTGACCACGGCGCCCGCCGCGCGGGCCTGCCGGGCCAGGGCGATGTCCTGCGCCTCGTCCCCGGTGGCAATGAAGGTCAGGGCGCAGTCGGAGAAGGTCTCGGGGCCCGGCGCGGCGACATGCTCGGCCCGGCCCGAGGCCACCAGCCCGGCCAGTTCGGGATCCAGCAGCGGCGCCACCAGCAGGATCCGCGCCTCGGTCTTCAGCACCAGCCGGGCCTTGCGCGCGGCCTCGGCCCCGCCGCCGCAGATCACCACGCGACGGCCGGTCATTTTCAGGAACATGGGAAAGCTTTTCATCGCTCTGCCTCCGATTGGGAAAACGCCAAAGGGTCACCGCCCTGTCCGCAGCTCGGACAGGCAGGCAACCCTGCCAGGGATCCCAATCATCGGGAGAGAGGCGCGACGCCATTGCCGCGCGACCCGCTCAGCATAGCCCAGAAAGGGCCGAGTCGGGCAAGAAAAACGCGCGCGGCGCCCCTTGGGTGCACCGAAATGCCGCCTGCCCGGGCATCAGCCGCGCCAGAAGCGCACCGTCAGCATGGCATAGACCACCATCAGTTCCAGCCGTCCGCAGAGCATCCCCACGATCAGCACCCATTTGGCGGTGTCGTTCAGCGGCCCGAAATTGCCCGCAGGCCCGATGATGTCCCCCAGCCCCGGCCCGATATTGGCCAGCGCCGTGGCCGCCCCGGACAGCGAGGTGATGAAGTCGAGCCCGGTCAGCGCCAGCGCCACCGAGAAGACCCCCACCGAAACGGTGAAGAAGACGAAGAAGGACATGACCGAGGAGAGCACGTCTTCGTCCAGCTTCTTGCCATCATAGCGCAGCGAGAACACGCCGTGGGGCGAGTGGATGCGGCGGATCTGCGCTTTGATCGAGGCCAGCAGGATCTGATAGCGGAAGATCTTCACCGAACAGGCGGTCGAGCCCGCGCAACCGCCGACCAGACCGATGAAGAAGAACATCGTGATCAGGAAGGCGCCCCATTCCATGTAGTCGACCGAGGCATAGCCGGTGCCGGACATGATCGAGACGATGTTGAACAGGCTTTCGCGCACCGCCTGTTCCCAATGGTGCGGGAAGATATGCAGCAGCACGATGGCCGAGACGATCACCAGCACCACGATGGTGCCGATGAACCCATGCACCTGGGTATCGCGGAAAAGGGCGATCCGGTTGCCGTTCAGCATCTGCACATAGCGCACGAAGGGCAGCGCGGCGGCGATCATGAAGAAGGAGGCGGCATATTCCATCGGCCCCTGGAAGGCGCCGAAGGACGCGTCAGAGGTGGAAAAGCCCCCGGTCGACATGGTGGTCAGCGCGTGCACCGTGGCGTTGTAGCTGTCCATTCCCAGCACCAAGTAGGTCAGCATACAAGCCACCGTCAGCCCGACATAGATCACCGAGATCTGCCCGGCGATGGCCGAGGCCTTGGGCAAGATCTTTCCCATGGTCTCGAAGGCCTCAGAGCGGAACATCTGCATCCCGCCGACCCGCAGTTCCGGCAGAAAGACCATGGCCACCACGATGATCCCGATGCCGCCCAGCCATTGCAGGATGCCGCGCCACAGGTTCAGCCCGCGCGGCAGGTCCTGAAGGTTGGAAAAGACGGTGGACCCGGTGGTGGTCATCCCTGACATGGCCTCGAAATAGGCGTCAGTGAAACTGGCCTCGGTGGCGCCCAGCACAAAGGGGATCGCGCCGAAAAGCGGCAGCATCGCCCAGAGGCCCGTCGTCAGGATGAAGGTCTGCTGCAGGGTCAGCCCCTCGCGCGCGCCGTTCTGGCAGGCCAGCGAGGTCAGCCCCCCCACGGTGAAGGTGATCAGGAAGCTTTCGAAGAACACCGGCCAGTGGCCGTTGCCATCGGCGATGTCCATCGCCAGCGGCACCAGCATGGTCAGCCCCAGCACCGCCACCAGCAGGCCGATCACATAGCCAATGGGCCGAAAGTCGATCAGGGTCAGGCTTTGCCCCCGGGGCAGGTCGATCTGGGCCATGGGATCAGGCGGGCACGGCGAGGCCGCCGATCTCTTCCAGCAGGGTCAGCACCTGGTCCAGCCCCTCGCCCGTCTTGAGGTTGGTAAAGACGAAAGGCCGCGTACCGCGCTGCGCCTTGGCGTCGCGCTCCATCACCGACAGGTCGGCGCCCACATAGGGGGCCAGGTCGGTCTTGTTGATCACCAGGATGTCCGAGCGGGTGACGGCAGGGCCGCCCTTGCGCGGGATCTCTTCGCCGGCTGCCACGTCGATCACGTAGATCGTCACATCCGCCAGTTCCGGCGAGAAGGTGGCCGAGAGGTTGTCACCGCCCGATTCGACGAAGACCGCGTCCAGATCGGGGAAGGCCGCATTCAGCTCGTCGATGGCGGCCAGGTTGATCGAGGCATCCTCGCGGATCGCCGTATGGGGGCAGCCCCCCGTTTCGACGCCGCGAATGCGGTCCGAGCTGAGGGCCTGCATCCGCACCAGCGCCTCGGCGTCTTCCTGGGTGTAAATGTCGTTGGTGACCACGGCGATGGACAGATCGTCCCGCAGACGACGGCACAGGGCGGCGGTCAAAGAGGTCTTGCCGGCGCCCACCGGGCCGCCAAGGCCGATCCGCAGGGGGCCGTGAGGAGAGCTGGTCATCGGGATACCTCGTGTCAGGTCGTGGTCGGTCGGGTCGTCAGGTCGTCGCGTCAGGAGCGGAAGAGCCGCGTGGTCAGCCCCTCCTGCCGCATCGCCGCAATGTCGGACATTACAGCACAAGAGCCAAGGGCGTCGAGGTCGCCCGGTGCCGCGTCCGCCGCCAGGGCCTCGCACAGCGGTTCCAGCGCCGACAGGATGCGCTGACCATCGGTCTGGCCCAGGGGCACCAGGCGGATGGCGGCGGAGGTGAGGTTCGACAGAAAGGCCAGCAGATACAGGCGCAGGGTCATCTGCAACGGCAGATCCATCAGCCGCGCCGCCCGGCCCAGCACCACCGGATAGGGCGCGGGGTCCAGGGCGATCCCGTGCACCTGGGCCGTGGTGCGGGCAAAGGCCGCGCCCTGGGCCTCTGTCTCCAGCCGCCGGTTGGCCGAAGGGGCCAGGGCCGAGGCCAGCTCGGCGATCTCGACCAGCCTCTCGGGCGTCTCGGCGTGAAAGGCGGCGGCCAGCAGGATGGCATCGTTGCGCCCTGCCCCATGCAGGGCCACGTCACGCAGCCAGGCGCCGGTCTGCTCGGCATCGCCCAGCCAGCCCGCCGCCACCGCCGCCTCGATCCCGTGGGAATAGGCGAAGGCGCCCACCGGATAGGCGGGCGACAACCAGCGGTGCAGGATCAGCGCCGGATCAGTGGTCGCGGTCATGATCACCCAGGGGGCCATGGCCGGGCGCCCGGGGGCCGCCGTCGCCATCCACATCCTCGGTCAGGGCGCCGAAATCGTCATGCGAGGAATGGTGATGCGTGTGCCCGTGGCCCTTGCGCGCCGTGCGGGCGCCGCGCGCCGTTTCATCCTCGGACTGGACGTCCGGGTCATCATGAGAGGAATGGTGATGGACGTGGCCATGACTGTGGCCATGGTCGTGCGAATGCCCATGGTCATGATCGTGATCGTGATCGTGATCGTGGGAATGGCTATGGCCGTGCCCGTGATCATGGGAATGGGAGTGCCCGTGTTCGCCGTCGTGCAGGGTGGCGCCATGTTCATGGGCATGGGTGCGCCCGTGGCCATAGGCCCCGCCCTCGGGCAGGAAGGGCGCCATCACGGTCTCGACCGTGGCGCCCAGGTGGCGCAGCATCTCGGCGATGACCTTGTCCTGACGAATGAACAGGGCCGAGGCGGTGATCTCGCAGGGGGTATGGCGGTTGCCGATGTGCCAGGCCAGGCGCGGCAGGGCCTCGCCGGTGACCTTCAGCAGCGGCTCGGGCGCGGCACGGATGCCGATCAGACGGTCATCCTCCAGGCGCAGGGCATCGCCCTCGTCCAGCGACAGGGTTTGTGCCAGATCGGCGAGGATACGTTCCCCGCCGTCGGTCACAAGGCCCTTGCGCCGGAAGAAACGCTCTTCGTAGTCGAGCGTCACGAAATCGTCGAAACGGGGCGCGTCCATTTCGCCGGATCTGAGGGCTGTCAGGGCTCTCTTGACTGGGGCACGATCAGGCATGACGCACCTCCGCTACCGGGAACCATTCCCTGACAGCCACTTGGCCCAGGCGGCGCGCCACGGCGCCCCGCATCGGCCAATCGGCGGTCAGACGTAGAACAGGTCGCGGAAGACGAAGGCCGGGATCTCGTCGCGGGTGATGCCCAGCTTGGCCAGTTCGGCGTCGGACTTGGCGCTCAGCGCGGCGATCTGCTCGGAGCGGGTGCGACGCTCCATGTAGGCGACCAGGCCCAGCGAGATGGAGTGGAAGAAGCCCGACAGCTTGGCGGAAATGCCGGCGGGGGCGGAAACGTGGCTGGAAACACTTGCCATTGGGGACCTCGTGAGTGTCTGAAACGTCTGTTGGTTGACACTTACAATAGGTCAGCTCTTGCGCCCTTACCATTTTCATTCCTTCATTACCGTCATGCGTGCGCTGCAACGCAGAAAGCCTTGATTTGAAGGGCCGCGCAGACCCCTCTTGCAGCAGACGCATAGCTTGAGGCCGAGTGACGCTGCGTCGCAGCACGGCCGAAATCACGGGAAAATCCACCCCACCAAGGGGTTAGCCCCGCCTGGCGGGATCTTGTGATCACAAGACTTCTCAACGATCCCCCCTCAGTTGCCCCATTGCGCCAGAAGCGCGGGATAGGTCGTCATGCGCTCGGCGAAATCGACCGACTCGGGGTCCGCCAGATCGCGGTGGACGTCGGGAAAGGCCACGCCCAGCACCGGCACATAGAACATCCCCAGCACCTGGGCGCCATAGGCCGCGCTGCGGGTTTCGATGTCATAGGGGATCACGCCGAAGGTGCAATCGCCGATCTCGCGCTGTTCCTCGCGCCCGAAGGTATAGCTTTGCGTCTCGCTCAGGCTGTCGGTGCCCTGGGCCACCACCGCCTCGACCTGCCAGGACACGCCCTCGCGGGGCTCGGGGAATTCCCCCTGCCCGACCGCGTAGTGATAGGAAATCGTCAGCACCTCGGAGGCGGTGATCGCGGTCAGGGTCTGCGGATAGACCCCCTTCAGCATCAGGAACTGCTTGGTCAGCCCCTGTTCGCCCAGCTCGTAGTACGAGGCCAGATAGGCGGTGGTGCCGAAAGCCACGTTGATACTTTCCTCGCCCGCCACCGTGCTGGAATAGACGATCCCCGCCGAGAGGTCGTCGGCTGTCGGGCAGCGGGCCAGCGCCGCCCCGGCCAGCGCGACCACAGGCAGGGCCAGGCAGATTGCGGCGGCGGGGCGCATCAGAACAGGAAGTAGCGCTGCGCCATCGGCAGCACCTCTGCTGGTTCGCAGGTCAGCAGCTCGCCATCGGCGCGCACCTCGTAGGTCTCGGGGTTCACCTCGACATGGGGCGTGGCCGAGTTGAGCTTCAGATCCTTCTTGCCGATCTGGCGGGTGTTCAGCACCGCGATGGTCTCTTTCTCCAGCCCCAGCTTGCCCGCCAGCCCCTCGGCCTGGGCCGCGGCAGAGATGAAGGTGACGGCGGAATTGGTCACCGCCTTGCCGAAGGCGCCGAACATCGGGCGGGAATAGACCGGCTGCGGCGTCGGGATCGAGGCGTTGGGATCGCCTATCTGCGCCGCCACGATGGACCCGCCGATCAGCACCATCTCGGGCTTCACGCCAAAGAAGGCGGGGTTCCACAGCACCAGATCGGCACGCTTGCCTTCCTCGATGCTGCCCACCTGATGGCTGAGGCCATGGGCGATGGCCGGGTTGATGGTGTATTTGGCGATATAGCGGCGGACGCGGAAGTTGTCGTTGTCGCCCTGTTCCTCGGGCAGCGACCCTCGCTGCTTCTTCATCTTGTCGGCGGTCTGCCAGGTGCGGATCAGCACCTCGCCCACCCGGCCCATGGCCTGGCTGTCGGAGGCAATGATCGAAAAGGCACCCATGTCGTGCAAGATGTCCTCGGCGGCGATGGTCTCGCGCCGGATGCGGCTTTCGGCAAAGGCCACGTCCTCGGGGATCGCCTTGTCCAGGTGGTGACAGACCATGAGCATATCGAGATGCTCATCAATCGTGTTGCGGGTGAAGGGACGCGTGGGGTTGGTGGACGAGGGCAGCACATGCTCTTCGCCGCAGATCTTGATGATGTCGGGGGCATGGCCGCCGCCCGCGCCTTCGGTGTGGAAGGCGTGGATGGTGCGGCCCTTCATCGCCGCCACGGTATTCTCGACAAAGCCCGACTCATTCAGCGTGTCGGTGTGGATCATCACCTGCACGTCGTAATCGTCGGCCACCGACAGGCAGCAGTCGATGGCGGCAGGTGTGGTGCCCCAGTCCTCGTGCAGCTTCAGGCAAGAGGCACCGGCCTTGATCTGTTCCTCAAGGGCTGCGGGCAGGCTGGCGTTGCCCTTGCCCGCGAAGGCCAGGTTCATCGGGAAGGCCTCGGCCGCCTGCAACATCCGCCCCAGGTGCCAGGGCCCCGGGGTCACGGTGGTGGCCAGCGTCCCGTGCGCGGGGCCCGTGCCGCCGCCAATCATCGTGGTCAGGCCGGAATGCAAAGCGTCTTCAATCTGTTGCGGGCAGATGAAGTGGATGTGGCTGTCGATGCCCCCCGCCGTCAGGATGCGCCCCTCGGCGGCGATCGCCTCGGTGCCGGGGCCGACGATGATGTCGACGCCGGGCTGGGTGTCGGGGTTGCCCGCCTTGCCGATCTTGGCGATCCGCCCGTCGCGCAGGCCCACGTCGGCCTTGTAGATCCCCGTCCAGTCGACAATCAGCGCATTGGTGATCACCGTATCCACCGCCCCTTCGGCGCGGGTCGCTTGGCTCTGGCCCATGCCGTCGCGGATCACCTTGCCGCCGCCGAATTTCACCTCTTCACCATAGCGCGGCCCATTGGCCGAGCCGCCGCCCAGGGCGGCGCGTTCGGCGGTCAGGTCGCGCTCGACCTCGATGATCAGATCGGTGTCGGCGAGGCGGACGCGGTCGCCGGTGGTGGGGCCGAACATCGCGGCATAGTCAGCGCGAGAGATTTGGGTGGGCATTCGGGGGCTCCTGAAGGATCTGCGGCGCGACTTAGCTGTCGTCGCTCTTGTTGGACGGGCTGTCGGGCATGGCGGGCGGCGCCGAGGGCTGGCGCGGGCGGCGCGCCTTGGCCTCGGTCGCGGGTTTGGGCGCAGCGGAGTCGGGCGCCTTGGCCAGGGCCGCCGGTTTCGCAGCGGCGGGTTTGGGGGCCGCTTTCGCGGCGGGCTTTGCCTCCACCGCAGGTTTCGGTGCGGCAGCCTTGCGCGCCGCAGGCTTGGCCTCTTTCACCTCGGCGGACGCCGCGGGCTTGGGCGCGGCCTTGCGCGCGGCGGGCTTGCGCCGGGCGGCCGGTTTCGCGCGGGGCGCGCGGGCAGGCGCCGGGGCCGCCTCGGGGGCCGGATGCGGCGAGACATCGGGCAAGGGGTCGTCCAGCATCGCCTTCAGCATCGCCTGGCCAAAACGCATCTGCCATTCGGCCATCCGCGCCGAGCCGAGAACCAGCCCCTGCACGAAACTGGCCTGGCGGATCATGATCTGGGTCGCGTCCATCATTGGGTCTGTCCCTTTCGCGTAGCGTCCACGTCACGTTTCGGCGGTTCTACCCCGCCGACCTGACCTGCTCCCGGTTGGGTCTTGCCGCACGTCAGAGCGCGCCCATGACCTTCTGATTGAAACCGTAAATCGTCCGACCGCCGCCGAAGGGGATCAGCTGGACCTCGCGGCGCTGGCCGGGTTCAAACCGCACGGCGGTTCCCGCCGCGATGTCCAGGCGCAGCCCGTGGGCCGCGGCGCGGTCGAAATCCAGCGCCGGGTTGGCCTCGGCGAAATGATAGTGGCTGCCGACCTGCACCGGGCGGTCGCCGGTATTGGCCACCATCAGCGTCACCGATTGGATCCCGTCGTTCAGCGTCAGCGTGCCCTCTGCGGGCAGCAGTTCACCGGGGATCATCGCCGCGCTTCCCAGGGGGCGCGCTTCGGCTTGTCGACGCGCACCGGGATCGGCACGGGCTGCTGTTTCGGGCCCAGTAGCGCCAGGAGTTTCTCGAGAAAGCTCATTTACTTGCGCTCCTTTCTTAAGGTTGTGCCTTAACGGATCGGATTGTGAACGGTGACCAGCTTGGTCCCGTCCGGGAAGGTGGCCTCGACCTGCACTTCGTGGATCATCGAGGCGACCCCCTCCATGCATTGCTCGGCGGTGATGACCTGGGCGCCGGCCTCCATCATCTCGGCGACGCTGCGCCCGTCGCGGGCGCCTTCGACCACCGCATCGGTGATCAGCGCGATCGCCTCTGGGTGGTTCAGCTTGACGCCGCGCGCCAGCCGCTTGCGCGCCACCTCGGCCGCCATGGCCACCAGAAGTTTGTCTTTTTCACGGGGAGTTAGCTGCATAGTTTAAAGCGTCCACGTCTTGGGAATATCCTGGCCCGAAAGCCGCGTGATGGCCGGGATGAGTCGGCGTCGCAGCTCATACCCATCTTCGGCCAGGATCCGGGCAAAGAGAAGATCTTTGGCAACACAACTTGCCCCGCCCAGCGGGCCCAGCAGATCGCGCAGCGCGGGCAGCAGGCGTTCCGCCCCGGGGGCCGCGAAAAGCAGCGCCGCCATGGCGCGATTGCCGCCTGCGACAGCGGGCCGGGCCAGCTGCGCGTCGATATCACCCTTCAGCCGAAAATTGTCAGCGAAAGTCAATTTACCTGCGCGTCGGACCCGCCAGAGGTCCGATTGAGATCCGGATTTGACAAGTTCGCCCATAGCCAGACGGCCTGAAATCAGCGGCTCGACGGCCAGGAAACGGGCATCTTCGGCCAGATCCACCTCGAACCGGCGGGCCACCCGGGCGCCGTCGAACAGGATCGTTTCCTGCGGCAGCCAGTCCAGCCGGGCGCCCGCACCGACGCGCAGGGCGATCTCCATCCGGCCGGTTTCATCGGGCTGGGCGCGGTAGAACCGTTCGGCGGCCTGCGAGGTCAGCATCAGCTGCGCCCCTTCTTCCGCCTCGGCCTCGATATGAAAGCGGTCGCCGCCGGTCACCCCGCCCGAAGTGTTCAGGAAAACCGCGTTCAGGGTCTGTTGCCGCGAAGCGGGAAACAGCGCCTTGAGGGATCCGGCCTGATGCAACCGCCCGATCCGGGCGCCGGGCCGGGCAGACAGGCGCAAGACCCCGCGCGCGCGGGGTTGTTGCAGCGCCTTCGGGCGCAGGTCCTGAAGCTCGGCGTTGATGGCGTTGTCCCTCCGATCGCTCAGAGAGTAGCAAGCCAGGCGGCGGGTGAAAGGTCAAACGCGCCGCCCGGCCATGCGCTGCCGCATTCAGCGGCAACCCGCCCAGGAAACGGGCAGGTTCGCCCCTTAGCCCGCGTGGTGCAGCGTCGCCAGGAACCGCGGATCCAGGCTGGAGGCGGCGAAGGTCGGCCCCTCGGTCAGGATCGAGACCGCGTCATGCGAATGCAGGCTTTCCTGGTGGCTGGCCGCCACGCGAAAGTCGCCGATCCGCGCATCCCCTTGCAATTCCTCACAGAACAGCCGCGCTGCATCTTCGACGAAGATCGGATTGGCGGCGTTCAGCTCGGCGAAGGCCTGTTCATCCTCGCGTTTGACCATCACCTGGGTTTCGGTCGGCACGGCGACCCGGGCCATGTCGATCAGGTCTTCGAACCACAGGCAGTCACCGGGCAGCACCTGGGCCGAGATCCGCGCGACAGAGCGCTGCGAATGCGGCGTCGCCAGCTGGCCGCGCGCCCGGCGGGCGTGCTCGGACAGCTCCAGCGAGCAGGGGCAGGTCGAGGAATAGACATAGTCCAGATGGATGAAGCGATTGCGGGTGCCGCCCTCGTCCACCACTTCCAGCGCAATGTCGTAATATTGATATCCCGCCAGGCCCGAGCGCAGGCTTTCCCGCTTCACCGGGTAGGAAAAGCGCATCATGATCCGGGCGTCCAGACTCTCAAGGTCCGATTTGTAATCATCCAGCGCCGCCTCGATCACCCCGAAAGAGAAGCGTTTTTCGGCATGGCCATAGAAGCTTCGCATGATCCGGGACATGTTGATGCCCTTCTTGTCGGCCTCCAGGCTGACGGTGCCAGTGACCGAGCTCTCCAGGGTCTGTTCGCCACCGTCGCGGGTGCGGAAACGGATCGGCAGGCGGAAATTCGAGATCCCCACATGCTGGATCGGCGCCCGCGCGCCCCGGATCAGCGAGGCCGGGCCGTTTTGCAGATCGGGCAGCGAGGCGCGATAGGCGGCATCGACGGTGAAATCCGACGGGTAGTCGCGCGACAGCACGGGATAGCCGCCCTGCCCGGGCAGAAGCTGGGCCACGGCCGGGTCCAGCGCGTTGATCTCGGCGTCCGAGGCCGTGGCGACCCAGTTGCGCAGCAGCGCGAGGGCGGCGCGGGCCTCCTCGGTTTCCGGTTTCAGATCATTCGGGTGGATATTCATGCTCCGCCCTCCCTCTACATCGCCCAAACGGGGCGCCTCCTGCCATCCGACGGCGCGCGCCGTCAAATGTATACATAGGCGCTTTTTGCGCGGATTTCCAATCGCACCTTGTTTACGCTGCCATAAGGATATCGGATCACTCAGGCTGGCACGGGACGGAAAACGGCGCTCCGCAGGTTCGGAACGCCGTCAGGGCCGGGTCTGCCGGCCACCCTCAGGCCTGATCGAGGGCCGCCAGCCAGTCGGCCACCAGATCCTCGGCATCTTCCAGCCCGACCGAGATCCGCACCAGGCCGCGGGTGATCCCCAGCTCCTGCCGAGCCTCCTCGCTGAGCGAGGAATGGGTGGTGGTGGCCGGATGGGTCAGGATCGACTTGGCATCGCCCAGGTTGTTCGAGATCACCCCCACCTTGACCGCGTTGAGGAAGCGGAAGGCCGCCTCTTGCCCGCCCGCCAGGTCGATGGCGATCACCGTGCCGCCCTTGCCGGTCTGGCGCTGCACCAGATCGTATTGCGCATGGCTGGCATGGCCCGGATAGATCATCCGCGCCAGTTTCGGGTGCTGATACAGGGCCTCGGCGATCTTCTCGGCGCTGTCGGTCTGGGCCCGCACGCGCAGGTCCATCGTTTCCAGCCCCTTGAGCATCAGCCAGGCATTGAAGGGCGAGATCGAGGCGCCGATATGCTTGGAATAGTTGAAGAAAGCGCCGTTGATGAACTCTTCGCTGCCCAGCACCACACCACCCAGGGCGCGGCCCTGACCGTCGATATGCTTGGTCGCGGAATAGACCACCACATCGGCGCCCAGTTCGAGGGCCTTGGAATAGACCGGGGTGGCGAAGACGTTGTCGCAGACCACCAGGGCGCCGACCGCATGGGCCAGCTCGGACACGGCCTGGATGTCGACCACTTCCAGCGTGGGGTTCGAGGTGGTCTCGAAGAAGACCAGCTTGGTGTCGGGGCGGATCGCCGCCTTCCAGGCGTCCAGGTCGGTGCCGTCGACCAGGGTCACCTCGACCCCGAACTTGCCCAGCACGTTGTTGAGGATGAAGAGGCACGAGCCGAACAGCGCCCGCGCCGCCACCACATGGTCGCCCGCCTGTAGCTGGCTGACCAGGGCGTTGTTCACCGCCGCCATGCCCGAGGCCGTGGCAAAGGCCGCCTCGGCCCCTTCCAGCTGGGCGATGCGGTCTTCGAACATGGCCACGGTCGGGTTGCCGTAGCGGGCATAGATGAACTCGTCCGGGCCGGTTTCCTTGAACCGGGCCTCGGCCTGTTCGGCCGTGTCGTAGACAAAGCCCTGGGTCATGAAGATCGCTTCGGACACTTCATTGTATTGCGACCGGCGGGTGCCGCCATGGACCAGCTTGGTGCGCGGTTTGTACTCTTGCGTCATCTTTCCAACCTCCGGGCCGTGGGGGAACGGCCAACAAAAAACCCCAGACGCGGTCAAGCGAAAGGGGTCTCCTATCCTCGACCTCTTTAGCGGAATGTTTAACGTGGCCCGCAATCCGGTAACAAAGCGCCACGCGCCCGCCTTACGCCGCCGCTCACGCCGGGTCAAGCGCGCGGGGCCCGTCACCGCCCTGTCACGCAGGCTTCACGGCTTTTTCGCACCCCTGCGCTATCGCAGGACCGAGGGTGAGCAGAGGGCTCGTTGCGATGAGCTTGATCAGGATCGACGCAGGCACGGACGGCCCCGCAGAGCATGGCAGCGGGGCGACGGTGGCCCTGACCCGGGCGCTGTGCCGGGCACGGACCCGGGGCATTGCAGCCCACGACCGGGCGCCGGTGATCGTCATGGTCCATGGCTACCGCTTTCAGCCCGGCGATCCGCGCCATTGCCCGCACCGCCACATCCTGTCGGACCACGAGGCGCACAGCTGCCGCAAGGCCGCCAGCTGGCCCCGGGGCCTGGGCGTCGGGCGCGACGGGCGTCTGGGGCTGGCCTTCGGCTGGGCCGCGCGCGGCACCATCTGGGAGGCCTATGGCCAGGCGCAGGCGGCGGGGCGACAGCTGGCCCAGGTGATCGCGGCGCTGCACGATCTGGCGCCAGACCGGCCAATCCATGCCATCGGCCATTCCCTGGGGGCGCGGGTGCTGCTGTCGGCCCTGGCCGCGGCGGAGCGCCCGGCGCTGGATCGGGTCCTTTTGTTGGCCGCCGCCGATCACGCCAGCCACCTGGAGGCCGCGCTGACCAGCCCTGCCGGGCGCCGAGCGCGGCTGCTGCATGTGACCAGCGGCGAAAACGGCCTGTTTGACTTGATGCTGGGCGGGCTGGTCGGCGGCCAGCGCTGGCGCGACACGGTGCTGGGCCGCGCCGGTCTGGCCGAGTTGCCCGAGCTGCGGCTGGACGACACCAGCCACCTGGCCGGGCTGGCCAGCCTGGGCTTTCCGCTGGCCGCCCCGGACCGGCGCATCTGCCACTGGTCCACCTATCTGCGCCCCGGGGCCTTCCCCCTGTATCAGGCGCTGACCGGCCCGCAGGGCGCCGCGCTTCACGCCGAAGTGACGCGAATTGCCGAGAAACCCGCGCCGATCCCCGGCCCGGCCTGGTCGCTGCCCTTGCCATGGGGCGCCAACACGCCAACATGATCCCCCGACCACAGGAGGATGTCATGACCGCGCCAATCGAGCTTTACTACTGGCCCACCCCCAACGGATGGAAGATTTCCATCGCGCTGGGAGAGATGGGCCTGCCCTACAACCTGAACCTGGTGAACATCAGCGAGGGCGACCAGTTCCAGCCCGACTTCCTGAAGATCTCTCCCAACAACCGGATGCCCGCCATCGTCGACCCCGAGGGGCCGGACGGGGCGCCGATCTCGATCTTCGAAAGCGGTGCGATCCTGCAATATCTGGCGCGCAAGACCGGCCAGTTCTGCGGCCCCACGCAGCGCGACCGGATCGCGGTGGATCAGTGGCTGATGTGGCAGATGGGCGGCCTGGGGCCGATGGCCGGCCAGGCGCACCACTTCCTGAAATACGCCCCGCAGATGGGCCATGAGCTGCCCTATGCGCAGGACCGTTATCGCAACGAGGTGAACCGCCTGCACCGGGTGCTGGATACCCAGCTGGCCAAGACCGAATATGTGGCGGGGGATTTCTATTCCATCGCCGATATGGCGATCTGGCCCTGGGCGATCCTTTGGGAAGGCCAGCAGCAGGACATCAGCGACAAGCCCAACCTGTCGCGCTGGCTGGATCTGGTGGGCGCCCGCCCGGCGGTGCAGAAGGGCCGCGCCCTGTCCTCGGAAAAGCGCGCGGTCAACCAGACCAAGGACGCGCAGAAGGTGCTGTTCGGCCAGAAATAAGCGCCCCCAGCCCTAACGGCGCGCCCCGGTCCCGGGGCGCGCGCACAGCCCTTGCGCCAAGGCACACAGCCCCGCCGCTTGCCCTGCGGGGGGCGGAATGACTAGCTGTCTGTCAACAAGGACGGTCCGGCACGGCCCCTGCCCTGCGGCCCGATCCCAAGGAGACCTGTCATGAAGAAAATCGGCTTTCTGTCCTTCGGCCACTGGTCGCCGCAACGCGGCTCGGCCACCCGCACTGCGGGCGACGCCCTGTTGCAGGCCATCGACCTGTCGGTCGCGGCCGAGGAACTGGGCGCGGATGGCGCCTATTTCCGCGTCCACCACTTTGCCCGCCAGCACGCCAGCCCCTTCCCCCTGCTGGCCGCCGTCGGCGCCAAGACCAGCCGGATCGAGATCGGCACCGGCGTTATCGACATGCGCTATGAAAACCCCCTCTACATGGCCGAGGATGCCGGTGCCGCCGACCTGATTTCCGAAGGCCGCCTGCAACTGGGCCTGTCGCGCGGCAGCCCGGAACAGGTGATCGAGGGCTGGCGCTATTTCGGCTACAACCCGGCCGAGGATGAAACCGACGCCGACATGGGCCGCCGCCACGCCCAGGTCTTCCTGCAAATGCTGGAGGGCCAGGGCTTCGCCGAGCCGAACCCGCGCCCGATGTTCCCCAACCCGCCGGGCAAGCTGCGGCTGGAACCCCATTCCGAGGGGCTGAAGGATCGCATCTGGTGGGGCTCGGGCAGCGTGAAGACCGCCGAATGGGCCGCCATGCTGGGCATGAACCTGCAAAGCAGCACCCTGAAGGACGACGAGACGGGCGAGCCCTTCCACGTGCAGCAGGCGCAGCAGATCCGCGCCTATCGCGAGGCCTGGAAGGCCGCCGGGCATAAACGCACCCCCCGCGTGTCGGTCAGCCGGTCTATCTTTGCCCTGACCAACGACATGGACCGGGCCTATTTCGGCCGGGGCGGCAAGGAGGATGACAGCGTCGGCTATATCGAACAGCAGCGCTCGATCTTCGGGCGCAGCTATGCGGATGAGCCCGACAAACTGGTCAAACAGCTGGCCAAGGACGAGGCGATCGCCGAGGCCGACACCCTGCTTTTGACGGTGCCGAACTCGCTTGGCGTCGACTACAACGCCCATGTGATCGAAAGCATCCTAAAAGACGTGGCGCCCGCCCTCGGCTGGCGTTAAAGGAAGGCTATCCCGCTTTCCGAAGCGGTTTCTCAGTCAGGCGCGCGCCCCTCGGGACGCGCGCCTTTTTGTTAGCCTCAACAGAGACTTACAGCTTCATAGAGCCGGTTTCGACGAACCGCTGGTGCCACGACAGTGCTTCGTTCAGCAGAGTCGGCGCGTGTTTGCCATAGCTGTCCTTCAGTGCGCGGGCGTAATAGTCGCGCAGCATCGGGCGATAGTCGGGGTGGGCGCAGTTCTCGATGATCAGTTCGGCCCGCTGGCGCGGCGCCAGGCCGCGCAGATCCGCCAGGCCCTGTTCCGTGACAATCACCTGCACGTCCTGGCTGATGTGGTCCACATGGGCCACCCGTGGCACGATGGCCGAGATCGCGCCGCCCTTGGCCACCGAGGGGGTGACGAAGATCGAGACATAGCCGTTACGTGCGAAATCGCCCGAGCCGCCGATGCCGTTCTGGATCCGCGAGCCCATGATATGGGTCGAGTTCACGGCGCCGAAGATATCGGCCTCGATCAGCCCGTTCATGGCGATACAGCCCAGGCGCCGCACCAGTTCGGGATTGTTCGAGATGTCCTGCGGCCGCAGCAACAGCTTGTCCTTGAACCGTTCCGCGTTGTCGTTGAAATACTGCGCCTTTTCCGGGCTCAGCGAGAAGGCGGTCGCCGAGGCCATGCGCAGGGTACCCGCCTCGATCATGTCCAGCATCCCGTCCTGGATGACCTCGGTGAAGGCGGTCATGTTCTCGAAGGGCGCCTCGATCAGACCGGCCATGACGGCATTGGGCACATTGCCCACCCCCGACTGGATCGGCAGCAGCGATTGCGGCAGGCCGGCGCGCTTCTGCTCCCATTCCAGGAACTCGATGATGTGGCTGGCGATGGTCAGCGAGGTCTGATCGGGCGGCGAGAAGGGCGCGTTGCGGTCCGGTGCGTCGGTCGACACGACGCCCACCACCTTGGCCGGGTCGATGCGGAAATGCGGCTGGCCGATGCGGTCGTCGGATTTCACCAGCGGGATCGGCACCCGGTTCGGCGGCAGGGCCGTGCCGTAATAGATGTCGTGCATCCCGTTCAGGTGTTCCGACTGCCAGTCGTTGACCTCCAGGATCACCTTGTCGGCCAGTTCCAGCCAGGTCTTGTTGTTGCCCACCGAGGACGAGGGGATCAGGTCACCCTCGGGCGTGATGCCCGAGATCTCGACCACGGCCACGTCCAGCTTGCCCAGGAACCCTTCCCAGGCCATCGGCGCCACCTGGCTGAGGTGCATGTCGAAATAGTTCATCTCGCCCGCGTTGATCTTTTCCCGGGCGATCGGGTCCGAGTTGTAGGGCAGGCGAAACTCAATCCCGTCGGCCTTGGCCAGGGCGCCGTCCAGCTCGGGGCCGGTCGAGGCGCCGGTCCAGATCTTGACCTTGAAGGGATTGCCTTCAGAGCGCTTCTCCTCGATCCGCGCGGCCAGGGCCTGGGGGACGGCCTTGGGATAGCCCGAGCCGGTGAAGCCGCTCATCCCGATGGTATCGCCGGGGGCGATCAGGCTTGCGGCATCCTCGGCGTTCATCATCCGGGCGCGCAGGGTCTGGTTAGAAATTCGGTTGGACATCAGCGAAGCTTCCTCCTCGGCTGGCTCGATCTGGCGGCGGGACGGGCCCGCCCGCTGGAACGGTTCCAATTGAATACATAAGTGCACAATCCGCCAGAGCGCCGCAGCGACGGGCAAGGCCGACATGCGTGTGACGCATGACGCAACCACCCTCAGAGGTAGAGCCAGTGGATACTGTCAACTATTGGCTGAGAACGGTCTGTGTCCCTTTTCACCCCAGCGTGAACTGGTCGAACAGGCGGGTCGGCGCCTCGGGTCGGGTCGAATCGAACACATAGGATCGGACCCGGGCCGTGCCCGCTTCGGTCTCCAGCAGGGTGAAGGCCGACAGCCGGTTCGAGCCGAGGGCGGGCAGCGGTCGGCCATCGGTGCCGGCCTGCGGGGCGAACTCACTGGGCGGTACGGGGGTCAGCCCGTGGGGGTCGCCCTGGCGCGGATAATCGCACGCATCGAAACGCGGATCCTCGGGTGCGGTGCTGCGCCCCCCCTGGCCCGGCAGGTAGGCGCCATAGGAATTGCCCACGTTCGAGGTTTCCAGCACATGCATCCCGCCCGGCGTGACAAAGCGGTTCCACAGATGCGAATGGCCATGCAGCAGCAGATGCACCCCGCCCGCCTCCAGCAGCGGTTGCACATCGCGGATGCAGATATCCTTGGCCCGGGGATAGACATAGCGCCGCCCCGTCAGCCGCCCCGCCGCGTCGCGGTCCTCGACCGGCACCGGATGGGCATAGGCGGGCAGCGCATTGTCGCCAAGCCCGTGAGAGGCGTTATGCATCATCGCCACCCGCCAGGGGGCACTGCGGCAGGCCTCGCTTTGCAGCACCCCGTCCAGCCAGTCGTATTGCGCCGAGCCCCGGGCGATGTCCTCGAAGATGAACTCGCCCCAGCCCCAGGCCTCGGGGCGGTGCAGATCCGCCTCGGCCTCGCGGTACTTGCCCCGGGTCGCGGCGCCCATCTCGGGGCTGCGCCAGATGCGGGTACCGTAAAGGCCGATCAGAAAGATGTCGCCCAGGCGCAGGGCGTAATAGCTGCGGCCGCCGGGGCTGTCCTCGGGCAGGGTGAACAGCTCTTCGTAGCTGGTGGTGTTGAAGGACCGGTCGGCGATCCAGGCGGCGCGCGCGTCCGGCGCCAGCGGCGGCGCCTCCTCGGCCAGGCGCGCTTCGGCCACCTCGCGGGGCTGCGGGTCGTCGAACTGCGCCGCCAGGGGGCGGTCGGGGGCGTAGCGGCCCATCACCTCGTGATTGCCGATGATCGGAAACAGCGGCGCATGTTGCAGGATCTGCCCGCCCCCCGTCCCCTCTGCCCCGGCGCGCCCCTGAAGCGCCGGGAAAAAGGCCGTGCCGCGCGCATCGTCGAACCAGCCCGAGGCGCGGTCGGGCACATTTTGCAGATCCCCGGCGAAGAAGACCGCATCAAGCGGCCCGCCCATCCCCGCCACCCGCTGCATATTGGCGGCGGTCATCGGCTTTTGCTGGTGGTCCGAAGTCATCAGGATGCGCAGCCCCTGCCCCGCCCGCGGCCCCGGCGCCAGGGTAAAGCCCGCGCTGCGCGCCAATGCCCCCGCCCCGTCGCGGCTTTCGACGTGATAGCCCAGGCGCACACCGGGGATCAGCCCGGTCACCCGGGCCTCATGGCGCCAGATGTCGCGCGGGGTGGGCCTGGGGTAAAGACGGCCATCGCCCGCCTGGGCGCCGATATGGCTGTCGGCATCCTCGGCCATGCGCGACAGCTTGCGCGTCTCCGCCACCACCTGCCGCCCATCCGCCAGCACCACCCGGTGGTCGCGCCCCTCGAAGGTGGTCATCCAGGCCACATAGACGCCCGTCTCGCTGGGCCATTGCAGATAGGGATCGGTCAGAAGTCGCGGCATGGGATCTGCTCGGGCCTGGGAAAGGGGGCCGGGGCGCGCGGCCCCACCGGGCCCCGGCGCCCGGGCCGGGTCAGATCTAGGCGCGGCAGATGACAGGGCGGTGACGGCGCGGGGCCTCAGCCCTCGTCGCCCTCGCCCTCTTCGATGCCGTGATCCTGAAAGACGCGGCCTTGGGTGATGAAGAACAGGAAGACCGCCGCCGACAGGCCGAAGGTCTTGAAATAGACCCAAGCGTCGGTGCTTTGCGTGCGCCAGATCACCTCGTTCAGCACCGCCAGGGCCAGGAAGAAATAGCACAAACGGCGGGTCAGGATCATCCAGCCCTCATGGGTCAGCGGCACGGCTTCCTCCATGACGATCTGCAACCAGCTTTCGCCGCGCAGCAGGCCCAGGCCCAGGGCACCGCCGAACAGAAGGTAGATCAGCGTCGGCTTCATCTTGAAGAAGCGGTCGTCGTTCAGCCAGACCGACAGCCCGCCGAAGATCACGATCAGCACCGCCGTCATCACCTGCATTTTCGACAGCTTGCCGGTCAGCCGCCACAGGGCAAAGGTCGAGGCCAGCATCAGCGGGATGAACCCGGCGGTGACCAGGATGAACCCCTCATAGTCGCGCCCGCCGATGGTGTAGACATTGTCCTTCAGCAGCAGATAGGCGGCGAAGAAGACCAGGATCGGCCCCAGCTCCAGGCCAAGTTTCAGGGCGGGCGAGATCTTCTTGGGTTCGGCCACGGGGCGCTCCTTCATCATCCGGCTACTTCTACTACCACGGCGCCCAGGGCGATCAATGCCATCAGGGCGATACGGCGCGGCCCCACCGTCTCCTTCAGCACCAGCCAGCCGATCAGCGCGGCAAAGACGGTCGAGGTTTCGCGCAGCACCGCCGCCTCGCCCACCTTGTCCAGCCGTGTGGCCAGCATGACCGACCCGAAAGAGCCATAGGCCACCAACGCCCCCAGGAACCCGCCGCGCAGCCAGTCGCGGCGCGAGGGCCTCTGCTCCAGATGGCGCCAGCGCCAGGCCAGAACAAGGGGGAAGTCCAGGTTGGTGACCAGGAAGAACCAGGCCAGGAAGGTGAAGGGATCGGGCAGCGCGCGGATCGCATAGGCGTCATAGGTGGTATAAATCGCCACCAGCGCCCCCGTGGCCACCGCCAGGCTCAGCGCCGCCACCAGCGTGTCGCGCGCCACCACGATATGGCGCAGGTTATAAAGGGCCAGGCCAAAGATCCCCGCCATCAGGATCCCCACCCCCAGCCACTGAAGCGGGTTGAAGACCTCGCCAAAGATCACCCAGGCGCCCAGCACGGTGAAGACCGGACCGGTGCCGCGCACCACCGGATAGACCACCGTATAGGCGCCCCGGGAATAGGCCATGGCCATGCCGATCTTATAGGCCATGTGAATGGGGATCGCCCCCAGCACCAGTACCCATTGCGCCGCGCCCTCGGGCCGCGGCACCAGCCACAGCACCGCGGGCACGGCCAGGGCCACCATGAAGACGTCCATCACCCCGCGCGACGTCCAGGGATCCAGCCGCCCCTTCTGCAAGGATCCGAACAGCGCGTGCAGAAAGGCCGCCGACAGCGCCAGCAAAAGCGCCGCCTGATGCCCGGCCTCGGTGCCCTCGATGGCGCTGACCCAGTCGCTCATGCGGCACGCTGGCGGCAGGAAATCAGCAGGGGGCGGCAAGGGGTCATGGTCGGTCCGGGGCTCCGTCTTTGCCCCTCTGTCCCCCATCCCCGCCTCGGGCGCAAGCCGGGGAAGACACCGCCCAGACCTGCACCGGGATCGGCCTGCGGCCGATGCCTCCGGCGGGGAGTATTTTTGGCCCAGTGAAAGAGCAGGGGGCGGCCCCCGGTTTGGCCTACTTTCGAAGACGGGCGCGTGGCACGCTCTTCATGGCCAAAGTAGGTCGCCCTTCCAGGCCCCCTCCCGCTCTTTCACTGGGCCAAAAATACTCCGGGGGGAGTCCTCGCGCAGCGAGGGTGGGGGGCAGAGCCCCCCTCTCTCAGCCCTCCAGCCCGGTCAGGGCGCGGGCGAAATCCTCGGGGTCGAAGGGGGCCAGGTCGTCGATCTGCTCGCCCACGCCGATGGCATGGATCGGCAGGCCGAACTTGTCGGCCAGCGCCACCAGCACCCCGCCCTTGGCGGTGCCGTCAAGTTTGGTCATCACCAGCCCCGAGACATCGGCCAGCTTGCGGAAGGTTTCCACCTGCGAAAGCGCGTTCTGGCCCGTGGTCGCATCCAGCACCAGCAGGGTGTTATGGGGCGCCGAAGGATCCTTCTTGCGGATCACCCGGACGATCTTGGCCAGTTCCTCCATCAGGTCAGCGCGGTTCTGCAACCGCCCGGCGGTGTCGATCATCAGCAGATCGGCGCCGTCTTCCTCGGCCTTGGTCATGGCATCAAACGCCAGGCTGGCCGGGTCGCTGCCTGTCTCGGCCTTCAGCACCGGCACACCGGCGCGCTGGCCCCAGACCTCCAGCTGTTCGACCGCCGCCGCGCGGAAGGTGTCCCCGGCGGCGATCACCACCGACTTGCCCGCGTCGCGGAACTGCGAGGCCAGCTTGCCGATGGTCGTCGTCTTGCCCGACCCGTTGACGCCCACCACCAGCACCACCTGCGGTTTCTTCGGGTAGATCGGTAGCGGGCGCGCCACCGGCTCCATCACCCGGGTGACCTCGGCGGCCAGCAGGCGCTTGATCTCTTCCACAGACAGTTTCTGCCCCATGCGCCCCTCGGCCATGTTGGCGGTGACCCGCAGCGCGGTATCCACCCCCATGTCCGAGGCGATCAGCAGCTCTTCGAGGCTTTCCAGCATCTCGTCGTCCAGCACCCGGCGCGGCACCGCCGCCGCACCGCGCCCGAAGAGGCGCGAGACCAGGCCGCCGCCGCGCGCGCCCTCGGCGGCCATCTCGGGCGCGGCGGGGGGCACCTCGGCGGGGCCGGGGGCGGGCAGTTCCGGCTCGGGCGCGGGCGGCGGCACGCCGGGGTCGGCCTCGGGCCTGGGCGCGGGATCCTCGACCGGACGGGCGGGCGGCACCTCGGGCGCGGGCGCCGGGCTGGGCGTCTCAGGGGCAGGCGCGGGGGGTGTTTCCGGCGCCGGGGCCGGCGCTGCGGGCTGTTCCGGCGCCTCGGCGCCTTCCTCGACGATCGCGTCCAGCCCGGCTTCCAGCCGGGACGAGGATTTGAACAGACGGTCCTTCAATTTGGAAAACAGCGCCATGGGGCCTCCGGTCTCTGGGTCAGGTTGAGGTAATGCCAAAGCGGGCGCGATGGAAGGGGGCGCAGGGGTTGCAAGCCCCGCCGGGGCGCGCGAAATGCCGGGAAAGGGCTGACTTTGGCCCGATCCCCGCCGCAATGCGCGCTATGCTGTGCCCCGATGGCCCGGCCCGATGACCGGGCCGCCGCCGCTGCCCGCCCCCTGCCCCTCTGTCCGGATCCGCCCATGGCCGCCTTTCTGATCGCCACCCTCGCGCCGCTGCCGCTGCTGTTTCTGGCCGCCCTCTGGGGCGGGGTCTGGGGCTGGGTCGCGCTGATCTGGCTGACCGGGTTCACCGCCCTTCTGGACGCGATCCTGCCGCGCAACTGGCAGAACGCCCCGCTGGACCGGCCCTTCACTGCCGGGGTCGGCCTGTCGGTGGCCCTGGGCGTGGCCCATCTGTGGCTCGCCGTGGCCGCCATGCGCTTTCTCGGCGGGCCGGGGGGGGCCGCGGGCTGGGCCCAGGTCGCCCCCGCCGCCCTGGCCTACGGGGTCTACTTCGGCCAGGTCAGCCACCCCAATGCCCATGAGCTGATCCACCGTCCGGGGCGGGGCCTGCGCCGCCTGGGGCGGCTGGTCTATGCCACGATGCTGTTTGGCCACCACGCCAGCGCCCACCCCAAGGTGCATCACGTCTGGGTGGCCAGTGCCCGCGATCCCAACACGGCGATGCTGGGCGAGGGATTCTGGCGCTACCTGCGGCGCGCCTGGCGGGGCAGCTTCCGCGAGGGGTTCCGCATCGAAACCTATGACCTGCGCCGGGCGGGCCGCCCCTGGTGGCGCCATCCCTACCTCGGCTATGGCGCCATCGCAGCGCTGTGCCTGGCCCTGGCGGCGGGGTTCGGCGGCGCCTCGGGCGCGGCGCTTTACCTCGGGATCTGCGCCTTCGCCCAGGTGCAGATCCTGCTGTCGGACTATGTGCAGCACTACGGGCTGGAACGGGCCGAGCGCGCCGACGGTCGGCTGGAGCCCGTGGGCCCGCAGCATTCCTGGAACGCGCCGCATATGGCCACCGGCGCCATGATGCTGAACGCGCCGCGCCATTCCGATCACCACCTGCATCCGGGGCGCATCTACCCCGGACTGCAACTGGACCGGCAGACCATGCCGATCCTGCCCCGCTCGCTGCCGGTCATGGCCACCGTCGCCCTTTGGCCGCGCTGGTGGCGTCGGGTCATGGACCCACGCGCCCAGGCGATCCGCGACGGCGCGCTGGCAGAAGGCCGCCGCCACAAGGAGGACGGGATTTGACAGTTGCCCCGGCGCGGCAAGCTGTCAGACTGGCCCCATGACACGCCCCGCCCTCAGTCTTGCCCTGATAGCCCTGCTGGCCGCCCCCGCCCTGGCGCAGGAGGCGCCAAAGGCCACGCCCCCGGGGCCCGCGATGTCGGCGGCGGAATTCGACGCCTACACCCGGGGCCGCACCTTCACCTATGGCGCGGACGGCGCGCCCTATGGGGCCGAGGAATACCTCTCGAACCGCCGCGTGCTGTGGTCCTTCCTGGATGGCGATTGCGACGCGGGGCGCTGGTACGAGGACAGCGGGTTGATCTGCTTTGTCTACGAGCGCACCCCCGACCCGCAATGCTGGAGCTTCGAGCAAGGCACGGGCGGCGGGCTGATCGCCACCTTCAGGGGGCCTGGCGAACAGACCGAGCTCTACGAGATGCAAAGCAGTCCCGAACCCCTGGCCTGCCCCGGCCCCGAAGTGGGGGTCTGACGCCCGGCCTGCAGGGCGCGGGCGGCCCCTGGAAACCCAGGCGTTCCCTAGAAAAGCGAGCCCTGTTCCGGCGGCGTTCCCCCACCCGAGGCGCCCCCCTCCGCCTTGGGCGCCTTGCGCGCGGCGGATTTCGCGGCAGGCTTTGGCGCGGGTTTGGCGGCGGCCTCGGGCGCGGGCGTACCGCCCCCGCCGCCGCCCTGCCCGGCACCAACCGTCAGGCGCCCATCGGCAAACTCGATCTCCAGCCCCGCTGCGGCCCCCGCCGCCACGCTGTCGCGCAGCACCTGGCCCGCGTCGTCGCGCACCACCGTATAGCCGCGCCGCAGGGTCGCCTTGTAGCCCAGGGTTTCGCGCAGGCGATCCAGCGCGGTCAGTCGCTGGCGCTGCGCCTCGATCTGGCTGCGGGCGCCGCGGTCAAAGCGGGCCATCAGGGCGGTCAGATCCGCCCGGCCCTGGGCCGACTGACGCGCCAGGCGCGCAGGGTCGATCCGCCCCCGGGCCGCCAGACGTTCCGATTTCACCGCCACAGCGCGCGACAGCGCCGGGGCCAGACGGGCCGAAAGCTGATCCAGCCGCCGCCGCTCCTCGCCGATCCGACCACGCAGAAGCGCGGGCCGCAGCCCGCCCTTTTCCGACAGTTCCACCCGGCGGCGCTGCGCCAGCCCGGTCAGGGCGCGCGGCAGCCGGTCGCCCAGATGGTCTAGCCGCTGCGCCGGGCCTTCGACCAGCGTCTCGACCCGTGGCAGGGCGCGCGACAGATCGCGCAGCCAGCGGCCCCGCGTCTCGACCGCCTGGGTCTGGGCACGGGTCAGCCGGGCGCCCTGATCGGCCACCCAGGCCAGCAGTTCGCCCCTGACCGGCACCGCCAGTTCCGCCGCCGCCGTGGGCGTGGGGGCGCGCCGGTCCGAGACGAAGTCAATCAACGTCGTGTCGGTCTCGTGCCCCACCGCCGAGATCAGCGGGATCTGGCTGGCCGCCGCCGCCCGCGCCACGCTTTCCTCGTTGAACCCCCAAAGATCTTCCAGGCTGCCCCCGCCGCGCGCCACGATCAACAGGTCCGGGCGCGGCAGGGCACCGCCGGGGGTCAGCCGGTTGAACCCCTCGATGGCGCGGGTCACCTCGGGCGCACAGGCCTTGCCCTGCACGGCGACGGGCCAGATCAGCACCTTGCGGGGAAAGCGGTCGCGCAGCCGGTGCAGGATGTCGCGAATGACGGCGCCAGAGGGCGAGGTGACCACGCCGATCACCTCCGGCAGGAAGGGCAAAGGTTTCTTGCGCTCCGCCGCGAACAGACCCTCGGCGGCCAGCATCTGCTTGCGCTTTTCCAGCATGGCCATCAGCGCGCCCATGCCGGCGGGCGCCAGATCCTCGATCACCAGCTGGTATTTCGACTGACCGGGGAAGGTGGTCAGCCGCCCCGTCGCCACGACCTCCAGCCCCTCTTCGGGGCGGGTCTCCAACCGACTGGCGACCCCTTTCCAGATCACGCCCGAGATGACCGACCGGTCATCCTTCAGGTCCATGTAGACATGACCCGAACGAGGCATACTGACGCGCCCGATCTCGCCCCGGATGCGCACATGGGCAAACTCGCCCTCGATCACGCGCTTCACCGCGCCCGAGATCTCCGAGACGGTGAATTCCGGTGCATTGCCCGGGCCTTCGCCCGGGGTGTCGTCTTCGAAAAGGTCCATGCGCCTGCCCTTGCTTTGGCGTCATCCTAACGGCGCCGGGCGGCAGACAAAAGACCCAGGCCGCGGGTCCGGGCGGCGCCACGCCGCAGCCGGGGCCGCCCCTGTCGCTTTCGGCATTGTCGTCCGCCCTGCCTGCGCTAGGCTCAGGGGATAAATAGGGGTGCCTCATGTTCCTTTCCGTCTTCGAAATCTTCAAGATCGGCATCGGCCCGTCCTCGTCCCATACCATGGGGCCGATGGTGGCCGCCGCGCGTTTCCTCGACCGGCTGCGCGCCGCGCCCTTCGAGGCCAAGGGGCTGCGCGCCTCGCTGCATGGCTCGCTGGCCTTCACCGGCAAGGGCCATGCGACGGACCGGGCGACGATCCTGGGCCTGGCGGGGTTCGAGCCGGTGACCTACGATAACGCCAAGGCCGAGGCGGCCCTGGCCGCGATCGAAGAGACCGGCCAGGTGACGCCCGAGGGCCTGCCGCCGATGGCCTTCGACCCGGCCCGCGACATGCTCTTCGACTATGAGGAGGCCCTGCCGGGCCACCCCAACGGGATGAAGCTGATGGCCCTGGACGCCCAGGGCGACGTGATCCTGTCGGAGGTCTATTATTCCGTCGGCGGCGGCTTCGTCCTGACCGAGGGCGAACTGGCCGCAGGCGAGGACAAGGCGCCGGGCGCCCCCATCCCCTACCCCTTCCATTCCGCCGCCGAAATGCTGGAGATGGCCCGCGCCTCGGGGCTGACCATCGCCCAGATGAAGGCCGCCAACGAGGCCGCCCGCGGCCGCCCCGATGTCAGCACCGGGGTCGGCCAGATCTGGAAGGTGATGTCCGATTGCATCGACCGGGGCCTGGAGGGCGAAGGCCTGCTGCCCGGCGGCCTGGCGGTGCGCCGCCGCGCGCGCGCCATCCATGAGGCGCTGAAGGAAGAGGCGGGCCGCAACCTCGCCCCGCCCCATGTGGTGAACGACTGGATCAGCTGCTACGCCATGGCGGTGAACGAGGAAAACGCCGCCGGGGGCCAGGTGGTGACGGCGCCGACCAATGGCGCGGCGGGGGTTATGCCCGCGGTGATGAAATACTGGCTGACCCATGTGCCCACGGCCACGCCCTCGAAAATCACCGAGTTCATGCTGACCGCCGCCGCCATCGGCGGGCTGGTGAAATACAACGCCTCGATCTCGGGCGCCGAGGCGGGCTGCCAGGCCGAGGTGGGTTCTGCCGCCGCCATGGCCGCCGCGGGCCTCTGCGCCGTCATGGGCGGTACGCCAGAGCAGATCGAGAACGCCGCCGAAATCGCGCTGGAGCATCACCTCGGCATGACCTGCGATCCCGTCGCGGGCCTGGTGCAGGTGCCCTGCATCGAACGCAACGGGCTGGGCGCGATCAAGGCGGTCTCGGCGGCCTCGCTGGCCCTGCGCGGCGACGGGCGCCATTTCGTGCCGCTCGACGCCTGTATCGAGACCATGCGCCAAACGGGCCGCGACATGCATGAGCACTACAAGGAAACCTCGCTGGGTGGCCTGGCGGTGAACGTGCCCAACTGCTGACCCAAAGACTTGCGGTAGAGAGAGGGGGCGCTGCCCCCCGCCCTCGCTGCGCGAGGTCTCCCCCCGGAGTACTTTTGGCCCAGTGAAAGAGCGAGACAGGGCCCAGTAAGGCGGCATACTTTGGCCGTGAAGAGCGTGCCACGCGCCCGTCTTCGAAAGGGGGCCAAACCGGGGGCAGGCCCCTGCTCTTTCACAGGGCCGAAAATACTCCCCGCCGGAGGCATCGGCCGCCAGGCCGATACCCCCCGGGCCCAGGCCAGGATGCCAGGGGCAATGGACAAGCCCCGCCCGCCCCCTAGCGTCGCGCCATGACCAAGGATCTCGACCGCCCGCTTCTGGGCATCTCCCTCATGCTGGGGTTTTGCGTGCTGGCGCCCCTGGGCGATTCCATCGCCAAACTGCTGGGCGGCGTGCTGCCGGTGATGCAGCTGCTGCTCTTGCGCTTCCTGGCCCAGATGATCTTCCTCGGCCCCGTCGCCCTGTGGCGCGGCGAGTTGCGGGGCCTCGCCCCCCGGGTCCTGCGCTTTACCTTCTACCGCACCCTGTTCCACATGGGCGGGATCTTCTGCATGTTCACCGCCCTGCTTTACCTGCCGCTGGCCGATGCGGTGGCTATCGCCTTTGTCATGCCCTTCCTGATGCTGCTTCTGGGCTGGTTCGTGCTGGGCGAAGAGGTGGGGCCGCGCCGTCTGGCCGCCTGTGCCGTCGGCTTTGTGGGGACGCTGATGGTCATGCAACCCTCTTTCGTCGAGGTCGGCTGGCCCGCGCTGCTGCCGCTTGGCGTGGCGGTTCTGTTCTCGCTCTTCATGCTGTCGACGCGCCAGGTGGCAAAGGACATCGCCCCCATCGGGATGCAGGGGCTGAGCGGGCTGATGGCCGTGGCGATCCTGGCGCCGGTGGTCGGGCTGGGCCACTGGGCGGGCCTGGCGCCCTTCACCCTGGTCGCCCCCGATCCCGGCAGCTGGTTTCTGATTCTGGCCATCGGGCTGATCGGCTCTTTCGGTCACCTGCTGATGGCCGCCTCGCTGCGCTATGCGCCCTCGGCCACCCTGGCACCGATGCAATACCTCGAGATCCCGATGGCGACCCTGATCGGCTGGCTGATCTTCGACGACTTCCCCGACGGGCTGGCCCTGGCGGGGATCGCAGTTACCATCGCGGCGGGCCTCTATATCATCCTGCGCGAGCGGGCCATCGCCCGGGCGCGGCCCGCAGCGCCGCTGCCGCATCCTCCAGCGCCGCCACCGGCAATATGACCACCATCCCCGGCGCCGCGAACCGCAGGGTGACCGGCCCGGTCACCCGGTTCGACGTGCCGATCCGCCCATCGGGGGCAAAGGCCAGCCCATCGATCGGCCATTCCAGCCCCTCCGAGGTCCCGCCGACCGCCGCCAGGGGAAAGAGCGACAGCCGTTCGCCCCCGGGCCGATCCAGATGCAACACGGGCGGGGCGAGGAAGGCCACGTCACTGTCGGAGGCCAGCAGGCAGGGCCGGTCGGGATGGGCCGCCATCCCCGACAGCGCCGCCAGCATGTGATCGGCGCGCGGCCCCAGAAAGCCGGTACCCAGCACCAGGGGCGCCGCGATCCGGGTCAGGCATTTCTCGAAATCCGTGCTGGTCTGTTCGGCGATGTGATGCACCCGCCCGGCGGGCACCTGGGCCCGCACCGGCGCCGCCAGGCTGTCCATGTCGCCCACCACCGCGTCCGGCATATGACCCCGCGACAGCAGCGCCGCCGCCCCGCCATCGGCCGCCACCCGGGGCCCCGTGAGGGCCAAGATCCGGTCCAGCACCGCGTCGCCGACCGCACCGCCGCCCACCAGGGCCACCGCCTGCGCGCTTGTCACCACCGGTTCTAGCACCATGTTTTCCCCCTGGATTCGACAGAAACCACAATATCGTCACAAAATGAGACCTTCTGCACCTTAGATTCGGTCGGGTTGTGTCTCATCCCGAAGGGCAAAGCAGCACCGGCCCGATCCGTCAAATCCGGGCCAAGGGTCGGTAGCGCCAGAACGAGCGAGAAGTAAAGTGGTAGAGTCGAACAAGATCCTCACGGTTTCCTACGGGACGTTCTCCTGTACCCTTGAGGGATTCGACGACGCCTTCGACACGATGAAGGCAATTGCCGAATACTTCCGCGACCTGGCCGCCGACGACCGCTATTTCGGCGCCGAGCCCCCGACCCCCGATGCCGACATGCTGGCCCGCCTGGCCGAACGCAGCATCTCGCGCCGCGTCACCGCGCGCAGCGAGGATGGCAATATCGTGCTGAGCCCCGAAGCGCGGCAGGCAGAGGCCGAGCCCGCGCCGCGGCCCGTGGCCGAGGCGGCGCCGGCACCCGCTGCCGCTCCGACGCCCACGCCGGCGCCGGCGCCAATTGCCGAGGTCGCCGCTCAGGACGAAGACGAAGAAGAGGCCCCGCAGCCGCGCCGCGCGCCGCGCATCGCCGCCGCCCTGGCCGCCGCAGGGGGCGCCGCCCTGCTGGCCGCGGCCCCGGCGCCTGCCCGTTCCGAGGCCAAGGAGTGCGCCACCGAGGAAGAGACCACAGAGGATCTCCCCGATGACGGCGGCGAGGCCTCGTGGGCTGCCGCCGCCCCCGAGGCTGAAGTCGAGGCCGTCCCTGAAGATGCAATCGCCCCGGACGTGATCACGCTGGGCGATCTCTCGCTCGACACCTCCGACCACGTGGCCCCCGAGGTCGCAGAGGACATCGCCCCGGCCACCGCCGACGACGCCTTCGAAACCCTGCTGGCCGAAACCCTGGCCGACAGCAGCGCCGACCGGCTGGACGACACCCCTGTCGCCGCCGATCCCCAGGAGATGGCCTTCGACGCCCCGGCGCCCCAGGCCGAAGACAACAGCGCCCCCGAGGCAGTCCAGGAAGACGCAGAAGCCGACACGCTCGACAGCCTGCTGGCCGGGGTCGAGGCGGAAGACACAGCCGAGGCCGCGCTGGATGCCCTGCTGCTCGACAGCCCGGTGAATGCCCCCGAAGCCGCGCCGCAGGCCGAGGCAGAGGATGACCTGTCGGAGGCGCTGGCCTTCACCGATACGGCGGATAGCTCGGAGCTGGCGCCGACCGTCGCATTGGCCGATGACGAAGCCGAAGCCAACCCCGAGGCCGACGTCGATCTGCCCCCGGTGGCGGCGCAGGCCGTCGCGCGCCCGCCGTTGCGCCTGGTGGACCTGGCCCCGGCCCAGGACGATGCCCCCGAGGCCACCGCGCCGGACGACAGCGCCGCCGAGGACATGGCGCCGGAAGAAACCGGCGCCCCCCTGACGCACGCCGACCCCGACCCGCTGGACGACCCCGACCCGCTGGACGAGGCCGAGGCCGCGCTGGCCGCCGCCTGCGACGGCGCCGACCGGTCCTCGGGCATGGCCCCCGCCGCCCCCGACGCCGCCGCCGTGGCCGGCAAGCGCCGCCGCATCCAGGACGTCCTGGCCGGACCCGTTGCCGCCCCTGCCGACGGCCTGACCTTCGACGAGGGCGACGACCTGCCCTCCATCGCCGATGACGAGGCCGCCTTCTCCTCGACCATCGGGGCCGGGGACGGCGCCGAGGATCTGGCGCTGGACCCCGAGGCCCCCTCGCTGTTCGACGAGCCCGCCGAAGCGGCCGCCGCCCCCCGGGTCATGGCCCGCGTGGTCAAGGTGCAGCGCGCCCCCGAGGAAAGCTCGCTCTCGCCCGAGGATGAGGCCGAGCTGCAACGGGAACTGGCCGCGCTGGAAGACGAGATCGCGCGCAGCAATGCCGATACCGGGTTGGCGCCGCTGGACGCCGAGGACGAGGACGCGGCCGAACCGCTGGACCTGACCGCCCCTGCCGCCCAGGCTGACCCCGCCCCCGCGCCACGCGCCCCTGCGCGTGAAACGCTTCAGGCCACCGATCATGCCTCGCAGATGGACCGCATCCTGCGCGAGACCGATCATCATTTCGAACGCGAGGACAGCACCCGCCGCCGCTCGGCCCTGGCCCATCTGCGCGCCGCCGTCGCCGCCAAGAAGGCCGAGAAGGCCGCCGGGTCGGATTTCGCCGCGCGCGAGGACACCACCGATGCCTACCGCGAGGATCTGGCCCAGGTCGTGCGTCCGCGTCGCCCGGTGGTGCAGCACCATTCCGAAGCCGCTCCGCGCCGTCAGGAGAACCGCCCGGCGCCGCTGAAACTGGTCGCCGAACAGCGCGTCGACCTCTCGGGCCAGCCACGCGGCCCGGTGCGCCCGCGTCGCATCTCGGTGGCCGACCTGGCCCGCCATGACGGCGAGACAGGCCACCGCAGCGCCCCCGCGCCGCAGCCAGCCCAGGCGCCCGATCAAAGCTTCGAGGACTACGCCGCCGCCGTCGGCGCGGGCTCTCTGGGCGAGCTGCTGGAGGCCGCGGCCTCCTATATCTCCTTCCTGGAGGGCCAGCCGCTCTTCTCGCGGCCGCAGCTGATGACCCGGGTCAAGACCCTGGCGCCCGAGGGCTTCTCGCGCGAGGACGGGTTGCGCGCCTTCGGCCAGCTGCTGCGCGACGGCAAGATCCGCAAGGCCGAGGCCGGGCGTTTCACGGTCTCCGACAGCATCGGGTTCCGCCCTGAGGAACGCGCCGCGGGCTAAGCCCTCTCGCTGACCACCCCCATGTCGCTACGCGCCCGGCCCCCGCCCGGCGCCTCTTGTCGTTTCCATCCCCGCTCGCTTGCGCCCCCGGGCCAGGACAAAGCGCCCACCACAAGCCAGCCCCGACGCGCAGCCGCCTGTCCAGAGGCACCCCGCCCCTCTCTTCTCATTGCCCAAAATATCCCGGGGGGAATTGAGCCGAAGGCGAAAGGGGGGCAGAGCCCCCCTCTTCCTTCCATTTGTCGCCATCCGGCGACGGGGAGGGGCAGAGCCCCCGCCCCCCTCCGGCCGCGCAAAGCACGCCCCGACCTTATGACTCAGTCAAACTGCGGCACGCGGCCCTGCATGTTGGCGGCGATGACCTCCATCTGGTCGCGCCCGCCGATCAGCGCCGCCTGTTCGCGGCTTTCCTCATACAGCACCGTCTCTGCCGCCGCGCCGCTTTCGGCCAGGCCGATCAGGCGCTTGGCGGCGCGGGTGGCAGAAGGGCTGCGGCCCGCGATGGCGCCTGCCAGGGCCTCGGCCCGGGCCAGGGGATCCTCGGCCAGCTCGGTCACCAGACCCCAGTCCGTGCCCTGCGCGCGCGCCTCCACCGGCTCGGCGGTATAGGTCATCAGGCGCAGCACGTCCGACCGGATCAGCTGCGGCAGCAGGACCATGCCACCCATGTCGGGCACCAGGCCCCATTTCGCCTCCATGATCGCCAGCTTGGTCTCGGGATGGGCGATGCGGATATCGGCGGCCATGGCCAGCTGGAACCCGGCGCCAAAGGCCACCCCGTGCAGCGCCGCGATCACCGGCACCGGCAGGGCCCGCCAGACCATGCACAGCTGCTGGTAGAGGTTACAGTCGCCATGGGTGCGCGGCATCACCCGCGCCTCGGGGTCGGTGCCCGCGAATTCGGCAAAGCTGGCCACGTCGAGCCCCGCGCAGAACGCCCGGCCCTCGCCCGACATGACCACCGCGCGGATGTCGGCGCGCGCCGCCAGGGCCTCGCCGGCCTCGACCAGCGCCTCGGCCATGGCGGTATCGACCGCGTTCATCTTGTCCGACCGCAGCAGCGTCACATGGGCCACATGGGCGCGGATCTCGACCCCCACGCGCGGGCTGCCGTCACCGAATGTCATCTGGGTTGCGCTCATACCGGGTCCCTCCCTAAACCTCTCGTGTCTTTCGGGCGGGATCATCCGGCGCCGGGGCGCCCCTGTCGAGGGGCGGCGCGGCGGCAGGGGCGGCCATCTACGCAACGTCACGCAGGCGCGCTGCTCTGCCCGACCCAGCCTGCCCCGTCCTGCCTCAGTCCTCTTCGACACACAGGCTCAGCACGCCGCCATTGTCGCCCTGGCCGGTATCGTTGATGCGGAAGTCGACCCACTCCTGCGCGCCCAGCTGGTAGTCCACCCCATCCTTGTTGAACGACAGGACCACCCCCGGCTTCGACGGCACCCGCAGCAACAGCGCGCCGAAGGCCACGTTCGAGTGGTACTTGTATTGGGCATAGGGCTCCAGCGCGCGGGCATCCGCGCCGCGATGGCCCGCCGCGCCGACCCGGGCATAGCGGGCGTCATCCACGCTCCACCCCTCCTGGTTATCCCTGACCGACAGCCAGGGCTGGTACAACCCAGAGATCCAAAGTCGCTGCCAGCCCCGGCGCGGGCTGATTTCGGCGCAGATCACGTCGGCGAGGATCACGGTTCCCTTGGCCTGGACCCAGTCCTTTTCCTGGGACAGGGCCGGGGCGGCCCCCAGCAAAAACGGCAGGGTCAGGCAGGCGGCGCGCAGGGTGGAGAGCATCGGTCGGTCGTCCTCATCAGGTCTCGGGGTCCTTGGTCCGGCACATAGGGCCCTGCGCCCAGTCCTCCGCGACAAGCGCGCGGCCATGACAAAGCCCGTCACCCGCCCCGCCCCCCTGGCCCCAAGGCCCCGGGCGCCGAATTTTCTTGCGCCGCGCTGCAACAGCGGAGTATGGCCGCCCGCATGACCACCAACGCCCGTTTCACCGCCCTAGCCGCCTCGCTGCCGTCCACCGTGCCCTTCATCGGCCCGGAAGAGATGGAACGCCGCCGGGGCGCCCCCTATGCCGCGCGCCTGGGCGCGAATGAAAACGGCTTCGGCCCCTCGCCCCGCGCCATCGAGGCGATGCGCGAGGCCGCCGCCGAGATCTGGAAATACGGCGACTCGGCCAGCCACGACCTGCGCCAGGCCCTGGCGGCCCATTGGGGCTGCGGGATGGAGAACATCGTGGTCGGCGGCGGCATTGACGGGTTGCTGGGCGAACTGGTGCGCCTGACCGTCGCCCCGGGCGAGGCCATCGTCACCTCCCTGGGCGCCTATCCGACCTTCAATTACCACGTCGCGGGCTTCGGCGGCCGGATCGAAACCGTCCCCTATCGCGACGATGCCGAGGATCTGCCCGCCCTGCTGGCCCGCGCCGCCGAGGTGGACGCCAAGCTGGTCTATTTCGCCAATCCCGACAATCCCATGGGCGGCTATCAGACCGGCGCGACCCTGGCCGCCCAGCTGGAGGCGCTGCCCGAAGGCTGCCTGCTGATCCTGGATGAGGCCTATGGCGAGTTCGCCCCGGCAGACGCGGCCCTGCCGCTGCCGGTGGATGACCCGCGGCTGATCCGGATGCGCACCTTCTCCAAGGGCTATGGCCTGGCGGGCGCCCGTGTCGGCTATGCCCTGGCCGCGCCGGAACTGATCGCCGCCTTCGACAAGGTGCGCAACCATTTCGGCATGAACCGCGCCGCCCAGGCGGGCGCCCTGGCGGCCCTTCTGGATCAGGACTGGCTGGCCCATGTCTGCGCCCAGGTGGCCCAGGCCCGGGACGAGATCGCCCGCATCGGCGCCGCTCACGGTCTGCGCGCCCTGCCCTCGGCGACGAATTTCGTCACTCTCGATTGCGGCGGCGACGGGGACAGGGCCCGCGCCCTGGTGGCGGCGCTTGGCGAGGAAGGGATCTTTGTTCGGATGCCCTTCGTGGCACCGCAGGATCGCTGCATCCGCATCTCCTGCGGCCCGGCTGAAGAGCTGGCCGCACTGGAGGACGCACTGCCCCGCGCCCTGGCCCGCCTCGCCACCCCGACCTGAGCGCACTTCCCGGGGCACAATGACCCGGATCCGTAACATCAGTTAACCAGCGGTCAGGATTTCGCCCGCCGCGTCTGGACATTGCCGCCGCCGCGCCTATCCCTTCCCTCAGGGAGGAGGACCAGCACGGAGCACCCCATGTCCCGCCCTCACCCCGGATCCGCCCGATCCATCTCCGAACGCCCCGCCGCGCCCGACTATACCCGCGCCGTCCTGGTCATGGCCGGGATCAACCTGCTGTGGATCTTCCTGGCCCTCTGGGCCGCCTGGGGCTTTGGCGCCGTGCTGATCGCGGGCTATGGGGTGCATCTGGCGATCGAGGCCCTGCGCCGCCACCGCGCCCGGCGCCCCTGACGCCCCCGGCCATGCAAAAGGGCGCCAGCCTCGCGGCGGCGCCCCTTGTTTCGCACAGCGCCCGCCCTCAGAAGGCCACGGCGCCCGGCTGGGCCACGACCTCGGCCGCCTTCTCCAGCGCGCCGGCCCCGTGGGGGATCTGCAAGGCCTGTAGCCCCGCCTCGATCACACCCACGGCGCCCAGCACCATATGGGCGTTCAGGTGGCCCATGTGGCCGATGCGGAAGAAACCGGTGCCGTTCGGATCATCTTCGGTCGACATGCCCAGGCCGATCCCCAGGGTCAGCCCGGCGTTCTCGGCCGTCCAGGTGCGCAGCTTCTCGCCATTGCCCAGCCCCAGACCCAGGGCGGTCACCGCATGGCTGCGCAGGCCCGGGTCGGCCACGTTCATCACCATGGCGCCGCCCTCGGACCAGCGTTCGCAGGCCGCCCAGATCACCCGCGCCAGGGTGGCGTGACGGGCCCAGACATGCTCCATCCCCTCCTCGTGCAGCATGTCCAGCGCGGCGCGCAGGCCGAACAGGTGATGGGTGGGCGAGGTGCCGCCGAAATACTGATAGACCGCCTCGGGCTCGGTGCGCGGCACCCAGTCCCAATAGCGCGACACCCGCGGGTTGGCGGCGCGCAATTCCTTGGCGCGGTCGTTGAAAAAGACGAAGGACAGGCCCGGCGGCACCATCAGCCCCTTCTGGCTGCCGGTGATCGCCACGTCGACGCCCCAGGCGTCCATGTGGAACTCGTCGCAGGCCATCGAGGCGATGCAATCGGCCATCAGCAGCGCCGGGTGACCTGCGGCGTCCAGCGCGGCGCGCAGCGGGCGCGGGTCGTTGCGGATCGAGGTGGCGGTGTCCACATGGCTGAACATCACGGCCTTGATCTGCCGTTCGGTATCGGCGCGCAGCACCTCTTCGATGCGGTCGGCGTCGATGGTCGCCTGGGTGCCGAAATCGACGATCTGCGGCACGATGCCCAGACCCACGGCCATATCGGCCCAGCCATGGGCAAACCGCCCGGTGGCGGGGATCAGCACCCGGTCGCCGGGCTGGAACAGGTTCGACAGCGCCGCTTCCCAGGCGCCATGGCCGTTGCAGATATAGATCGCCGCCTCGCCGTCGGTCTTCGCCACCCGCTTCAGGTCGGGCACGATGCCCTCCACCAGGGTGACGATATCGCCCTCGTAGATATTGGGCGCGGGCTGATGCATGGCCTGCAACACGGCATCGGGCATGACCGAGGGGCCGGGAATGGCAAGATAGGGGCGGCCATGGGCAAGGCTCATCTCTAGTCCTTTCGACGTGACGGAACAGGTGCCGCCGGGCGAGGGCGAAGCGGTCTCGACCCCACGGTCCGCCAAGCTTTAGCGCCCGCCTCGGCAAGGTCAATCCATCCCCCTGCCGCACCGCAGGGGGCTGCGCCCAGGTTGCTGTGCAACCAGGCACAGCAGCGCCGCCCGCCGCCGGGCCCTCTGCCACCCCCACCTCCCGGCGCCCCCCACGCCGGAGCCGCGCGCCCCGCCCCCTCTTCTCTTTTGCCAGAAATATCCCGGGGGGAGACGCGCCGCAGGCGCGGCGGGGGGCAGAGCCCCCTTTGCCCCCGTCAGGCCCTGCCGCCCCGTCTCGCTTGCGCGACGGGCCGTGCTCGCCTACATGGGGGCGGGTTTCGCGGGGGCGCGCCGGTTCAGACGCCGGAACTGACAGAACAAGGGTTCGGGGATGAAACTGGCCGAGAAGATCCGCAACTGGGAGCGCGAGTTGCGCAACCATTACAATACCGATCTTTCCACGCCGGAACTGCGGCGGCGGGCCGAGATCTACAACCTCTGGTTCGATCATGCGATCCTGCGCGGTGTCTGGACCAACTTCTTCCAGATCGCCCCCGGTGTCTGGCGGTCGAACCACCCGACCCACAAACGCTTTGCCAAGATGAAGGCCATGGGCATCACCCATGTGCTGACCCTGCGCGGCAGCAAGCCCACGGCGCATTACCTGACCGAGGTGGAAAGCTGCCGCGAGCTGGGCCTGACCCTGGTCGCCCGCCGCCTGCACGCCCGCAAGGCCCCCAGCCGGGACGAGATCCTGTCGGTGATCGAGGTTCTGCGCACCATCCCCCGCCCCTTCGTGATGCATTGCAAGTCCGGCGCCGACCGGGCAGGCTTGGCCTCGGCGATCTACCTGATGGTGATCGAGGGCCGCCCGGTGGAAGAGGCGCGGCGGATGCTGGGGCTGAAATACATCCACATCCGGCAAAGCAAGACCGGCGTGCTCGACTACCTGCTCGATGCCTATGCGGCGCGCAACGCCAAGGCCCCGATCAGCTTCGAGGACTGGATCCGCGACGAATATGACCCCGAGGAGATCAAGGCGGGCTTCAAGGCCCTGCCCTGGTGGCGCAGATGAGCGACGACGACACGGCCCGCCCGACCAAGGCCCCGACACAGAGCCCGGCACAAAGCCCGGAGAAGGCGGCAGCGACCCCTGCCGCCCAATCCGCAGAGGCCCCTGCGAAGACGTCTGCCAGGGCCGAGGCGCCTGGCCCCGGGACCGGCGCCAAGCCCGCCTCCAAACTCGCCCCGAAAGGGGCCGCCGCGAAAGAGGCCCATGTGCCCGGCCGCATCCTCGGCCGCTGGCTCTGGGCCAACTACCTGCGCAAGCACAGCCTCGTCCTGATCGCCGCCTTCCTGCTGATGTCGCTGGAAGGCTCGATGCTGGGCGCACTCAGCTGGATGATGAAGCCGATGTTCGACACCGTCTTCATCGAGGGCCAGACCGGGGCGCTTGGCTGGGTGGGGGCGGCGATCCTGTCGATCTTCATCGTCCGCGCCCTGGCCTCGGTCGGACAGAAGGCGCTGCTGGCGCGGGTGGCACAGCTGAACGCCGCCGACCTGCGCAAGGATCTTCTGGCCAATCTGATGCGCCAGGACGGCAGTTTCCACCAGACCCATCCGCCGGGCTTCCTGATCCAGCGGGTGCAGGCGGATGTGGCGGCGGTGAACGGCGTATGGTCGGCCATCCTGACCGGCGCGGGCCGCGACCTGATCGCCCTGGTGATCCTGATGGGCGTGGCCGTCTCGGTCGACTGGAAATGGACCCTGGTGGCGCTGATCGGCGCGCCCATCCTGGTGGCGCCCTCGATGATCATCCAGCGCTTCGTGCGCGCCCGCTCGCGCGAGGCGCGCGACCTGGGCGCCCGGCTGGCCACCCGCCTGGACGAGATCTTTCACGGCATGGTCCCGGTAAAGCTGAACCGCCTGGAAGAGTACCAGTCGCGCCAATATGCCCAACTGACCGACGAGCTGGTGCGCGCCGAGATCCGCTCGACCCTGGGCACCGCCGCCATTCCCGGCATGATCGACATCATGGCCGGTGTCGGCTTCCTGGGGGTGCTGATCTTCGGCGGCGCCGAGATCATCGCGGGCGACAAGACCGTGGGGCAGTTCATGTCCTTCTTCACCGCCATCGGCTTTGCCTTCGAACCGCTGCGCCGCCTGGGCTCTGTCTCGGGCACCTGGCAGGTGGCCGCCGCCGCGCTGGAGCGGATCAAGGAGCTGATGGAAACCAAGCCCACCCTGGTCTCGCCCCCGGCCCCCGTCGCGCCCCCCGCCGGAATGCCCGGCGTGACCCTGGCCGATGTGCGCCTGTCCTATGGCGACACGCCGGTCTTGCGCGGCCTCAGCTTCACCGCCCGCCCGGGCGAGACCACGGCGCTGGTCGGCGCCTCGGGGGCGGGCAAATCGACCGTCTTCAACCTGCTGACCCGGCTGGTGGACCCGACCGCGGGCGCGATCGAGATCGGCGGCGTGCCGGTTTCGGCCATGTCCCTGGGCGATCTGCGCAGCCTCTTCTCGGTGGTGTCCCAGGACGCGGCCCTCTTCGATGAGACCCTGCGCGAGAACATCCTGCTGGGCCGAACAGATGTCAGCGACGCACGCCTGGCCGAGGTGCTGGCCGCCGCCCATGTCAGCGATTTCGCCGACAAGCTGCCCCAGGGCATCGACACCCCCGTGGGCCCGCGCGGGTCCTCCCTGTCGGGCGGCCAGCGGCAGCGGGTGGCCATTGCCCGCGCCCTGCTGCGCGACACGCCCATTCTGCTCCTGGACGAGGCGACCTCGGCGCTGGACGCGAAATCCGAGGCGGTGGTGCAAGCGGCGCTGGACCGGTTGGCCGAGGGGCGCACGACCCTGGTCATTGCGCACCGCCTGTCGACCGTGCGCAACGCCGATCAGATCGTGGTGATGGATCGCGGCCAGGCCACCGACCAGGGCACCCATGAAGAGCTGATGGCGCGCGGCGGCATCTATGCCCATCTGCACGACCTGCAATTCCGCACCGATGGCCGCACCGCCGACCGCATGGCGCTGGAAAAGGAACGCGACCGCAACCGCGCCCGGGGCCGTGCCGCCGAGGCGGAAGAAGCCGGGCTGTTCCGCCGCGCCTTCCTCAGGCTGTTCGGCGCCTGACGGGGCGGTTCGCCGCCGCCCAGACCCGCGCCGGGCCGCTGTGACCCGCGCGGGCGTGGGCGGCGCGGATCAGCACCGCCCGATCGGGCCCCGCCCCGCGCAGTCGCGCCCAGAGATCGGCGAGCCGCCCCTGGCGGAAGACGCCCGGCGCGCCGCCTGCCCCCTCCAGATGCGCCCCTGCCGCCCGGGTCCAGCCGGTCTCGGGCCGGTCGGTCTGATCGAGGAACAGCAGCCAGTCGCCCTGCGCCGCCTCTGCCGCCTCGGCGCGGCCCCCCGCCACCACCTCGGCCCCGATCGCCTCGGCGATCCGGGCGGTGTCGTCGGTCGAGCCCGCATCGGCAAAGATCAACTCGCGTAGGATCCCCTCCTGCACCGCCTCGAAGATCAGCGGCACCAGTTCGGGCAGATCCCCTGCCGCGTTCCGTGTGGTCACGATCACTGAAATGGCTGCGCGCATGTCACCCCCTGTCGGCCCGTTGCCCAGACCGCTATAAGGGGGCCAACCGCAAACCGGGAGTCCCCGATGACCGCACAAGACCGCCGCGTGCTGCGCCTGACCGGCGCCGACACACGCGATTTCCTGCAAAACCTGGTGACCAATGACCTGGCCCGGCTGGATCAGGGGCCGGTCTATGCCGCCCTGCTGACGCCCCAGGGCAAGTATCAGGCCGATTTCCTGCTGGTGCCCGAGGGCGAGGCCCTGCTGCTGGACGTGGCCGCCCCCCTGACGCCCGCGCTGCTGCAAAAGCTGCGCCTTTACAAGCTGCGCGCCGATGTCGAGATCGCCGAGACCGACCTGAAGGTCTTCCGTGGTACCGGCGAAGCGCCCGAGGGCGCGGTGCCCGACCCGCGCCACCCGGCCCTTGGCTGGCGCCTTTACGGCGCCGAGGGCGGCGATGACGGCAGCGATTTCGACGCCATCCGCGTGGCCCATTGCATCCCCGAGACCGGGATCGAGCTGACCCCCGACACCTTCATCCTGGAGGCCGGGTTCGAACGGCTGCACGGGGTCGATTTCCGCAAGGGCTGTTTCGTCGGCCAGGAGGTGACGGCGCGGATGAAGCACAAGACCGAGCTGCGCAAGGGCCTGGCCCGCGTCACGGTCGAGGGCAGCGCGCCTCCGGGCAGCGAGCTGCTGACTGCCGAAGGCAAGGCCGCCGGCACCCTCTATACCCAGGCGGGCGGCCAGGGCATCGCGCATCTGCGCTTTGACCGGGCCACAGGGCCGCTGAGCGCGGGCGAGGCCCGGGTCGAGGCCCTGACCGACGAGGGTGAGGACACCCCCGCCCGCCCGGCATGATGGATTTCGCCTCCCTGCTCTCTGACCTGCTGGGTCAGCCGGTGACGGCAACCCGGCAGTTGCAGGGCGGGGATCTGAACGAGGTGCGCCAGCTGACCCTGGCCGATGGCCGCCAGATGGTGGCCAAGCTGGGCAGCCATGCGCCGGTCGAGGCCGACATGCTGCGCGCCCTGGCCCGCGTGGGCGCGCCCGCGCCCCGGGTGCTGCTGTCGCGGCCACTTATGCTGATCCTGGAACACCTGCCCGAAACCCGCCCCGGCCCCGGCGCCTGGGACCGGCTGGGCCGGGTGCTGCGCGCCCTACATGACGCCCCCGCGCCCCCGGGCACCGCCTATGGCTGGGTCGAGGACTACGCCTTCGGGCCGGTGGCAATCCCGGCGGCGGCCGGACGCCCCCCGGTCCCGGATCCCGGTCCCTCTGCACAGGGCACCGCCCCCGACTGGCCACGCTTCTGGGCCGAGGCGCGGCTGTTGCAGGGGCTGGAAACCCTGCCCATCGGTCTGGCCCGCCGCATCGAGGCCCTGGCCGCCCGCCTGCCCGAGTTGCTGCCCGCCGCGCCGCGCCCGGCACTGCTGCATGGCGATCTCTGGGCGGGGAACCTGCTGTGGGGGCCGGATGGCGGCGTGCATCTGATCGACCCCGCCTGCGCCTATGGCGACCCCGAGGTCGACCTGGCCATGTTGCACCTCTTCGGCCAGCCCGGCGCAGGCTTTGCCGAGGCCTACGGCCCCCTGCCCGAGGGGTGGCAGGCCCGCCGACCCCTGTATCAGCTGTGGCCCGCCCTGGTGCATCTGCGCCTTTTCGGGGATGGCTATCGCGGCCTAGTGGATGGCTTGCTCGACCAGATCTGACCCCGCTGCGCGGCACCGGGACCGGGCCAATCCGCCGCACCGCGCCGTGGCCGCCACGCAACAGATTTCCGCCGCAAATTTATGCAATCGGCCCGAGCAGAAACCCGCAAAGCCCGGTCACCCGCCGCAGATCGGGCAAGGGCAGCCCCCAAAATGCCCACCTAGGGCCGAAAATCGCGGAAAATTCACCGATCCCGCGCAGCGCAGCCGCCCCGGATCAGTCATGCAATTGCATCATATGCATTGAGATCAGCCGCCGTGCCACAAGCGCCAAGCACGCCCCTGGAAACAAGAAAGGGCCGCGTCGCCATGGACGCGGCCCCTTTGTCTTGCCTTGCGCGGCAGGATAACCCCCGCGCCCGCACCCTCAGGCGCGTTCGGAATATTCCATGGTCTCGGTGTTGACGATGATGTCCTCGTCCTGGCCGACGAAGGGAGGCACCATGACCTTGACGCCATTGTCCAGGATCGCGGGCTTGAACGAGTTCGCCGCGGTCTGACCCTTCACCACCGGCTCGGTCTCGACGATCTTGCAGGTCACCTTCTGCGGCACCGTGGCGTTCAGCGCCTCGGATTCGTAGAATTCCACCACGATGGTCATCCCGTCTTGCAGGAAGGGGCGGCGATCGCCCAGAAGATCCGCCGGAACCTCAACCTGATCGAAGGTTTCGGTATCCATGAAGTTCAGCATCCCGTCGCTTTCGAACAGGAATTGCATGTCCTTCTGCTCCAGGCGCACGCGCTCGACCTTGTCGGCGCTGCGGAAGCGTTCGTTCAGCTTGGAGCCGTTGCGCAGGTTCTTCATCTCGACCTGGGCAAAGGCGCCGCCCTTGCCGGGCTTGACGTGGTCGACCTTGACCGCCGCCCAAAGGCCGCCGTTATGCTCCAGCACGTTGCCGGGACGAATTTCGTTACCGTTGATCTTGGGCATTCGGGACAGCCTGCGAGTTGATCCGTTTCTGCGCCAGCCTATATATGGCCTCCGGCCCTGTGACAAGCCATCGCCAACGGGGTCCCGCGCGTGTGTCCGGGCTCTGCGAGCCATGCACAAAATGCAACACAGGGATGCGTGATTGCGCTATCCGAATCGGTTCATTTTCGTCATAAGGGGCGGCACGCCCGAAACACAAGAGCAATAAGCAAGGACGGATCATGAAAGATTTCGTTGACGGCACCGCCTTCAATAACGAACAGGGCAACCGAGCACGCAAACTCTTTGCCGCTGTTGTACTGGCGGCGCTCGATGACGCCATCGCTGACGACAAGAAATACGGCAACGGCCCGGAACAGATCGCCCGCTGGGCCCGCTCGCGCGATGGTCGCGAAGTGCTGTCCTGCGCGGGGATCGACCCGAACGAACGCGTGGTCGGCGGCCTGATGGAGTTCGTCTCCAAAGGGGTGCGGACCTCCGTTGCCCTGTCGCGCGAGGAAAGCGAGCGGCGCCATGCCGCGGAGCAGGCCGAAGCGGCCTGAACCTGACGGACCCCGGCCCTCCCGGGTCCGCCATGAAAGACGCGCTCCGAAAGGGGCGCGTTTTCCGTTTCTGCCCCCCGCCCCTCGGCAAGGAGAGACCCATGGCCCGCGCCATCATGATCCAGGGCACCGGCTCGAACGTCGGGAAATCGCTACTGGTGGCGGGGCTGGGCCGGGCGCTGACCCGGCGCGGCCTGCGGGTGGCGCCCTTCAAGCCGCAGAACATGTCGAACAATGCCGCCGTCACCCCCGAGGGCGGCGAGATCGGCCGCGCCCAGGCCCTTCAGGCGCGCGCCTGCGGGCGGGCGCCCTCGGTGCACATGAACCCGGTGCTGCTGAAACCCGAAAGCGAGACCGGCGCCCAGGTCATCGTTCAGGGCCGCCGCCTGACCAGCAGCGCCGCCGCCGACTACCCCGCCCTGCGCGAAGGCCTGATGGATCATGTGCTGGACAGCTTCCACCACCTGGCGCGCGATGCCGATCTACTGCTGGTCGAAGGCGCGGGCAGCCCGGCCGAGATCAACCTGCGCGCCCGCGACATCGCCAACATGGGCTTTGCCCGGGCGGCGGGGGTGCCGGTGGTGCTGGCGGGCGACATCGACCGGGGCGGGGTGATCGCCCAGATCATCGGCACCGCCGCCGTGCTGGAGCCTGGGGATCACGCGATGATCCGCGGCTTCCTGATCAACAAGTTCCGGGGCGATCCGCGCCTCTTCGATGACGGCTACGCCGCGATTGCCACCCGCACCGGCTGGCCCGGCCTGGGGGTGCTGCCCTGGTTCGCCGAGGCCTGGCGCCTGCCCGCCGAAGACCTGATGGACCTCGACCGCACGCGGCCCCACGGCCAGCCGGGCACGGTCAAGATCGCCGTGCCCTGCCTGCCCCGCATCGCCAATTTCGACGATCTGGATCCTTTGGCAGCCGAACCCGCGGTGACCCTGGAAATGGTGCCCCCGGGCCGCCCCCTGCCCGGCGACGCGCAACTGGTGCTGCTGCCCGGCTCGAAGAACACCCGCGCCGATCTGGACCAGTTCCGCGCCGAGGGCTGGGACATCGACCTGGCCGCCCATCTGCGGCGCGGCGGCCATGTGATCGGCCTCTGTGGCGGCTTTCAGATGCTGGGGCACAGCCTGTCGGACCCCGAGGGGCTGGAAGGGCCGCCAGGCACCGTGGCAGGGCTGGGCCTGCTGGAACTGGACACGGTGCTGCGCGCCGAGAAACAGACCCATCTGCGCCAGGGCCGGCACCCGGCCAGCGGCGCGGCGATCGAAGGCTATGAGATCCACCTGGGCGAAACCACCGGCCCCGACCGCGCCCGCCCCTGGCTGGAGGTCGCGGGCCGCCCCGAGGGCGCGATCTCGGCCAATGGCCAGGTGCGCGGCAGCTATCTGCACGGGCTTTTCGCCGCCGACGGCTTTCGCGCCGCCCTGCTGGCCGAGCTTGGCGCGCCCGCCTCGGCGCTACGATATGAGGCCGAGTTGGATGCGGTTCTGGACCGGTTGGCTGATCACATGGAGGCGCATCTGGATCTGGATGGGCTGCTGGATCTCGCCGCAGAGATCCCCCCGCCCCGGGACTAGCGCCGGGCCGGTCAAGCGATCCGCGTCATCAGGGCGCGGCACGGGGGTGGCCTCAGATGTAATCCTGGCTTTGCAGGGCGCGCTGGATCTCGCGCCGGACCAGCTTGCGCACGTTGCGGGTGATCCGTTCGCCCAAAGCGCCCTGAAGCTCTTGCCGCAGGATCTCGGAGACCAGTTCGCGCAGCACCTCTTCGTCCACCGAAATGCTGGCGCTGTCCTCGTCCTCGGCCTCATAGGGGGCCTGCGCGGCGGCGCCTTCGGTCAGGGGAGAGCTGTCATGCTCGGGCATGGCGTCGAAGGCCATCTCGGGCAGATCGGCGGCCTCTGCCCCGTCCATGAAATCCAGGTCCTGCGACGGATCCTCCGGGTCGGGCTCGGCAAAGCGATAGCCTGCGGGCGCCTCTGCCTGTGGCGCCTCGACGGCGGATTCGGGCCTGTCCTCGGGACGGATCTCGTTGCGGCGGAACAGGGCTTCGAACCCCTGCCCGGCCTCGGGGCCTGCCTCGATCACCTCGGCATCCTCGATCTCGTCGCGCAGGCTGGCGGCGCGGTCGCGCGGCGTGGGCTCGGCGTCGAATTCCAGATGGCTCAGGACCGCATCCAGATCGTCAAAGCGGGCATCCTCGGCGGCCTCTTCTTCGGGGGTCGGCGGTGCGGCGGCGGGCCGGTTCTGGGCTGCGGCCAGGGCCTCGGCGGCGCCGTCACCGAAATCGGCAAAATCGGTAGAGGAGGCATGGCTGGCTTCCAGCGAGGCGATCATCTCTGCGATGTCGATCTCGGCGCCAAGCTCGCCCTCGTCCTCTTCGGCCTCTGCCGCCGGCTCCTCGGTCTCGTCATCGAAGGTCAGCTCGGTCTCGGCGGACCCGGCCTCGTCCTGCCCCTCTTCCGTCAGGGAGGAAAGATCGAAGGGCTCCGCCTCGGGGGCCGCGCGCTCTTCGGGGCCACGGAAGGCCACCGGCGCATCGTCGAAGCCGCTCAGCGCCGCCTCGTCCGACACCTCTTCGAAGGGGGCTTCCTCTGCCGTATCGGCGTCAAAAGCGCTGTCGGCAAAAAGCGAGGCATCGGCCCCGGAGGGGGCGGGATCCTCGACCCGCAGATGCGGCGCCAGGATCAGTTTCTCGGCCGCCTGCGGCGCAGGCTCGCCCTCGTCACGCGGGGCGCGACCGAAGGCCGACAGCCCCTTGCGCGGGGCCTCTTCGGGCTGCGTCTGGGCGCGCACCTCTTCCGAAACCAGCTTCCGAATGGAAGCCAGCACATCCTCGATCTGCACGTTGCTGACAGGGTCGTTCATCTGCTCTAACCGTAGTGTCCCCAAGCCCGAAGTGTAGCTCGGGCAAGGGTTTTTCACAATGGAAAGGCAGAGTTTTAGTCTTTGCCGATCCGGCGCAGGACGGAATCCAGCTTCCGGCCCTGGGCCGACAGGCCCGCCGGGGCATCCTTGACCATGTTGTAATAGGCCGCCGGGTCGTAGATCTCGACGTTCAGGCCGAGATTCTCGGCGGTCAGCAGCCCCATGGTCGCCAGCAGCTGGTAGCGCGAGTTCACCTCGTCCACCTGCGACGACAGATAGCTGACGCGGGCATCCAGCAGGTCCTGTTCCTGGGTCAGCACGTCCAGCGTGGTGCGCGAGCCCAGGTTGGCCTCTTCGCGGACCCCTTCAAAGGCCACTTCGGCGGCGCGGACCTGTTCCTGACCGGCGACCGAGGCGGCGCGGGCGATCTGCACGCCCGAGAAGGCATTGCCGACGTTCTGGGTAATATCGGTGCTGACCACGCGCAGGTTGGCCAGCTGCGCATCGCGGTTCAGGACGGCCTGACGGCGGGCGGCTGCGATGGCGCCGCCGCTGTAGATCGGCCCCGAGGCGCCGATGCCCACGGTGCGGGTGGTCGCGTTGACCGAGCTGTCCAGGTCGCGGCGCAGGTTCACGCTGGCCGACAGGTCGATCGAGGGCATCACCGCCAGATCCGCCTGTTGCAAACGCAGCTCGGCCAGGGTGACCTGGCGGCGGGCGGCATTCATGCTGGGATGGGTTTGCAGGGCGATGTTCACCGCCTCGGAGGATTGCGCGGGCACCTTGCCCAGACGGGCGGCGGGGGCCAGGTCGCCGGGCTTGTGACCCACGGCGGCCTCATACTCCAGCTGCGCCTGGATCAGCGCCCCCTGGGCGGCGGTCAGACCGGCACGGGCGCCCGCCAGGGCGGCCTCGGCCTGGGCCACGTCGGTGCGGGTCACCTCGCCCACCTCGAACCGGTCCTGCGCGGCGCGCAGCTCTTCGCTCAGCAGGCGGACGTTGGCGCGGCGCAGTTGCAGCGTCTGCAACGAACGGCGCACCTCCATATAGGCGGTCACCGCGCGCAGCAGGACCTGCTGTTCATAGGCCAGCAGCTGCTGGCGGGTGATCAGCACGGTTTCCTTGGCCATCTCGACGGACAGCTGGGTCGAACCGAAATCGAACAGGGTATAGCTCAGCGACAGGCCGGCCGAGGCGGTGTTCGAGGTGATCCCCGTGGCCTCTGCATAGGAATTGGTCGCCTGGGCGGTCCAGGCCAGCACCGGGCGCAGCGCGGCTACGGCCTGGGCGGCGTCCTCGTCGGCGGCCTTCAGCACCAGGCGGTTCTGCTCGAGCAGGCCGGAGGTGCGATAGGCATCCGCCAGGGCCTGCCCCAGGGTTTCCGAGCTGGCCGCGCCGGGCAGCGCGCTCAGCGCCGCGACGCAGGCCGCCCCCGACAGAAGCGCCTTGGCCGAGCGTCGCAGCCCGGCCAGAAGTCCGCGCCGCGCGGGCGTCTTCACCAGTTCCATCATCCTGTTCTTCCTCGTTCCGCCGGTTGGTCCGGCTCAGTTTATTTGAGACGCGGCGCCTGACCGACCCGAGGGGTCACAGGGTGAAGGCCGCATGTCGTTCGAAACCGGGCAGCACCGGGGCGCCCGCGTTGAAGGCGAAGCGCCAGCTGATCTTGCCGTCGATCTTGTAGCCGACGCGCACGACGCCCAGATGACCCTCGGCGAAAAGCACCGCGATGCGGCCGCCTTCCTTCAGCTGGGCCGGGATCGCCTCGGGCAGGTGCTCGACCGCGCCCTCGATCAGAATCACGTCATAGGGGCCGTGTTCCGGCGCGCCCTCGGCCAGTTTGGCCTCGTGCAGGATGACGTTGTCGGCGCCCAGATCGCTGAGGATCTGCTGGCTATCACCGGCCAGATCGGCGTCTTCCTCGACCGCGATCACGGCCTCGGCCATGCGGGCGACGACGGCGGCGGAATAGCCCTGGGCGGCGCCCAGATCCAGAACCAGCTCGTCGGGCTGAATATCCAGCGCGTCCAGCATCTTGGCGAAGGTGCGCGGCTCCAGGATCACCCGATTGCCGCCCAGGGGCAGGTTCTCGCCCAGATAGGCGGCTTCCTTGCGCTCGGTCGGCACGAACAGCTCGCGCGGAACCGAGAGCATGGCCTCGATAATCGGGAATTTGGTCACGTCGGAGGGGCGGACCTGCGCATCGACCATCATCGTGCGGCGGGCGGCGTAGTCGGTCATAACTAGACTCTTTCGTTCAGAATCCTCTCGGACCCGGTTGTGCCACAAGGAATCGGCCACGGCAACGGCGGGTTGCCCCGCATTCGCGCTTTGCGCCCCGGGGGTCACAGTTTGCACAGACGGGGGCAGCAACAGCGCACCGATTGAAGGCTTGTTAACCCTGCAACCGCATCCTGCCGGGCGATTCCGCCGACAGGAGCCGCCAATGCCCGACACCGCCCATCAGACCCTGACCCAGATCGACGGGCCGCTGGCCATGGACCAGACCCTGCGCAATCCCGCCCGCCGCTTTCCCGGGCGCGACGATGCCCGCTGTGCCGAAGGGATGCTGCTGCCGCAGATCACCCCGGGCTTTCGCCTGACGCCGGGCGAGGCGGTCTTTACCATCGGGTCGTGCTTTGCCCGCAATGTCGAGGAGGCCCTGGCCCGCGCCGGGCTAAGGGTGCCGACCGCCGCCTTTTCCGCCCCCGAGGCCGAGGCGCCGGGCCGTCCCAACCGGCTGTTGAACCAGTACAGCCCCGCCACCATGCTGCAATGTCTGCGCGATGCCGAGGGCGAAGAGACCGGGGCGGGCCTTTACCCCGTCGGCAACGAGGCGGCGGGCAGCGACGACGACGGGGGCGACGGGGATCTGGTGCTCGACGGGCTTCTGGCCACCGGATCGCGCCCGGTGCCCCGACCCCGCGCCCTGGAACGCCGCGCCCAGATCCGCCGCCTCTATGCCGAGGGGCTGGCCGCCTCGGATACGGTGATCGTCACCCTGGGGCTGATCGAAAGCTGGTTCGACCGGCTGAGCGGGCTCTACCTGAACGAGGCGCCGACGCGGCGGCTGTTGCGGGCCGAGCCGGAGCGCTTCGCCTTTCACCGCCTGGGCCCCGACGCCTGCCGCGACATGCTGTTCGAGATGATGGACCGGCTGGCCATCGAAGGTGGGCAGCGGGTGCTGCTGACGGTCTCGCCTGTGCCGCTCCAGGTCACCTTCGCGGGGGGCGACGCGGTGACGCGCAATGCCTGTTCCAAGGCGGTGCTGCGGGTGGTGGCCGAAGAGGCGGCGGATCGCTTCGACCGGGTCGACTACTTTCCCAGCTATGAGATGGTGGCCTCGCTGGGCCTGTCGGCGTTTGGCGAGGACAATGTGCATGTGCGCCCCGCCGTGGTCGACCGGGTCATCGCCCATATGACGGCGCATTACCTGACCGAACGGCTGGAAGGCGTCGCCTGATCGGAGGAGGGACGGCACCGAACCGAGGCCGCCCGGCCCGTCAGAGACCCGGCATTACTGGGTGAACCCCTGCCAGGCGGCCCATTCGCCCGCCTCTTCGGCGCGGCCAGTGACCACCAGCGGCAGGCGCGGTGCGGCCGGGTCATAGCCCGGCTGGCCGCCGGTCCAGACGGCGCCGCCGCATTCCTGCACGATCAACACCCCCGCCGCGTGATCCCAGGGCTTGGCCATCGGCGCCACCATCAGATCCGCATGGCCAAAGGCCATCATCCGGTATTCATGGCAGGAACAGCGCAGGCTGAAGGCCCGGCCATAGCCCTCTGACAGGGCCGAGATCGCCGCGCGCTGCTCGGAGGCGTAAAGCGACAGCGGCACGAAGGCCTGCCAGCGCTCGCGGGGCCGCGCGGGCGGGCCCGACAGGCGCTGCGGCGCCTGCCCCGGGCGACAGAACCAGGCGCCGCCGCTCGGCGTGGCCAGGATCCAGTCGTCCAGCACCGGATCGTAGAGCAGGCCGAAGATCGTCCGCCCCCGCTCGACCACCGCCAGGATCACCCCGAAACAGGCCAGCCCGCTGGCAAAGTTCCAGGTGCCATCCACCGGGTCGATCACCACCGCCAGATCCGCCGTGGCGAAGCGATCCAGGATGCCGGGATCCGCCGCCACCCCCTCTTCGCCCACCACCAGCGCGCCGGGCAGCAGGCGTCCCGCCGCCTCGGTCAGCTGCGCCTCGGCCGCGCGGTCGGCCTCGGTCACCAGATCCTCGGGCCCGGTCTTGGTGTCGATCTGGTCGGGACTGAGGTTGCGAAAGCGCGGCAGGATCTGGTCGCGCGCGGCCTGGCGCACGGCCTCGATCAGGCCTGCGATCACGTCATCGGTCAGCGGCATGGCAGCTCCGTTTCTTCCTGCGGCGCAGGGATGTTGCGGGCGGGCAAAGGCCGGACACGCGTCCCGGCCTAGCCCCCCAGTTCCCGTTTCAGGGTCTTGGCCAGTTCGACCGGCGGACAGGGCTTTTGCAGGGTCGGGGCCACCACCGCGCCCATCTCGGTCTCCAGCAGGCCGGAATAGCCCGTCATGTAGACCACCGGCACGTCGGGGCGGCGCTTGCGCATCTCTGCGGCCAGCTGGAAGCCCCCGATCCCGCCCGGCATGACCACGTCGGTCAGCAGCAGATCGAAGGGTTCGCCCGCGTCGATCAGCGCCAGCGCCTCGCGGCCCGAACTGGCCGGCAGCACCTCGTAGTTCAGCGACCGGACCACCTCGGTGACGATGCTCAGCAGGCTTTCCTCATCCTCGACCACCAGGATCCGCTGGCCCTTGCCCTTGGGCACCGGGGCGCGCTTGCGCGGCGCCTCGCGCCGGTTGTCCTCGGCCCCGCGCGGCAGAGCCAGGCTGACGGTGGTGCCCATGCCCTCTTCGGAATAGATCCGCATCTCGCCCTTGGACTGCTCGACGAAGCCATAGACCATCGACAGGCCCAGCCCGGTGCCAGAGTTCTGCCCCTTGGTGGTGAAGAAGGGGTCGATGGCGCGGCGGCGCACCTCTTCGGTCATGCCGGGGCCGTTATCGGTGACCGAAAACTCGACATAGCGCAGGTTCTGCCCCGCGTCGCCCTCGCCCGGCGCCTGATAGAGGCGCGAGCGGGCATCGACCTCGGGCAGGCTGCGCACGCTGACGGTGATCCGGTCGCCGATGCCCGCGCCGACGATGGCGTCGCGGCTGTTCAGCACCAGGTTCAGCAGGGCGTTTTCCAGCTGGCCGATATCGCAGAACACCCGCAGGTCCTCTTCGCTGTCGGCGATCACCAGGTCGATGCTTTTCTCGATGGTCGGCGCTGCCAGATCGCGGAAATCGGCCAGCACCTGGGCGGTATCGACCGAGCTTTCCATCCCCGGCTGGCGCTTGGCAAAGGCCAGCAGCCGCTTGGTCAGCTCGGCCCCGCGCCGGACCGAGGCATGGGCGGTGTCGAGGAAGGGCATCATCCGCGGCGAGGCCTCGGATTTCACCAGCTGCACGGCATATTCGATGGTGGCCAGGATGTTGTTGAAATCATGCGCCACCCCGCCGGTCAGCTGGCCAAGCGCATCCAGACGGCCAGAGCGTTCCATCTGCTGGCGGTTGCGTTCCTGTTCGGTGATGTCGTCCAGGATCACCACGGTCGCCACGTCGCCCGCATCCCTGGCGGTGACCGGCGCGCTGGAGACCCGCACATAGCGCGGTTCATCGCTGTCATCGCGGCGCAGCAGCGCCGTTTCGCCGCGCAGCACCTCGCCCGCCATGGCGCGGGCCACGGGGCTGCGCCCGGCGGCCAGCGGGTCCATCTTGTCGGGATCGACAAAGACCAGCGCCGCGGGCCAGGTGAAGGGGGTCGGCCGGTCCAGCTCGCCCATCATCACGCGCCCGCTGGGGTTCACCGCCGCCACCTCGCCCGCGCGGGTCAGCCCGACCACGCCGCTTTGCGCCGCATCCAGAATCGCCGTCAGCCGGGTGCTGACGCGGTTGGTCTCGGCGGCCAGCCGCTCGGCATTGCGCCGCGCCAGCACGTTCTGTGCCAGGAAGGCGGCGATCACCAGCAGCGCGGCCACCACCACCCCGAACTGCGCCAGGCGCAGGCGCTGCGGGGTCCAGAACTCGGGCTCGCCCAGCCAGTCCTCTCGCAGGGCCAGGTAATCCTCGGAGCTGAGGTAGCCCGGGATCACCCCGTTCAGCCGTTCGCGCACCACAGCCAGGCCGGGGCGCAGGGCAATGGCCCGCTGGGTCACGAAGAAGGGCGGGGTGACCTCGGCGATGCGATGCTCAAAGCCACCCGCCTCGGCCATGCGGCGCACGGTCATGGTGGCGTAAAGGATCGCGTCCACCTCGCCGTCCAGCAGCCCGTTCACCAGGCTGTTGGCGCCGCTGTAAAGGACCAGGTCCAGCCCGCCGTGGGCCTCGGCCTCGGCCCGGGCGACGTTCTGGTCACCGACGCCAACCCGCATACCCACCAGATCGTCCAGGGTCGTGATGCCCGCGGCGGCGCCGGGCCGCATGAAGATGGAATAGGGGGATTGCTGAAGCGCCGTGGTGAAATCCATCCGCCGTTCGCGGTCGGGGTTGATGCTGATCGGCGGCAGAATGTCATAGCCCCCCGGGCCCGGCCCCTCGGCCCATTGCTCCGAGGTGATCGGCACCAGGCGCAGCTTCAGCCCCGCCCGTTCGGCCACGTCGCGCAGGCTTTCGACGCCGAAACCGGTCATCCTGCCGTCTTCGGTGATCACCTGATAGGGCGGAAAGGGGGTGACGCCTACGGTCAGCACCTCGGGCTCGGGCTCGGTCAGCCCCAGACCCCAGGCATGGCCCAGCTCGTCCAGGGTGCCCTGATCCTTCAGCCGCGCCAGGGCGGCATTGATCCGTGGCATCAGGTCGGCCCGGCTGTTGTGCAGGGCGACATAGTGTTCGGGCTCGGTCAGCGGCGGGCCGACGGTGCGCACCCGGTGATCCAGCCGCGCCTCGCGCAGGGTGTCGAAGACCACCTTGCGCACCGCGACCACCGCGTCGAGCTGCCCCATCAGAAGCGCGCCCATGACCTCTTGCACGCCGCCGTATTCGACGATCTCGTTGCGCCCCGCCAGGCCCGGCGCGTCGCTGCCCGCGGTATTGCGCACCACGCCGATCCGCTTGTCGGTCATCGTCGCGGCCATCCAATCGGCCGGCGCATCGGCGCGCACGATCAGATAGACGGAGCTGGTGGTCACCGGGCTGGACAGCAGGTTGGTGCGCCGCAGGCTGGTCTCGGCCGAGGCCCCCGCCAGCATGTCGGTTTCCCCCAGCATCTGCGCCGACAGCAATTCCGGCGTGGTCTCATAGGCGACGAACTCGATATCGAAATCGGCCTCTTCGGCGACCAGCCGCGCCAGTTCGGCGAAATATCCGGTCAGGCGCCCCTCATCGTCGACCTCGTAGATCCCCGGGATCGTCGACCAGGGCACCTTCAGGGTCAGCCGCTGCGGGCCGGTCTGATCCGACGCCGTCAAGGGCGCTGCGCCCTGGGCCGATTGTGGCGCGGTCTGGCTCAGGCCCGCCAGCGGCCAAAGCACCAGCAGAACAAGCAAAATCGGCCAGGCAAGGACCCTGCCTGCGGGGCGGAAGAAACTGCGCGACATCTCAATTCCCTGACTGACACCTTCCCGTTCTAGGCGAAGAGATTGGCACTGCCTACTCCTCTTGCTATCAGAAATGGCCCCAGCCCAGGGCGGATGCATCTTTTGCGCGCAGCGCGGCGTGACGGCGACAGGGCCTTGGGCGGCGCCCGGCGGGGCAGGAACGGGACAGCAGGATGGCAGGCACGACAGGGTCGGACGGGGTGAAATCGGTGCGGCGCGCGCTGGAATTGCTGCAACTGCTCAGCCAGCAGCCCGGCGACGGCCTAGGCGTCAGCGCCCTGGCCCGGCAGGCCGGGCTGGCGGTCTCGACCACGCACCGGCTTTTGACCACGCTGGAGGCAGAGGGATTTGCCCAATGCGACCCCGATACCGCCAGCTGGAGCGTCGGGCGCGCCGCCTTTGCCGTCGGCGCCGCCTATGAGAGGCGGCGCAATGTCACCGGCCCCGCCCTGCCCTATCTGCGGCGGCTGCGCGATCAGACCCGGGAAACCGCCAATCTGGGCATCCTCGACAAGGACCGGCTGGTGACCATCAGCCAGGTGGAAAGCCGCGAGATCGTGCGCGCCATCGCGCCCCCCGGCGGGCAGGCCCCGATCTTTTGCTCGGGCATGGGCAAGGCCCTGCTGGCCACCTGGCCCGATGACGAGATCACGGCCCTGGCCGCCCGGGTCGGCCTGCCGCCGATGACCCCGCGCAGCCTGACCACCCCCGAGGCGGTGCTGGCCGACATGGCCCGGATCCGGGCGCGCGGCTATGCGGTGGATGACGAGGAACATGTGCCCGGGTTGCGCTGCGTTGCCGCCGTGGTCTGGTCGCCAAGCGCCGAACCCGCCTGCGCCATCTCGATCTCGGGGCTGGCGGCGCGGCTGACCAGCGCGCGGCTCGACAGCGTCGGCGCCCAGGTCGCCGCCGCCGCCCAGGCCCTGACCCGGCATCTGGGCGGCCGGGCGCCGCGCGGCACGGCGAAATAGCCCCGGGCGGGGCCCCGGGCCTAGTTGTAGGGCTCGATCTTGTCCGCCGACAGGGCATAGCCGATCTGGGCCAGCTGGGTCCCGGTGGCCGCCGTGCCGAACATGCCGGTCACATAGACCGGCTCATAAAGGCCCTTGCTTTCATAGGGGCGTTCGGTGGTGACGAAGATCAGCTGGTTGGCGGGCGGCGGCGGCACGTGGATGCAGGCGCCGACGAAGGGGGCCAGGATGAAAGCGGTGATGCCGGTGGCGTCGAAATCCAGCGGCACGACGAAGCCCGGAATGCGGACGGTCTGGCCGTTGTACTGGGTGGTGACCGCCGCCGCCTCTTCCTGTTCGAACCCGGTGGACAGGTCGGCGCCCTGATCATGCTCGACCACGCCCAGCTGGCGCAGCTTCTCCAGGGTCATGCCGCCCTCGCCCTGGGGCACCAGGTCGGACCATTCCAGCTGCACCACCTCTTCGCGGGCGGCCAGCGGCAGGGGCAGGGTCAGCGCGCCCAGGGCGGCCAGCAGATCTCGGCGGGTCGGATGCATCGGTCGGTTCCTCTCGTCAGGTCCTCGGGCGTCAGATACGCACGGTCATACCATCGGCCAGCGACATGCGGTAGGCGCGCCAGGCCGGGGCCAGGCTGACCATCCCTGCCGCGGCGATCACAAGGGCGAGAACGCCCAGCTCGCGGCCCGTGGGTGCCCCGATGGGCAGGTAGATCCCGAAGGCCGCGTCGACCCAGGCGCGCCCGCCCCAAAGCCCGGCATAAAGCAGCGCCGCCCCCAGCAGGACCCCCATGGCCGCCATCAGCAGGGCCTCGGTCATCAGCAGCGCCAGAATGGTCCATGGGCGCGCGCCCATGGCCCGCAGGATCGCCATCTCGCGCCGCCGCTCGGCCAGGCCGGAAAAGATCATCGCGGCCATCCCCAGCAGGGCCGTAGCCACCACCATGGCCGAGACCCCGACCAGCGCAGTTTCCGCCACGCCGATCAGATCCCACAGCTCTTGCAAGGCGACGCCGGGCAGGATCGCCAAGAGCGGCTCTTCGCGGTACTCGTTGATCCAGCGTTGCAGGCCGAAGACCTGAAGCCGCGACTTCACGCCGATCATCGCCGCCGTCACCGCCTCCGGGGTCAGGTCCATGGCGCGCACCGCCTCGGCACCCACGGCGGCACCGGGCGTCCGGGCGCCGTTGGTCCAGTCCACGTGGATGGCCTCGATCGCCTCGAGGCTGACAAAGACGGTGCGGTCGACCGGGGTGCCGGTCTTGGCCAGCACGCCCGAGACGCGGAAGGGCTTGTCGTCATGCTCGCTGAACGAGGCCAGCCCATGGGCCACCACGATGCTGTCGCCCGGCGCATAGCCCAGCTCGGCGGCCACATCGGCCCCCACCACCGCATCGAAGAGATCGTCGAAGCGCTGCCCCTCGGCCAGGGTCAGGTCGCGGCCGCCGCGATATTTGTAACGGTCAAAATACGCCTGGGTGGTGCCCATGACACGGAACCCACGGTGGCTGTCGCCCAGCGAGATGGGCACGATCCAGTCCACCTCGGGCCGCGCCGCGATGTCCTGATAGCTTTCCCAGGTGACGTTATTCGTCGCATTGCCCACCCGGAAGACCGAGTAAAGCAACAGCTGCACCCCGCCAGAGCGCGCCCCCACGATCAGATCGGTATCCGAGATCGTGTCGGCGAAACTGGCCTTGGCGCCGGTGCGCACCTTCTCGACCCCCAGAAACAGCGCTACCGACAGGCTGACGGCGAAGATCGTCAGCCCGACGGTCACCCGCCGGCTAAGCAGCGATTGCCAGGCGAGTTTCAGCAGCATCATCGGGTCGTCCTTTCAGGCGGCGGCCCGGCCCCGCGGGCGGCGGGGCCAGGGCAGGGTCGGCTCAGTCCAGGGCCAGGGTGGCGGCCCCGGCGGTCACCTCGGCGGCACCGGCGCCGCTGTCGGTCACGTATTGTACCTCGATCTCTTGGGCATTGGCATAGACGCCGAAGAAGGGGAAGGCGATCTCGGTCAGGGCCTCGGGCTGGGCGCAGCGGAAGGTGTATTTGGCGTGGAATTCGCTATGGGCGCCGTGATCGTGGTCATGATCGTCATGGGCCTCTTCGTGCTCATGCTCGTGGTCGTGATCGGCGTCATGGTCGTGGTCGTCGTGATCATGGTCGTCGTGATCGTCGGCATGATCGTCCTGGGCGGCGTGGAAGGCCGCGTCGTGCACATGCGACATCGCCTCGACCAGATAGCAGCCCGCTGCCTCGGGCAGGGTGAACAGCGCCTCGGCCTGGGCCAGGCCCGCCACCGCCGCGCCCACGGCGGCGCGGTCTGCGGCGCTTTCGGGTTCGTGTTCAAAGCCGGTGATATCGGCCCCGGGAGAGGTCAGGTCCAGCTCCAGAACGCCGTCTTCCAGCGCGATCAGCAGCTGGCTGACGCCATGCACATGGGCCTCGGCCTCGCGGTGCTCCTGGGCCAGGGCGGGGGCGGCAAGGGGGGCGGCCAGGCTGGCCACGGCGGCGATTGCGTATCTCTTCATCTGCTTTCCTTCTCGGGGCTTATTGGCATGAGTTCATGACAGTATAACATATCGACGACAGAACCGCAGAGGCCCTGCCCGGGGCGGGCCTACCCGGCCTTGCGCCCCCGTTCGGTGGTGGCGATCTGCGCCAGGTCCAGCACCCGGTCAAAGCGGTCGGCCAGGCGCGCGTCATGGCTGACCATCAGCAGGCTGGCGCCCGCCGCCTCGGCCTGGGTCATCAAGAGGTCCAGAAAGGCCCCCTGCCGGGCCGCATCCAGCGCCGAGGTCGGCTCATCCGCGATGATCAGCGACGGCGCCCCGATCAGCGCCCGGGCGGCGGCGACGCGCTGTTGCTGGCCGATGCTCAGCTCGGCGGCGCGGGCCTGGGTGACCAGGGCCTCGTCCAGGCCCAGGGCGGTGGTCAGGCGCAGCGCCTCGGCGCGCGGGTCGGCCAGCTGGCGGCGCCGCGCACGGGCAAAACTGAGCGGTAGCAGGACGTTCTCCAGGGGCGTGGCATAGGGCAGCAGGTTGAACATCTGGAAGATGACGCCGATATGCTCGGCCCGGAACCGGTCGCGCGCGGGGGCCGAAAGCGCGGACAGATCGGTGCCACCCACCTCGACCCGGCCCTGATGGGCCAGGTTGATCCCGCAAATCAGCGACAAAAGCGTCGACTTGCCCGACCCGCTTTCGCCCAGCAGGAACAGCCGCTCGCCCCGGGCCAGATCGAAGGCCGGCACCCGCAGGGTGAAGGGCGCGCGCCCGGGCCAGGTGAAGGCGACATCGCGCAGCGTGATCGCCTGCTCGCTGCTTTGCGCCCCTGCCCTGATCATCCATCCGCTCCTGTCCCTTGGTCAGGAAGAGCCATATCGGCCCTTCATGACAGCGTTATGATATTACGTTCATACAAGGCCACCCCTGCCTGTCAAGCACCCTGCCCCGCCCTGGCCCTGCCGCGCAACGCAAAACCCCCGGCCTGACAGGCCGGGGGCTGCGATGATCGGGATCTGACCGCCGGGGCGGATCAGAAATAGCTGGTGATCTTCATCTCGACGAAACTGTCGTCCTTGATGAAGGCCAGCGGATCGTTCCAGCCGGTGGTGGTGACATGGCTGGCGTTGATCTCGAAGCTGCTGGCGTCGCTCAGCCGCGAAGAGACCCCCAGGGTATAGAGGCGCGCCTCGCTGCTGGTGTCGTGGAAGATGCCCAGCTTGAACTCGGTGTCGTTGGTGTTGTTCAGGCGATAGTTCATGCCCAGGAAGACGTCATCCTCGAACACGGTCACCGGTTGCAGGGCGCCGCGGTCGTCATAGAGGTATTCCAGCGCCACGGTCAGGTCGCCCTGCCCCCCGGCGAAGCCGTTGAAGGTGTAGTCGCCCCCGACCACCGCCGACAGGTACTCGCTGGGGCCCGCATCGTGATAAGAGGCCTCGAAGCGCAGTTGCAGGTCGTTGATCGCATAGACCGCCGACAGGCCCACCTGTTCCAGCTTCTGGTAATAGGGGATCAGCCCCACGACCTGCGGCACGCCCGAGATGAAGCGCGCCAGGTCATCGGTCATGTTGGCCTCCATCGCATCCCAGAAGCCATCCACGTCATCAACCGCATTGCCGCTGCTGGCCACGGCGGCGGCGATGCCGTCGTTGATCGCATCGCAGACCGTCTCGGTCACCGGGCCCAGCGAATTGATGCAGCCCGGCATTGCCAGGGCCTCGCGGCTGGTGCCGTTGAAATAGGTCGCCTGCACGTCCAGCGAACCGGCGCCCAGCGAGAAATACCCCGAGTAGCGCAGCGCGATGTCCAGGTGGCGCGCGTCGTCCTCCTCTTCGTAATAGGCCCGGTCCGGGTCCCATTGCAGGAAAGAGCGGAAACGCCCGTCCTGGCCGTCGGGGTAGATCGGCTCGACGAAACCCAGCAGGGCATAGACGCTGAAGGTGCCGACGCCGCTTTGGTAGTTGATGTTCAGCATCGGCGTGCCGAGCAGCGCATCCTCGACCACCGGATCGGCGCCGTTCAGCGGGTTCATCACGTTCATCACCGAGCGGCTTTCGGCCACGCCCCAGTTCTCGGTGTGGAAACCGGCCAGCACGCTCCAGGCGCCGAAGCTGTGGGTGTAGTTCAGCTCGGCGATGTTGAAGCTGTTCAGCGTACCGGTGCTGTCGATGACCCCTTCAAGGTCGAAGTTCAACCGCCCCTCGCCCGCGCCGTAATACCCATCGACGCCGATCTCGGCGAAGGCTTCGGCCCCGGCGGAGGACTGACCCACATAGAGGCCATCATTGGTGTAATACCGCAGGCCCGCGCTGATCGAGGCGTTGATCGCGGCCTCATTGGCCGACGCGGCGCCCGCGGACAGAACCATCAGGGTTCCGAGGCAGGTCAAGGCGCCCTTGGCACCGGGAAGAACCGACATGGGACACTCCATGGGAAACAAAAAATGGAATCGCAAAAGTTACTCATTGTTAACATTTTGACCGATGCGGACGGCGGCGGATCCCCCGCGACACCTGCCGTAGGGGCATCACGATGCAGCAATGCCACAGAAATGCGCGGCAAGGCTGTGGGGTCGCTCAAACTTGCCTCTTTGAGGGCAGGAAGGCGCATCAAAAAAGCCCGGACCGACGCAGGGGCGGCCCGGACAAAAGCAGTCGATTGCGTAGGGTCTGGAATGCCTAGAGACCACGCCGCAGGGCATTCACGCTCAGGTCGTTGGGGTTCAATCCCTGATTGAACCGGAACCCCTCCCAGGTCAGGGTCGTGCCCTTGCCGGTCAGGTGGTTGGTCATGGTCATCTTCTGCGCCCGCCAGTAGCGGCCCTGGTACTGGCGATAGCCGGTGGCGATCATCGTCTTCAGATGCGCCTTGCGCCGGTCGTAATACTCGACCTTCTGGATCAGGTTGCGGCGGCTGTCGATCCACACCCGCTGATAGCTGTAGGCCGACCGCCCGCCGGGAAAACGATCGACGATGTTGCAGGTGCCACCACCCGGACAGGGGCCGGTGCCGACGAAATTGTAGGTGTATTTCTCGACATCCTGATCGACCATGTCCTCATAGGCGAATTCGCTGCCCACGAAGGACCCCGACCGCCCCGACGAAGAGATGCGGCGCACCTTCGACACGGCGGGCAGGAACAGCCACTGGTCGTCGTCGCGCCCGCCGCCGTGGGAATGGGTCAGCAGCGCGGTGTCGCGGATGTCTCCCGGCCATTGGAACACCAGGATCGAGCGCGCCTCCTCGGGGCCCGTCTCGACCGAGCGCGCCTCGAAGCGGCGGGTGCTGCTTTGGCCGCCCTGGGTGGTCAGGATCATCTCGCCGGTGACGGCCTGATCCCGGAACCCCGGCTCGACCCCGACCATTTCGGCGATCCGGCGGCCCTTTTCCTGCGAAGTTTCCGCCATGGCCCCGCCCAGGCCGAGGCCCAGCACGGTGAAGGCGGCGATGAAAGCGGTAAGAAAACGTCTGTGCATCAATCCTTGGTCCTGTCCAAACTGAGAAGTAGTGCGGGAAGAAAAAGCAGGTCCGCCAGCAGGGCGAAGGCAATCACGATGGCCGTCAGCGCCCCGAGGTGCTGGTTGATGGCGAAACCCGAGGTCGCCATGGTCATGAAACCGATTGCCAGGCAGATCGAGGTGACGATCACCGCAGAGCCGACGACACGGAAGGTTTCGTGCAGCGCCTCTTTCGCGCTCCGGCCCCGGCGGCGCCCATCCAGATAGTGCATGAGGAAGTGGACGGTGTCATCCACCACGATCCCGAATGTCATGGTTGTGACCACGGTTGATCCCAGGTTCACATCGCGAAAGGTCATGCCCCAGATCCCGAAGGCGATCACCGCCGGCATCAGGTTCGGCGCCAGGCTGATCAGCCCCATCTTCAGGTCGCGCAGGGTCAGCATCATGATCCCCGACACCAGCACCAGCACCAGCAGAAGCCCGACCAGCATCTGCGAATTGTTGCGCTCCGACACGGTCGAAAAGCCGTAGGAGACCCCGGCGGGGCGGGCGGTGGTATTGGGCGTGTTCTGGGCCATCCAGGCCTGGGCCTTGTCGCCCAGCTCGCGGATCTGGTGGCTGTGGTCGCTGCGCATCAGCACCACCACCCGGGTGCGCAGCCGGTCCACGTCGATGGTCGAATTCAGGTCCAACCCCACGGGCAGCGACAATTCGTAGAACATCATCAGCTGCGCATTGGCCTCGCGGCTGTCAGCGATGCGCGCGAAGGCCGGGTCGTCGCCATTCAGGCTCAGGTTCAGGCGTTTCAGGATCTGGGTGATGCTGGACACCCCCACCACGTGGTCCTGGGTCTCGATCCACTGGGTGAAGGCGTCGATGTCGCGCAGGAAATCGGGATCGAAGACCGACCCGCCCTCGGGCGCGGTGAAGGAGAATTGCAGGTTGTCGAGCCCGGTCAGATGCTTCTGGATCTCGTCGGAATCGCGGCGGAACTCGAAGCGCTGATCGAAATACCGCACCAGGCTGTCGTCATACCCGATGCGGAAGACCCCCACCACCGACAGCGCCACCAGCAGGGTGAAGCCGATGATCCAGCCGCGCCGGTGATCAATCGCCAGATCCGCCAGCCGGGCCATCATGCCGATGGTGATCGGCAGGCGGTCGCCGCCCCGCGCCCGGCTGAACCGCAGACCCAGGGGCAGGAAGGTGAAATTGGCCAGCATCCCCACAATCAGGCCGAAGCCCACGATATTGCCCATGTCCTGCAAGGGCGGCGCCTCGGCAAAGTTCAGGCCCAGAAAACCAATCGCCGTGGTCAGCGTGGTCACCAGCACCGGGGCCAGGTTCTCGACCATGGCATGGCGGATCGCGGCGTCGCCCTGCAACCTGTCCAGCTCGCGGAACCAGCTCAGGATGACATGGATGCAGGATGCCGCCGTCAGCACCATGACCGCCATCGGGCTGATCGCCGTGCCCGCCGTCAGCTCGATCCCCAGAAAGCCCGCGAAACCGAAGGTGGCCAGCGTGCCCGACAGCACCACCACCGCCGAGGCCGCCACCGCCATGGGCGAGCGCAGGAAGTACAGCAGCAGACCGATCACCAGCACGAAGGCGATCGGCACCAGGGTCAGGATGTCCTGTTTCGCCGCCTGCGCCAGGGTCAGCCCGCCCAGCACGTCGCCGGTCATGCGGATCTCGAACCCTGGATAGCGGTCGGCCCAATCGGCCTTCATCTGGTCCAGATAGGCCAGAACCTCGCCGCGCCGCGCCTCGAAATCGCCGCCCAGCACGACGTTCAACATGATGCCATAGGCCCGCAGATCCTCGGCCACCAGCCGGTTGCGCATCTCGGGGCTGGTCGAGACCACCTCGCGGAACCGCGCCGTCCCCTCGGGGGTGATCTCGGTCCATTCATCCAGCAGCGGTTCGACCAGGATGTCGTCGCCCTCGGCCCGGCTGTGGTTGAAGTTCGCGGGCGAATCCACCCGCAGCGCGAAGGGCGCCAGCCAGACATCGGCGGTCATGTCGCGCAGCGCTTCCAGCGTCGCGGTGCTGAACATCTCGTCCTCGGGCGGCTTGACCATGATCAGGAAACCAGAGGAACCCGCGTAATGCCGGGACAGCTCTTCCAGGTCGCGGCTTTCCTGGTTGTCCTTGCCGAAGAAGGACGCGTTGTCGGCCGAGAAGGTCAGCCGCGGGATGCCCAGGGCCAGGCCCAGCACGATGGCCAGCACCAGCAGGGACAGCTTGAGAAGGTGGCGCAGGATGAAATCCGCGATGCGCTGCGAAGGGGTCATGGGGTGTCGGTCGCCCGTTGTGATCTCTTGGAATAGCCGTAGCGCTGAAAGAACTCGTCCCACTCATCCTCGATCCGCCGTGCCAGGCCCGGGTCGATCTCGAACGTATTCACCCGGTAGCCCTTGCGCGCCTCCAGCATCCGGTCAAGCCCGGGTTCCAGGTCTGAAAAGGGCCCCAGGCCGATGGCGTCATAGACGCCACGCAACACCGCCTTGGGATCGGCGCGCAGATCCTCGTAGCGGATCAGGGTATAGCTGCCCTCGGGGATCTGCGCCCGGTCGCGGTCAAAGGCCGCCATGAAGTCCTTCATCATCCGCAAAACACCCTCTTGCTGCACCTCCGTGGACGCCATTGTGCGGCGCAGGGTCTGGGTGGCGGTCATGCCCTCGGCGGCCTTCAGGTTCGACAGGGCCACTTCGTAGGGGTCGCGGACGATATGCACGAAGCGGGCCTGGGGAAAGGCGCGCAGCACCTCGGCCAGGCGCATGGTGTGACCGGGCGATTTCAGCAGCAACTGCTGCTCGGGCGAAAGGTACTGCACCATGGTCAGGAAACGGTGCCAGCGGCGGAGCCATTCGGCCCGGGTCTCGGCCGGCAGATCGGCGATGTCGCGGGTCATGCTGGGCGCGTCGGGGGTATCAAAGGCCATGCCGCGCATGATCGAGGGGGCCCCGGCCACCGTCATGGCCACCTCATCCTCTTCCGAGCTGTCGACGGTCAGTTTCACATTGTCCATCGGGCGGCTGTCGGGCAGCCAGAGCCGCGCCAGGGGCCGCATCACATGGCGCAGCATCAGGAAGGTCTTCGGCATGAAGACCTGCAACGAGGTCGGCGCGCAAAAGCGCGGATCGCAGCTCAGCAGCTGGTGCAGCCAGGTGGTGCCGGACCGCCAGAAGCCCAGCACGAAGACCGGGTCGCGGCGGATCTCGGTGCGATCCAGGGCGCGGCCATGCACCAGTTCGCTCAGCCCGTGCACCAGCGAATTGCCCAGGCTCAGCGCCGTGACCGAGGCGTAAAGGCCTAGCCGTAGATCGCCGCGACAGCGCGCCAGCTCGCCCCGCGACAGGGCGCGCCAGTCGCCATAGGTCATGCCGTGCCACAGCCGGGGCATCATCGGCGCATAGCCGAAATCCTGCGGGCGCGCCGGTTGCCGGGGCGCATCGTCGCCCGCAAGCGGGCGCGAGTGACGCGGCGCCGTCATGGCCGCCCCGTTGCGCGATAAAACCGCGTACTCATCAAACCACACTCCAACCTTTGGACCCCGTCCAGAGAGGCGCGGCGGACGCAGAGGTCTCGCCCCTGCGCGCCCCTGCCACAGTCCCGGGCCATGTCGCCCCCCGCGGCGGCTCCGGGACCGCCGCGAAGGCTTTGCTGTGCTGCGACTATAGGCCGGACGGGTCTTCAAATCCTGACCGGAATTCCCCCCTGCCCCGACGCCCCGCATCCTCGGCAGAGATCCACCGACCACGCAGGCCCAAGACGCTGACCCCTTGCCGGGCAAGGCGGCACCAGCCGGGGCCCTCCCCCACAGGGACAGCCCCGCCCGGCAAGCCGGGTCCGCATCGAAGACCGGCCGGGGCCGGATCAGCCTGCCCATGGCCCCACCCCGCCTGCCGCTCAGGCCTCGACCGGGGCGGGCACCGCGCGCAGCGCGGCGGCGATGGCCTCGGCCTGTGTGGGGGTCAGCACATCGGCGTCCCAGACCAGCCGCAGCGCCCCGCCCTCGCCGATCTCCAGCAGCAGGTCATGGCTGGCGGCCGCGGGCGGCGTGCCTTCGATCCCGTGGCGCACCGCGATCTGGAACGGGTTGCCGTTCCAGCCCGCGATGGCACCGGCAAAGACACGCGCCGCCGCGCTGGCGCCGAAATGGCTGTGCGCCGAGGCGCGCGACAGCACCCGGGTCAGACGGGCCAAGGCCAGCGGGCGCGGCAGCGTGGTTTCCACCAGCACCGGCTGATCCACCTCGAAGGGGCCGACCGCCGCGCCCTCGGGCACGAGCTGACGCAACGAGGCGATACGGGTCAGCAACACGTTGCCGGTCGAGCCGGTGGTCTGGCGCAGCGCCTGGGCGAAGTGCAGCAGCAGGGCCGGTTCGCTGGTCTGCACCGGCAGATCCAGCGTCAGGGCCTGCGCCGCGCCCCGGTTGCGGCCCAGCGAGGCGGGCAGCAGGGCCCGGGCGCGCCGGTCGAAGGGCACCACCGGCGCCCCGGCCTTGATCGAGTACCACCAGAAGGCGCGGTCGTTCTGCCCCTCGGCGCTGTCGGCGTCGTAGCGGCCCAGGGCCAGCACGTCCTCCAGCGCCTCGGCTGGGGCCAGGGGCGGCAGGGCCGCGCCCGACAGCAGAAGACCCATCTCGTCCAGCAGCAGCCGGGCCGAGGCCAGATCGCCCAGGGCCTGATGCAGCCTCAGGCGCACCCGGCCCGCCTCGACGGCAAAGACCGCCATCTGGCCCTGCGCCACATCGGGCAGGCCCGCCTGCGCGCCTGCCACGACAACCGGCGCGCCGTCCAGATGCAGGGTCAGATCCCCCGCCTTCCCCTCGGGCCGCAGGCGCAGCATCTTGTGCCGCAGCGCCAGCTGCGCCGCCGCCGCCTCGACCGCCTCGGGCGTCGCCGTCAGCGGCGCCTCCAGCACATGGAAGAGCGAGCCTCTGCCCGCCTCCGAGGTCATCGGCGCCAGCGACAGGGCGATCAGCCCCAACTGGCGGTCGGTGCCGAGATAGCCGGTTTCCGCCGCCTCGCCATCGGCCTCGCCGGTCTCGCCCGCCTCTTCGGCCGCCGCGGCCAGGGCCTCGGCCTCGACCATCAGGGCGATCTCTTTTTCCAGGATCGTGGCAAACTCGTCGATCGAGGGGGCGGCCAGGAAGCGCGACACCGGCATGGTGAAGTCCAGCGCGGTTTCCACCCGCATCTTCAGCTCGAAGGAGGACAGGCTGTCGAGGCCCAGTTCCGACATCGGGCGGTCCGACTGGATCGTGCCCTTGTCGATCTTCAGCACATTGGCCACCTCGTCCTTCAGGAACTCGATCGCCTCGGCGCGCCGCTCGTCCCCGGTCAGGGCCATCAGACGGGCGCGCACCTCGCCGCCACCGCCGCCTTCGGCCTGCAACAGCGGCGCCAGACGGGGCGCGCTGGCCAGGGCGGCATTGGCGCGGGCGATCTGCGGCCAGTCGGCCTTGGCATAGCAAAAGTCCGACACATCGCGGGACACCGCGATTTCCATCCCCAGATCGGTTTCCGCGTCGCTGAGCCCGTGCAGGCCCACCGATTCCAGATAGCTGGCCATGCCGTCGGACCGGGCGACAAAGCCCGAGTCGGCCATGGCGCCCCAGTTGATCGCCGTGCCGTTGCGGCCCAGGCTGTCGCGATAGCGCGCCAGCGCGTTGAGGAAGGCGTTGGCGGCCACATAGTTGCCCTGCCCGCCCGAGCCGATGACCTCGGCGATGGAGGAGAAGCCAATCAGGAAGTCAGGCTCGACCCCCGCCTTTTCAAAGGCCTGGTGCAGGATCCAGCCGCCCAGAACCTTGGGCCGCAACACCTCGGTGATCACCTCGGGCGTCAGCTGGTTCAGGAAGCCGTCCTTGATCACCGCCGCCCCATGCACGACGCCGCGCAAGGGATGTTTCGCATCCGCCGTGGCCGCGCCGATGAAGGCGTCCATCTCGGCCTCCGAGGTCACGTCCAGCGCCAGCGGCTCAACCACGGTGCCGCGTTTCTGCATCGCCTTCACCCGGGGCATGTCCTCCTTCAGGAAGGATCCCCCGCGTGAGGTCAGGTAGAGTTTCCCGGCGCCTGCCCGGCTCATCCAGTCGGCAATGGTCAGGCCAAAGCCCTTGGTGCCGCCGGTGATCAGGTAAGAGGCATCGGCGGACAGGGCCACGGGCCGCGAAGTATCGCCGCGCACCTCGAAGCTGGGCTCGTCCAGAGTGACTACGACCTTCCCCACGTGGCGGGCCTGGGACATATAGCGCACCGCATCGGCGATCTGGCTGATCGGGAAGGCGGTGACCGGCAGCGGCTTCAGCCGCCGGGCGTCGAACATCTCGACCACTTCCTGCATCAGCTCGGCCAGCAGTTCGGGGCGTTCCTGCCCCATGGCCGCCAGGTCGAGGCAAGAGAAGGAGACGTTCTTGCGCAGGGCCTTCATGCCGATGGCGCTGTCGGCGTAGACGTCGACCTTGCCGATCTCCAGGTAGCGGCCATAGGGCGCCACGATGTCCAGACCCTTGGTGATGTATTCCCCGGGCAGCGAGTTCAGCAGCACGTCCACCCCGCGCCCTTCGGTGATCCGCTCGACATCGTCGGCGAATTTCAGGCTGCGGCTGTCCATGATGTGATCGGCGCCCAGCTCGGCCAGCAGGTCACGCTTGGCGGGGCTGCCCGCGGTGGCGAAGATCTCGGCCCCCACGTCCTGGCACAGCTGGATCCCGGCCATGCCGACACCGCCGGTGGCGACGTGGATGAAGACCTTCTCGCCCTTGCGCATCCGCCCGACGCGGTTCAGCGCGTAATGGGCCGTGGCGAAGGCCGAGGGGATGGTCGCCGCCTCTTCCAGGCTGATATGCCCGGGCAGCACGGTCAGGGCGCGCGGGTCGACGTCCATGTAGCGTTGCAGGCAGCGCCGCCCCATGCCCATGACCCGGTCGCCGGGTTTCAGGGTGGTCACCTTGCGGCCCACTGCGTGGACCACGGCGCCGAACTCCAGCCCCAGATGCTGCCAGGCGGGATCGGGTTCCGCCTCTTCCGGCAGCAGGCCGGTGACCGCCATCACGTCGCGGAAGTTCATGCCCACGGCAGAGATGCGCACCCGCACCGCGTCCTCGGCCAGCGCGTCCGGCGGCAGTTCCCACAGGCCCAGGTCGTCGATCACGCCGGGCGCGTGCATCGTGGCGTGGAAGTTCACCTCTTCATTGCTGGCGGGCACCGTCATCAGCTTGGGCGCGAAATCGTCGGTCTTGCGCGGGAACAGACGCGCGCCGAAGGCCCGGCCCCGGTGGATCACGGTCTCGGTCTCGGGCGTGTCGCTGAGCAGGCGCAGCGCCAACTGGGCGGGGTCCGAGCCGTCATGGTCGAACATGCGCACATGGTATTCCGTGGTCTCGGTCGCCAGCACCCGCCCCAGCGAGGCAATGGGCGTCTGGGTCAGGGCCGCCGGGCCGGTCTGGCCGGTCTCGGGGTCGGGATAGGCGCCCGCGGTCAGCACGGCGATCCGCGGCAGGGCAATCTCGTTGGTGCGATGGAAATCCATCAGATCGCCCAGGGTGATCAGGTCGGTCACATTGCGTTCGATCACGCCGTAAAGATCGGCCGGCGCCGTGGCCGGGTCCACATCCGCCGCGCTCAGGGCGGCGGCAAAGAGGATGCCCTTTACCTGCGCCTGTTCCAGGGCCTCGCCGAACTGGTCCTCGACCGCCTGCACCAGCTCGTCGCCCAGATCGGCGCGGGTCAGCACCGAAACCTCGGCGCCCCGGGCCTGGATCGCGGCGCCCAGATCGGCCACATCGGCGGCGGTGTCGGCCAGGATCAGCCAGTGACCCAGGGCCTCTTCGGCCAGCTGCGGCTCGTCGCGGATCTCCGACAGGCCCGACTCGACGAAGTTCGGCGCCACCTCGGCGCCCTCTTCGGCGGCGGCCTTGGTGGGCAGGGGCTGGGTCATCAGCCCCTCGGCGGTGAACAGAACCCGGCCCTCCATGTCGGTGACGGTAAAGCTGGCCTCGATATCGCCGGTGACCGGATTGGGCGCGCGGCGGGCATGGGCCATCACCTCGTCCGGCAGGCGGCCATAGAAACGCAGGCGGCGGGCGCCCACGGGCAGATAGGCCATGTCGCCCGCCTTGCGCGGGGTGCGGATGCTGCCGCGCGAGACGCGCGGGTCGCACATCTGCAAACAGCCGTCCATCAACGCCGGGTGGATGTAGAACAGCGCGGTCTGCCCGGCGATCTGCGCGGGCGCCTTGATGCGGGCGACGGATTCGTCCTCGCCCACCCACAGCTGCTGCACCACCTGGAAGGCGGGGCCGTAGTTCACGAAGCCCGAGCTGGCGTCGACATCGTACATATGCGCGGCGTCGACCTCCTCCAGGGTGGTGGTGGCGGGGTCGAAGGGCACGGGGTCGGGCGCGGGCACATCGGTCACCCGGATCTTGCCCTCAGAGCGCAGCACCCAGTCGTCGCGGCTGTCGCGCGGGCGCGAGTAGAGCTTGCCGCGCTTGCGGTCGGGCGACCAGGCCAGCGAAATCAGCATGTCCTGATCGTCTTCCAGGAACAGCGCCTCGTGAATGATCGTGTCCGAGAGTTCCAGCGGCTTGTCGCCGTGCAGCTCGACCCCCAGGGCCACAAGCGTTTCCAGATAGCCCGCGCCGGGGAACAGCGTTTCCGACTGCATCCGGTGGTCCTTCAGGAAGGGCCAGGCCTTGGTGTTCAGCTCCATCCACCAGGCGGTGCCGGCGTCATTGCCCTTGCGGCCCAGGAAGGGGTGCTGCTTGGCGCCGTAAAGCTGACGGCGGCTTTCCTCGCTGTCCTGCCACAGGCTTTCCTCGACCCAGTGGTTCAGCGGCAGGCCCGCGGGCGCCTCGACCCCATCGGTCAACGCAGCCCAGTCCAGGTCGTAGCCGCTGGTGTAAAGCTGGGCGGCGGTGCGGGCGAAGATGTCGAAATCGCCTTCCTTGCGCGACAGCGATTGGAACACGTCGACCTTGGCCCCCGCCTCCAGGGCGGTGGATTTGGTCGGGCCCATCAGGGTGGAATGCGGCCCCAGCTCGACAAAGGTCGTGGCGCCCATCGACAGGGCGGCTTCGATCCCCTTCTGGAACATCACCGGGCAGCGCAGGTTCAGCCAGGCATATTCCAGGTCGAACTTGGTCTCCGGATTGCCGGTCACGGTCGAGATGAAGGGGATCTTCGGCACCCGCCAAGAGACCTCTTTCACCTCGCGGCGGAACCACTCTTCGCCCGCCTCCAGTTGGTAGGAATGCCAGGCGGTATCGACCTTCAGAATGCGGATGAAGGTCTCGGGGCGGCTATGCTGGAACTCTTCGACGAAGGCGTGCAGCCTGTCGTAATCGCCCGAAATGGTGGTCGAGCCGGGGCCGTTGACCGCGGCCACGTTGATCAGCGGCGGCAACAGCGGTTCGATGTCCTCGGGCGCCAGGCCCACGGCGGCCATGGCGCCTTTCTGGCCCAGCTGGTCACGCACCACACCGCGTTTCGAAAGGAAGCTGGCGGCGCCGTCCAGGGTCAGACCCCCGGCCACGTAAGAGGCGGCGGATTCACCGATGGAATGGCCCACCACCATGTCGGGTGTGATGCCGAAGCTTTCCCAGACGGCGCCCAGACCGGCCTGGATGGCGAAAAGCGCGGGCTGGGTGACGGCGGTGTCGTCGATGCGCGAGCTGGCCTCGTCGGCCAGCAGTTCCTCCACCAGCGACCAGCCCGCGACCTTCTTGAAATGGGCGTCATAGGCCTCGACCGCGTCGCGGAAGACGGTGGAATGCTCCATGAACTGGCGGCCCATGGCCCACCATTGCGAGCCCTGCCCGGCGAAGATGAAGCATAGCGAGGTCTCGGTGCGCACCTGCCCCGAGATCACCGCCTTGCTTCCTGCCAGCGCCTCTTCATCGCCCGAGATCAGCAGTTCCAGCGCCGCCAGCAGCTCGGCCCGGGTGCGGGCCAGAAGCATGGTGCGATAGGTCAGATGGCTGCGTTCGCGGCCCAGGGCAGCCGAGAGGGCGGCCAGGGGCAGCGTGGCCAGGGCCGAGCTGTCGTCCTTCAGCGCCGCCAGCAGATCGGCGGCATTGGCCAGAACGGCCTCCTGGCTGGGGCCGGACAGCGGGAAGAAGAAGGGGAAGGCATCGGCCCCGCGTTCCGCCGGAGTGACGGGTGCGACGGGCACCGCGGCCTGTTCCGGCGCCGAAGAGATCAGCGCCGAGGCATTGGTGCCGCCGAAGCCGAAAGAGTTGATCACCGCATAGCGCAGCCCCTCGGCCGCCGGGAAGGGCTCGGCCTCGGTCGGCACCTTCAGGTTCAGCGCGTCGAAGGGGATATTGGGGTTGGGGGTGTCGTAGTTGACGTTGGGCGGCACCACGCCATTGCGCACCGCCAGGGTCGCCTTGATCAGCCCCGAGATACCGGCCGCGCTTTCCGCGTGGCCCACATTGGCCTTGCCCGAGCCGACCCAGACCGGGCGTTCGGGATTGTGCTGGCCAATGACCGTGCCGATGGCGCCCGCCTCGATCGGGTCGCCAACCGGAGTGCCGGTGCCGTGGGCCTCGACGAAACCCACCCGATCCTTGGGAATGCCGGACTGGGTGAACAGGTCTTCCAGCATGGCGATCTGGCTGTCCTGCGCCGGCGCGGTGATGGTCGAGGTATAGCCGTCCTGATTGCAGGCCGAGGCATGGATCAGCGCATGGATCCGGTCGCCGTCGGCCACCGCCTGGTGATAGGGTTTCAGCACCACGACCCCCACGGCCTCGCCGCGCACAAACCCGTTGGCGCGGGTGTCGAAGGTCGAGATCTGCCCGGTCGAGGACAGCATCCCGGCGCGCGAAAACGCAATGAAGGACGAGGGGTGCGCCAGCACGTTGACGCCCGCCACCACGGCCACGTCGCAGGCGCCCGAGCGCAGGTTCTGCACCGCCTGGTTCAGCGCCACCAGCGACGAGGAACAGGCCGTGTCCACCGCATAGGACGGCCCCTTCAGGTTCAGCCGGTGCGACACCCGGTTGGCGTTGATGCACAGCGCATAGCCCGTCCCGGCAAAGCTTTCGGGATTGGTCGGGCGGATCTCCTGGATGGTGCGATAATCGGATTGCGAGATGCCGACGAAAACGCCGGTCTTGCCCTGGCTGTAGTCTTCTGCCGGGCGCAGCGTGTCCTGAAGCGCCTCGTAGGTGCATTGCAGCAGCAGCCGCTGCTGCGGGTCCATCGCCGCCGCCTCACGCGGGGAGATGCCGAAGAACTTGGCGTCGAAGCCGCGGATATCCTCCAGGAACCCGGCCCATTTGGTCACCGAAGAGGCGATGCCATCGGGGTTCTCGTTGTAGAAATTCTCGACGTTCCAGCGGTCCTCGGGGACCTCGCGAATGCCGCTCTTCTTGTCCAGCAGGAACTGCCAATAGGCGTCAGGGGTGGTGTTGCCGCCCGGCAGGCGACAGGCCATGCCGACAATGGCAAGGGCCTGAGGGAAAAGGGAGACGTCGGAAGAGGGAAGAGATCGCTTCATGGGAAAACCCTGGCAAACTGCAACAAAGGAAAACGAATGGATCCGAAATTTGGAAAACTATCGTTTTTGTCCGAAGCAACCTTCCCCTCCGTCAACATAACTTGCCCGCAAGGGTCACTGTGGCCGGGACTGCGGCCAATGAGACGCCGTGACTGCGCATTATACGCGCGCGTATCTCTGATTTCGGTGGTTTTTCTCTCGCCGCAGGCGCGCGGCTGTCCGGGCCTATGTGCCGCGCGCAGGGCCGCGCAAGGGCGGGATTCGCCTGTCTGAACAGGAAAACCCCCGGCAGAACCCTGCCGGGGGGTGCAATCATCCGCTGGTTTTCGCCCGCCCGGCCCGGTCACTTGAACCGGCTCGGGCGATAGCGCGCCTAGCCCGGCGTCTTGGCGTGCAACGCCGCGATGATGTCCTGATGCGAGATCGTGCCCAGGCGGGCGCCCTCGGCATCGCAGACCGCCACCGGGCGGGCCACATCGGTCAGCAGGCCGATCACCTCGGTCAGCGGCGTCTCGGGCGTCACCTGGCCCGACACCTGCTCGGCCGCCCCCGACGGGGTCATCACATCTGCCGCCTGAAGCACGTTCAGCGGGTTCATATGGGTGACGAAGTCGTCGACATAGTCGTTGGCCGGGTTGGCGATGATCTGCTGCGGGCTGCCGCATTGCACGATCCGCCCGCCTTCCATGATGGCGATGCGGTTGCCCAGCTTGAAGGCCTCGTCCAGATCGTGACTGACGAAGATGATCGTGCGCTTCAGCTTCGCCTGAAGCTCCAGCAGCTCATCCTGTAGGCGCGAGCGAATCAGCGGGTCGAGCGCCGAGAAGGGTTCGTCCATCAACAGGATGGGCGCCTCGGTGGCAAAGGCGCGGGCCAGGCCCACGCGCTGCTGCATCCCGCCCGACAGCTCGCCCACCTTGTTGTCGGCCCAGTCGGTCAGTCCCACCAGGTCCAGCTGGGCGCGGGCGCGGTCCTCCCGCTCCTTGCGCGAGAGACCCGACAGTTCCAGCCCCAGGGCCACGTTGTCCAGCACGTTGCGCCAGGGCAGCAGGCCGAACTGCTGGAACACCATGGCCACGCTTTCGCGGCGCAGGCGCAGCAGGTCGGCCTTGGAACAATCGGTGGGTTTGCACTCCCACCCCTTGGCGCGCACCCGCACGGCGCCGCGCACCACGGGGTTCAGCCCGTTCACCGCCCGCAGAAGGGTGGATTTGCCCGAACCCGACAGGCCCATCAGCACCAGGATCTCGCCCTCATCCACGGTCAAAGAGCAGTCATGCACCCCCAGGACCTGCCCGGTCTCCTTCTGGATCTCGGAGCGCGACAGGTTGCGATCCAACAGCGGCAGGGCGCGGTCGGGATCATCGCCGAAGACGATAGAGACATTGTCGAATTCGACCGCCGGCTGTTTCGCGGCTTGCTGCATCTCGGTCATTTGCGGCCTCCGATCCGAAGCATCCGGTCCAGGATGATGGCGACCACCACGATCACGAAGCCCGATTCAAAGCCCAGCGAGGTGTTCACCTGGTTCAGCGCGCGCACCACCGGCACGCCCAGCCCGTCCGCGCCCACCAGGGCCGCGACCACGACCATGGACAGCGACAGCATGATGGTCTGGTTCAGCCCGGCCATGATCTGCGGCAGGGCATAGGGCAGCTCGACCTTGGTCAGGGTCTGCCACTTGGTGCCGCCGAAGGCCTCTGAGGCCTCAAGCAGCGGTGTGGGGGTCGAGCTGACGCCCAGATAGGTCAGCCGGATCGGCGCGGGCACCACGAAGATCACCGTGGCGATCAGGCCGGGCACCATGCCGATGCCGAAGAAGACGATCGCCGGGATCAGATAGACGAAGGTCGGCAGGGTCTGCATCAGGTCCAGCACCGGTTGCAGGAAGGCATACATGCGCGGCCGGTGCGCCGCCGCGATCCCCACCGGCACCCCGATGGCCATGCACACGATGCAAGAGGAGATGACCAGCGTCAGGCTTTCGGTCGTCTCTTCCCAGTAGTCCTGGTTGAGGATGAAGAGGAAACCCAGGGCGACGAAAAGGCAGGTCTTCCAGTTGCGCTGCAAGGCCCAGGTCAGGGCCACGAAGGCCGCGATCACCAGCAGTTCGGGCGGCTCTTGCAGGATCCACAGCAAGCCGTCGATCAGGTTTTCGGCCCCATTGGCCAGGACATCGACGATGCCCTCGAAATTGTCCCTCAGCCAGTCGAAGAAGTCGCTGGCCCAGTCCCCTACGGGGATCTTGTTTTCCGTCAGCCAATCCAAGGCGGACCTCCTTTTGGGCAAATGGCCTGAAGTCAGATGGCCAGAAGTCAAATGCCGGAAAGCAGAAAGGCCCGGTCCTGTGCGCCCGGGCCTTTCCACCGATCCTATCAGAGGCCGAAGGCCGCCTTCACCGCTTCGGCGCCATCGGCGCCATCCACGGTGGTGACGCCGTCCAGCCAGGACATCACCAGATCCGGGTTGGCCTTCATCCAGGCCATGGTGGCATCATCGGCATCTTCGCCATCGTTCAGGATGGCGCCCATGATCTCGTTTTCCATCGGCAGGGTGAAGGTCAGGTTGGCCAGCAGGGCGCCCACGTTCGGGCATTCCTCGACATAGCCCTTGCGGGTCACGGTGTTGACCACGCCTTCGCCGCCAAAGAACTCCTCGCCGCCCGGCAGGTACTTCAGCTCGAAGTTGGCGTTCATCGGGTGCGGTTCCCAGCCCAGGAAGACGATGTCTTCCTGTTTCTCATAGGCGCGCTGCACCATCGACAGCATCCCCTGCTCCGAGCTTTCGACCACGTCGAACCCGTCCAGGTCGAACTTGTTCTCTTCGGTCAGGCTGACCAGGTAGGCGTTGCCCTCGTTGCCCGGCTCGATGCCGTAGATCTTCTCGTCCAGGCTGTCGCGGAAGCTGGCGATGTCGGCGTAGCTTTGCAGGCCCTTCTCGTAGGTATAGGCGGGCACGGCCAGGGTGTACTTGGTGCCTTCCAGGTTGGTGGCGACGGTCTCGATCTCGCCCGACTCCAGATAGGGGCCGATGGCGCCCTGCTGCGCAGGCAGCCAGTTGCCCAGGAAGATGTCCACGTCGTCGCTTTCCAGCGACTTGAAGGTCACCGGCACCGACAGGACCTTGACGTCCACGTCATAGCCCAGGGCCTCCAGCACCTGCTTGGTGGCCGAGGTGGTGGTGGTGATGTCGGTCCAGCCGACATCCGAGAAGCTGACCTCGGTGCATTGCGCCATCGCCATGCCGGCCGACAGGGTCAGTGCCGCCGCACTGGTCATCATCATGTTGAAACGGGTCATGTCGTTTCCTTCCGTTGGACTTGGGGTTGTGTTTTTCTTGATTGATGAGTTAATCAAAATACAACTGTTTCGAAAAGTAAAGCATTCAGACGCGAGGGCAACCCATATGCCGAAGGTCGGTATGGAACCGGTGCGAAAACAGGCGCTGATCGAAGCCTGCATCGCCGAGATCGGCCAGGCGGGCACCTTGGACGTGACCGTGGCGCAGATCGCGAAGCGCGCCGGCATGTCCTCTGCCCTGGCCCATCACTACTTCGGATCGAAGGAACAGATCTTCCTGGCGACCATGCGGCACGTCATGAAACTTTGGGGCGAAACGGTGCGCGGCAAGCTGGAGCGCGCCGAAACGCCGCTGGAACGCATTCTGGCAATCACCGATTCCTCCTTTGAATCCCATCAGTTCGAACGCGAGGTCGTGGCGGCCTGGCTGAACTTCTATGTGCGCGCCCTGCACTCGGCCGACAGCCGCCGCCTGCTGAATATCTATGCCCACCGGCTGCAATCGAATCTTTTGCATGACCTAAGGAAAATCCTTCCCAAGGCAACCGCCGAAGAGGTCGCCCAGGGCATCGCCGCCCTGATCGACGGCTTCTACATCCGCTCTGCCCTTCAGGATCAGGTGCCGGGGCGGGACGCGATCAAGGCGACCATCGCCGATTACCTGACCCTCTGGCTCGAAAGGACGACCCGTGACTGACACCGCGGCACAGACCGGCGGCAAACGCCCCAATATCCTGATTCTCATGGTCGACCAGCTGAACGGGACGCTGTTCCCCGACGGCCCCGCCGACTGGCTGCACGCGCCCCATATAAAGGCGCTGGCCGACCGCTCGACCCGGTTCGCCAATACCTACACCGGCTCCCCCCTCTGCGCGCCAGGCCGGGCCGCCTATATGTCGGGCCAGCTGCCGCGGCGCACCAAGGTCTATGACAACGCGGCCGAGTTTGCCTCTGACATCCCCACCTATGCCCACCACCTGCGGCGGGCGGGCTATCAGACCTATCTGTCGGGCAAGATGCACTTTGTCGGCCCCGACCAGCTGCACGGTTTTGAGAAGCGCCTGACCACCGACATCTACCCCGCCGATTTCGGCTGGACCCCCGACTATCGCAAACCGGGCGAGCGGATCGACTGGTGGTATCACAACATGGGCAGCGTCACCGGCGCGGGCGTGGCCGAGATCACCAACCAGATGGAATATGACGACGAGGTCGCCTTCCAGGCCAGCGCCAAGGTGCGCCACCTGGGCCGCCGCCTGGACGACCGGCCCTGGATGATGACCGTCAGCTTCACCCACCCCCACGACCCCTATGTGGCGCGCAAGAAATACTGGGATCTCTACGAGGATTGCGACCACCTGGACCCCGAGGTGGCGCCGATCCCCTATGCAGAGCTGGACCCGCATTCGCAGCGCATCTTCGACGCCAACGACTGGCGCAATTTCGACATCACCCAGGAGGACGTGCGCCGGTCGCGCCGGGCCTATTTCGCCAATATCTCCTACCTCGACGACAAGGTCGGCGAGATCATGGAAGCGCTGGAGATGACCCGGCAGCTGGACAATACCATCGTGCTGTTCGTCTCTGACCACGGCGACATGCTGGGCAACAAGGGCCTGTGGTTCAAGATGACCTTCTTCGAAGGCTCGGCCCGGGTGCCGCTGATGGTGGCCGCACCTGGCATGGCGCCGGGGCGGGTCGACACGCCGGTCTCGACCATCGACGTCACCCCCACCCTGGCGGAACTGGCAGGCATCGACATTTCCGACATCGCCCCCTGGACCGATGGCGAAAGCCTGGTGGGCCTGTCCAACGGCACCCCGCGCACCTCGCCCGTCCGCATGGAATATGCCGCCGAAGGCAGCTACGCGCCGCTGGTCGGCCTGCGGCAGGGCGATTGGAAATACATCCGCTGCGAGCTGGACCCGCCGCAGCTCTACAATCTGGCCGAAGATCCGAACGAACTGGTGAACCGCGCCGGCGACCCCGCTTTGCAAAGCGTGGAAGAACGGTTTGCAAAGATGGCGGATGACTATTGGGATCTGCCCCGCTTCGACGCCGAGGTGCGCGAAAGCCAGGCCCGGCGCCTGATCGTCTACGAGGCGCTGCGCAACGGCGAGTATTTCCCCTGGGATTTCGAGCCGCTGCAAAAGGCCTCGGAACGCTACATGCGCAATCACATGGACCTCAACGTGCTGGAGGAAAACCAGCGCTATCCCCGCGGAGAATGACCATGAAATCCGTTCAGCCCAAGGGCTCTCACTTCATCGACGGCGCCTATGTGGACGACACCGCGGGCCGGGAAATCCCCTGCGTCTATGCCGCCACCGGCGAGACCGTCGCGACCCTGCATGCCGCCACCCCCGCCATCGTCGAGGCCGCCCTGGCCTCGGCCGAGCGGGCGCAAAAGGCCTGGGCCGCCCTGCCCCCCGTGGCGCGCGGCCGCGTGCTGCGCCGCGCCGCCGACCTGCTGGTGGAACGCAATGCCGAACTGTCCGAGCTGGAAAGCATCGACACCGGCAAGCCCATTCAGGAAACCCTGGTGGCCGATGCCACCTCGGGGGCCGAGGCGCTGGAATATTACGCGGGCCTGGCCGCCACCCTGACCGGCGAGACGATCCCCCTGGGGGGCGATTTCGTCTATACGATCCGCGAACCCCTGGGCGTCTGCCTCGGCATCGGCGCCTGGAACTATCCCACCCAGATTGCCGCCTGGAAGGCCGCCCCCGCCCTGGCCTGCGGCAATGCGATGGTCTTCAAACCTTCCGAAGTGACGCCCCTTTGCGCGTTGAAACTGGCCGAGATCTTTATCGAGGCGGGGGCGCCCGCGGGCCTCTTCAACGTGGTCAACGGCTATGGCGACGCCGCCGCCGCGATGGTCAGCGACCCGCGTGTCGCCAAGGTCTCGCTGACCGGCTCGGTGCCCACGGGGCAAAAGGTCTATGCCGCCGCTGCCGAAGGCCTGCGCCATGTCACCATGGAGCTGGGCGGCAAGTCGCCCCTGATCATCTTCGAGGATGCCGATCTGGAAAACGCCATCTCGGCGGCGATCAACGGCAACTTCTATTCCACCGGCCAGATCTGCTCCAACGGCACCCGGGTCTTCGTGCATGAAAACATCGTCGAGGATTTCATCGAACGGCTGGTCGAACGCACACGCCAGGCCATCACCGGCGACCCGCTGGACTCCGAAACCCAGATCGGCCCGATGATCACCGAGGCGCAGCGCCAGAAGGTGCTGAACTATATCCGCATCGGCCAGCAGGAAGGGGCCGAGCTGATCCTGGGCGGCAAAGCCCCCGAGGGGCCGGGCTTCTTCATCGAGCCGACGATCTTCCGCAATGTCACCGACGAGATGACCATCGCCCGCGAGGAAATCTTTGGCCCCGTCCTGTCGATCCTGACCTTCAAGGACGAGGACGAGGTGATCACCCGCGCCAATGACACCCCCTTCGGCCTGGCCGCCGGTCTGTTCACCAAGGACTTCACCCGCGCGCACCGCGTCGTGGCCCAGCTTCAGGCGGGCACCTGCTGGATCAACGAATACAACCTGACGCCGGTCGAGGCCCCCTTCGGCGGGGTGAAGATGTCGGGCGTGGGCCGCGAGAACTCGAAGGCCGCGATCGAGCATTACAGCCAGGTGAAATCCGTCTATGTCGCCACCGGCGACGTGGCCTCGGCGTTCTGAGGGCCCCATGAGCACTCAGATGGAAGCGGATTACGTCATCATCGGCTCGGGCTCGGCGGGGTCCGTCATGGCCGCGCGGCTGTCGGAGGATGGCCAGCACAAGGTGCTGGTGCTGGAGTTCGGCGGCACCGACGCCGGGCCCTTCATCCAGATGCCCGCCGCCCTCTCCTATCCGATGAACATGAAACGCTACGACTGGGGCTTCATGTCGGAACCGGAGCCCGGGCTGGGCGGGCGCCGCCTGGTCACCCCGCGCGGCAAGGTCGTCGGCGGCTCGTCCTCGATCAACGGCATGGTCTATGTGCGCGGCCACGCCCGCGACTTCGACCACTGGGCGGATCAGGGCGCGCAGGGCTGGGCCTATGCCGATGTGCTGCCCTATTTCAAACGCGCCGAAACCTGGCATGACGGCGGCCATGGCGGCGATGCCAGCTGGCGTGGCACGGATGGGCCGCTGCATGTCACCCGAGGCCCGCGCGAAAACCCGCTGTTTCACGCCTTCGTCGAGGCCGGGCGCCAGGCCGGGTTCGAGACCACCGAGGATTACAACGGCGAGAAGCAGGAAGGCTTTGGCCCGATGGAGCAGACGGTCTGGAAGGGCCGCCGCTGGTCCACCGCCAATGCCTATCTGAAACCGGCGCTGAAACGCGAGAACCTTCAGATGATCCGCTGTTTCGCCCGCCGCGTGGTGATCGAAAATGGTCGCGCCACCGGGGTGGAGATCGAGCGCGGCGGCACAATCGAGGTCGTGCGCGCCCGGCGCGAGGTGGTCATCGCCGCCTCTTCGATCAACTCGCCCAAGATCCTGATGCTGTCGGGTATCGGCCCCGCCGCGCATCTGCGCGAGCACGGGATCGAGGTGGTGGCCGACCGTCCCGGCGTGGGCCAGAACCTGCAAGATCACCTGGAGCTCTATATCCAGCAGGCCAGCACCCAGCCGATCACGCTCTACAAGCACTGGAACCTTTGGGGGAAGGCCATCGCCGGGGCGCAATGGCTGCTGACGAAACGCGGCCTGGGCGCCTCGAACCAGTTCGAAAGCGCGGGCTTCATCCGCTCGGCCGCCGGGGTGGATTATCCCGACATCCAGTTCCACTTCCTGCCTATCGCGGTGCGCTACGACGGTCAGGCGGCGGCGGAAGGGCACGGATTCCAAGCCCATGTGGGCCCGATGCGCTCTGCCTCTCGTGGGGCGGTGACGTTGAAATCGGCCGACCCCAGAGACGCCCCGCGGATCTTCTTCAACTACATGTCCGAGGGCTCGGACTGGCGCGATTTCCGCCATTGCATCCGCGTCACCCGCGAAATCTTCGGCCAGCAGGCCTTCGATCCCTTCCGCGGCAAGGAGATCAGCCCCGGCGCCGAGGTGCAGACCGACGACCAGCTCGACGCCCATATCCGCGAACACGCCGAAAGCGCCTATCACCCCTGCGGCACCGCCCGAATGGGCCGGGCCAGCGACCCCATGGCGGTGGTTGATCCCGAAACCCGGGTGATCGGGGTCGAGGGGCTGCGCCTGGCCGACAGTTCGGTCTTTCCGCGCATTCCCAATGGCAATCTCAACGCGCCAACCATCATGGTGGGGGAAAAGGCCTCGGATCATATCCTGGGCCGCACACCGCTGGCGCCCGCCAATGTGGAACCCTGGATCAACCCGCGCTGGCAGGTCAGCGACCGCTAGACCCAACTGCGGCCCGCGCTTCGCCGCCCATCTGGTAGGCGAAGCGCGGCTTATCCACAACATAGAGCGCGAAACCGTAGGGTTTCGGCCCCAATCCTGTATACAGGCCTTTTCCGACCTTTACCGGGGCTTCATACTTGGCTGTCATCCTCGGGACGAGGGATCCCCCCGGACCGGCCCCTTTCAGAACGAAGGCCTTCAGGTTGAGCGCGCTTTGGCAGACCACATTTCAGGCCCATGACAGCACCGGCAAGCCGGTGCAGACGCAGTATTGCGCGCTGTGCTATCGGATCGTGAAGGACAAGCCGCAGATACTGCTGATCACCTCGCGCGGCACCAAGCGCTGGATCCTGCCCAAGGGCTGGCCGATGAAATCGCGCACCCCCGGCAAGGCGGCCCTGCGCGAAGCCTATGAAGAGGCCGGGGTGATCGGGCGCGTCTCGGAAACCTCGCTGGGGCTTTTTCCCTACATGAAGGCGGTCGAGGGCGGCGCGGATCTCGCCTGCGTCGGCATCGTCTATCCGGTGCATGTGCGCCTGCTGAAGGCAGAATACCCCGAGGCCGGAGAGCGCAAGCGCAAGTGGTTCTCGCGCAAGAAGGCCGCGCGGGCCGTGGCCGAACCGGAACTGGCCCGCATCCTGAAGACCTTCGATCCCTCCAAGCTGCGCAACTAGGCCCGCGCGGGACGGACGGCGGCGGACGCCGGTTGGATTCTTGCATCCGCCCGAAATCTCTCTATCTCAAGAGGATCACTGAGCGGATCTGACGGGATGATCAACTTCGACCTGAAATGCGACCAGGGGCACGGCTTCAACAGCTGGTTCCAAAGCTCTGCCGCCTTCGACAGCCTGCTGTCGGCGGGTCATGTCGCCTGCCCCGTCTGCGGCTCCACCGCCGTGGAAAAGGCGCTGATGGCGCCGCGTGTGCGCCCCTCGCGCAGCGCCGCTGCGGCCCCGCCGCCCGAAAGCGCCCCAGAGGTTCCCCGCGCCGAGGCCCCGGCCCGGCCCCTGTCCACCCCGGGATCCGAGGCCGAAGAGGCCCTGCGCGCCCTGCGCCGCCGGGTCGAGGAGAACGCCACCTACGTGGGCGGCAACTTCGCCAAAGAGGCACGGGCGATCCACGAGGGCGAGAAGCCCGACCGCCCGATCTATGGCGAGGCCAAGCCGGAAGAGGCCCGCGCCCTGATCGAAGAGGGCGTGCCGGTGCTGCCCCTGCCCTTCGCCCCGGGCCGCAAGACCAACTGAGCACCACAGCCGACGCACAGCCACCTCCCCGCTAAAGGCCCACGACCTCCCCAGGGGCGCGCCCTGCTCCCGTCACGGGGCTGAAAATACTCGCGGGGGGAATTGGGCCGGCAAGGCCCAAGGGGGGCAAGGCCCCCACCCTGCCGGAGGCTATGGCCCCTGCGTCGTATATTCCCCTTTCCATTGCCCCGCAGCGCCCCCCGCGCTAGGCCTTCGGCAACCAAGGAGGGGCTTTCATGCATATCGTCATCACCGGCGCCAGCCGCGGCATCGGCGCCGAGCTTAAACGTCAGTACGAGGCACGCGGCGAGACCGTGACCGGCACCGCGACCCGGGGCGGCGCGGGCCTGCTGGCCCTGGACGTGACCGACCCCGCGCAACTGGCCGCCCTGGCGGATCAGGTCACGGCGCCGGTGGATCTGCTGATCTGCAACGCCGGGGTCTATCTGGACAAGGGCCAAAGCCTGGAGACCGGATACGACGCCCAGACCTGGGCGCGGGAAATGCAGGTCAATGTGGCGGGCCCCTTCCTGACGGTGCAGGCCCTGTTGCCGCAGCTGCGCGCGGCGCGTCCCGCGCGGGTCGCCATCATTGCCTCGGCCATGGGCAGCCAGCAGCGCGCCCCGGGCGGATCCTATATCTACCGCGCCTCCAAGGCGGCGGCGGTGAACCTGGCGCGCAACCTGGCCACCGATCTGGCCCCCGAAGGCATCGCCGTGGGCGCCTATCACCCGGGCTGGGTGCAGACCGACATGGGCGGCGCAGGCGCCGATATCGACGCGCCCACCTCGGCCGCCGGGCTGATCGCGCGCTTCGACGCCCTGTCGCCCGCCACCACTGGCTGTTTCGAGGGCTACGACGGCGCGCCGATCCCCTACTGAGCCGCCAGGGCGCGGCGCCCCCGGCCTGGGCTGGCGGCCGCGCCCGGCGCGCAAAGCGGCGCAATCGCGCTTGCGCCGGACCCCGTCCATGCGTAAACCGGCGCGCAGCTTCTCCCAACCACGGGGTTTGAGACCGGCATGCCTGTTCTCGTGATGAAATTCGGCGGCACCTCCGTCGCCAACCTCGACCGGATCCGCCGCGCGGCAAAACGCGTCGGCGTCGAAGTGGCCAAGGGCTATGACGTGATCGTCATCGTCTCGGCCATGTCCGGCAAGACCAATGAACTCGTCGGCTGGGTCAACGAGACCAGCCCGATGTATGACGCGCGCGAATATGACGCCGTGGTCAGCTCGGGCGAGAATGTCACCGCCGGGCTGATGGCCCTGACCTTGCAGGAAATGGACGTGCCCGCACGCTCCTGGCAGGGCTGGCAGGTGCCGCTGAAGACCAACAGCGCCCATTCCCAGGCGCGGATCGAAGAGATTCCCACCGACAACATCCTGGCCAAGTTCGGCGAGGGGATGAAGGTGGCCGTGGTCGCGGGCTTCCAGGGCATCTCGCCCGAGGGCCGCATCACCACCCTGGGCCGGGGCGGGTCCGACACCACCGCCGTGGCCTTTGCCGCCGCCTTCGACGCCGAGCGCTGCGACATCTACACCGATGTCGACGGCGTCTACACCACCGACCCCCGCGTCGCGCCCAAGGCGCGCAAGCTGGACCGTATCGCCTTCGAGGAGATGCTGGAGCTGGCCTCGCTGGGCGCCAAGGTCTTGCAGACCCGCTCGGTCGAGCTGGCCATGCGTTACAACGTCAAACTGCGCGTTCTGTCGAGTTTCGAGGAACAATCCGACACAGCCGGCACCCTTGTCTGTGCCGAGGAGGACATCATGGAATCCAACGTCGTCAACGGCATCGCCTTCTCGCGCGAAGAGGCGAAGATGACCCTTGTGTCGGTCGCCGACACCCCCGGCATCGCCGCCGCGATCTTCGGGCCGCTGTCCGAGGCCGGCGTCAACGTCGACATGATCATCCAGAACATCAGCGAGGAAGGTCTGACCGACATGACCTTCTCTTGTCCGATCGACCAGGTGAAGCGCGCCGAGAAGGCGCTGAACGATGCCAAGGCGGCGGGCGACCTGGCCTTCGAGGCGCTGGAAGCCGACACCGAGGTCTGCAAGGTCTCGGCCGTGGGCATCGGGATGCGCAGCCAGTCCGGCGTGGCCGCGAAGATGTTCAAGGTGCTCTCTGACGAGGGCATTAACATCAAGGTCATCGCCACCTCCGAGATCAAGATCTCGGTGCTGATCGAACGTAAGTACATGGAACTGGCCGTGCAGGCCCTGCACGACGCCTTCGAGCTGGAAAAGGCCTGAGGCCCGACTGCCCGGCCACCGGCCAGGGCACCCCTTTCCGACGCCTCCGCCCCTCGGGACGGGGGCGTTTTGCTGTCCGGGCAGTCACCTGCCCCAGCTGCCCAAACCCCGGGCCTATCGGCAAAAGGTCGCAATCCGTCCACCCTTTACGTCGCTCTTATGCATTTCACTTTGCTGGACTTTGTGGTCTAGTCGGGCGGCAGCGATCGGAGGCGAAGCCGGGGACATGAGCACAGAGCACCAGACCGACAGCCGGCAGATGCTCGGCCGTCTGCGAGAGGTCATGGCCGAAGACGCCCATGGCCAGGCGCGGCTCGACCGGATCACCGCCCTGATCGCCTCTTCCATGCATACCGAGGTCTGCTCGGTCTACCTGTTCCGCGATGCCGAAACGCTGGAACTTTGCGCCACCGAGGGCCTGAACGCTGAAGCGGTGCATCAGACGCGGATGCGCCTGGGCGAGGGCCTGGTGGGCCGCGTCGCGCGCACCGCCAAGATCGTCAACACCGCCAATGCCCCCTCCGAAACCGGCTTCCGCTACATGCCCGAGACCGGCGAAGAGATTTACAGCTCTTTTGCGGGGGTGCCGATCCAGCGTCTGGGCGAGACCCTGGGCGTGCTGGTGGTGCAGTCGAAAGAGGCACGCAAATACACCGAGGAAGAGCTTTACGCGCTGGAAGTCGTCGCCATGGTACTGGCCGAGATGGCCGAGCTGGGCGCCTTCATCGGTGACAGCGCCGCCCTGTCGGCGCGGCACACGAAGCCGGTTCTGTTCCGCGGCAGCTGCGCCCAGGAGGGATCTGCCGAGGGGCATGTCTGGCTGCACGAACCGCGCGTGGTGATCACCAACCCCATTGCCGAGGATCCGGTGAAAGAGGCCGAGCGGCTGACCGAGGCGGTCGACCGGCTGCGGGTCTCGGTCGATCAGATGCTGGAAGGGGCCAGCGCCGATGCCGAACACCTTCAGGTGCTCGAGGCCTACCGGATGTTCGCCAATTCCAAGGGCTGGATGCGGCGGATGCAGGCCGACATCACCTCGGGCCTGTCGGCCGAGGCGGCGGTGGAAAAGGAACAGACCCAGGCACGGCTGCGCCTGTCCACGGCCTCGGACCCCTATCTGCGCGAACGGCTGCATGACCTGGATGACCTGTCCAACCGCCTGCTGCGCATCCTGACCGGCCAGGGCACCCAGACCGGGGCGGAAATGCCCGCCGACCCCATCCTGGTGGCGCGCAATATCGGCCCGGCGGAACTCTTGGACTACGGTCGCTCGCTGCGCGGGATCGTGCTGGAACAGGGCAGCGTCGGCAGCCATGCCGCCGTGGTGGCCCGCGCCCTGGCCATTCCGCTGGTGATCCACGCCAAGGACATCACCAACGAGGCGCTGAACGGCGATCACATCATGCTGGACGGCGACCAGGGCATCGCCCACCTGCGCCCCGAGGACACCGTTACCACCGCCTTCCGCGACAAGATCGCCATGCAGGCCAAGGCCCAGGAACGCTACGCCAGCATCCGCGACACGCCCGCGGTCACGAAATGCGGCAGCCGCATCTCGCTGACCATGAACGCCGGTCTGATGGCCGACCTGCCCAGCCTGGAAAGCTCTGGCGCCGAGGGGGTGGGCCTGTTCCGGACCGAGCTGCAATTCCTGATCCGCAACAAGATGCCCACCCGCACCGAGCTGAAGCAGATCTATGCCCATGTGCTGGACAACGCGGGCGGCAAGCGGGTGGTCTTCCGCACCCTCGACATCGGCTCGGACAAGGTGCTGAGCTACATGAAACCGGCGGATGAGCCGAACCCCGCCCTGGGCTGGCGCGCCATCCGCGTGGGCCTGGACAAGCCCGGCGTGATGCGGATGCAGTTGCAGGCGCTGATCCGCGCGGCGAACGGACGCCCGCTGACGGTGATGTTCCCCTTCGTGGCGCAATACGACGAATACCGCGCCGCCAAGGCCGAGCTGGAGCGTACCCTGGAACGCGAACGCATCCTGGGACACGTCCTGCCCGAGACCATCGAGGTCGGCGCCATGCTGGAAACGCCCTCGCTGGCCTTCGCGCCGAAGGCCTTCTTCGAAGAGGTCGAGTTCCTGTCGATCGGCGGCAACGACCTGAAGCAGTTCTTCTTCGCCGCCGACCGCGAGAATGAGCGGGTGCGGCGGCGCTATGACACGCTGAACGTCAGTTTCCTGACCTTCCTGCAACGGATCGTCGAACGCTGCGAAGAGACCGGCACGCCGCTGTCCTTCTGCGGCGAGGATGCGGGCCGCCCGCTCGAAGCCGTCTGCCTGGCCGCCATGGGCCTGCGCGCCCTGTCGATGCGCCCCGCCTCGATCGGGCCGGTGAAATCGCTCTTGCTGCGCGTCGACCTGATCGCCCTGCGCGAGGTCATCGAAGAGGCCGCCGCCCGGGGCGAACAAAGCGTGCGCCGCGCCGTGCTCGACCATCTCCGCAACACCTCGTCCTGAAGACCTGAAGACCGCGCCCATGTCCCACCTGTTCCCCGTCGATGACGCCTTCCGCGCCCGCCTGCGCACCCTGCTGCCGCCGCAGGCCCTGCGCGAGGAGACCGAGCCCTACACCCGCGAGCTGCGCGGCGCCTATCGCGGCCAGGCGGGCATGGTGGTGGCCCCGGGCAGCACCGAAGAGGTCTCGGCCGTTCTGGCGGCGGCCAATGCGGCGCGGGTCGCGGTGGTGCCCTATGGCGGCGGCACCGGTCTGGTGGCGGGCCAGGTCATGCCCGAAGGCCCCGCGCCGCTGATCCTGTCGCTGGAACGGATGACCCGGATCCGCCGGGTGGATGCGGAAGAGAACGTCATCACCGCCGACGCGGGCGTGGTGGTCGAAGAGCTGCACCGCGCCGCCGAAGCGGTGAACCGCCTCTTCCCGCTGTCCTTCGGCGCCCAGGGCTCGGCCCGGATCGGCGGGGCGCTGGCCTCCAACGCGGGCGGTCTAAACGTGCTGCGCTACGGCAATACGCGTGAGCTGTGTCTGGGCATCGAGGCGGTGCTGGCCGACGGGCGGGTGATGCATACGCTGACCCGGCTGCGGAAGGACAACACCGGCTACGATCTGCGCAACCTCCTGGTGGGTTCCGAAGGCACGCTGGGCGTGATCACCGGCGCGGCGCTGAAGCTGTTTTCGCGCCCCACCCACCGGGCCACGGCCATGCTGGTGGTGCCCTCGCCCGCCGCGGCGCTGAAACTGCTGGCCCTGGCGCGCGATCACGCGGGCGAACAGATCTCGGGGTTCGAGCTGATCTCGGGCCAAAGCTTCCGCTTTCTGGAAGAGACCCTGCCCGACATCCGCCGCCCCTTCCACCCGGCGCCCGACTGGATGGTGCTGACCGAGGTGGGCCTGTCGGGCAGCGGCGACGCCGAGGGCATGATGGCGGGCATCCTCGAGGCGGCCTTCGAGGCCGATCTGGTCAGCGACGGGGTGATCGCCCAGTCCGAGGCCCAGGCCGATGCGCTGTGGCACCTGCGCGAGGCGATCCCCGAGGCCAACCGCGCCATCGGCGCGATCTCGTCCCATGACATTTCCCTACCCCTCTCGGCCCTGCCCGAGTTCATCGACGAAGGCCGGGCGAAACTGGCGGACCTCGGCCCCTACCGGCTGAACTGCTTCGGCCACCTGGGCGACGGCAACCTGCATTACAACGTCTTCCCCCCCGTCGGCGAGGACAAGGCCGCCCACCTGGGCGCCAAGCGCGCCATCATGGACCTGATCCACGGGCTGGTGGCGGGCTATGGCGGCTCTTTCTCGGCGGAACACGGGGTCGGGCGGCTGAAGGTCGAAGACCTGGAACGCTACGGCGACCCGGTGAAGCTGGACATGATGCGCGGCATCAAGCGGCTCTTCGATCCCAACGGCATCCTCAACCCCGGGGCCGTGCTGCGCGCCGAGGGCTGAACGGCGTTGCCCCCGCCGCCGGACGGCGGCAAATCTCGGGACAAGGGGGCTCTGCCCCCGCCGCCGGAGGGCGGCAAATGGAAGGAAAAAGGGGGCTCCGCCCCCGCCGCCCTGCGGGCGACTCCCCCGGGATATTTTTGGCAAGCGAGAAGAAGGGGCGCGGCGCGTGGGTCCAGGCGCCCCCCTTTGTTGGCAGACGTTCCCGCCGAAGCGAGCGCCCTGGGCTTTGGGCGACTGCCCCCCCCTTCCTTTCTCATTGCCAAAAATATCCCGGGGGGTGTCTCCGGGACGGAGACGGGGGGCAGAGCCCCCTGCCCCGATGCCCCGATGCCCCGAGGCGCCCGGCACAGAAAACGCGCCCTGCCGGGGGAATGGCAGGGCGCGGTCGGCCCCTTGGGACCTGGTGCAAGCAGGACCGGCTCCCATGACCGGCGATCAAGAGATAGGCCGGAAGGTCTTTCCAGAAGGTTAACGGCTGCGCAGAGGGGGCCAGGTCAATAGCGCAGCAGGCTGAAGACCTCCATCCCAAGCCCTTCCAGGCGCGCCCGGCCGCCCACCTCCAGCAGGTCCACAACGAAGGCGCAAGAGACCACCTGGGCGCCGACCCGTTCGACCAGCTTGATCCCGGCCTCGGCGGTGCCGCCGGTGGCCAGCAGGTCATCGACCATCAGCACGCGTTCACCCGGCGCCAGCACGTCGTCGTTCATCTCGATCGCCGCCTCGCCATATTCCAGCGCATAGCTTTCCCCGATCACCGGGCCCGACAGCTTGCCCTTCTTGCGGATCGGCAGGAAGCCCTTGCCCAGTTCCAGCGCCAGTGCGGCGCCCAGGATGAAGCCCCGCGCCTCCAGCCCCGCGACCCGGTCGATGCCCGCCGCGCGATAGGGTGCGGCCAGCTGCGACACGCACAGGCGCATCCCCTCGGGATCGGCCACCAGGGTCGAGATGTCGCGGAAGACGATCCCCGGTTTCGGGAAATCCGGGGTGACGCGGATATAGTCTTCGAGGGTCTTCATCGGTGGCTCCTGGCTCTGCGACACAAACGCCTGCGACATGCCCGAGCGGCGGACGAAGCGCAAGGGCAGGTGCCGCCGCCCGGCTCTCTCGCCGGTTGGACCAAGCGGGCCACTGGGACAGCGAGGGGCGTAGGGTGGGTGCAACCCACCATCCCTACCCCAGCACGCGCCCGGCGATGCCGCCCAGCTTGGCCACGACCGCCGGATCGCGCGCCGCAGGGGCGGTCAGCAGCGCGTGATCCAGCGCCCGGGCGCAGCCCGTGGCGCAACCCACCGGATCGGCCCCCGCCAGATCGGCGGCCAGCGCCGCCACGGTGGCGCGGGCATGGGCGCCATTGGCGGCCAGCACCCGGCGGATCTCGGTCACATCGACCTCGCCATGATCGGGGTGCCAGCTGTCGTAATCGGTGACCATGGCGACAGAGGCGTAATGCAGCTCGGCCTCGCGGGCCAGCTTGGCCTCGGGCATGTTGGTCATGCCGATCACGTCGGCGCCCCAACTTTCGCGATACATCCGGCTTTCGGCCAGGGTCGAGAACTGCGGCCCCTCCATCGCCAGATAGGTCCCGCCCTCGTGCACCCTGACGCCCGCGCCCCGCGCCGCCACCGCCGCCCGGGCGGCCAGGTCGGCACAGACCGGATGGGCGACCGAGACATGGGCCACCAGCCCGGCCTCGAAGAAGGTCTTGGCGCGGTTCACGGTGCGGTCGATGAACTGGTCGACGAGGACGAAATCCCCCGGCGCCATCTCCTCGCAGAAGGATCCTACCGCCGAGACCGACAGAACATGGCTGACCCCGATTTGTTTCAGCGCGGCGATATTGGCGCGATAGGGCACCTCGGTCGGCGGCAGGGGGTGGCCCCGCCCGTGGCGCGGCAAGAAGGCGATATCGAGCCCCGCCAGGCGCCCGGTCAGGATCGCGTCCGAGGGCGCGCCCCAGGGGGTCTCGACCTGCTGCCAGGTGGCGCCCTCCAGCCCCTCGATGTCATAGATCCCCGATCCGCCGATCACCGCCAGTTTGACGCCCGTCATGCCCTGCCCTTTCCTTATCGCTTGCCGTCAGCTTGGCGCGGCCCCGCCCGACCTGCAAGCGGCAGGGCCACAGCGGCCCGAAACCTCAGCTTTCACAGGGTCCGAGGTTGCCGCAATGCGGCAAAACCGCTATCGGGACCAGGAACAGACATCCCAGACAGGACGAGACATGCGCAAAGCCATTCTGGCGAGATTCGCCGATCGCATCACCCTGCCCGACCTGCGCCTCGCGCCGACCACGAACGACAGCTTCTCTCCGGACCGGCTGCGGATCGAGCTCTTGTCGGGCCTCACCGTGGCCCTGGCCCTGGTGCCCGAGGCCGTGGCCTTTGCCTTCGTGGCCAATGTGCACCCGCTGGTCGGCCTCTATGCCGCCTTCATCATCGGGCTGGTCACCGCCGTTCTGGGCGGGCGTCCCGGCATGATTTCCGGCGCGACCGGGGCCATTGCCGTGGTCATCGTGTCGCTGGTGGCCACGCATGGCATCGAATATCTCTTTGCCGCCGTGGTCCTGATGGGGCTGATCCAGATCTTCGTCGGTTTCATGAGGTGGGGGAAATTCATCCGCCTGGTGCCGCATCCGGTGATGCTGGGCTTCGTCAACGGGCTGGCCATCGTGATCTTCCTGGCGCAGCTCAGCCAATTCAAGGTGCCCGGCACCACCGAGGCAGGCGGCCATGGCGCGGCGGGGGGTGAATGGCTCTCGGGTCTGCAACTGTGGGCCATGCTGGGGCTGGTGGCGCTGACCATGGCGGTGATCCACTTCATCCCGCGGCTGACTAAGCTGATCCCGGCGCCCCTGGCCGGCATCCTGATCACCGCCGTCATCGTCATCGCCTTCGGCCTGGACGTGCCGCGCGTGGGCGACATGGCGGGCATCGAGGGCACCCTGCCGCCCTTCCACATCCCCATGGTGCCCTTCACCTGGGAAACCCTGCAAATCATCCTGCCCTATGCCATCATCATGGCCGCCGTCGGCCTGATCGAAAGCCTGCTGACCCTGAACCTGGTGGGCGAGATGACCGGCCAGAAGGGCGGCGCATCCCAGGAATGCGTGGCCCAGGGCACGGCGAATGTGATCACCGGCTTCTTCGGCGGCATGGGCGGCTGCGCCATGATCGGCCAGTCGATGATCAACGTGAAATCGGGCGGCCGGACGCGGATCGCGGGGATCTTCGCGGCGCTGATGCTGCTGATCTTCATCCTCTTTGCCGCGCCGCTGATCGAACAGATCCCGCTGGCGGCGCTGGTCGGCGTGATGTTCATGGTGGTGATCGGCACCTTCGCCTGGAACAGCTTCAAGATCCTGACCCGCGTGCCGCTGACCGATGCGGTGGTGATCATCCTGGTCACCGTGGTGACGGTGATGACCGACCTGGCCACGGCGGTGGTGGCGGGCGTCATCGTCTCGGCGCTGACCTATTCCTGGAACGCCGCGCGTCGCATCTCGGCCTCGACCCATGTGACCCCGGAAGGGGCCAAGGTCTACCAGATCACCGGCCCGCTGTTCTTCGGCTCGACCGACGGCTTCATCGAGCTGTTCAAGCCGCAGGAGGATCCGTCGCTGGTGATCCTGGATTTCAACGACAGCCGCGTGGTGGACCAATCGGCGCTGCAAGCCATCGAGGCGGTGGCGGCGAAATACGAGGCCGAGGGCAAGACCATCCAACTGCGCCACCTCAGCCGCGATTGCCACAAGCTGCTGAAGAAGGCCGGGCATCTGATGGTCGATAGCGATGACGATCCCGATTACGAACTGGCGGTGGATTACCACGTCCGCACCGGGATCCTGGGCGGGCACTAGGCGCCCTCCCCTTCGCAAAGCTTCGAACGGCCGACGCGTCCCCGCGCATCGGCCGTTTCGCTTTTGGGGGCGGGGGACGGGGGCTTTGCCCCCTCTTGAGGCCAGGGGCCTCAATTCACCCCCGGGATATTTTTGCCAATGAGAAGAGAGCGGGGCGCACTAAGAAGCCCTGAAGGCACCCCGGCTGCAAAGGAGGTCAACGGGCGCAACGCGGCCTCGGCGCGCCCCGCCCCCCTCTTCTCGCTTGCCAAAAATATCCCGGGGGGGGGAGTCGCGCGACACGCGCGGCCGGGGGGCAGAGCCCCCCTCTCTTGCCACTTGTCGCCTCCGGCGACGGGGGCAGAGCCCCCTGCCCCCTTCTACCTGTCGCCCTCCGGCGACGGAGCAGGCCGGAGCGTCACGTCCCTGTGATCTGCCCCGCCTATCCCTGCGGGCATGAGTTTTCTTGAAGATGAGGACGGGCGCATCGCCCCCGGCGTGGCGGATGTGGCGCGTCTGATCGCCGCCGAGTTTCCCGAATGGCGGGCCGAGGCGGTCGTGCCGATCGTGCCTGGCGGCTGGTCGAACCGCTGTTTCCGGCTGGGCCGCGACAAGGTGGTGCGGCTGCCCTCGGCGCGGCGCTATGCCGATCAAGTGCCGATGGAAAAGGCGCTCTTGCCCGCCCTGGCCCCGGCCCTGCCGCTGGCCATCCCGCAGCCCCTGGCCATGGGGGTGAAGGGCGAGGGCTACCCCTGGCCCTGGCTGATCAGCCAGTGGATCCCGGGTGCGCCGGTCTGCCTGGCCGATCTGGCCGATCCGGTATCGACGGCAGAGCGCCTGGCGGGGTTCCTGGGCGCCTTGCAGCAGATCTCGCTGCCCGCCGATCTGCCCACCCCCTGGCCGGGGCCGCGCAATTTCCATCGCGGCGGCGATCTGGCGATCTATGCAGAGGAGACCGAGGCCGCGTTGCGCGCCCTGGGCGCGCGCATCGACCAGGCGGGCGCGCGGGCGCTGTGGGATCGGGCACGGGCCGCGCGCTGGACCGGGGCGCCGGTGTTGCTGCATGGGGATCTGGCCCCCGACAACCTGTTGCAGCGCGGCGGGGAACTGATCGCGGTGATCGACTTCGGCAACCTGGCCTTGGGCGATCCGGCTTGCGATCTGACCATCGCCTGGACCCTCTTCGAGGGTCCCTCTCGCGCCGCCTTCCGCGCCGCGCCGCCGCTGGATCCCGCAACCTGGGCTCGTGCCCGGGGCTGGGCCCTGTGGAAGGCAGCCAAGGTACTGGCGGGCCAGGATGGCAATCCGCGCCAGGCCGCCACGGCCCAGGCGCTGATCTCCACCCTTGTGGCAGAGCACCGCCACGAGACGCCCTAGGGCGCCAGGGCCTCCAGCGCGGCCAGATCCCCGGCCTCCAGCGCGGCGCGGGCGGTCGCGATCACCAGCGCGGGCCAGTGCCACCAGGCCAGGGCCTTCAGCCGGGCGATATCGGCGGGCGCAAAGCGCATCCGCACCACCCGAGCCGGGTTGCCCGCGACGATGGCATAGTCCGGCACCGTGCCGCCGACCACCGCGCCCGCGCCGACGATCACCCCGTCGCCGATCCGCGCCCCGGGCAGCACCATGGCCCCATGCCCCAGCCAGACGTCATGGCCGATCACCGTATCACGCCGATCGGGCTGATAGCCCTCGGGCACCTCGGCGCCGAAGACCGGGAAGGGATAGGTCGACAGGCCATCCATCGCGTGATTGGCCGAGGAGGTGAGGAAACGCACCCCATGGGCGATCTGGCAAAAGCGCCCGATCACCAGCCGTTCCTGGCTGAAGGGGAACAGATAGGGAGCCAGCCGCGCCGCCCAATCCTGGGGCGGGTCGAAATCGGCGGCATAGGTATAGTCGCCCACCTCGAACTGCGGATGGGTGATCAGCAGCTTGAGATAGGCGGTGCCGGGATGGGCGGTGCCATCGGGCAGACGGATGGGATGGGCGCAGCCCGGATCGGGAAGGGTGTAAGGCATGGGGCCTCCTTCGAAAACGCGTGAAAGATTTCAGGGTTTCAAAGGTGCTGGTCCATCATGCCCTCCTGTGGCTGCGCCTGTCTGATAGCATGGGCGGGGCCCGCGCGCAAACCGCGTGGGCGGGGCCTCAGATCTGGCCCGGACGGTTCAGCGAGAAAAGCTCGCGCACGGCGGAATAGTCGCGATAGCCCAGGCGCGACAGGGTCTGCACCCTGGCCACGTCGAACTGGCCCTCGGTCAGGGCCTCGTCGGCGATATGCACGCCCACCACCTCGCCGATGACCATCGTGTTGGCCGCGCCTGCCAGCTCGACGATCTGGGTCATGCGGCATTCCAGCGCCGCAGGCGCCGCCGCCACCCGGGCGCAGTCGATCAGCTGGCAAGGGGCCTTTTCCAGACCGGCGGCGGCGAACTCGTCCTCGCCCGCGGCCAGGGCGGCGGAACTCGCGTTCATCGCGTCGCGCAGGGCGTAGGAGACGATGTTGCAGCAGAACACCCCGGTCTCGCGGATCTGCGCCACGCTGTCCTTGTTGGCGGGCCGGTCGGCCTTGGCCCCGGTCGAGGCGAACATCACCTGCGGCGGCGTGTCGGCCACGGCGTTGAAGAAGGAATAGGGGGCCAGGTTGTCGCCCAGGGCGCCCCGGGTGGAAATCCAGCCGATCGGGCGCGGCGCCACCAGCGCCTTGAACGGGTTGTGCGGCAGGCCGTGGCCGTCTTTGGGTGCGTAGAACATGCGTCTCTCCGGTGGGTTTGCCCATGAGGTAATCCCGTGATAGGCCCCTTTCCAACCCAAAAGACTGAGCAAGAGCGCAGAGACGATGTTCACCCTCTCCCCCGAAACCGCGGATGACTGGTGGGAGGTCGAAGCGTTGTACGATCTCTGTTTCGCCCCGGGGCGCAGCGCGCTGAGTTCCTACCGGCTGCGCGACGGGGTCGCGCCGGTGGCCGGGCTGTGCCAGCTGGCGCGCGATGGCGAAGGGGTGGTCGGCGGCGCGATCCGCTATTGGCCGGTGCGCGCGGCGGGGCAGCCTGCGCTGTTGCTGGGTCCGGTGGCGGTGCACCCGACCCACCAGGGAGAGGGTCTGGGCGGTCTGCTGATCAACGCCTCGCTGCACGCGGCGCGCGATAGCGGCTGGGACCGGGTACTGCTGGTCGGCGACGCGCCCTATTACTCGCGTTTCGGTTTTGCCAAGCTGGATCACATCGTCATGCCGCCGCCCACCAACCCCGACCGGGTGCTGGGGCTGGAACTGACCCCCGGCGCCTGGGATGGGCTGGCGGGCGAGGTGACCCGCGCCGCCTGAGGGCGCCTTGTCTGGGGACGCGCCAGGGGGGCTCTACCCCCGTCGCGGCTGCGCCGCCCCCCCCCCGGGATATTTCTGGCAATGAGAAGAAAGGGGCGCGCGCCCGGATCCGCGCAGGGGCGCCCCTTTCCTTTGGGCCGCAGCGCCCCCATCTGGACAGCAAGACGGAGGATCCGATGACCGCAGCCGACCCCACCCCCCTGGCCCTGCCGCCCGAGCTGGCCGAAGAGATCGCCGCCCTGGCACGGTTGCACCGGCGCGCGGGCGGGCCGGGCTTGCAGGTGCTGACCCTGCTGGGCACCCGCGCCGAAGGGCTGCTGGAGCGCCTGCCCCAGGGGGTGCGTGGCCGCCTTGACCGGGCCACCGAAGCGGCGCTGGAGGCGGCGATGGCCGCCGCGCAACGTTCGCGCGGGTTGGTCGGTGACCAGCCCGGCTGGCTGGACCGGGTGGTGACCACGGGGCTGGGCGCGGCGGGGGGCCTGGGCGGCCTGCCCTCGGCCCTGGCGGAACTGCCGGTGACCACCACGGTGCTCTTGCGCTCGATCCAAGGCGTGGCGGCGGCCGAGGGGTTCGACCCGGCCGAGGCCAATGTGCAGTTCGACAGCCTGCGGGTCTTTGCCGCCGCCGGGCCGCTGGCCGAGGATGACGGCGCCGAGACGGCCTTTCTGGCCACCCGCCTGACCCTGACCGGGACCACGCTGCACGGGCTGATCAGTTCGGTCGCACCGCGCCTGGCCGCGGCCCTGGGCCAGAAGCTGGCGGCGCAGACCGTGCCGGTGCTGGGGGCGGCGGCAGGGGCCGCCGTGAACTATGCCTATACCAGCTATTACCAGGACATGGCGCGCATCCACTTCCGCCTGCGCCGCCTGGCGATCGAGGCGGACCAAAGCCCCGAGGTATTGACCGAGGCCCTGCGCGCCGAGCTGACGAAACGGCCCCTGCGCACCGCGGACCGCTAGCCCGGATCGCGCAGCGCCTCGGGGCGCAGCACCAGGATGGTGGGCCGCTCCGGCAGGTCGCGCAGCGAGACCTCCAGTGAATTGTCGTCGCGCAGCTCAATGGCAAAATCGCCCGACAGACGGTCGAGGAAGGCGCCCAGGCTGGCGCCCGAGAACCAGTGCATCGGCAGCACGATGGAGGCGCGCAGTCGTTCCACCACCCGCACCATGCTGGCGGTGTCCAGGGTCAGCCCGCCGTCGACCGGCACCATGACCACATCCAGCCGACCGATGGCGGCATATTGCTGGTCGTTGGGTTCATGATGCAGATGGCCCAGATGGCCGATGCACAGGCCCCCGACCTCGAAGATGAAGATGGAATTGCCGTTTGCCTCGACCCCGCCCAGGCGCGAACGGATGTCGGTGGACACGTTGCGCACCAGCATGTCCCCCACCTGAAGCATATGCGAGACCGGCTGGCCGAAGTCCTCGGACCAGCCGGGCAGCACATGGGGGATGGCCGGATCGGGGAAGGCGGAGAAATGGCTGGAATGGGCGTGGTTCATGGTGACCACGTCGGGCAGGTAATCGGCGGTGCCGATATAGCCCGGATAGTCGGTGACCGCGCCGACGCCCCCGGGCGACTGGATCAGGAAGGCGGAATGGGTCAGATAGCTGATCCGCACGGTATAGTCCGGCAAGGGATCGCGGAACGAGGCCAGCTGCACCAGCCGCGCGCCCGGCAGGTCGCGGGCGATGGCGATGCAATGGCTGACCGGCACCTGGGCCGCGACAGGCAGCGGCGCCAGGACCGGCAGGAGCGGGACGGCCCACAGGGCCAGCAGGCGTCGAAACATCGGCGGATCCTCCTGCACCCAGCCTAGCACGCCCCGCCCGCCCGGCGGCCCTCACGCCCGCGTGAGGCCTCGATCACACCCCCGTGCTGCCCGCCTTTTCACCACCCTGGCCGCCCGCGCGCCCCGGCCCTGCCTTCTCGTTTGCGAAAAATATCCAGGGGGAGTCGCCCGCAGGGCGGCGGGGGCAGAGCCCCCTAATCCCTCCACTTGCCGCCCTCCGGCGGCGGGGGCAGAGCCCCCCTATCGGGCAAAAGCTTCCCCTACCCCGCCTCGGTGCGCCCGCGCCGGTCCAGACGCAGCGAGGCGTAAAGGACATGGGTACGCCAGCGGCCGTCGATCTGAAGATAGCTTTGCGCCACCCCCTCGTATTTGAACCCGGCGCTTTCCAGCAGGCGGCGCGAGGGGGTATTCTCGGGCAGGCAGGCGGCCTCGATCCGACTCAGGTCCATGCGGTGGAAGGCATGTTGCACCACGCCGCCGATCGCCTCGCGCATGTAACCCTGGCGCTTGTAGCGCTCGCCGATCCAGTAGCCCAGCACCCCTGACAGGCTGGGCCCGCGGCGGATGTTGTCCAGGGTGATCGCACCGACCAGCGCGCCATCCTCGGCGCGTTCCATGAACAGCGGCAGCGCGGTGCCCCCGGTGACCGAACGCTGCGCCCAGTAGACCCGGTTGGTGAAGCTGCGCCGGGTCAGGTGATCGCGCGACCAGAGCGGCTCCCAGGGGGTCAGGAAGGCGCGGCTTTCGGCGCGCAGGGTGGTCCAGGCGGTGAAATCCGCATGGACCGGCAGGCGCAGCAGCAGACGCTCGGTCTCGATCCGTACTTTGCGCCGGGACCGCAGCATCAGGCGGCGCGGCGGGCCTGTAGCCGGGCGAAGTCCGGCGCCCCCTCCACAGGACCGTAAAGGGCCAGGGCCATGGGGGCCCGGGCCGCCATCTCCTCGGCATGGGCGCGCAGATCCGCGGCGGTGACCGCGTCGATCCGGGCCACCACCTCGTCCAGGGGCGGTACGCGGCCCCAGATCTCGACCATCCGCGCCAGGCGTTCGGCGCGGTTCGACGCCCCTTCCAGACCCATCAGCAGCCCGGCCTTCATCTGGGCGCGGGCGCGGTCGGTCTCGGCCGCGCTCAGCCCCTCGGCGGCGCGCTTCATCTCGTCCAGAATCAGCTCGGACAACTCGCCCACCTTGTCGGCCGAGGTGCCTGCGTAGATCGTCGTCATGCCGCTGTCGGTATAGGCGCCGGCCTGGGCGAAGACGGTGTAGCACAGCCCGCGCTTTTCGCGCAGTTCCTGGAACAGGCGCGAGGACATGCCGCCGCCCAGGGCCGCACCGTAGATCTGCGCCGCATAGGCCTTGTCCGACCGGTAGTCAGGGCTTTCGAAACCGAAGGTCACATGGGCCTGTTCCAGCTCCTTGACCCGGCGCAGGTCGCCGCCGACGAAACGGGCGGGCACCAGATCGGGCTGGCCGTGGGCGGGCATGTCGCCAAACAGCGCCTCGGCCTGTTTCACCAGCGCCGCGTGATCCACGGCCCCGGCGGCGGCCAGGATCATCTGACCCGGCCCGTAATGCTCGGCCACGAAGCCCTGAAGGTCGGCGCGGGTAAAGGCGCTGACCCGTTCCGAGGGGCCCAGGATGGTGCGGCCCAGGGGCTGTTCCGGATAGGCCTGTTCCTGCAACCAGTCGAAGATGATGTCGTCGGGCGTATCCAGCGCCTGACCGATCTCCGACAGGATCACGCCGCGTTCCATCTCGATCTCATGCGGATCGTAGACCGAGGCGCGCAGGATGTCGGCGATCACCTCCAGCGCCAGGGCCACATCGTTTTCCAGCACCCGGGCGTAATAGGCCGTCACCTCGCGCGAGGTATAGGCGTTGATAAAGCCGCCCACGTCCTCGATCACCTCGGCGATGTCCAGGGCGCTGCGCGTCTTCGTGCCCTTGAAGGCCATGTGTTCCAGGAAATGGGCGATGCCGTTCTGTTCGGGCCGCTCATGCCGCCCCCCGGCGCTGACCCAGATCCCGATAGAGGCCGATTGCAGCCCCGGCATGGTCTCTGTGACCACGCGAAACCCGTTTTTCAGGGTCGTCAGTTCGACGCTCAATGCGCCCTCCTTTCACGGATCAGCGCCTCGATGGCGCCCAGATCGTCGGCAATGCGGGTGACCCGCTCTTCGCGGTCAAAGAGGTCGGCCATGCGCGCGGGCAGGCCGGGGCGGATCTGGCTGGCCTGTTCCACCGCATCGGGGAACTTGGCCGGGTGGGCGGTGGCCAGGCTGATCATCGGCGTCGCCGGATCGCGCAACTCGCGCGCCACCTTCACCGCCACGGCGCTGTGCGGGCACAGCAGCTCGCCGCTCAGATCCTTCATCTGGGCGATGGTGGCCAGGGTTTCCTCTTCCGAGCAGCGGCCCGAGATGAAGGCCTCTTGCAGCGCCTGAAGCGCGCCCTGGGGCACGGTAAAGCCCCCGGCCTTCAGCTCGTCCATCAGCTGGGTCACGGCGGCGCCGTCACGCGCCAGCGCGTCAAACAGCACCCGCTCGAAGTTCGAGCTGACCTGGATGTCCATCGACGGCGAGATCGAGGGCACGACGCCGTCGGGCGTGTACGCCCCGGTGGTCAGGCAGCGGTGCAGGATGTCGTTCTGGTTGGTGGCCACCACCAGCTTGTCGATGGGCAGGCCCATCTTGCGCGCCACGTAGCCCGCGAAGATGTCACCGAAGTTGCCCGTGGGCACGGTGAAGCTGACCTTGCGGTCGGGCGCGCCCAGGCTGACGGCGGAGGTGAAGTAATAGACGACCTGCGCCAGCACCCGCGCCCAGTTGATCGAGTTGACGCCCGCCAGCCCGACCTCGTCGCGGAAGGCGAAATCGTTGAACATGTCCTTCACCCGCGCCTGGCAGCCGTCGAAATCGCCATCCACGGCCAGGGCGTGCACATTGCTGTCGGCGGGCGTGGTCATCTGGCGGCGCTGCACCTCGGACACCCGGCCGTGCGGGTAGAGGATGAAGACATCGACGTTATCCAACCCCCGGAAGGCCTCGATCGCGGCAGAGCCGGTGTCGCCCGAGGTGGCACCGACGATGGTGATCCGGCGGCCATTCTTGGCCAGGGCCGTCTGGAACAGCTGACCGATCAGCTGCATCGCGAAGTCCTTGAAGGCCAGGGTGGGGCCGTGGAACAACTCCAGCAGGAAATGCCCCGGCTCCAGCTGCACCAGCGGCGCGCGGGCGGCATGGCCGAAACCTTCGTAGGCGCGGGCGATGCAGCCGCGGAACTCGTCCTCGGTGAACGTGTCGCCGAGGAAGGGCCACATGATGCGGAAGGCGGTTTCCTCGTAGGACAGCCCGTGCAGCGCGCGGATCTCGTCCTCGGACAGGGTCGGGATCTCGGCGGGCACGTAAAGGCCGCCGTCACGGGCCAGACCGGTCAGCATGGCCTCTTCGAAGCTCAGGTCCGGGGCCTGCCCCCGGGTCGATACGTAAATCACGTCGTCTCGCCTCTCGACTGTTTGCGAATGCGATAAATCAGATAGGCGGACATGACCAGCCATACGGCGGCCAGAGACAGCCAGGTGATCGCATATTCCAGGTGGTCGTTGGGAATGCCTGCGGTGCTGACCGGCGCGGCGACCAGGGCGCCACCGCCCGCCGGGCCCTCGCGGCGCACCAGCAACAGCGGCTCTGTCTCCAGCTGGGCGGCCAGGGCGGGAAGGTCACGGGCGTAGAAAAGGCCCGTTTCCAGGTCCGGTGCCGGGGTGAAACTGTCGACCTCATCGGGCCAGACCAGGTTGCCGGTGATCGTCACCGCCCCCTCGGGCGCGGGCGGGATCGCCTGGGCCTGGGGCACGAAGCCGCGTTCCACGATGATCCGGCGACCATCCGCCATCTGGAAGGCCTGTTCCAGCAGATAGCCCGCCCCCAGCCCCTCGCGCGCCGATTGCACCCGCAGCGGCGCGCCGGTGAACTGGCCGCTCAGGGCCACGGCCAGATAGCGGTCGCCCTCGGGGTCGGGCGCGTCCGGAAGGGCCAGGGGATCGGCGGCGATGCGCGCCTCGATCCGGGCCAGCACCTCGGTCTTCCACTCCAGCCGCCGGAGTTGCCAGTTGGCCAGCGCCAGCAGGATGGCCACGCCGCCCAGCCCCAGCACCAGCGCCCCGATCAGTTTTCCCCGCATGTCGTCCCCATTCATGAAGAAGGGCGCGGAAAGCCCGCGCCCTTGGATCCTGTGCCCATCGGGCGGCGGGGTAAACCCCCGCCCCCGCGCGGCGCTTACTGGCCCCAGATGTAGATCGAGGCGAAGAGGAAGAGCCAGACCACATCGACGAAGTGCCAGTACCAGGCTGCCGCCTCAAAGCCCACGTGGTTGGAGGGCGTGAAGTGACCGGCATTGGCGCGGATCAGGCAGATGATCAGGAAGATCGTGCCGATGATCACGTGGAACCCATGGAAGCCGGTGGCCATGAAGAAGTTGGCGCCATAGATGTTGCCGCCGAAACCGAAGGCCGCGTGGCTGTATTCATAGGCCTGGAAGACGGTGAACAGCAGGCCCAGCAGGACCGCCAGCAGCAGGCCCGCCTTCAGGTCGCGGCGGTTGTTTTCATGCACCAGGGCGTGGTGCGCCCAGGTGGCCGCGGCGCCCGAGCACAGCAGGATCAGGGTGTTGATCAGCGGCAGGTGCCAGGGGTCGAAGGTCTCGATGCCCGCAGGCGGCCAGACGCCATCCACGGCCGGGCTTTCCGGGCCCATCGGGTAGAGGGCGTGCTTGAAGAACGACCAGAACCAGGCGGCGAAGAACATCACCTCGGACATGATGAACAGGATCACGCCATAGCGCAGGCCGATGCGGACCACGGCGGTATGATCGCCCGCCTGGTTTTCCAGCACGGTGTCGCGCCACCAGCCGAACATGGTGTAGAGGATGGCGATCAGGCCCGCCAGGAACATCCAGGGGCCGCTGTCGTTCAGCCACATGACGGCGCCGAACAGCATGACGAAGGTGCCAACCGCCGCGATGAACGGATACACCGACGGTGGCAGAATGTGGTAATCGTGGTTCTTAGCGTGCGCCATAACTCTCTTCCCCGGGCTTGGCCCCTCAGTTCACATCGGTTGTCGCGGCTTGCCCGCCGAGCAACGCGGCGTGATCGGCCGCATAGCCCTCGGGCATGTCGATTTCATAGAACGTATACCCCAGCGTGATCGTGTGGATATACTTTGCGTCGCGATCCTCGACCATTTCGGGATCGACGTAGAAGGTCACCGGCATTTCGACCGTTTCACCGGGCATCAGCACCTGTTCGGTGAAGCAGAAACAGTCGATCTTGGTGAAGAACCCGCCCGCCTCATAGGGCGTGACGTTGTAGCTGGCCTGCCCGGCAATCGGGCGGTCGGTCGGGTTATGCGCCTCGTAGAAAGCCAGGCCGGTCTCGCCGATGCGCAGCTCGACCTCGCGTTGCACGGGTTTGAAATCCCAGGCCATGTCGCGTTCGGTCGAGGCATCGAAGCGGATCTTGATGGTGCGGTCCAGGATATGGTCCGCCCCCGCCTCGGCCTCTTGCGTAACCCCGCCAAAGCCGGTCACGGCGCAGAAGTAGTTGTAGGCGGGCACGGCGGCCCAGGCCAGCGCCCCCATGGTGACGATCACGCCCAGAGCCTGGAAAACGGTCTTTTTCTTCGGATCCATCGCTTACCCCTCCGTTGCTGCGGCGCTGGTGCCGGGCAGGGTGTCGGGCATTTGCAGGGTCTGGCCGGTGACCTTGACGAAGGTCAGCACGAAGACCAGCGCCACGAAGGCGGCCAGCACCAGGCCCAGGCCCATGTTCAGGCCCCGGCGACGCTTGTGCAATTCGTGTTCATGGGTCAGGGGCATGGGTTACCAGCCTCCCAGTCCGTAGGGTTTCAGCACCGCCTCGACCAGGATCGCGGCGAAATGCAGGAAGGTGTAGATCAGGGACAGCTTGAAGAAGCGTTTCTCGACCCGGTAGTCATCGGCCTCGGCCATGACCTCGTCGCGGCGCCAGATGCGGACGGCCCCGGCCAGGAACAGCGCGTTCAGCACCAGGGCCACGGCCAGGTACAACGGCCCGCCGATCGAGGTGAAGGCGGTGCCGATGGCCACCAGCGCCAAGGCGGCGGTGTAGATCAGGATATGGCGGCGGGTCGCCGGGCGCCCGTGGGTCACGGTCAGCATGGGCACGCCCGCGTCGTCGTAATCGGACCGCATGAACAGCGCCAGAGCCCAGAAATGCGGCGGGGTCCACATGAAGACCAGCAGGAACATCAGCACCGACTCGACGCTGACGCCGCCGGTGGCCACGGCCCAGCCGATCATCGGGGGGAAGGCGCCCGCGGCGCCGCCGATGACGATGTTCTGCGGCGTCGAACGCTTAAGCCACATGGTGTAGACCACGGCGTAGAAGAAGATGGTGAAGGCCAGGAAGAGCCCCGAGAAGACATTGGCGGCCAGCGCCAGCATCACGCAGGAGAACCCGGCCAGCGCCAGGCCCAGGGCCAGCGCCTCGTCGCGGCCCACCCGGCCTGCGGGGATCGGGCGGCCACGGGTGCGTTTCATCACCGCGTCGATGTCGCTGTCGTACCACATGTTCAGCGCACCAGAGGCGCCGCCGCCCACGGCGATGAACAGGATCGCGCAGAAGGCGATGAAGGGATGCACCGGCACCGGCGCGGCCACCAGGCCCACCAGCGCGGTGAAGACCACCAGCGACATGACGCGCGGCTTGAGCAGCGCGACGTAATCGCCGAACCCGGCGTCGCCCTCTTTTGCCTGCGTCTGGATACTTGCGTCGGTCATGTCTTGGGTCTCGATCTTGCGGGGGAACCGTGGGCCGGCAGCGGCGCCGGGGCGGATCGGGTTTCAAAGGGTCGCGCCGGGCCTGGGCCGGGCGCCTCCTCCCTCTCCTCCCACGTCGGGCGCGGACCGCATCGGCCCGCCACCCTTGCGTGGCATCCAGGCGCCCCCTCGGGAGGGCGCCCGCCAGCGGTATCAGACCGCGGGCAGCTCGCTCAGCGGCACATAGCCACCGGCCGCTTCGGAGGCGGCAAGCCAGGCGTCATAGACCTCTTGGCTGACCACCTTCACGGTGATCGGCATATAGGCGTGGTCCTTGCCGCAAAGCTCGGAACACTGGCCGAAGTAGACGCCTTCCTGCTCGGGGGTGAACCACAGCTGGGCAAAGCGGCCCGGAACGGCGTCCTGTTTCACGCCGAAGGCGGGCACGGTCCAGGAGTGGATCACGTCGGCACCGGTCACGGACATCACGACGGTCTTGCCGACCGGCACGATGACGGCGCTGTCGGTGGCCAGCAGGTATTCGTCGTCGTTGTAGCCATAGGCGGCCAGGTCTTCCTTGGGCAGAAGGAAGCCTTCGTATTCCAGGTCTTGCGCATCGGTGTACTCATAGCCCCAGTACCACTGGTAGCCGGTCACCTTGATGTGGATGTCGCCCTCGGGGATCACCTGCTGCTTGAACAGCGTCGGCAGCGAGAAGGCCCCGATGAACAGCAGGATCAGGATCGGCACAACAGTCCAGGCGATTTCCAGCGGCGAGTTGTGCGTGAAGGTCGCGGGCGTCGGGTTGGCCTTGCGGTTGAACCGCAGGATCACGATCAGCAGCAGCGCGCAGACGAAAATCACGATCGCCGCAATGATGTAGAGGATCATGTGCTCGAGCCATTGCAGATCGCGCGCCAGCTCGGTCGCGGCAAACTGGAACCCCATGCCGCCGGTGGTCGGCTTGCCAATGGTCTCCAGGTCCTGTGCCATCGCGGGGGCGGCGGCAAAAGCGGCCATGAGGCCAATAAAATGTGTCTTCAGTCGCATCGGTCACCCTGATCGGTTGCGGCAGATCGCCTGCACAGTCTCGGCCTCCTCCCCACCCGGCCTCCCCCGGGGGAGAGCGCCCGATGGCCATGGCGCTCCCATTGTTTGTTGCAGCTTAAAATCATATTCTTACGCTCACGACAATAATCACGGGCGCGTCAGAAGTCAGTTTTTTGATCCAGATCAAGAAAATATGTCGCAGGCAGGCCCCCGCGCCCTTCCCTTGCACTTCCCAGAACATAGGTGCGCAATGTACCGATTCTGTTCCGGCGCGCCCGAAGCCGCGCCGCGCCCGCTCCTGAAAGGCCCCCAGCGATGACCGCAACCGCCCCGGAAACCCCCTTCCGCCCCTTCGAGACGATGCTGGACGAGGGCGTCGCGCTGCGCCTGCTGCGCGAGGCGGTGGCGGGGGCCGACGATGGCGAGCTGTTCCTGGAACGGCGCCGCTCGGAGATGCTGCATTTCGACGACGGGCGGATCCGCAACGCCAGCTATGACGCCGCCGAGGGCTTCGGCCTGCGCGCGGTGCGTGGCGAGGTGGCGGGCTATGCCCATGCCACCGACATTTCCGAGGCGGCGCTGAAACGGGCCGTGGCCACCGCGCAGCTGGCCGTGGGCGATGGTGGCGGCACCATGGCGCCGCCGCCGCCGGGCACCAACCGACATCTTTATGCAGACCTCGATCCGATCGCTGGCCATAGCTTTCCGATGAAGGTCGACACCCTGCGCGAGATCGACGCCTTCTGCCGCGATCTGGATCCGCGCGTGGTGCAGGTGTCGGCCACCATCGCCGCCTCCTGTCAGGAAGTGGTGATCCTGCGCCCCGAGGGCCATGTGGTGTCGGACATCCGCCCGATGACCCGGGTGAATGTCAGCGTCATCGTCGAGGACAAGGGCCAGCGCCAGACCGGCACCGCGGGCGGCGGCGGGCGCATTGCGCTTGACGGTCTGATCGACCCCGCCGACTGGCAGGCCAAGGCGCGCGAGGCGCTGCGCATTGCCCTGGTCAATCTGGAGGCCATCCCCGCCCCCGCCGGTCAGATGGACGTGGTCCTGGGCTCTGGCTGGTGCGGGGTCATGCTGCACGAGGCCGTGGGCCACGGGCTGGAGGGCGATTTCAACCGCAAGGGCGCCTCGGCCTTCTCGGGGCGCATCGGCGAGAGGGTGGCGGCCCCGGGCGTGACGGTTCTGGACGATGGCACCATTCCCGACCGGCGCGGCTCCATCACCGTGGATGACGAGGGCACGCCCTCGGGCAAGAACGTGCTGATCGAGGACGGCATCCTGGTGGGCTATATGCAGGACCGGCAGAACGCCCGCCTGATGGGCGTGGCGCCCACGGGCAACGGGCGGCGCGAAAGCTATGCCCATGCACCGATGCCCCGGATGACCAACACCTACATGCTGGGCGGCGAAGCCACCCCCGAAGAGGTGGTCGGCGAGATGAAGGACGGCATCCATGCGGTCGGCTTCTCGGGCGGTCAGGTGGACATCACCAACGGCCAGTTCGTCTTTAACTGCACCGAGGCCTACCTGGTGAAGAACGGCCAGCGCGTGGCGCCGGTGAAGGGGGCGACGCTGATCGGGTCCGGCCCCGCGGCGATGAAGCAGATCCGCGCCCTGGGCAACGACATGGCGCTGGACCCGGGCATGGGCAATTGCGGCAAGTCGGGCCAATGGGTGCCCGTGGGCGTCGGCCAGCCCACGGTGCTGATCGGCGGGCTGACCGTGGGCGGATCGGCCACCTGATCCCCCCTTAACGCCAAAAGGCGCCTGCCAGCCGCAGGCGCCTTTTTCGTTCTTGCCTGTAGCGCAGGCCGGTCAGAAATCGGCGGCGATACGCAGTTCGCGCAGGGGTTTCACCAGGTCGATCGACTGTTGGTAGAGGGGATGCGCCTTGTAGGCGGCCAGGGCCTCGGCATCCTCGAACTCGCCATAGACGACCACGTCGACCTCGCCCGACCAGCTGTCGACGCGGCTGTTCTCGACCACCTCCAACACCCGGGCATGGGGGTTCTGTTTCAGGATCGACAGGCCTTCATAGACCCGGGCCCGGTCGGCCGGGTCCTTGGCGCTGAAGAAGACGACATGGCGGATGAAGCCGCGTTCGGACATGGGGGTCCCTCCTCTGGGCAGTACGGGGTCCCTCCTGTCACCCCGCAGCCCCGGAGGCAAGCCGCCCTCAGCCCTTCAGGGCGTAGCGGTCGGCCTCGGCGAAGACGTCGATGACCTTGGTGCCCGCCTTGATCGTGGCCCCATGTTCGACCCCATCGGGAATGTCGTAGCTTTCGCCCGGGGTGTAGGTCTTGGTCACCCCGCCGATGGTCAGGGTGATCTCGCCCTCGACCACGGTGCCCCATTGCGGCCCGTGGGCATGGGGCGGCAGGACCATGTCCTGAAGGAAGGTAAAGAAGATCACCAGCCCGGCGTCGGATTGCACCGCGCGGGTCTGCACCACCTCTTCGGGAAAGGGCACGTCGAGGGCGGGCAGGCCCATGATGAAATCGGGAAAGGTCATGGGGGGCGCTCCTTCATCTGCGTCAGGGCCGCAGGGGCGCGGCCCGTTGCGGCGGATCATGGGGCGCGCGGGCGTCGGGGGCAAGCGGTCTGGACGCTGCAGGCGCGAAGACCGCCCGGCCCCTCTTCACGCATAATTAACCAGCCGAACGGTAGAACTGATTCTGCAAGCAGGCGGAGTCATGATGGTCGTGGATACTCACTCTTCCACTCACCCCCCACTCCCACCCACCACGGAAGATGAGCGGCTGTCGTGGCTCCGTCTCTTGCGCTCTCGCCGGGTTGGACCGGCGACCTTTTACCGGCTGCTGGCCGAACATGGCAGCGCCGGGGCGGCGCTGGAGGCCCTGCCCGAGGTGGCCCGCGCGGCGGGTCTAGAGCACTACACCCCCTGCCCCCTTTCCATCGCCGAACAGGAACTGGCCCGAGGCCGGACCCTGGGCGCCCGGCTGATCGCCCGGGGCGAGGCCGCCTATCCCACAGCGCTGGAGGATCTGGCCGATGCGCCGCCTCTGCTCTGGGCGCAGGGCCGCGCCGATCTGCTGGCCCGCCCCGGCGTGGCGGTGGTGGGCGCCCGGCAGGCCTCGTCGCTGGGGCTGCGCATGGCGCGCGCCCTGGCCGCCGATCTGGGCCAGGCGGGGCAGCTGGTGATCTCGGGGCTGGCGCGCGGCATCGACACCCAGGCCCATGAGGCCGCGCTGGAGACCGGCACCCTCGCCGTCTTTCCTGGCGGGCTGGACCAGGTCTATCCCTTCGAGAACCGCGATCTGGCCCGGCGCATCGCCGAGACGGGCCTGTGCCTGTCGGAACAGCCCCCGGGCCTGTCGCCCGCGCTGCACCATTTCCCGCAGCGCAACCGGCTGATCTCTGGCCTGGCGCGGGCGGTGGTGGTGGTCGAGGCGGCGGCGAAGTCGGGCACGCTGAACACCGCCCGCCACGCGCTGGACCAGGGCCGCGAGGTGCTGGCGGTGCCCGGCCACCCGTTCGAGGCCCGCGCCTCGGGCTGCAACCTTTTGTTGCGCGACGGCGCAGGCCTGGTGCGCGGCGCCCGCGACGTGCTGGAGGTGCTGGGCGCGGCCGCCGTACGCCCGACGCCGACCCCTGCCCCCGCCCCAGACCCGCGGCCCGACGGCCCCCCGCCCCCCGCGCGGCCCCTGCGCGACATCGCCCGGCTGCACGCCCAGATCCTGGAACGCATCGGCCCCGCCCCGGTCGAGGAAGAGGTGCTGCTGGCCCGTCTGGACGCCCCGGCGCGGCAGGTCGCCCCCGCCCTGACCGACCTGGAACTGGAGGGGCGCATTCGCCGCGCCCCCGGCGGGTTGATCACCCGCGGCGAAAACTGAGGCAGTCCACCCGCCGATGCCGCGCCGCAGCACCGGCGGCGGGCATAGGCAGGATTGCCTCCATTGACAATCAACCCTGCCAGCCCACATGGTCCGCCGCCAAGGCGCGTCTTTCGAGTCGAGCCCCCCAGCGAAAGGAACCCACATGCCCGTCGTCGTCGTCGAGTCCCCGGCCAAGGCCAAGACAATCAACAAATATCTCGGCTCCGACTACACCGTTCTCGCCTCTTACGGCCATGTGCGCGACCTGCCCCCCAAGGACGGCTCGGTCGACCCCGATCATGACTTCGACATGAAATGGGAGGTCGCCAGCGACAGTAAAAAGCATGTGAAGGCCATCGCCGACGCGCTGAAGGACGACAACGCCCTGATCCTGGCAACTGACCCCGATCGCGAGGGCGAGGCGATTTCGTGGCACCTGGAAGAGGCGCTGCGCAACCGCAAGGCGCTGAAGAAGGACACGCCGGTCAGCCGCGTGGTCTTCAACGCCATCACCAAATCCGCCGTCACCGAGGCGATGAAGAACCCCCGCCAGGTGGACGAGGATCTGGTGCACGCCTATCTGGCGCGCCGGGCGCTGGACTATCTGGTGGGCTTCAACCTGTCGCCGGTGCTGTGGCGCAAGCTGCCCGGCGCCAAGTCAGCGGGCCGGGTGCAATCGGTCTGCCTGCGCCTGATCGTCGAGCGCGAGATGGAAATCGAGGCCTTCAAGCCGCGCGAATACTGGAGCGTGAAAGCCATCCTGACCACCCCGCGCGGGCAGGAATTCGAGGCCCGTCTTGTCTCGCTGGCGGGTGACAAGCTGGACAAGTTCTCGATCGAGAACGGCACCCAGGCCGATATGGCCGTGCAGGCCATCACCTCGCGCGATCTGTCCGTGCAGTCGGTCGAGGCCAAGCCTGCCTCGCGCAACCCCTCGCCGCCCTTCATGACCTCGACCCTGCAACAGGAGGCCAGCCGCAAGTTCGGCATGGGCGCCCGGGCCACGATGAACACCGCCCAGCGTCTCTATGAGGCCGGGCACATTACCTATATGCGGACCGACGGGATCGACATGGCGCCCGAGGCCGTGACCGCCTGCCGCGACGCCATCGCCGACCGCTTCGGCAAGGAATACGTGCCCGCCAGCCCCCGGGTCTACAAGAACAAGGCGAAGAACGCCCAGGAAGCGCACGAATGTATCCGCCCGACGGATATGACCAAGGACGCCGCCGCCCTGGGCCTGTCGGAGGATCAGCGCAAGCTTTACGATCTGATCTGGAAACGCACCCTGGCCTGCCAGATGGAAGGCGCCCGGATGGAGCGGACCACGGTCGAGATCGGCAGCCAGGACGCCCAGGTCGGCCTGCGCGCCACCGGCCAGGTGGTGCTGTTCGACGGTTTCCTGCGGATCTACGAAGAGGGCCGCGACGACGTGGCCGACGATGACGACAAGCGTCTGCCGCAGATCCACCAGGGCGAGAAGACCGACAAGAAGACCATCAGCCCGGAACAGCATTTCACCCAGCCGCCGCCGCGCTACACCGAGGCGACGCTGGTCAAGCGCATGGAAGAGCTGGGCATCGGCCGCCCCTCGACCTATGCCTCCATCGTGACCACGATCCAGGATCGCGGCTATGTGGTGAAGGACAAGAACCGCCTGATCCCCGAGGACAAGGGGCGGCTGGTGATCGCCTTCCTGTCGAACTACTTCAAGAAATACGTGGAATACGATTTCACCGCTGATCTTGAAGAAGAGCTGGACGATGTCTCGGCCGGCGACCGCGATTACAAGGACGTGCTGGCCCGCTTCTGGCGCGATTTCTCGGCCGCCATCGCCGAGACCTCCGAGCTGCGCATCACCGAGGTTCTGGACAAGATCAACGAGGTGCTGGAGCCGCATCTCTTCCCGCCGACCGAGGATGGCAGCGATCCGCGCCTGTGTCCGAACTGCGGCGCCGGGCGCCTGTCGATGCGCACCGCGCGCTCGGGCGGCGCCTTCATCGGCTGTTCGAACTATCCCGAATGCCGCTACACCCGCCCCTTCGGCCCGCCCAACCCCGAGGCCGAGGCCAGCGCGATCCCGCCCGAGGGCAAGCTTCTGGGCGAGGACCAGGGCGACGAGATCCGCGTCATGAAGGGCCGCTTCGGGCCCTACGTACAGCGCGGCGAGGCGACCAAGGAAAACCCCAAGCCGCCGCGCCAGTCGGTGCCCAAGGAATGGACGCCCGAGGATCTGACCCTGGAAGAGGCGGTGCGCCTGCTGTCGCTGCCCCGGCTGATCGGCACCCATCCCGAGGACGGGGTGAACGTCTGGGCCAATATCGGCCGCTACGGACCTTACATCAAACACGCCGACACCACCTCGAACCGGGGCGGCACCAATGCCAACCTGGAAGGGCTGGATGAGGTCTGGACCGTGGGCATGAACCGCGCGGTGCAGCTGCTGGCGGAAAAGGTCGCCTCGCGCAAGGGACGCGGCCAAGCCAAGGTGCTGAAAGAGCTGGGCGATCACCCCGAGGCGGGCGAGCCGGTGCAGCTTCTGGAAGGCAAGTACGGGCCTTACGTGAAGTGGGAAAAGATCAACGCCACCCTGCCCGAAGGGGTCGAGCCCGAGGCGGTGACCCTGGAAAAGGCGGTGGAACTGATCGCCGAACGCGCCGCCAAGACCGGCAAGAAGGTCGCCAAGAAGAAGGCCCCGGCCAAGAAAGCCGCGACCAAGAAGACCACCGCCACCAAGACCACGGCGGCCAAGAAACCGGCGGCCAAGAAGGCCCCGGCGAAAAAGGCCGCACCCAAGGCCTCTGACGCCGAGTGATCCCGCCTCCCCCCGCGCCGCTGCGGCGCGGGGGACACGCTCACGCGCCCTGCCGGACTTGTGATTGGCAACTGGTGCCCGTCCCCCCGATCTTGTGGCACATTCCCGTCCCGAGATCGGAGAGACCATGACGACGCCCTCCCAGCGCCCCCTGTCCCTGCGCCCCCTGTCCCCAGGCTCGCTGTCCCGCCGCCGCCTGCTGCTGACCGGCGCCGCCGCCACCCTGCTGCCCGCCGCCGCCCGCGCGCAAGAGGCGACAGACGGCCCGCCGCCGATGATCCCCGCGCCGGAACTGGCGCCGGTGCGGCGCAACACCTCCAGCTTCGTGCGGCAGGACTGGCGCACCCATTTCGACACCCTGGGCGTCGGCGCCATCGTCTGCGACACCACCTCGCGGGCGCTGCACTACTGGAACGCCGACGGCAGCGACTATCGCATCTACCCCACCTCGGTTCCCGCCTCGGAAGAGCTGACCCGGCGCGGCTACACGAAAGTGGTGCGCAAGAAGGTCGGCCCCGACTGGACCCCTACCGCCTCGATGATGGAACGCTTCCCCGAGCTGCGCTACATGCCCCCCGGCCCCGACAATCCGCTGGGCACCCATGCCATGTACCTCAGCTGGCCCGCCTATCTGATCCACGGCACCCATGACACGCGCAAGATCGGCCGGCAAAGCTCGGACGGCTGCATCGGCCTTTACAACTTCGCCATCGAAGAATTGTTCGCCGCGACCCCGATCGGCACCCAGGTGCGCATCATCTGACGCGTCCCGCGCCCCTATCGTGAAAACCCGTATAGGGCCTGCTTACATTTGACTTCGCAGCCCCCCGGCGGCATGACAGAGGCGAATTGGCATGAGGAGGGATTTCATGAAGAAAGTGTACGGCTCGGCGTCCGAGGCGCTCGACGGGCTGCTCTTCGACGGTATGCAGATTGCGGCGGGCGGCTTTGGCCTCTGCGGCATTCCCGAACTGCTGCTGGAGGCGATCAAGCAGGCAGGCACCAAGGATCTGACCTTTGCCTCGAACAACGCGGGCGTCGATGATTTCGGCATCGGCATCCTGTTGCAGACCCGCCAGGTGAAGAAGATGATCTCGTCCTACGTGGGCGAGAACGCGGAATTCATGCGTCAGTACCTTTCGGGCGAGCTGGAGCTGGAGTTCAACCCCCAGGGCACCCTGGCCGAACGGATGCGCGCCGGTGGCGCAGGCATCCCCGGGTTCTACACCAAGACCGGCGTCGGCACCCAGATTGCCGAGGGCAAGGAACACAAGGACTTCCGCGGCGAGACCTATATCCTTGAGGAAGGCATCTTTGCCGACCTCTCGATCGTCAAGGCCTGGAAGGCCGACACCACGGGCAATGCGATCTTCCGCAAGACCGCGCGCAACTTCAATCCGCCGGCGGCCATGTGCGGCAAGGTCTGCGTGATGGAGGTCGAGGAGATCGTCGAACCCGGCGAGCTGGACCCCGATCACATCCACCTGCCCGGCATCTACGTGCACCGCCTGATCCAGGGCACGCATGAGAAGCGGATCGAGAAAGTCACCACCCGTAGCCGCGAGGAGGCGTAACGATGCCCTGGGATCGTAACCAAATGGCCGCCCGCGCGGCACAGGAACTTGAAGACGGCATGTATGTGAACCTCGGCATCGGGATCCCGACGCTGGTGGCCAACTACGTGGGCGACAAGGACATCACCCTGCAATCCGAGAACGGGATGCTGGGCATGGGCCCCTTCCCCTATGAGGGTGAAGAGGATCCCGACCTGATCAACGCGGGCAAGCAGACGATTACCGAACTGCCGCGCACCTCCTACTTCGACAGCGCCACCAGCTTTGGCATGATCCGGGGCGGCAAGATCGCCGCGGCGATCCTGGGCGCCATGGAAGTGGACGAAAAGGGCGACCTGGCGAACTGGATGATCCCCGGCAAGCTGGTCAAGGGCATGGGCGGCGCCATGGACCTGGTGGCGGGCGTGGGCCGCGTCATCGTGGTCATGGACCATGCCAATAAGCACGGCGAGTCGAAGGTGCTGAAGGAATGCACCCTGCCGCTGACCGGCGCGGGCGTGGTCGACATGATCATCACCAACCTGGGCGTGCTGGAAGTGGTCGAGGGCGGTCTGAAGATCCTTGAGCTGGCCGATGGCGTCACCGAGGACGAGATGCGCGCCGCCACCGAGGCGACCATCGTCTGAGGGCCCCTGCCCCACAGCGACATTTGAAAGGCCCGGGCACAGCGCCCGGGCCTTTTGCATCTGCCCCCCGCGCCCCGCCTAGTCCGGCAGGCGGAAGACGCAGCCGTCGGAGATCAGCTCGGGCGGGGTCAGGCACAGCCCCTTGGCCACGGCAAAGGCCGCCAGCACCTTGGGCACGTAATCGCGGGTCTCGGCGAAATCGGGCACGCCGCCATGCTCGGCCAGCTTCGTCTCGCCCGCGTTGTAGCCCGCCAGGACCAGGATCGGGTCGCCGCCGAAGCGCTCCATCAGCGCATCCAGAAAGGCGATGCCGCCCTTGATGTTGTCCTCGGCATCGAAGGGGTCGGAGACGCCATAGCGCAGCGCGGTGTCGGGCATCAGCTGCATCAGCCCCTGGGCGCCCGCGCCGCTGACGGCGGCGGCATCGCCCGCCGATTCCACCGCGATCACCGCCAGCACCAGGGCGGGCGACACGCGGGTGCCGGCACTGTTCATCAGGATGGGCGCCATCTGGTCGCGGGCGATCTGCATCAGCGCCCCGAGGCGCGGCGCGGGCACCGCCTGGCCCTGGGGCGCCGTGGCCAGGGCCGTCAGCGCCGGTTCCAGCCGCCCCGGGCCGCTGTCGGCCATGGCGGGCGACATCGCCTCCCAGAACCAGCCGTAGCGGCCCTGGCCGGGCGTTGCCTCTGCCGCCCTGCCCCCCTCTCCCCCGGGGGACGGGGCCGCCGGGGCGGGCGCAGGCGCGGGGGCGATCTGCACCGTGATGCGTTTCTTGGTGCCCGGCTCAGGCGGGCGCACGCTGCGGAAGGTGAAATCCTGGAAGGGCGGCGGCCCGTCCCCCTCGGCCCGGGCGGGCAGGCCCAGCACCAGCCCCGCCAGCAGGGCCCCGGCGATCACCGGCAGGCCCCGGACCCGGCGCCCGACGGCAGGACGGCGAGTCGCTGCGGGCCGGATCTGCCAGGCCCCGTTGAATTGCCGGACAGGGGCCCGGAATCGGGTCGATTCACCCCCGCAATTGGGGCCAGGGGATCCGAATTGCCCCCTCTCAAACAGGGTCCCAAGAGAAAAGTGACGAAGGGATGAAAATAATAAACCGTTACGTATCAATGCCTTAACACCGAGATCCGTTGGAATATGAACAAACTCTTTTTTCGCTACAAAGGTGCCCAAATCCTGCCCGAATCCGGGGGCTATAAATAACCCGTGCCGCAGAGATGGTGACCCAAGAGAGAGAGCAACGGGCCACAGCAAACATCAAAGCGGATCACGTGAAACCTATCTGATCCTTTGGAGGGACAAGACCATGATCAACTTCATCAAAAACTTCCGCAAGAACGAATCCGGCGCCGTGACCGTTGACTGGGTCGTGCTGACCGCAGCCGTTGTCGCCCTGGGTGGCGCAGCCTACACCGCCATTTCCGGTGGTGCAGATGACCTGACCGGCGACGTCGAGACGTTCATGACCAACACCACCGTTGGTGAGTAATCAGAGCTGACCGCTCTTACCTGAGAGTGGCAGAAGGCCGCGTCCAACTCAGGACGCGGCCTTTTTGTATCCTCAGGCTGGCCTTCGGGTGTCGCGCCCGCGCCGCGTGCGCGCCGCCCGTCCAACAGGTGCCTTCGGGCACCCAGCAGAGGCACAGAGATATGAACGGGAAACTCGGATCTCGACTGCTGCGCCGTTTCATCCGCAAGGAAGACGGGGCGGTGACCGTCGATTGGGTCGTCCTCGTGGCGCTGGTGATCACCCTATGCGTGGCGATCTTCACGGCCATGTCCAATGCGACAGACATCCTGTCGGATCGGGCGGCCACCTACATGAGCGAAAAGCCGGTCGAATAACCGGCCTTCGCAACGTCTATCCCGCACCCTGATTTCGTCACATTGATCGGTGATGACATCAGGGATGCACTTCACAGCCGCGACAGCCAGTCCCCCGGGGGGCCCAGCAGATCGCGGACAGGTAATGAGGAATTCAACATGCGGGTCGTGTTTGGTTTGGTTCTCATCGTGGGCCTCGCCTTGGCAGGGGCGGCGGTCTACATGTTCAAGGAATATCAGGATAACATGCAGCGCGCGCTGATGCAGGAACAGGCCAAGAAGGCCCCTGCGATCGCCACGACGCCGGTCTTTATCGCGACCCGCGCCCTGGCCTATGGCGAGGTGCTGACCCCCGAGGACGTGCAGCAGGTCGACTGGCCGCGCACCGCCCTGCCCGAGGGGATCTTCAGCGAGGAAGCGGCGCTTTTCCCCGATGACAACGACGCCCCCCGCTACGTGCGCCGCGCCATGGAAAAGGGCGAGGCCATCCTGGAGGTCAAGGTAACCGAACCGGGCACCGAGGCCGGGCTGACCTCGCGACTGACCCGTGGGATGCGTGCCTTCGCCATCTCGGTGGACGTGGCCACCGGCGTCTCGGGCTTCCTGCGCCCCGGCGACCGCGTCGATGTCTACTGGACCGGCCGCGTGGACGGGATGCGCGGCGACTTTACCAAGCTGATCGAAAGCGGCGTCGAGCTGATCGCCATCGACCAGAGCGCGAATTCCGATCTCAGCGAGACCACCATCGCCCAGACCGTCACCGTCGCGATCAACCCGCAGCAGGTGGCCACCCTGGCGCAGGCACAATCCACCGGGCGGCTGTCGCTGTCGCTTGTGGGTCTGTACGACGACACCGTCGCCGAGGCGATCGAGGTCGACCAGCGCAGCCTGCTGGGGATCCCCCTGGCCGAGGAAACCGCGCCGGTGCAACAGGCCCCCGCCCCCGAGGATCGCGTCTGCACGATCCGCAACCGGCGCGGCTCTGAGGTGGTCGAGATCCCGATCCCCTGCACCGACTAAGCCGGGACCGAAACCGAAGGATCAGGGGCGTCGCATCTGCGGCGCCCTTTTCGCATCCGCGCCCCGCCCGGTTTCGGGCCATCGTCCAGCCGACACAGCCCAGGGTTGTTGCCACTTATCCACAACCGCCGCGGCTCTGAAATCATTGATTCTTGCATGAAAAGCGGAAGTATCGCAGGATAGGCAAAAGACCGGGCACAAGACCCGGACCCGAGCAGTGATCCGAGAGGCAGGTCACATGACATTCGATCGACTTCTGAAGGCCGCCCTATTGGGCGCCACGGCGCTGGTATACCAAGCGCCGCTTCCCGCGTTTGCCGACACGCTGCGCGTGGTCAACCAGAACGCCGAATCGCAACTGAACGTGTCGATGAACCGCGCCGTGGTGGTCGAAAGCGACGTGCCCTTCGCGGAACTGTCCATCGCCAACCCCGCCATCGCCGATATCTCGTCGCTGTCGGACCGGTCGATCTATGTCCTGGGCAAAAGCCCTGGCACCACGACCCTGACCCTGCTGAACGCCGCCGGTCAGCTGATCACCAATGTCGACGTGATCGTCTCGGCCGATGTGACCGAGTTCAAGGCCCGGCTGAAACAGATCCTGCCCGGCGAACAGATCGAGGTGCGCACCGCCAATGACGGCATCGTGCTGTCCGGCGTCGTCTCTTCGGCGCAAAAGCTGCAACGGGCGCTCGACCTGGCGGAACGCTATGCGCCGGAACGGGTGTCGAACCTGATGTCGGTGGGCGGCACCCAGCAAGTGATGCTGAAGGTGCGCTTCGCCGAGATGCAGCGCTCGGTCACCAAATCCCTGTCCACCTCGCTTGGCCTCTCGGGCTCTGCCTTTGGCGGCGGCCTGGGGGTCGAGGGCGGCGGCACCCGCGGCACCAATGCCGGGGGCCAGGCCAATATCCTGGGCGGCTCGCTGCCCAGCTCCAACTCCAGCGCGGGCGCCATCCTTCTGGGCTTCGACGTCGGCTCGGTCGAGGTGGGGATGCTGCTGGAGGCGCTGGAAACCAAGGGCGTGGTGCGCACCCTGGCCGAACCGAACCTGACCGCCCTGTCGGGGCAAGAGGCCAAGTTCCTGGCGGGCGGCGAATATCCCGTGCCCGTGGCCCAGGACAGCACCTCGGTCACCGTCGAATACAAACCCTTTGGGGTGGAACTGGATTTCGTGCCGCGCGTGGTCGACGGCGACGTGATCAACCTGGAGCTTTCGGCCGCCGTTTCGGCCATCGACAGCACCAACGGCTATGAGATCAATTCGTTCCGCATTGACGCCTTCTCGCGGCGCGAAGCCTCGACCACGGTCGAGATGCGCGACGGCGAAAGCTTTGCCATCGCGGGCCTGTTGCAGGACGATTTCACCGACAGCAACAGCCAGCTGCCCTGGCTGGGCGACGTGCCGGTGCTGGGCGCGCTGTTCCGCAGCGCCGAATACCAGCGCCAGCAATCGGAACTGGTGATCATCATCACCGCGCATCTGGTCTCGCCCACCCGGGGCGAAGCCCTGGCCCTGCCCACCGACCGGGTCCGCCCGCCGTCCGAGAAGGACCTGTTCCTGTTCGGCAACGTGACCAGGGAAGAGGGCGCGCGCCTGTCGGGTGGCGCCGGCGAAGTGGCGCGGCAGGATTTCAGCGGCTCCTACGGCTATGTGATGGAGTAACCAGACGCTCATGACCCTGCGACGCCTTCCCCCGCTTCTGGCTGCAACCGCGCTGACCGGCCTCTTGGCCGCCTGTGCCAGCGACGGCTATTCCCCCTTCACCCGCGAGGCGGGCGCGATCAACGATCGGGGCGATTTCGGCAATTCGACGATGAACAACCAGCTGGTGCAGACCGGCCAGCGCTCCTACGTCGAGAACCTGAACCAGCGTTTCGCCGCCGAGGTGCCGACGACGATCAACTTCGCCTTCAACTCGGCCCGGCTGGATCCGGCCTCGATGGCCGTCCTCAGCCGTCAGGCCGCCTGGATCCGCGAGTTCCCCGAGGTGCAGTTCCGCGTCTATGGCCATACCGACCTTGTCGGCTCCGACAGCTACAACCGCCGCCTTGGCCTGCGCCGCGCCCAGACAGCCGTCGCCTATCTGGTCAGCCAGGGGATCAGCCGCGACAGGCTCGAGGCGGTGTCCTCCTTCGGCGAGACGCAGCCGCTGGTCTATACCCAGCAGCCCGAGCGGCAGAACCGCCGCACGGTGACCGAGGTCACCGGCTTCGTCAAACGCCATCCCAACGTGCTGGACGGCAAATATGCCCAGATCGTCTATCGCGACTACGTCAACGAAAGCGCCCCGGTGCGCTCGACGCTGGAAGGCGGCGAGATCACCCAGATCGTGACCCAGGGCGAATAAGGGATTGCGCCCCCTCCGGCCCCCTTCGGACGGGACCGGAACCGGCGCGGATCGGGGCCCGATTTGCCGCTCTGCGGCAGCCGGGGGGCCTGAAAGCGGCGCGAATGCGGTCTGCGGCCCGCAGGGGCACGGCAACCCGTGCAAACCGCTTGCAAATCCCTTATTTTACACCCGCGAAACAGATCGCCACTCTGGCGCCAAATCCGCAACAATTCGGTTTTTTGGCCGTATTGTCGCCCAAGTTGACCCGCAGTTTCGACCCTGGATCGCTGCGGAGGACATGAGTCGTCCCGGGGCCGAAACGCCCCCAATCGTCTGCCCCAAGGCAGGCATGGCCACCGGGCCGCAGTGAAATGAGAGGTAGTGAACGACCATGAGCGCATCTGCGACATTACAGGCTGATCCCAGCCCGATCGTTGCGTGCACCATCCGGCGCGAGCCGGACGGGTTCGAACTGCTGATCGAGGACATGGAAACGGTCATGGGGGACAAATGGGGCGATCTCGGCTTTGCCGAGGCCCTGATGTTCTTCAACCAGCCCGAGGCCGAAACCCTGCAATTCATCGCCATGGCGATTGATGCCGAGGACGAGGAAAACCTGGTCCTGCTGGGCGAGGTGATCACCCAGGCGCGCGCCCAGGGGATCAAGGTCATTCTGATCGCCGAGGATGTCAGCCCCGCCGCGCTGCACCAACTGCTGCGCAAGGGCGCCGACGAATTCGTCCCCTACCCCCTGCCCGAGAACGAGCTGGCCGCCGCGATCAGCCGCATTCAGCAGCCCGACCCCGAGCCGGAGCAGGATCACGACGGCCATATCATCCCCCGCACCGGTGGCGGCAAGGGCGACCGCAACGGCGCCGTTCTGGTCTGCCACGGGTTGTCGGGCGGCGCAGGCGCCACCACCCTGGCCGTCAACATCGCCTATGAGCTGTCCGAAGGCATGACCGCCGCGCCGAAGAAGAAGCGCGGCCGCAAGAAGGGCGCCGAGGCGCCGCCGCCGCCCAAGGTCTGCCTGCTGGATCTCGACCTGCAATATGGCTCTGTCGCCACCTATCTGGACCTGCCGCGCCGCGAAGCGGTCTACGAGCTGCTGTCGGACACCGAGGCGATGGACGCCGATGTCTTCCGCCAGGCCCTTCTGGGCTTCGAGGACCGGATCTCGGTCCTGACCGCCCCGTCGGAAATGCTGCCGCTCGACCTGATCACCCAGGACGACGTGCAACGGATCATCGACATGGCGCGCTCGCATTTCGATTTCGTCATCATCGACATGCCGCGGACCGTCGTTCAGTGGACCGAAACGGTTTTGAACGAAGCTCAGGTCTACTTTGCCCTGATCGAGATGGACATGCGCTCTGCCCAGAACACCCAGCGTCTGAAACGTGCCCTGCAAGCCGAAGATCTGCCCTTCGAGAAGCTGCGCTATGTGCTGAACCGCGCGCCGAAGTTCACCGACCTGTCCGGTCGCCAGCGCGTCAAGCGTCTGGCCGAGACCCTGGATATCGCCATCGAGCTGCAATTCCCCGATGGTGGCCGCCAGGTGACCCAGGGCGCCGACCACGGCGTGCCGCTGGGCTCTGCCGCGCCCAAGAACCCGCTGCGCAAGGAAATCCAGAAACTGGCGCAATCGCTGCTGGATCTGGATTACGCCGCCGCCGCCGCGGAGGCCTGACCGGAGGATAGCCGATGTTTTCGCGATACAAGAAAGACAGCGCGACCCCGGCGGGCAAGCCCGGCAACGCCGCCGCGTCGGGCGCCCCCCGCCCCTCTGCCGCGCCCGCGCCGAAACCCAAACCGGCCGCCGCGCCCCCCGTGCCGCCCCGGGCCGATGCCCCCGCCCCGGGCGGCACCGGCGGCGTGCGCGTCATGCGCAAGCCCATGCCCAATGCCAAACCGGCCGAGGCCGGCGCGGCAGACCGTAACCGCAAGCGCAAGGAACGCCTGTCCGAGATCAAGCTGGACCTGCACCGCTCGCTTCTGGACAACCTGAACCTGTCGGCCCTGGAAACCGCCCAGGAAAACGACCTGCGGATGGAGATCAACGCGATCTCGACCGAGGTCTTGCAGGAAAAGGGCATCGTGCTGAACCGCGAAGAGCGGATGCAGCTGAACCAGGAACTTTACGACGAGGTGCGCGGCCTCGGGCCCCTGGAAAGCCTGCTGCAAGACGACAGTGTGTCGGACATCCTGGTCAACGGCCCGCACCAGATCTTCGTGGAACGCGAAGGCAAGCTGCAACTGTCCGATGTCACCTTCAAGGACGAAAAGCACCTTTTCCGCATCATCGACAAGATCGTCTCGGCCGTGGGTCGGCGGGTCGATGAATCGAACCCCTATGTTGACGCCCGTCTGAAGGACGGCTCGCGTTTCAACGCCATGGTGCCGCCCATTGCCGTCGACGGCTCGCTGGTCTCGATCCGTAAGTTCAAGAAGGACAAGCTGGGCATCGACGACCTGGTGAAGTTCGGCGCCTTCTCCGAGGAAATGGCCGCCTATCTTCAGGCCGCCGTGGCCTGCCGGCTGAACGTCATCGTCTCGGGCGGGACGGGCTCGGGCAAGACGACGACGCTGAACGCCCTGTCGTCCTTCATCGACAACTCCGAACGGATCCTGACGATCGAGGATACGGCGGAACTTCAGCTGCAACAGACCCATGTGGGCCGGATGGAAAGCCGCCCGCCCAACGTCGAGGGCAAGGGCGCGGTGACCCCCCGCGACTGTCTGAAGAACGCCCTGCGGATGCGCCCCGACCGCATCATCGTCGGCGAGACGCGCGGCGAAGAGGTGATCGACATGCTTCAGGCCATGAACACCGGCCACGACGGCTCGATGACCACGATCCACGCCAACTCGGCCCGCGACGGCATCTCGCGTCTGGAAAACATGATCGCCATGGCCGGTATCGACATGCCGCTGAAGGCCATGCGCGCCCAGATCGCCAGCGCCGTCCACCTCATCGTGCAGGCCTCGCGCCTGCAAGACGGCTCGCGCCGGATGACCTCGATCACCGAAATCACCGGGATGGAGGGCGAGGTGATCTCGATGCAGGAGATCTTCCGCTATCAGCGCACCGGCCTGACCCCCGAGAACAAGATCCTGGGCCATTTCACCGCCACCGGCGTGCGCAGCCACTTTTCCGAACGGTTCAGGATGTGGGGCTATGATCTGCCCCCGCAGGTCTTCGAACCGGCAAGGGAGTAAGTCCGATGATGTCCATCGCCATGGATCCCATCATCTATATCCTGATCTTCGCAGGCGTCTTCGGCCTGATCGAGGGCCTCTACCTGACGGTCTTCGGCAAGTCGATCAGCCTGAATTCCAAGGTAAATCGTCGGCTAGAGATGCTCGAAAAGGGCTCGAACCGCGAGGAAGTGCTGGAAAAGCTCCGCAAGGAGATGGAACTGCACATGGCCTCGCGCGAGATCCCGCTTTACTCGCTGCTGGCCGAGAAGGCGCAGAAGGCGGCCATCGCCTTCTCGCCGCCGCAGCTGATGGGGATCATGGCGGGCCTGTCGGTCGTGGCCTTCGTCGGCCTGACCATCGGCACCGAAACCCCGGTGCCGGTGCGCGCCGCAATCTCGGTCGGGATGGGCATCGGCGCGGTCTATGTCTGGGTCAACAACAAGGCCAAGAAGCGGATCGGCCTGATCGAGGAACAGCTGCCCGACGCGGTGGAACTGATGGTGCGCTCGCTGCGGGTGGGTCACCCCTTCAGCTCGGCCATCGGCATTGTCGCCAAGGAGGTCCAGGACCCGCTGGCGACCGAGTTCGGCATCGTCGCCGACGAGGCCGCCTATGGCCGCGAAATGGGCGAGGCGCTCAAGGACATGGCCGAACGCATCGGCCTTCAGGATCTGCGCTTCCTCGCCGTGGCCGTGACCATCCAGCAGCAGTCGGGCGGTAACCTGGCCGAGGTCCTGGCGGGCCTGGCCGCGGTGATCCGCGCCCGGTTCAAGCTGTTCCGCCGGGTGAAGGCGATCACCGCCGAGGCGCAATGGTCGGGCAAGTTCCTGTCGGCCTTCCCGCTGATGGCGCTGGTCGGCATCCTGGTGTCCGACCCGCATTACTACGACGCGGTTCTGGACCACCCCTATTTCATTCCCTCCTGCATCGCGGTCGGCGTCTTCCTGACGGCCAACCTGATCGTGATGCGGCGAATGGTGAATATCCAGGTCTGAGGCCCCCCGGCCCCCGGCCCGCCCGCCGCCGCGGGCAAAACGGAGAGAGATCATGCAGGATCTGATGCAGTTCATCACCGCCACCCTGGGCCCCGCCGGGCCGCTCTACCTCGTGGGGGGGCTGGGCCTTTTCCTGATCCTGCTGACCATCCCCTTCTTCCTGAAGAAGGAAGACGACCCGCTGGACAAGCTGAAGGCCTCGAACCAGCGCGGCGGCGGCAAGGACGGCGAGCACCAGCGCGAGGCGCTGCGCGCCAAACAGGCCAACGAACGGCTGGAACGCTACTCCACCTTCCTGGAGCCGCAGAACGAAGAGGAATATTCGGCGATCAAGCTGAAGCTGCTGCAAGCGGGCTATCGCTCGAAGGATGCGGTGCGCTATTTCTACTTCGCCCAGTTCGCCCTGGGCCTCTTGGGTCTTCTGGCCGGCACGATCTACTTCATGCTCTTCGTCGCCCAGACCGATCCCGACACCCAGAAAACCCTGATGTGGATCCTGGGCCCCGGCGCGGCCGGTTACTATCTGCCGAAATACTGGGTCACCAAACGCCTGGAAGAGCGTAAGACCCAGATCGAACAGGGGTTTCCCGACAGCCTGGACATGCTTCTGGTCTGCGTCGAGGCCGGTCAGTCGATCGACCAGGCGATCATCCGTGTCGCACAGGAACTGCGTTCGTCCTATGAACATCTGGCCGATGAATTCGAGATGGTCAGCTGGGAGATCAAGGCGGGCAAGGACAAGGCCGCCGTCTTCTCGGACATGGCCGAACGCTGCGGCGTCAGCGACATCTCCTCTTTCGTGACCGTGCTGATCCAGTCGGCCACCTTCGGCACCTCGATTGCCGACGCCCTGCGCGTCTATGCGGCCGAGATGCGCGACAAGCGCGTCATGCGCGCCGAGGAAGCGGCCAACAAGCTGCCCACCAAGATGACCCTGGCGACGATGATGTTCTGCGTGCCGCCGCTCTTGATCATCCTGGTCGGCCCCTCCATCGTGAACATCCAGGCCCTGGGGCAGTAACGCCCGCGCCCCGGCCGCCTGGCCCCTGTCCGCGACCCGGAGCCGTCATGCCCCTTGCCCCCCTGCCCCGCCGCAGGTCCGCCCGCCTTCTGCTGACCGCCCTGGCGCCCCTGGCGCTGGCCGCCTGCGTGGCGGGTCAACCCGACCGCCCCGACAGCCCCTATGCCCCGGGCCTCGATCCCCGGGGCGAGGCCGTGGACGGGCTGGTGGTCGGCGACCGCCTGCTGGAGGCCGGAGAGTATGAGCTGGCCATCGACGCCTATACCCGCGCCGCCCTGGATCAGGGGCTGACGCCGCGCGTCTATGCGGGCATCGGCACCGCCAACCTGCAACTGGGCCGCCTCGGCCAGGCCGAGGAACAGCTGCGCCGCGCCGCCGAGAGCGACGACACCCCGCCCGAGATCTGGAACAACCTGGGCCTGGTGCTGATCGGGCGCGGCAAACTGCAAGAGGCGGTGTCGATCTTGCGCCGCGCCTATGCCCTGGATAATGGCGAAAGTGACGCAATTCGCGACAATCTGCGCTTGGCCCTCGCCATGATGGGCGAAAGGCCCTATGATCCGGGGCAAGAACAAGATTTCCAGGTCGTGCACAGCGGACAAGGCTACTACAAGATCCGCGACGCGAACCCTGGCTGAGGACGAGCAGTGCAAAGGACGCGATCATGCGCCACCCATACCAGCGTCATTCCGTGACGCGGACCCGTTCGCGGTCCGCGACCCTTCTGTCCCTCGCCGCGCTGGCCGGTCTTGCGGCCTGTGCCGACCCGGCCGACAAGGAGGTCGAGCGCGCCTTCCAGTCGGTCAACGTCATCGAGGAAAGCAACCTGTCGGACATCATGCTGACGGTGGGCGACCCGAACGAGGCGGTGGCCTATTTCGCCCGCACGGTGCGCGAAAACCCCGACAAGATCGAGCTGAAGCGCGGGCTGGCCAGTTCCCTGGTACGCGCCAAGCGCAACGAAGAGGCCGTCAGCGCCTGGCGCGAGGTGGTGGCCCACCCTGAGGCCACCAACGAGGACCGCGTCGATTTCGCCGATGCCCTGATCCGCACCGGCACCTGGGCCGAGGCCGACAGCGTGCTGGATGGCATCCCGCCCACCTTCGAGACCTACAAGCGCTACCGGCTTGAAGCCATGGTCGCCGACAGCAACCGCGAATGGGACAAGGCCGACAGCTTCTATGAAATCGCCGCCGGGCTGACCACCAAACCCTCGGGCGTGATGAACAACTGGGGCTATTCCAAGCTGACCCGCGGCGACTTCGCCGAGGCCGAGGTGCTGTTCGCCGAGGCGATCCAGCAGGATCCAACCCTGTTCACCGCCAAGAACAACATGATCCTGGCCCGCGGCGCACAGCGCAAATACACCCTGCCCGTCATGCAGATGAGCCAGGTGGAACGTGCCCAGCTTCTGCACACCCTGGGTCTGGCGGCAGTGAAACAGGGCGATGTCGAAACCGGCAAGGCCCTGCTGCGCGAGGCGATCGAGACCCATCCGCAGCATTTCGAAGAGGCCGTGCGCTCGCTCCGCGCGCTGGAAAGCGCCTGATCCCATGGCGGGCTTCCTGACGCCGAACCTGGCGATCCCGGCCCAGACCGCGCTGGTCTTCGCACCCTTCGTGCTGCCGCTTTGCGCCCATGTGGCCTGGACCGACCTGTCGGCGATGCGGATCTCGAACCGCACGGTGACCGCACTGGCGCTGGTCTTTGTCCTGCTGGGGCCGCTGCTGATGCCGCTGGACGCCTATGGCTGGCGCCTGCTGACCATGGTGGTGACCCTGGGCATCACCATGCTGTTCTACGCCGGCGGCGCCATGGGGGCGGGGGATGCCAAGTTCATCCCCGCCGCCGCCCCCTTCATCGCGCCGGATGACGTGATCTACGTGCTGATCCTCTTCTGTGCGCTGCTGATCACCGGCTTTATCACCCACCGCCTGGCCCGGGCCACGGGCCTACGCCGCCTGGCCCCCGGCTGGGACAGCTGGGAGGTGAAGAGCGCCCCCGGCACCCGCGCCCGCTGGCTGCGCGCGCCCTTCCCGATGGGCTTTCCCCTGGCGGGCACCCTGGCCTTCTACCTGATCCTGGCGCTGCTCTAGGCGCCGGGCCTCAGGGCGCCAGCCGATACAGGCGATAGAGCGGCGTTTCCTCGACCAGTACCACCGCGCCCGGGTCGATCCCGGCCAGCACCTGCGCCCGCGCGCCCGGATCCAAGGCGCAACCGGGCACCAGCAGATGCCTTGCGGCCTCGGACCCGCGCGCCACGGGCGGCGCCCAGTCCAGCCAGATCCATTGCGGCGCGATACGGTCGGCGACCAGCGGCATTTGCCCGTCCAGCGCCGCGCTTGCGCCCATGTCCCGTGCCAGATCAGCGACATAGGTTCCGACGCCTGTCACCACCGCGCAGTCCTCCAGCGGCGCCCCGGCAAAGCTTGGCCCCTGCGCCTGCCCCGTCCAGGGGCGCTGCACCACCACCGGCCCGGCGGCCTCTGCCGGGGCCAGGATCCCCGCCTGCCCGGGCAACAGGGCCACCTGCCCCGCCTCGGGCGGCAGGCCCAGGCGGAGCGGGCTGGCCGCCAGGGCCAGCCAGACCGGCGCGATCAGTACCAGCATGATACCGCCCAGGCTGCGCAGGATGCGTTCGCGGTCGGGGTCGGCCTCGGGGCCCGGCAGGCCGATCAACACCACGCCCAGCCCCGCCAGCCACAAGGGATCGGCGCCCCCGCCGCGCCAGGCCAGGTAGACGAAACCCGGCAGGCAGAGCAGCAGGGTGCTGCCGCTGGCGGCCCGCCCCGGAATCGCCCAAAGCAGCCAGACCGCCACCAGCGCCGCGATCAGGGCCAGCGCCTGCATCGGCGCCAGCAGCACCGGGCCCAGCCCCTGGGCGGGCACCACGCTGCGCAGATCCCGCCCCAGGGCGGCCCAATAGCCCGCCCCCTGTACCAGCGTCACCAGCCCCAGCACCGCCAGCGCCAGCAGGCCCGCGCGCGCCAGCAGCCGGGCGCGTCCGCTCAGCGGCAGGCCCAGCCCGCAGGCGGGCAGCAGGGCCAGGGCGGCGGCGGGCGCAATCATCGCCAGAGCCGCCATCGGCAGGCCCAGCACCGCCGCATCGGCCCAGTCCCCGGCGCGCCCCTGCACCGGCGGAAACAGCAGCACCGGCAGCAGCAGGCAGACCAGCGCCCAGGCCCAGCGTATCTGGTGCGGCGCGACCGAGGCCCCCGCCCCGCCCAGACTTGGCGCCAGGACCAGCGGCAGGCAGGCCAGCACCAGCGCCAGGGCGGGCCAGAGGGTCAGGCGGCTCCACCCGATCCAAAGCAGCGCGGGCACCAGCAGCACCGCCAGCCCCCAGGGCGCCCAGAGGATCGCCTGGCCCAGGGTTGCGCCCGCGCGCAGCAACAGGGCCATGGGCGCCACGCTCCAACCGCCGAGGGGCGTTGCCACATCCAGATGCGGCACCTGGCCCGCCGCCAGCCGCAACACCAGGTCCGCCAGATGCAGCGCCCGGGCGGGATCGGCCGCCGCGACCTGCCCGCCCGCCAGGCCAATCAGCAGGGCCTCAAGCGCCAGAAAGGCGATCACCGCGCTCAGAAACCGGCTCGTCTGCGCCCTGTTCATCCGTCCCTCATGATTTTCGCCGCACTCTAGGATCGCAAATAGGCCATTGCACGTATTTCCGCCTGACCTGTCAGGGATTTCGCTTTAATCTTGCCGCGAACGACCCGAGGAGTAACCCGATGAACATGCAGCCCCAAAGCGGGGTGCAGGCCCCGCCCGCACCCAGCACGCTGGAGGAGATGCGGCTGCCCGTGGTGATGATGCGCGACATCGTCATCAAGACCATGTTCCGCAAGAACACCGACAAGGTGACCGATCTGGCCCAGGCCATCTGCCTGCCCGTGGCGGTGACCCAGGAACTGGTCGATCTGTGCCGCGACCAGCTGCTGATCGAGGCGACGGGCTCGATGTCGGCCTCTTCCTCGGGCGAGATGGGCTATCAGCTGACCGACAATGGCCGGGCGCGGGCGCTGGATGCCCTGGCGCAGTCGGAATATTTCGGGCCGATGCCGGTGCCGATGGATGTCTATGCCCAGCAGGTGAAACGCCAGTCGGTGCGCGATATCCAGATCAGCCGCGACCGGCTGGAACAGGCCATGGGCCATCTGATCCTGCCGCCGGACCTGATCGGCAACCTAGGGCCCGCGATCAGCTCGGGGCGGTCCATCCTGATGTACGGCCCGCCGGGCAACGGCAAATCCTCGATCTCGAACGGGATCCGCGACGCCCTGGGCGACAAGATCTATGTGCCGCGCGCGGTGGAATACTCGGGCCAGGTGATCACCGTCTATGACCCGATCGTCCATTCCGCGGCCGAGGAACAGCGCGACGACCCCACGCAGCTGCGCCGCTCGTCCAATCGCTACGACACCCGCTATGTGCGCTGCGAACGGCCCACGGTGATCACCGGGGGCGAGCTGTCGCTGGACATGCTGGACCTGAAGTACAACCCCGTCGCCCGCACCTATCAGGCGCCGCTGCAACTGAAATCCACCGGCGGCGTCTTCATCGTCGACGACCTGGGCCGCCAGGCGGAACCGCCCCAGGCGCTGATCAACCGCTGGATCGTGCCGCTGGAGGAAAGCAAGGATATCCTGGCCCTGCAATCGGGCGAGAAATTCGAGGTGCCCTTCGACACGCTGGTCATCTTCTCGACCAACTTCCACCCGAACGAGATCTTCGACCAGGCCGCCCTGCGGCGGATCTTCTTCAAGATCAAGATCGACGGGCCGAGCCAGGAAAACTTCCTGAAGATCTTTGCCCTGGTGGCCCGCAAGAAGAAGATGCCCCTGTCAGAGGCGGCCCTGCGCCACCTGCTGAAGAACAAGTATCCGACCATCGGCAATGTCTTTGCCAACTACCAGCCGGTCTTCCTGATCGACCAGATGATCGCCATCTGCGAATTCGAGGGCATCCCCTATCAGATGTCGCCGCAGCTGATCGACCGCGCCTGGGCGAATATGTTTGTCCGCGACGAGGCCATCGTGCGCTGACCTGCGCGGGGGCACGGGCGCAGGAACGAACCTGCCGCCGGGCAAAGAAAAGGCCGCGCCGGATCTCTCTGGCGCGGCCTTTTTCAACGGCCCGCAGTCGCGCCCCGGGCGCCTTACTCGGCGGCGACCCTCTGGCCCATCGGGGTGGGCGCATCCGGTACGTCGCGCTTCACCGGCTCTGACGGGCCCAGGCCGCGTTCTTCCAGGCACAGCGACCCGATCCAGGCCAGAACGGCGGCGCCCGCGCCCACCAGGAACAGCGGTTGCAGCGCGTCCGAGAAGCCCTGCACCACCTGTACCTTCAGCGCCGGATCCAGTTCCGCCACCAGGGTGGTGGTGATGTCCTGCACCCGTTCGACCTGCGGCAACAGGGTCTGCACATGCTCGCCCAGCCCGTGGTTGAAGATCGCCCCGAAGACCGAGGTGCCGACCGAGCCGCCGGTCAGGCGGAACATATTGGCGCTGGCGGTGCCCACGCCCAGATGCTGGCGCGGCACGGCGGTCTGGATGGCGACGATGCCCACCGACATGGTCGGCCCGATCCCCGCGCCCACGAAGAACAGGTTCAGCGTGATCTGCCACATCGGCGTCTCGGGGCCGACGGTCGACAGCAGCACCAGCGCCGCGGCCAGGACGACGATCGAGACATTGGGCAGGAACTTGTACCGCCCGGTATAGGTCATCACCCGGCCCGCGGTGAAGGACATCGAGATCAAGCCCCCCATCATCGCCACCAGGTAGATCCCGCTTTCGGCGGGGGCGATGCCCTTCACCACTTGCAGGAACATCGGCACGAAGCTGATCGTGCCGAACATGGCCATGCCGATCAGCAGGTTCACCGTATTGGCGGCCAGGAAGTTGCGGATGCGGAACAATGGCAGCGGCAGCACCGGCTCGGCGGCGCGGGCCTCGGCGGTGATGAAGCCGCCCAGCGACAGCAGGGCAATGGCGATCAGCACGATCATCGGGGTCGAGGACCAGGCCAGGGTGGACCCGCCCAGGCTGGCAATCAGCACCACCGAAGACAGCAGCGCCATCAGCAGCACCGCGCCCAGGTAGTCCATCTTGTGGCTCTGCTGCTCTGCCGGGTGGCTCAGCGCGCGGGTCAGCACGGCAAAGGCCACGATGCCGAAGGGGATGTTGACGAAGAAGATCCAATGCCAGCCCACGGTCTGCACCAGGAAGCCGCCGACCAGCGGCCCCAGCACGGTGGAGACGCCAAACACCCCCGACAGCATCCCCTGCGCCTTGGCCCGCTCGCGCGGCGGCAGAAGGTCGGCCACCACGGCCATGGAGACCACGATCAGCGAGCCGCCGCCAAAGCCCTGGATGATCCGCCCGATCACCAGCATCGGCATGGACCAGGCCACACCGGCCACCAGACCGCCCAGCAGGAAGATCCCGATGCCGGTCTGAAGCACGATCTTGCGGCCGTACATATCGCCCAGCTTGCCCGCGATCGGCGCGCCGATGGTCGAGGCCAGCAGGAAGGCCGTGACGACCCAGGTGATATAGCTCAGCCCGCCCAGGTCGCTGACAATTTCAGGCAGGGCGGTGGAAACGATGCTCTGGCCGGTCGAGGCCAGAAACAGCGTCAGCGCCACGGTGATCATCGTCACCCGGCGCAGTTTCGGGTCCGGCAGGCCGGTCTCGGCCTCCGGTCCCGCAGGCGCCGCTGTCGCGCCCGGTTGGGAAGAACTGGTCATTTCTGTCATCTTTTCATATCGGAAGGCGCCCAGGTGATCGCCACTGTGTCGTGACAGAGGGGCCTGCGCCTTGCTAAACTGGATTATGTCCCATATATGCTGCGGACAAATGCATGTCAACGTCATGCATATATCGAATGGAGGGTAGACCCATCGCAACGCGTGAAGAGGACCTGGCCGCGCTTCTGTCCGAGGCCGGCATTCCCGAAACCGCAACCCGTCAGGCGTTGCAGATCGACGCCGTGTTGCAGAAGTGGCGCCGCCGGGTCGGCAAGCGCGAGCTGGGGCGCATGGCGCTGGAGCGCCTGAAGCTGGACATCGACCTGCCCAAGCTGGACGTGCTGATGGCCACCCGGGCGCCCTCGAACGAATTTGGCGACGAAGAGGGCGAGACCATGGTCTCGACCATCGCCTGCCGCCTGTCGATCGACCCGTCGCGCGCCTCGCGGCTGGTGTCCGAACTGATCGCCCTGGGTTATCTGAAGCGCGGCGTCAGCCAGCAGGACGCGCGCCGCACCATCGTCGAGCTGACCGACAAGGGTCTGGTGACCGTCGACGCGGTGCGGACGCTGAAGTTCATGATCCTGGGCGATTACCTGAAGGGTTGGGACAGTGACGAGGTCGAGGCCTTCCTGCCGCTGCTCGACCGCTTCTCGACCTGGTCGCAAGAGGCCGCCGCCGCCGACCACAGCCGCTTTGGCCCGACCATCGACACGCTGGTGGCGCAGCTGCGCAGCGTCGAGGCCCGGGGCGAGACCGCCGAAGAGGGCAGCGCCGACACCGGCAGCTGACCCGGCGCGCAGGCCCCAAATCCCTGACCCCGGGGTCTGCGCCCTATCCCATCGCCTGGGTCATCCAGCGCTCCACCGCCGCCGTATAGGCCCCCGGCCGGCCCAGCTGGCGGTTGATCTGCGCATGGCTCAGCCCCACGGGCAGGACCTGCGCCTGGCCGCCCCGAGCGGTGACGGCGCTGGCAAAGCGCCCGGCCTGGCCGGTGGTGTCGCGCCGCGCGGTCTGCGCCGCCACCAGCAGCATCGGCGCCATCGGCCGGGTCAGCCGCGCCAGGGGCGAGACCTGCGCCCAATAGGCCGGGTCGTCGCCGAAGACCCCGCGATGCAGCCGCGACGGGCGCCCCCGCATGTACCCCGCCAGGTCATAGACATCGGTATCCAAGAGCACCCCCGCCTGCCAGGGGCGCGCGCCCTGGGCCGTGGCCAGTTCGGGCGCGGCCATCAGCAGGGCCAGCAGATGCGCCCCGGCGCTGTGGCCCATGGCCAGGATCCGCCCCGTCGCCAGGCCATGGGCCCCACCATGGGTCTGAAGATGGGCCATGGCGCGGGCCACATCCGCCGCCTGGCCCTCTGGCGCCACCTCGGGCAGCATCCGGTAGTTGACCGAGGCCAGCGCCCAGCCCTGCGCGCCCCAATGAGCCGCCTTTTCCTGCCAGACGGCGGCATTGCCCTTGTCGCCCAGACGCCAGCCGCCGCCATGCACCAGGGCGATCACCGGCCAGGGCCCGGCCCCCTGCGGCAGATAAAGGTCATAGCGCTGGCGCGCCCCGGGCCCATAGGCCAGATCGGCGATCTTGCGCAGCCCCTGGGCCCGGGCCATGCCCGGCGCCGCGCCCCCCCCGGCGACCAGCGCCGCCCCGATCCCCGCCAGCGCCTGGCGTCGTGTCCATCTCATGGCCCGCTCCCTGTCACTGACCCAAGGGAAAGCTAGGCCGCCCCGCCACCGTGATCCAGCCCCGCCGCCCGCCGCCGCCGGTCCGGTACCGCCCTGGGCCATTTCCCGCCCGTCCCCCCTCGCCAACACCCCGCGCGCTGCCTATTTTCAGCTCATGACACTTCCCCCCCGCTTCCGTGACTGGTTCGCCGCCCGTGGCTGGCAGATCCACCCGCACCAGCGCGACATGCTGGCCCGCAAGGATGATCCCGCCCTGCTGCTGATCGCGCCCACGGGCGGGGGCAAGACCCTTGCGGGCTTCCTGCCCACCCTGGTGGAGCTGGCCGAGGGCGGGCACGACGGGCTGCACACCCTCTATATCTCGCCGCTGAAGGCCCTGGCCGCCGACATCCGCCGCAACCTGCAAACCCCGGTCGCAGAAATGGGCCTGCCGATCCGCATCGAGGACCGCACCGGCGACACCTCCTATACGGTCAAACGCCGCCAGCGCGCCGATCCGCCCCATATCCTGCTGACCACGCCGGAAAGCCTGGCCTTGATGACCAGCTACGAGGATGCGCCGCGCATCTTCGCGGGCCTCAAACGGGTAGTGGTGGACGAAATCCACGCCCTGGCGGAATCGAAACGCGGTGACCAGCTGATGCTGGCGCTGGCGCGGCTGGACCGCCTCTGCCCCGGGCTGCGCCGGGTGGGCCTGTCGGCCACGGTCGAGGATCCCCCCGCCCTGGCGCGCTTTCTGGCCCGCCACCCTGATCCCTGCGCCATCCTCCAGGCCGACCCCGGCCCGGCGCCCGACATCCGGATGTTGCAGGTCGACACGCCGCCCCCCTGGTCCGGCGGCGGCGGCGCCTATGCCATCCCAGAGGTGTTGGACCAGATCCGCCAGCACCGGATCACCTTGATTTTCCACAACACCCGCGCCCAGGCCGAGATCTTCTTCCACAACCTCTGGATGGCCAATGAAGAGGGGCTGCCGATCGGCATCCACCATGGCTCGCTTGACCGGCAGCAGCGCGAGCGGGTGGAAAAGGCCATGGTGCAGGGGCGGCTGCGGGCGGTGGTCTGCACCGGCTCGCTGGATCTGGGCATCGACTGGGGCGATGTGGATCTGGTGATCCAGGTGGGCGCGCCGAAGAACGTCAAACGGCTGGTGCAGCGGATCGGGCGGGCCAACCACCGCTACAATGCGCCGTCAAAGGCGCTGCTGGTGCCCGCCAACCGGTTCGAGGTGGTGGAATGCGTCGCAGCACTTGAGGCGGTGCGGGAAAACGACCTCGACGGCGACCCGCGCGGCCCGGGGCCGCGCGACGTGCTCTGCCAGCAGATCCTGATCGCCGCCTGTGCCGGGCCAATCGACGCAGACGCGCTTTATGCCGAGGTCACCTCGGCCGGGCCCTATGCCGCGCTCAGCCGCGAAGGCTTCGACGCCTGCCTCGATTTCGTGGCGACGGGGGGCTATGCCCTGCGCGGCTATGACCAGTGGCAGCGGCTGAAACAGCGCCCCGACGGGCAGTGGCAGCTGCGCGACCCGCGCGCGGCGCAGCTGATCCGCATGAACATCGGTACGATCCAGGACAGCGACACCCTGAAGGTGCGGATGAAACGCGGCGGCGGCCGGGCCCTTGGCGAGGTCGAAGAGGGCTTTGCCGCCTCTCTGACCCCGGGCGATACCTTCCTGATCGGTGGCCGCATCGTGCGTTACGAAGGCCTGCGCGATATGACGGTCGAGGTCAGCCGCGACCCGGGGCGCAAACCCAAGGTGGCGGTGTTTTCAGGCACGAAATTCGCCACCTCGACCCAGCTGTCGCGCCGCATCCTGCGCCTGTTCCAGCAAGACAGCTGGCCCGAGCTGCCCGGCCCTACGGCGGACTGGCTCGACCTGCAACGCCAGGTCTCGCGCCTGCCCGAACCCGGGCGCCTGCTGGTGGAAAGCTTCCCCCACGACGGGCGCCAGCACCTGGTCACCTATGGCTTCGCGGGGCGTAACGCCATGCAAACGCTGGGGCTTCTGCTGACCAAGCGGATGGAGGAAATGGGCCTGGCCCCGCTTGGCTTCGTCGCCACCGATTATGCCACCCTGATCTGGGGGCTGGAGGATGTGACCGACCCCACACCGCTCTTCGACGCCCGCGCCCTGCGCGACGGGCTGGAGGGCTGGCTGGCGGGGAACGCGGTGATGAAACGCACCTTCCGCGCCTCGGCCACCATCGCCGGGCTGATCAACCGCCAGACCCCCTCGGCGCGCAAATCCGGGCGGCAGACGACCTTTTCCTCGGACATCCTCTACGACACGCTGCACCGCTACGATCCCGACCACCTGCTGATGCGCATCACCCGCGAAGAGGCGATGCGCGGGCTGGTGGATTTCGGCCGCATCGAAGAGATGCTGGGGCGGATCTCGGGCATCGACCACCTGCGCCTCGACCGGGTCACGCCCCTGGCCGCGCCGCTGCTCCTCGAGGTCGGCAAGGTGCCGGTCGAGGGCGAGGGCCGCGCGCGACTGGAAGAGGAAGAGGCCAGGCGCCTGATGCAGGCCGCGGGCCTGGCCTGACCGTGCCCCCTTTGGCCCCCGCCACGCCAGTTATCGGCCCTTGCCGGGCCGATGCCTCCGGCGGGGATATTTTTGGCAATGAGAAGGGCAAGGAGGTGGCACCTGAAAGCCCCAAGCGCGCCCCGGCTGCGACGTAGGTCAACATGTGCGACGGCGATAGGAGGCGCCCCGCCCCCTTGTCTCATTGCCCCAAATATCCCGGGGGCTGAGCGGCGTCTCGGAAATCGTCCGGGGGACGATTTCAGCCGCGAAAGGGCGGAGCCCAGGCGTGTCGCAGACGCGGCGGGGGCCGCCCCCCCTGCCTCCCCTGGGGCCACGCGCGCGATTGCTCACAATGCTTGCCTTTCCCACGGCGGCGCGGCAAGACCAAAGCATGAACGCCTATGCCTTCTCTCTCGCCGGGGCGCAGCTTGCGGCGCTGCCTTCCGGGGCGTTGTTCTGGCCAGAACAGCGCCTGCTCTGTGTTTCGGACCTGCATCTGGGCAAGGCCGAGCGGGCGGCGCGGCGCGCCCTGTCGCCCCTGCCCCCCTACGAGACGCAGGATACCCTGGCCCGGCTGGAAGCGGCGCTGGAGCAGACCGGCGCCGAGACTGTCGTCTGTCTGGGCGACAGTTTCGACGATGACGCCGCCGCCCGCGCCCTGCCCCAGGCGCACCGGCTGTGGATCGCCACGTTGCAGGCCGGGCGGCGCTGGATCTGGATCGAGGGCAACCACGATCCCGGGCCGGTGGATCTGGGCGGCACACATCTGGCCGAGCTGTCCCTGGGCCCGCTGACCTTCCGCCATATCGCCGATCCCACCGCGCGGGCCGAGGTTTCGGGGCATTATCACCCCAAGGCGGCGGTGCGCGGGCACGGGGCGCGGCCGGCCTTCCTGCTGGACGAGCGGCGGCTGATCCTGCCCGCCTTCGGCACCTACACCGGCGGGCTGCGCAGTCGCGATCCGGCGCTTGCGAGCCTGATGGGCCCCCGCGCCCTGGCGATCCTCACCGGCCCCGTGGCGCGGGCTATTCCGATGCCGCGCTAGCGCCGAGGGACCGCAGGGGCCGAGGCGCCCCTTGCCCTTTCTCAACCTGCGCCGGGAAAGCCTCGCCAAGGGGCCCGATCCGGTCCTTTGATCACCTGAGGGGAATCCGATCCGCACGCGACCTGTTGATGCAGTCTCCGCAAGTCATTTGACTTTCATTGACTTGCAAGGTGAAATTCAACCTGCGTCACGCCACACCTTCCGCCATAAAATGTCCGATAAGTGAAATTGTTCCAGAGACACATGACCCGATAAAACGGCGCGGATCTTGCACAATCCGCGCCTTTTGGGATCCGCTGCCCGAGCGGATGCGATCAGAACAGCCCCTCGACCTCGCCCGCCGCGTTAAGGCCGATCGCCTCGGCGGCGGGAACGCGTGGCAGGCCGGGCATGGTCATGATCTCGCCGCAGATCGCCACCACGAAGCCCGCGCCCGCGCTGAGGCGCACCTCGCGCACCGGCAGGCGGAAGCCCTCGGGCGCGCCGCGCAAGCTGGGGTCGGCGCTGAAGGAATACTGCGTCTTGGCCATGCAGACCGGCAGCTCGGCAAAGCCCGCCGCCTCCCACTCTGCCAGCTGGGCGCGCACCGGGGCGGGCATGTCGACGCCTTCGGCGCGGTAGATGCGCCGGGCCACGGTCTCGATCTTTTCGACCAGGCCCATGGCATCGGGATAAAGCGGCGCGAAATCCGCCGCGCCTTCGGCCACCACCTCGGCCACACGGCGCGCCAGGGCCTCGGTGCCCGCGCCGCCCTCGGCCCAATGGGTGCACAGGTGGACCTCGGCCCCCTGCCCCTCGACTTACGCGCGCACCGCCTCCAGTTCCGCCGCGCTGTCGCCGTCGAAACGGTTGATCGCCACCAGCACCGGCAGGCCATAGCCGCGCAGGTTCTCAAGGTGGCGCCCCAGGTTGGCACAGCCGCGCGCCACCGCCCCGGCATCCTCGGTGCCCAGATCGGCCCGCGCCACGCCGCCCGACATCTTCAACGAGCGCACGGTGGCCACCAGCACCGCCGCGTCGGGAGAAAGCCCCGCCTTGCGGCACTTGATGTTCAGGAACTTCTCGGCCCCTAGATCGGCGCCGAACCCGGCCTCGGTCACCACGATATCGGCCAGGCGCAGGGCGGTGTCCGTGGCCACCACGGAATTGCAGCCATGGGCGATATTGGCGAAGGGCCCACCATGAACGAAGGCCGGGGTGTTCTCCAGCGTCTGCACCAGGTTGGGCTGCATCGCCTCGCGCAGCAGCACCACCATGGCGCCGTCGGCCTTCAGATCCGCCGCCGTCACCGGGGCCTTGTCGCGGGTATAGCCGATGATGATCCGCCCCAGGCGGTCTTGCAGATCCTCCAGATCCCGCGCCAGGCAGAGGATGGCCATGATCTCGCTCGCCACGGTGATGTCGAAGCCGGTCTGACGCGGGAACCCGTTGCCGACCCCCCCCAGCGAGACCACCACGTCGCGCAGCGCCCGGTCGTTCATGTCCATCACCCGCCGCCAGGTGACCCGCCGTGCGTCGATCCCAAGGGCATTGCCCCAGTGGATATGGTTGTCGATCATCGCCGCCAGCAGGTTGTGGGCGCTGGTGATGGCATGGAAATCGCCGGTGAAATGCAGGTTCATCTCTTCCATCGGCACCACCTGGGCATGGCCGCCGCCCGCCGCGCCCCCCTTCATGCCGAAACAGGGGCCCAACGAGGCCTCGCGCAGGCAGATGGCCACATTCGCGCCGATCCGCGCCAGGCCGTCGCCCAGACCCACGGTGGTGGTGGTCTTGCCCTCCCCCGCGGGCGTCGGCGTCACGGCGGTGACCAGCACCAGCTTGCCGCGCGGGCGATCCGCGAGACCGGCAATGAAATCGCGATCCACCTTGGCCTTGTCGCGCCCGTAGGGCAGCACCGCCGTCTCGGGGATGCCCAGCCGGGCCGCGATCTCGGCAATCGGTTTCTTGCGGGCCGCGCGGGCGATCTCGATGTCACTGGGCTGGCTCATGGCTCTCTCCTTCTCCCCGGGCCTCACGGCCCGAGGTCGAACCTAACGCGCCCCGCCGCCCTTGCCAAAGGGGGTGCCATGCAGATGCAGCAAGTCGGGATTTCCCTACGGTAGGGTATTCGTGACTTCCCGTTACAGATTTCTGTGGGTAAGTGCCTTGGAACTTTTGAACGCAACCCGACGTTAATACGACATACGGACGATAACTCCACCGCTGCCAAGGAGAGTACACATGAGATCCGCTGCCCTCGTCGTTTTCCCCAGTTTCGCGGCCACGCTTGCGCTGGCCGTGGCCCTGTTCGGCTAACGACCCCTTCCCCAGAACTCAGTCTGCCAACCGGCAGGTGCCTCCCTCGGCATCTGCCGGTTTTTTATTGGCCCCGCAGGGAGGGGGCGGGCCGCGCCCTAGTCGCGGGCATCCGCATAGGCGCGGTCCAGATGAGCCCAGACCGGCTGATGCGGGATATGCAGGCGGATCTCCTCGCCCAGCTCGAAGGCGCCCTCGCGCTCGACCCAGGCGGTGACACCGCGCAGCCCCCGCGCCGCCTGCTTGAAGGGTTTGCCATGGCCCGGCATCCGCTTCTCGATCTCGCGGGCGGGCAGCAGGCAGGGGCGGTTTTCCATATCCACGGTCACCGTGGCGCCGCCCTCCCCTTGCAGGCGGGACGAGGGGGGGATGTGGCTGAAATCGGGGATCCCCTCGATCACCATCGTGGCCCCCAGAAGGGCCGGATCCAGCGCGTCGAGCCCGCAGCCCCGGGCGATCTGCGCCAGCTCCTCGGCCGACAGGATCGACAGCTGGCGCACATTGCGGATCTCGGTCTCGCGATGCGGATACTGCGTCAGCACCCGCGAGCAGGACGGTCGCGTCAGCCCCGCATGGCTTTCCCCCGCAGGCCCGGAAAACCGCAGCTCCAGCCGCTGGCGCGGCACCGAGGGCAGGTCGAGGTCGCGATCGGGCACCAGGCCCAGCCAGGTGATGCGGGCGGTGTATTGGGTGGCGATCAGGGCAGGCATGGGGCTCTCCGGTCTGGTGTGACGCGATCCTCGCCGCAAGCCGCGCGCCCGGCAACCCGAAAGCGGCGGGAAGGGGCGATCGGCGGAGGGGGCTTTGCCCCCGTCTCGGCACGCCGAGACTCCCCCAGAGTATTTTCAGCCATCGAATGGGGGAAAGAGGCCCTGTTTCCATTCGATGGCTAAAAATACTCCCGCCGGAGGCCATCGGCCAAAGGCCGATACGAAGGAAGGCGATGCGAAAAGGCCGGAGCATCTGCCCCGGCCTTTCGATCTCGTCTTCTCTGGCCCGATCAGGCCGAGGGTTCCGGCTCCAACCCGCCCTCGGGCTTGGCCTTGGGCTTGGTTTTCGGGATCGCCGCCACGGAAGGGGCCGAGCCCTGGTCGGAACTGTCGTCCTCGCCATCGTCGGCATGGGGCGGCTCGCCCCGGATCACCCGTTCGATCTCGGCGCCGGTCAGGGTTTCGTATTCCAGCAGGCCCTGGGCCAGACGTTCCCATTCCTCGTTGCGCTCGGTCAGGATGCGGCGCGCCTCCTGATAGCCCTCGTCGATGATCCGCTTCACTTCGCTTTCGATCATCTCCTTGGTCTGGGCCGAGATCGAGAAGCCGCCGGCGCCGCCCCCGCGGAAGGCCTCGGCGGCCTCCTGGTAGTCGATGTTGCCGACCTTGTCGGACATGCCCCAGCGCATCACCATGGCGCGGGCCAGGTTCGAGGCCTGCATGATGTCGCCCGAGGGGCCGTTCGACACATGCTCTTCACCATACTTGATGATCTCGGCGGCCTTGCCCGCCATGGTCATGGCGATCTTCTCTTCCAGCTCGTCCTTGAAGTAGTTCAGCTGGTCCATTTCCGGCAACGACATCACCATGCCCAGGGCCTGGCCGCGGGGGATGATGGTGGCCTTGTAGACTGGGTCGCACTTGGGCAGCGTCAGGCCGACAATGGCGTGGCCCGCCTCGTGATAGGCGGTCATTTCCTTCTGCGCCGGGGTCATCACCATCGAGCGGCGCTCGGCGCCCATCATGATCTTGTCCTTGGCATTTTCGAAATCGACCATGGTCACGAAACGGCGGCCCACACGGGCGGCCATCAGCGCGGCCTCGTTCACCAGGTTGGCCAGATCGGCGCCCGAGAAGCCCGGCGTGCCGCGCGCGATGATGCGCAGGTCGACGTCGGGGCCCAGGGGCGTCTTGCGGGCATGCACGCCAAGGATCTTCTCGCGGCCCTTGATGTCGGGGTTGGGCACGGTGACCTGACGGTCGAAGCGGCCCGGGCGCAGCAGGGCGGGGTCCAGCACGTCGCGGCGGTTGGTGGCCGCGACGATGATCACGCCCTCGTTGGCCTCGAAACCGTCCATCTCGACCAGCAGCTGGTTGAGGGTCTGTTCGCGCTCGTCATTGCCACCGCCATAGCCTGCGCCACGATGGCGGCCCACGGCGTCGATCTCGTCGATGAAGACGATACAGGGGGCGTTCTTCTTGGCCTGTTCGAACATGTCGCGCACGCGCGACGCGCCGACACCCACGAACATTTCCACGAAGTCAGACCCCGAGATGGTGAAGAAGGGCACGCCTGCCTCGCCCGCGATGGCCCGCGCCAGCAGCGTCTTACCGGTGCCCGGAGGGCCGACCAGCAGCGCGCCCTTGGGGATCTTGCCGCCCAGGCGCGAGAATTTCTGCGGGTTGCGCAGGAATTCCACGATCTCTTCCAGCTCTTCCTTGGCCTCGTCGATGCCGGCCACGTCGTCAAAGGTCACCCGGCCCGATTTCTCGGTCAGCATCTTGGCCTTCGACTTGCCAAAGCCCATGGCGCCGCCTTTGCCGCCGCCCTGCATCCGGTTCATGAAATAGATCCAGACACCGATCAGCAGCAGGATGGGCAGCAGCGAGATCACGAAGGCCTGAAAGCCGTTCTCTTCCTGGCTGCGGGCCTCAACCGGGATGCCATCGGCGATCAGCTCGGCTGTGATTTCGGCATCCGTGGGCTTGATCGTCACGTATTCGCGCCCGTCAGAGCCGCGATACAGAACTTTCTCGCCATCCAGCGTGACCGATTGCACGAACCCGTCGTCCACTTCCTGGACGAACTGGGAATAGGGCCGGGACGTGCTTTGCAGCGCAGAGTTCGAACCGCCGAACAGATTGAACAGCGCCACGATCAGCAGCAGCAGCACGGCCCAGAAGGCGAGGTTTTTTGCGGTACCCACGAAAGGTCTCCCCTAAGTCGAAGTCGTATTGCGCCTAGCATAAGGGCGTCCGGGATTAAATAAGCTTGATTGCCCCGGGTTCAATGTATCGCAGACCCGCCGAGGCGGCCCGCGGGCCGGGCCGGGGGCGAAACCGCCAGGCAGGCCAGGTTTTCAGGCGAAATCACGGGGCTGGATCAGCGGATTTATTTCCCGGACGTGGTCATCGGGCGGCACGGCGGCCCCGTCTCACGGCGGCCCATCGCCGCCCCCATTCACTGGGCCAGAAGCCCGGCATGGAAGGCATCCTCACCGCGCAGCAGATCCGCCCGCCAGCCCTGGCCAAAGCCCGCATGGGGCGCCGCCACCAGCTCGTCCCCCGCCCAGACCGCCGGATAGCCCAGAAGCGAGCGATAGGGCAGACCGGCGGCGCGCCATTCGCCGCACAGGCGCAGGCCTTCGGCGCCCAGCGGGCGGATCTCGGCGCCGGTGGCGCCAAAGCGGGCATCCCAGGGGCCGGACAGCCGCCAGCGGCCATCCCAGACCCCATCGGCAGGGCTGCTCAGCTCCTTCACGGCGGCAAATTCGCGGGCGATGCGCAACTCGCGCAGGCCAACCGAGATCTGGCAGCCGTGCAGGGTCATGCCGGTGCCCGAGCGTACCGATTCCAGGGCCAGTGCCAGGGCCCGGCGGCGCGGCGGATAGGCGCTGCCCGAGATCCACATCAGCCCCTGGGCCAGCAGGCGGCGGGCGATCTCGGGTTGCAGGACGCGGAAGCCGCTGCGCTCGATCACCAGATCGCCCCCCTGGATGCGCACCAGGCGCTGCGATTCCGCAAAGGCGTACCAGCCCAGGGCGGCACGGACCGAGGCCATGTTCTTGGCCGTCTCCGCCAGCGCCTGCGAGGTCAGGCCCAGCGGGCGCAGCAGCTCCAGCGCGCGGCGCGCGCGGACCCGGTCAAAGCGGTCATCCTCGTTCGAGGGATCCTCGATCCAGGGCAGGCCGCGCTGTTCCATGTAGATCCGCAGGCAGTTGCGCGAGGTTTCCAGCAGCGGGCGCACCAGGGTCACGGGCCCCAGGCGGCGGCGCACCGCCATGCCCGACAGCCCGTCCGCCCCCGGCGCCCGCGCCAGGCGCATCAGAAAGGTTTCGGCCTGATCATCGGCGGTATGGCCCAGGGCCACCTGGCGCAGCCCGTGGCGCCGCGCCCAGTCGCCCAGCAGATCGTAGCGGGCGCGGCGGGCGCGGTCCTGAAGATTGCCCTCTTCGCGGGCGCCGCCGACCCAGTGCAGCACCTCATGCGGCAGGCCCAGCCCGGCGGCCACCCGGCCGACAAAGGCCGCTTCCTCGGCGGCCTCGGGGCGCAGCCCGTGATCCACCGTGGCCACCCGCAGGCGCAAGCCGCCCTCGGCGGCGATCTCGGCCATGACATGCATCAGGGCCATGGAATCCCCCCCGCCCGAGACCGCAAGGCCGATCTCTTCGGCCGGTCCGGGCAGGAAATGTCCGGCGACGATCTCTTTCAGCAGGGAGGTGGTCTCGGTCATGCCGGTGTCTTGCTCAGGAACAGCCCTGGGCCCTCCGGGCCACATCGGCCTCTTGCGCCCAGGGATCGGCGGGGAAGCGGGCCCCGACCTCGCCCAGGGTCACGCAGCTTTCGCTTTGCTGACCCAGCTGACCCAGCAGCAGCCCCAGGCGATACAGCGCCTCGGGGGCGCTGTCTTCGCTGGGCGCGGCCGAGAAGGCATCCAGATAGGCGCGGGCGGCGGATTTGATGTCGCCCTGCCCTTCCAGCGCGCGGCCCCGGCCCAGATCGGCCTCGGGCGACAGCGGGCTGCCGGGATAGCTGGCCTTGAAGGTCTCGAAGCCCGACAGGGCCCCGGCGAAATCCCCCGCGCCCAGCAGATCCGAGGCGGCGCGGAAATCGGCCTCTTCCGAGACCGCCAGCTGCGCATCGCCCCCGGTGGCAAAGCCCGCGCCGCCGGTCGCGGCGCCCGTGGCGGCGGTGCCGGTGCTGCTGCCTGCCTGGGCGCTGCCGGTGGTGGCAGGCGCCGGGCCGCCGCCCAGGGTCGAGGTCTCGCCCAGCTGGCTCAGGTCGCCGCCCTCCAGCTCGACCAGGCGGAATTCCAGGTCGCCCAGGCGGTTGGTGCCGTCGCTGACCACCCGGTCCACCCGGTGTTCCAGCTCTTCGGTCTTGCCGGTCAGACGGCGCAGCTCGGCCTCGATGGCGTTCAGCCGGTCCAGCTGGCTGGTGCCGCCGCCCAGTTGCGAGGGCGCGCCGGTGGTCGACAGCTCGCGTTTCAGGCCCTGCACCTCGCCGTAAAGCAGGGTCAGTTGCTGGCGGATGTCGGCCAGGGTTTCCTGCCGGTCCTGCGCGGCCACGGGCCCCGCGGTCAGCAGCGGCGCCAGGGCCAGCCCCCCGCAAAGGGCCGCGCACAGCGCCAGGCTCTGCCAGCGACGGGCCAGGGCCTGGCGCGCGACGGGCGCGGCCCCCGTGGCGGTGATGGTGCGGGGCGATCTGCGATCAGGCATTGCCGTCTCCCTTGCTTTGCGTGCCGCATGGCCCCTGGGCCGGGCCAGACGACCCGCAGGCGGCGGCATCTTCCACACCGGTCCGGATCGGACCGGCGGGTCTGCGTCCGCGTCTTCCCTGCCCGTCTGCGCCCCCAGGGGGCCGGGCCCGGCGCCGTCCCCGCGCCGGGAAGATCGCGACCGCGTCGTCGTTACATTCCGACGCCGCCCGTCAGCACCGTCACCGCGCGGCGGTTCTTGGCGTAACAGGCTTCTTCGGAACAGATCTCGATCGGGCGTTCCTTGCCGTAGCTGATCGTGCTCAGACGGCTGGAGGGGATGCCCTGCGACACCAGGTAGTCACGCACGGCCGTGGCGCGGCGCGCTCCCAGGGCCAGGTTGTACTCGCGCGTGCCCTGCTCGTCGGCGTGGCCTTCGATGCGCACCTGGTACGAGGGGTTGGCCTGAAGCCAGCGCACCTGCCCGTCCAGCACCGCCTGCGCCTCGTAGCCCAGGGTGGACTGGTCAACGGCAAACAGCACGCGGTCGCCCACGCTTTGCTGGAAATAGGCGGGCGAGGTCGGGTCAGAGGCCACTCCGCCCGCGCCACCGGCCTGGTTCAGGTTGGTGACATTGTCGAAACGGTCGGGCCTCATGCTGCTGCACCCGGCCAGGCCAAGGCCCAGGACGGTGCACAGAAGGGTGGCTTTCACCAGATGGGTCATGCGTCGTGCCTCATTTGTTAATGTTAATCTATAGCGCCCACCCGGAACCGGGCAAGCATCTGCGCGGCAAGGGCGCAATTGCCCTACCGTCGCAGGCTTGAAAACGTCGTGATTTCCGGGCGCCGCGCTCATTGCAGCGGGCCCCAGGCCGGATCAGAGGCGCCCGAGGGGGTCGAGACCCGCTTCAGGTTCCGCCCCGTGATGTCCACGGTATACAGCGAGGACGAGCCCTGCGCGCCCTGGGTTTCGCGGGCGAACATGATCACCCGGCCATTGGGAGACCAGCTGGGGCCCTCGTCCAGGAAAGAGGCGGTCAGGAGCCGCTCGCCCGAGCCGTCGATGCGCATCACCCCGATGTGGAAGCGGCCCTTGGATTGCTTGGTAAAGGCCACCAGATCGCCGCGCGGCGACCAGACAGGCGTGCCATAGCGCCCTTCGCCAAAGCTGATCCGCTGCGCCTCGCCGCCGGTGGCGGGCATGATATACAGCTGCTGCGTGCCGCTGCGGTCGCTTTCAAACACGATGCGAGAGCCGTCGGGGCTGAAGCTGGGGGCGGTCTCGATCGAGGGGGCATCGGTCAGGCGGCTGCTTTGGCCGGTGGCGATGTCCATACGGTAGATGTCGGTATTGCTGCCCTCGGTCTTGGAATAGATCACCGTGCGCCCGTCGGGGCTGAAGCGCGGCGAAAAGGCCATGTCGCCCGCGCCGGTGTCCAGCACCCGGCGGCCGACGCTGGCCACGTCCAGCATGTAGATCTGCGGCCGCCCGGTCTCATAGCTGGTGTACAGCACCCGGTCGCCCGTGGGCGAGAACCGCGGCGCCAGCACGATCGAGGCACTGTCGGTCAGGAACTGCACATTGGCGCCATCGTAATCCATGATCGCCAGCCGCTTGCGCCGCGCGTCCTTGGGCCCGTCTTCCGAGACAAAGACGGTGCGGCTGTCGAAATAGGGATTCTCACCGGTGATCCGGGCATAGACCGCATCGGCCACCTTGTGCGCCATGCGCCGCCAACCGGCCTCGGTGCCGCTGAATTGCAGGCCTGCGCCCATCTCCTGGCCCGCAAAGACGTCGTGCAGGCGGAATTTCACGTTCACCTGGCCGCCCTGCACCGAGACCGCGCCGGTGATCAGCGCCTCGGCGTTGATCGCCTTCCAGTCGGCATATTGCACCGGGCTGTTGAACGAGGTGATGCGCCCGATATGGGCCGAGGGCGGGATTTCGCGGAACAGGCCCGTACCCGCCAGATCCTCGACCACCACCCGGGCGATCTGCGACGCCATCTGCCCGGCATCGCCGGATTCGGGCACGAAATTGGGCACCGCAATGGGCATCGGCTCGATCACCCCTTCGGTGATCTCGATGCGCAGCGGACCAGAGGATTGCGCCAGCGCGGCCCCGGGCCACAGTGGCGCGGCCAGGGCGGCAAGGCCAAGCCCGAGGCTGAGGCACAGGGCGAGCGGGGTCTGCATGATCATCTGTCTCATCATAGGTTCCGCATTCTCTCCGGGTTGAATGTCATTTCGATGTCGCGCCAGCTGTCATATTTTTCGGGCGGCAGCGCGAAGCCCCCCTGCATGGCGGAACAGCGCAGCACGGCGCGGCGCGCCGCGTCGAAGGCCGCCCGCTGGGCCGCCGCATCGCCGCCCTGGGCGCTGGCCATCTCCAGCGTCGATTGCTGCACCTGGCCGTCGCGATCCAGCGAAAAGGCAATGGTAACCACCACCTGGGCGGCGGGCGAGCCGGGATCGACCACCCAGCATTGCTGCACCGCCAGGCGCAGCCCTTCGCGTTCGGCGGCCGACAAGGGCGGGCCCTGACGGACCGGCGCATCGGCCTGGCTGCCGCCCGCGCCCAGGGCCTCGGCCAGGGCCTGGTCGATGGCATCCTCGCTTTGCTGCGGGGCCGGATCGGTCTGCGCCGTCTGCTGCGGCTGTTGCGCGGGTCCAGGCTCGGGCTCGGGCGCCGGGGTCTCGGCCAGGCGCTGCGGCCGGGTCTTGGGCCGGACAGAGCTGGTCGGCGCGCCCGAGGGGCGGTCGGCTTCGGTGACGATCTCGGTCGTGCTGCGCTCGGGCGCCGTGGCCTCCTGCTCGTCCTGCTGCACCTCGCCGGGCGCGTCCGAGGGGGTGACCTCGGGGCGGGTCTCGATGTCCACGGCGACGTCCTCCTGGGGCCGGGCGACCGGCTCGGGGCTGATGCGCGGGGCGGCTTCGGGGCTGGGCTCCAGCTCGGGGCGGTCGGGGCCCTGCACCTGTTCCGGGACCGGCGGCAGCTCGGGCGCGACGTCCTCGACCTCGGCCTGGGGCACCACCGGCTCGGGCTCAACTTCCGGCACGGGATCGGGTTCCGGCGCCGGTTCCGGCGTCGGCGCGGGCGGCTCGGGCGTGGGCGCCGGGGCCTCGGGTTCGGGCGTGGGCGCGGCGGGCTCCGGCTCGGGCGCCGGGGCCTCGGGCTGCGACAGCTCGGTCGCAGCCCCCGGGGGCTGCGCCGCCCCTTCCAGGGCCGCGAACTCGGCCTCGGTGATCAGGGTGACCGGGCTGACCTGCGCCGGTTCCGGGTCGCGAGCAAACAGCCCGCCGAGGAACAGCCAGCCGATCAGGCCCAGATGGACGGCCCCGGATATGGTTTGGCCCGTGTTCATGCTCTGGCGGCCTCAGCCGGCCTCCGCTGTGGGATCGGCCTGGTCGGTGACCAGCCCGATGTCGCTGAACCCGCCCGCGTTGAGCGCGCCCATCACCTGCATCACCTGGTCGTAGGAGACAGAGCCGTCGGCACGCAGGTAGATCCGGGTCGAGGCCCGTTCGGCGGCCACCGCGCGCAGCCGGTCGACCAGCTCGGCGCGGTCGGTCTCGGTGGTCTGGATCAGGATGCGGCCATCGGCGGTCAGGGTGACCGACAGCGGCTCTTCGGCCTCGGTCGGCAGGGCCGTGGCCTGGGTCTTGGGCAATTCGACCGGCACACCGGTCACCATCAGCGGCGCCGCAACCATGAAGATGATCAAGAGCACCAGCATCACGTCCACGAAGGGTGTGACGTTGATCTCGGCCATGGGCCGTGCGCGCCCGCCGTGGCGGCGCCCCCTGCGACGTCCGCCGCCGCCCTTTCCGATGACACCCGCGCCCATCCCTCAGGCCTCCAGCTGGCGGCCAAGGATGGTGGCGAACTCATCCGCGAAGGCCTCGTAGCCGCCGACCAGCCGGTCCGCATCGGTGGAAAGCTTGTTGTAGAAGACGACCGCCGGGATCGCGGCCAGAAGGCCCAGGGCGGTGGCCAGCAGGGCCTCGGCGATGCCCGGCGCCACCACGGCCAGGTTGGTGTTCTGGGTGGCGGCAATGCCGATGAAGGCGTGCATGATGCCCCAGACCGTGCCGAAGAGGCCGACGAAGGGCGCGGTGGACCCGACCGTGGCCAGCACCGGCAGCCCCGATTGCAGGCTTTCGGCCTCTTTCGCGATGGCCACATCCATCGAGCGGTCGATGCGCGCCTGGGCGCCGGCGATCATCTGCCCGTCGCTGCGATAGCTGCGGCGCCATTCGGTCATGCCGGCGGCAAAGATCCGTTCGCTGCGGCCCGAGGGTTCGGGGCCGATCTCGTCGTAAAGCTCGTCCAGCGGCTCGCCCGACCAGAAGGCCCGGTCGAAACGCGCCGCCTCGCGCCGGGCGGCGCGGTAGCCGATGATCTTCTGGATGATGATCGACCAGCTCCAGAAGCTGGCCAGGACCAGCAGGAGCATGACCAGTTTCACGGTAAAGGTCGCCTGGCCGATGAGGCCCAGCATGGAGACATTGATCTCCGACGCCATTGCGAGGGTTTGGGTTTCCATTCTGCTGCTCTTTCTCGCCGGGCCGTCTGATGCGGCCAATTGCAGGGGAACTTAGCGCAGATCCATGTCAAAGGCCAATGACAAAGGCCTTTCGGCCCTGTGAGGCCGGGGGGATTCGCCCCTTAGCCCGGGGTCAACTGGCGAAGAACCGCCGGAAGCCGGGTCGCCCCACCCCGGGCATCCAGGGCGACCAGGGTGACCTCGGAAGCGAAAAGCCTTTCCTCGGCCCGCAGGACGTCCTGGGTCAGGGTGATGCGGGCGGGCGTCACCTTTTGCACCCGGGTCTCGACCGTCAGCCGGTCGTCGAAGCGGGCGGGGGCCAGGTAATCGGCCACGACCCGGCGCACGGCGAAGACCTGGCCGGTTTCGGCCTTCATCGCCGCCTGGTCGATGCCAAGGTCGCGCACCCATTCGCTGCGGGCGCGTTCGATGAATTTCAGGTAGTTGGCGTAATAGACGATCCCCGCCAGATCGGTGTCTTCGTAATAGACCCTGAGATCGAACCTGTGCATCTTCCGCTCCTGCTGACCGGCCCGGAGGGCCTGCTTCTGCCTTGCTGCCCCTTGCGGCGGCGGCTGTCCAGAGTCCGGTGCTGCGCAGCGGCGGCCAGCCCCCGCACCCCCGGAGTATTTCCGGCTGTCGGATAAGAGGGGCGCGGAGCCCCCTTGCCTAGGTGAATAGCTGCCCGGCCCGGGCGGCCAGGCGCAGGGCCAGCACCGGATCCTGAGAGGCGACAGGCAGCACCGGGTCATAGGCCGCGCGCAGCAGCGCCGCCAGGTCGGGGCGCAGCACCGCCTCGTCGCGCCCCTCGACCCGGGCCAGGGCCGAGCGGCCCGCGAAGGCCTCGGGCGCCCAGAGAAGCATCGTCTTCAGCATCTGTTCCAGCCCCAGATCGGCGGCGGGCATCTGCCCCAGGGGGCCCGACATGCGCAGGAAGACGAAGGCGGCCTTGATCGAGCCGTCGGGCTCGAACCGAAAGAAACGGTACTGGTCGGCCCGCTGCGCCTGAAGGCGCGGCAGAAGGGCGGGCAGGTCGGGCACCAGGCGGTCCATGTTCTCGACCTCGGCCAGTTCGGCCCAGTCGGTCAGGAAAAAGATCATCAGGTTGGCGCCCAGCTCCGGGTCGGTCTCGGCCAGGCGGTGATCGGCGGCCAAGACCACCGTGGCCATGGCGGCCTTCAGCGGCGCCAGGCTGTCCTCGGTGGCGCCAAAGACCACCGGAGCGATCGGGCGCGACCAGCGGGCAAAGCGGAAGGCGCCGTCGGGGGTGGTGAACAGGGCCTCGGTCTCGGCGGGGCTGGGGGCCAGTCCTTGCATGGGGTCGTTTTTCCTTTTGGGATCCTATCAGGGGTCAGGGCCGTTTCGCGCGCGAAACAAAAGGGGAACACTCAATCAGGGCGCGAGATCACTTGCCGAAGAGATCCGGCCCCGCCTGCGGCTCGCGCCGGGGTGGGGTCAGCCCAAGGTGGCCCCAGGCCCGTTGCGCCAGCATCCGGCCGCGCGGGGTGCGCTGCACCAGGGCCTGTTGCAGCAGGTAGGGTTCGATCACTTCTTCCAGGGCGTCGCGGCTTTCCGACAGGGCGGCGGCCAGGGTCTCTATCCCCACGGGGCCGCCGCCGTAGCCTTCGCCGATCATCCGCAGATAGCGGCGGTCGGCGCTGTCGAGGCCCAGTTCGTCCACCCCCAGCCGGGTCAGCGCCCGGTCGGCCAGGGCGCGGGTGATCGTGCCGTCGCCCTCGACCACGGCGAAATCCACCACCCGGCGCAACAGGCGCCCGGCGATCCGGGGCGTGCCGCGCGCCCGGCGGGCGATTTCATGGGCGCCTTCGGCATCGGCGGGGGCGCCCATCAGGCGGGCGTTGCGGGTGACGATGTCGTGCAGCTCTTCCACGGTGTAGAATTGCAGCCGCGTCGGGATGCCGAAGCGGTCGCGCAGCGGCGTGGTCAGCAGGCCCAGCCGGGTGGTGGCGCCGACCAGGGTGAAGGGCTGCAACTCGATCCGCACGGTGCGCGCGGCGGGGCCCTCGCCAATCACCAGATCCAGCTCGAAATCCTCCATCGCGGGGTAAAGCACCTCTTCCACCGCCGGGTTCATGCGGTGGATCTCGTCGATGAAGAGGACGTCGCGGGCCTCTAGGTTGGTCAGGATCGCCGCCAGGTCGCCGGATTTGGCCAGCACCGGACCAGAGGTCATGCGAAAGTTCACCCCCAGCTCGCGCGCCATGATCTGCGCCAGGGTCGTCTTGCCCAGGCCGGGGGGGCCGTGAAAGAGGGTGTGATCCATCGCCTCGCCGCGCTGGCGGGCGGACTGGATAAAGACCTTCAGGTTGGCGCGCGCCTCGGCCTGGCCGATGAAATCGTCAAGCTGCTGTGGCCGCAGGGCGCGGGTATCGGCGGCGGCATCCTCGGGCAGCGGCGCGGGGCGCAGGGTGGGGTCGGGGTTGGTCATCCGACCCTCCTAGCGCCGGGAACGGGGGGCGGGCAAGAGCGGCTCATTCCTTGGGGGCCAGCAGGCGCAGGGCGGCGCGGATCAGCCCGGCCATGTCCAGCTCGGGATCGTCGGTCAGGGCCTGGGCCACGGCGCCTGCGGCCTCTGACGGCTGATAGCCCAGATTGGCCAGCGCCGAGAGCGCGTCGCCCTGGACGTTGGCCGCCGGTTTCGGCGCGGGTCGGGGCGCCCGGGCGGCCGGGGCGGCAGCGGGCGCCGGGGTCTCTTCGATGACCTCGGTCAGCTCGGCCGCCTGGCCGCCCATGGACATGACGGCGGGCGCCTTGTCCTTCAGCTCGGCCACCACACGTTGCGCGATTTTCGGACCCACGCCCTTGGCCGCCTTCACCGCGTTCCAGTCGCCCAGGGCGATGGCCCGCCCCACCCCATCGGGGCCAAGCGCCGACAGGATCGCCAGAGAGGCCTTGGCCCCCACCCCCTGCACCGAGGTCAGCAGGCGGTGCCATTCCTTTTCCACCAGCGTGGGAAAGCCGAAAAGCTGCATCAGATCCTCGCGCACCACGAGGTCGGTATAAAGCGCCACCGCCTCGCCCGGGCCGGGGAGCGCCGCCAGGGTCCGGTCGGAACAATAGACCACATAGCCCACCCCGCGCACGTCCAGCAGGACGTGATCCGTGGTCTTGTAGTCGATGCGACCCGAAAGCTTGCCGATCATCGCGTTCTCCTTAGGCCTGGGCGCGCAGCAGCTGGCCCAGAGACGAGCCCGCATGGCGCGCGTGGCAGATCGCCACCGCCAGCGCATCGGCGGCGTCGGGGCCGGCGAACTGCACGCCTGGCAGCTGCATCTTTACCATGTGCTGGATCTGTTTCTTGTCCGCGTGGCCGACGCCCACAACGGTCTTCTTGATCTGGTTGGGGGCATATTCGCCCACCTCCAGCCCGAAGCGCGCGGGCACCAGCAGGGCCACGCCACGCGCCTGGCCCAGCTTCAGCGTGCCCGCCCCGTCGCGGTTGACGAAGACATGTTCCACCGCCGCCGCGTCCGGCTCGAACCGGGTGAAGACCTCGCTCAGCGCGTCATGCAGGGCCAGCAGGCGCTGCGCCAGGGCGGTGCCGGTGCCATGGCAGACGCCGTTGCCCAGATGCGAGATCCGGCTGCCCTCGACGCGAATCACGCCCCAGCCGAGGTTCTGTAACCCCGGGTCGATGCCCAGAATGCGCATGGTGCCGCCCCTTTTCCTGCTCGTGCCCCGTCTGTCACGGGATTGTCAGAGGAATAGCACGAAAGGAGAACATGCGCCAAGACCCCCTGCCCGCCCCGATCCTTGCGCCTGCCGCATGTCGCGATGGCGCGAATCCGACATTTCGCGACCGGGTTCCGACAGCAATGTCACGGATTTTTATGGATTTCCGAACAGAAACTTAACACGCGGAGAGCTATGCAAAACGCACATGCATTCCATGCAAAAATGCTGATTGTTTGGGCGGAAAGAAAACCCTACCTGCGGCTCAGAACACACCCAGACGGGCCCGACGCGGCCCACCCCCCCCGAAAGTAGAGGATAAACGACATGACCACGCTTTTCGCCCGCAGCACCTCCGCCGGCACCTTCGCCCTGCCGATCGCCGCCGCCATCAACCACCTGGTGGCCTCCGTGATGAACTGGAACGACGCCCGCGTCACCCGCAAGGCCCTGTCGCGCCTGACCGATCGTGAACTGAACGATATCGGCCTGGTTCGCGGCGACATCGACCACATCTCGAAGATCTGACACCGAAAAGGGTGCGGCACTGGGGGCCGCGCCGCTTTCGGGGCAAAAAAGAAGCCGCGCCGGGAAACCGGGGCGGCTTTTTCCTTGGCCGGACGGGCTGCGGGCGCGAAGGGCGCAGCGGGCCGGGTCAGAGATGCTTGATATAGGGGCGCAGCAGATTGCCCAGCTCTTCGGTCAGCGGATCGACCTGCATCAGGCGACCCACGGCCTGTTCCCAGGGGGCGCCCTTGGCCAGCGCCTCGGCCCGGTGGGTAAAGCCTGCCTCGCCGAGGAAGGCAAAGGCGATCACCTTGAAGAGGTAAAGCGCCAGCACCATCACCACGACCCCGCGGACCAGCCGCCAGAGGCCGAAGCGGCGCACCGTGCGGCGGCGCGTCGTGCCGTATTGATCCACTTCGAACCGCATTCCTCCGGCGCGCCGGGCATTCTTTTCGATCCGCCGCACGCGGTCGTCGAAATCTCTTAGCGATTGGGTCATCTCGTCCCTCGACTCTCAGGCCCCTCAGCCCATGTCGAAGGAGGTAAACGCGAAATTAGGCCTGAATTGGGCCAAAACGGGCCGCGAACGGGCGCCGCGCCCGCCGGTGGCGGAGGGGCGCCGGGCGCCCCCCCCCTGGCCCTGCCCCGATCAGACGCGGCGCAGGGTCAGCGTGGTCCACTCGCGGATCTGTTCGGCGTAATGCAGGGTGAAACCGGCGGCCTCGTAGGCCTCTTGCACGGCAGGGGCCTGTTCGTTCAAGAGGCCCGACAGGATGGCGTAGCCGCCCGGTTCCAGATGGGCCGCGATGTCGGGGGCCAGGGCCACCAGCGGGCCCATCAGGATATTGGCGAAGACCAGGCCATAGGGGGCCTTTTCGCCCAGGATCGGGTTGTCGAAGCCCGCCGCCTCGCAGCAGGTGACGGCGCCCGCCATGCCGTTGGCCTTCAGGTTGGCCTCTGCCACCTCGACCGCGACCGGGTCAATGTCGGAGGCCACCGGCGTGCCCGGCCAGATCTTGGCCGCCGCCATGGCCAGCACGGCGGTGCCGCAGCCGATATCGGCGGTGCGATCGGTCGAGAAGCCCTCGGTGTCCAGCCGGTCCAGCGCCTTGAGGCAGCCCATGGTGGTGCCGTGGTGGCCGGTGCCGAAGGCCATGGCCGCCTCGATCAGCAACGGCACCTTGGCCGGATCGGCGGGCACCTTGTCGGCGTCATGGCTGCCGTAGACGAAGAACCGCCCCGCCTCGACCGGGGCCAGTTCGCGTTTCACATGGGCGACCCAGTCGGTTTCGGGCAGTTCGGACACCGCGAAGGGCTTGGCATTGTGCAGCGTGGCCAGCAGCTCCAGCCCGGCGATATCGGGCTTGTCCTCGAAATAGCCGCCCACTTCCCACAGGCCAGAGCCGTCTTCCATTTCGAAGACGCCAACCCCGGTCGGTTCTGGCATCAGCCCTTCCATCGCGGCGCCGAGGGCCTCGGCGTCGTGCTTGGTTTCCAGGGTGGTCAGGGCGGTCCAGGTGGCCATTGCGTCCTCGCGTCTTGGGTTGCCCTGCGGCCTAAGCGCCGCAGGGGCCCACGTCAAGCGCGCTCACTCGGCCGCGGCGGCGCGGCGGCGACCCGCGAAGACGGTCTCGAACCCCGGTTCGGGGTGGCGCGGGATCAGTAGGGCCAGGCCGAAGGAACAGGCTGCCAGCCCCGCCGCCAGCACGAAGACCGACGCCGGAGAAAAGAGCCACAGATAGCCCAGCGAGGCAGGCAGGAAGACCGCCGCGATATGGTTGATGGTAAAGGCCACCGCCGCCGTGGGGGCGATGTCGCCCGGATCGGCGATCTTCTGGAAATAGGTCTTCAGCGCCAGGGCCAAAGAGAAGAACAGGTTGTCGATCACGTAAAGCGCCGAGGCCAGGACGATCCCCCAGCCGAAATAGTAGATCCCGCCATACAGAGAGAAGATGATCACCAGCCCGGCATATTCGATCAGCAGCACCCGACGCTCGCCGTAATAGCCCACGGCGCGGCCCAGCAGGGGGGCGATGATCATGTTCGACAGCAGGGTGATCAGGAACAGCGAGGTCACCTCATGCACGTCGAAGCCGAAGCGTTCGACCATCATGAAGCCCGCGAAGACCACGAAGATCTGCCGCCGGGCGCCCGCCATGAACTGCATCGCGTAGTACAGCCAGTAGCGGCGGCGCAGCACGAAGGTCTTGCGCTGCGGGTTGGGGGCCTCGAACTGCGGATAGGCGAAGCGGGCAAAGAGGGCCAGGGCCACGGTGGTGCCCCCCGCCATCAGGAAGACGATATTGTAGGTCAGCCCCAGCCGGTCCCAGAGCAGCACGATCAGACCATAGCTTAGCAGCGTGGCGGCAGAGCCCACGGCCAGCAGTTTCCCCAGCACCCGGGGCGCCTCTTCGCGGCTCAGCCATTGCAGTTGCAGCGACTGGTTGACCGCCTCGTAATAGTGAAAGCCGACCGAGCTGAAGAAGGTGATCATCAGGATTCCGCCCAGCGAGGGGAAATAGGCGGTCAGCGCGGTCGAGATGCCCAGCAGGATCAGCGAGGTCAGCGCCAGGGTCTGTTCGCGCACCAGGATGATCACCAGGATCACCCCGATCGACAGGAAGCCCGGGATTTCCCGCACCGTGTGCAGCCAGCCGATGTCCGAACCGTCGAACTGCGCCGCTTCGATGACGAAGTTGTTCAGCAGCGCAGACCAGGTAGCGAAAGAGATCGGCATGGCCGCGGCCATGAGAAACAGCAGCGCCACGGGGCGCCGCCAGAAGGGTTGAGTGGCCGCATCGGCAAGGGGGAGGGTCTTGGTCATGCAGCCCAATTAATGCGATCCGCATGTTTTGGATAGAAAAATGATTTCGCAAGAACGCACAATTTCGGCGCGGCGTCCGCGCGGGGCCTGTGTCGGCTGCGCCGCGCGGCCTGCGGGCGGGGGCCCGGGGGCGCGTGGCCCCTGCCCTGCCCCCTGCCTCAGAAGAAGCTTTGCGGGTCGATGTCGATCGCCAGGCGCAGGTTTTTCGGCAGGCGCACCCCCGCGACCCAGTCCGACACCGCCCGTTGCAGGGCCACGCCCTTGGGCGCCTTGACCAGCATCCGCACCCGGTGCCAGCCGCGCACCCGGGCAATGGGCGCGGGCGCGGGTCCATAGACCACGGCGCCTGCCGCGCGGATCGGCCCGTCATGGCGGGCCAGGTCCATCCCGGCGGCCATGGCGATGTCGGCCTGTTCCGCCGACAGGATGATCCCCGCCATGCGCCCAAAGGGCGGCATCCCGGCCTGGTGGCGGCTTTCGGCCTCGGCGTTCCAGAACTCTTCCTCGTCCCCCGACAGGATGGCGCGGATCACCGGGTGATCGGGCTGATAGGTCTGCATCAAGGCCTGGCCGGGCTTGTCGGCGCGCCCGGCCCGCCCCGCCACCTGGCGCATCAGCTGAAAGGTTTTCTCGGCGGCGCGCATGTCCGACCCGTGCAGGCCCAGGTCACTGTCGATCACGCCCACCAGGGTCAGGGCGGGGAAGTTGTGCCCCTTGGCCACCAGCTGCGTGCCCACGATGATATCCGCGCCCCCCTCGGCAATGGTCGCCACCGCCTGTTTCAGCGCCCGGGCCGAGGCGAAGAGGTCGGACGACAGCGTGGCGATGCGCGCCTCGGGGAACAGCGCCGTGGCCTCTTCGGTCAGCCGTTCCACCCCGGGGCCGACGGCGGCCAGGGTGCCCTCGGCCTCGCATTTCGGGCAGGTTTCGGGGATCGGCATCTGTTCGCCGCACTGGTGGCACATCAGCCGCTTCAGGAAGCGGTGCTCGACCATGCGGGCGTCGCATTGCGGGCATTCGATCTGGTGGCCGCAGGCCCGGCAGAGCGTCACCGGCGCATAGCCGCGCCGGTTGAGGAACAGCAGCGCCTGTTCCCCGGCCGCGACCCGGCTGTTCACCGCCTGTTGCAGGCTGGGCGAGATCCAGCGCCCCGAGGGCACCTCTTCGGCGCGCATGTCGATGGCCGACATCTCGGGCAGGACGGCGGCGCCGAAGCGCGATTTCAGGTCGACGCGGGTATACTTGCCCGCCTGGGCGTTGACCCAGCTTTCCAGGCTGGGCGTGGCCGAGGCCAGCACCACCTGGGCCCCCGCGATCGAGGCGCGCAGCACCGCCATGTCGCGGGCGTTGTAAAGGACGCCATCCTCCTGCTTGTAGGAACTGTCGTGTTCCTCATCCACCACGATCAGCCCCAGATCGCGGAAGGGCAGGAAAAGGGCCGAGCGCGCGCCGACCACCAGTTGCGCGCCCCCCTCGGCCACCATCTTCCAGGTGCGGCGGCGTTCGGTCATGGTCACGCCCGAATGCCATTCCGCCGGTTTGGCGCCGAAGCGCTGTTCGACCCGGGTCAGGAATTCCGCCGACAGGGCGATCTCGGGCAGAAGCACCAGCGCCTGACGGCCCTGGGCCAGGGCGGCGGCCACGGCCTCCAGATAAACCTCGGTCTTGCCCGAGCCGGTGATGCCGCGCAGCAGGGTGGTGCCATAGCGCCCGGCGCGGATGCCGCTGCGCAGGGTCTCGGCGGCGGCCTGCTGCGCCTCGGTCAGGGCCTTGCTGGGCAGGCTGGGGTCGAGCGTGGGATAGGGCAGATCGCGGGGCGTGTTCTCTTCGCTGACGGCGCCCTGTTTCACCAGGCCCTTGATCACCGAAGAGGTGACGCCCGCCGCCTCGGACAACTCCTTCAGGGTGAAGGCCAGGCCACCGAACTCTTCCAGCACCGCCAGGACGCGGGCGCGGGCATCGGTCATCCGGTCGGGCGCGTCCCGGCCCAGGCGGTAGACCTTGCGCATCGAGGGCGGATCGGTGAGGCCCGGCGCCCGGGTGGCCAGGCGCAGCATGGCAGGCAGGGACGTCAGCGTATAGGCCCCGGCCTTTTCCAGAAAGTCGCGCATTTCCTCGCGCATCGGCGGCACGGGCAGCACGGCATTGACGCTGCGCGCCTTCTTCAGGTCGAAACCGCCCCGGCCCCGGCCCCAGACCACGCCCATCACCAGACGCGGGCCCAGGGGCACCAGCACGAAGGCACCATCCGCCACGCCCCCGGCGGGCGCCTTGTAATCCAGCGGGCGATCCAGCGGCTGGGTGGTCAGCACGCTGACCAGCTCGCCCTCCGCGTAATCGGCGGGGGCGTAGTGATAGGCGGGGGTCTCGTCGAAAAGAGAGCCGGGAAAGGAAGGGTCGGGATCGGCCAAAGAAAGCGTCCGCGCGTGTTCAGGGTTTCGGCAGCCCAGTCTATCGGCTAAACGCGGGGCGAGACAATGCAACCCGGGGGAGCCCGACCATGAAGTTTTTCGTCGATACCGCAGACGTGCCCGCCATTGCCGAGCTGAACGACCTCGGGATGGTGGACGGCGTGACCACCAACCCGTCGCTGATCAAGAAATCCGGCCGTGACATCCTGGAAGTGACCAAGGAGATCTGCGACCTGGTCGCCGGTCCCGTCTCTGCCGAGGTGGTCGCCACCGAAGCCGAGCAGATGATCGCCGAGGGCCGCAAGCTGGCCAAGATCGCCGACAACATCGCCGTCAAGGTGCCGCTGACCTGGGACGGTCTGAAGGCCTGCAAGGTGCTGTCGGACGAAGGCACCATGGTCAACGTCACCCTGTGCTTCTCCGCGAACCAGGCGCTGCTGGCCGCCAAGGCCGGCGCCACCTTCATCAGCCCCTTCATCGGCCGTCTGGATGACATCAACCTGGACGGGATGGAGCTGATCGAGGACATCCGCACCATCTACGACAACTACGGGTTCGAGACCGAGATCCTGGCCGCCTCGATCCGCACGGTGAACCACGTTCTGGACAGCGCCCGCATCGGCGCCGACGTGATCACCGCGCCGCCCGCCGTGATCAAGTCGCTGGCCAGCCACCCGCTGACCGACAAGGGCCTGGATGCCTTCCTGAAGGACATCGCCGACGCGGGCATCAAGATTCTCTGACCCCGCCCGCGGGGCGCCACCGCGGCGCCCCTGCCCCTGCGGCAGCCCGAGTTCATGCCGAGGCGCCTCCGCTGACAAGCGGGGGCGCTTTCCCTTTGCGAGACCTGCGACCAATGTCCCTGCCAGAGCGGCGAAACTTCGCCTTCGCGGGGCAAAAAGGGCGCGAAATCCCCCGGCTGGTCTGCTAGGTTGAGCGGCAAAAGAAGACCAGAGGCACCAGGCATGACGAGCACCCCCGGCAAACCCGAGCTGGACCGAAAACTGCGTGAGCGCGTTCTGTCGCGCCCGGATTTCATCCTTGACGACAGCGACATGATGAAGGCGCTGATCGCCGCCAACGACAAGACCATGGGCGGCAATATCGTCGATCTGCGCGGCATCGCCATGGAACGGCTGGAAGACCGGCTGGACCGGCTGGAAGACACCCACCGGTCGGTCATCGCGGCGGCCTACGAAAACCTGGCGGGCACCAACCAGATCCACCGCGCCATCCTGGCGATGATGGATGCCGAGGAATTCGAGACCTTCCTGCGCGACCTGGGCGGCGAGGTGGCCGATATCCTGGGCGTCGATTCCATGCATCTGGTGCTGGAAACCACCCAGGACGAAAGCGACCCCGCCGTGCGCCGCCTGGGCGACGTGTTGCGCGTCGTCGATCCGGGCTTCATCGCCGCCTATATGGACGGGCACCGCAGCTCGCCCGCGCGCCAGGTGATCCTGCGCCAGATCGAGGCCGGGCCGGACGAGCTTTACGGCGAGAAGGCCGATTACACCTTCTCCGAGGCCTGCCTGCGGCTGGACTTCGGCCCGGGCCGCCTGCCGGGAATGCTGTTGATGGGGTCCGAGGATCCGCATCAGTTCACCCCGCAGCAGGGCACCGACCTGCTGGGCTTCTTCGCCGGGGTCTTCGAGCGGACGATGCGTCGCTGGCTGTCATGAGCCGCGACGAGGGCAGCCTGCTGATCTCTCCGGCGGCGCGCGACGCGCTGAGCCGCTGGCTGGAGTTGCAGGCCGCCGTCGCGGGCCGGGCCGAGAACACGATCACCGCCTATCGCGGCGACGTGGCCGAGTTCCTGGCCTTTCTGACCACCCACAAGGGCGCCCCCCAGGGGCTGGACGCCCTGGCGGGCATCACCCTGTCGGACATGCGCGCCTGGATGGCCGCGATGCGCGCGGGCGGCACCGGCGCGCGCAGCCTGGCGCGCAAGCTGTCGGCGGTGAAGACCTTCTATCGCTGGCTGGCAGAGCGTGAGGGCTTCGAGCCGACCGCCGTGCTGGCCGCCCGCTCGCCCCGCTATCAGCGCAAGCTGCCGCGCCCGCTGTCGGTGCCGGATGCGGCGCAGATGATCGACCAGATCGGCGAACAGGATCCGCGCGACTGGGTCGCGGCGCGCGACACGGCGGTGGTGACCCTGCTGTATGGCTGCGGGCTGCGGATCTCAGAGGCGCTTGGGCTTTGCGGCGCGGATCTGCCCCTGGGCGACACGCTGCGCATCACCGGCAAGGGCGGCAAGGAGCGGCTGGTGCCGGTCATCGCCCCGGCCCGCGACGCGGTGGCGCGCTATGTCGCGCTGTGCCCCTGGCCGATGGAGCCCGAGCGCCCGGTCTTTCGCGGCATCCGCGGTGGCGCCCTGGCGGCGGCGCAGCTGCGCAAGACCATGGCCCAGGTGCGCGCCCAGATGGGCCTGCCCGCCAGCGCCACGCCCCATGCCATGCGCCACAGCTTTGCCACCCATCTGCTGAACGCGGGTGGCGATCTGCGCACCATCCAGGAGCTTTTGGGCCATGCCAGCCTGTCCACCACCCAGGCCTATACGGCGGTCGACAGCGCCCGCCTGCTGGAGGTCTACCGCAAGGCCCATCCCCGCAGCTGAGCGCCGGGTTGCCCCGCCCCCGGCCCGGGGCCGCCACCACCCGCGAAGCCCGCTTGCCCCTGTATCCGTTCTGTGACTAAGGTCCCGGATGACTTCGATCCGCCTGCGCGCCCTCTTCGTTCACCTGCTGACCGCCACCGGGGCGATCTTTTCGATGCTGGCGATCATCGCCGCCGCCAACAGCAACTGGGAGATGATGTATCTCTGGCTGGTGGTCGCCTTCGCCGTGGACGGGATCGACGGACCCCTGGCGCGGCGCTATCACGTCAAGACCCATGCGGCCGAGATCGACGGCGTGCTGCTGGATCTGATCATCGACTTCCTGACCTATGTCTTCATCCCGGCCTTTGCCCTGTATCAATCCGGCCTGCTGCCCGGCTGGACCGGCTGGTTCGGGGTGCTGCTGATCGCCTTCGCCAGCTCGGTCTATTTCGCCGATACGCGGATGAAGACCGAGGACAACAGCTTTTCCGGCTTCCCCGGCTGCTGGAACATGGTGGTGCTGGTCTTCTTCGCGGTCGAGCCGCATTGGACGATCATGGCCGCGGTGATCCTGGCGCTGACCCCGGCGATGTTCCTGCCGCTGAAGTTCATCCACCCGGTGCGCACCGAACGCTGGCGCGCCCTGTCGCTGCCCCTGGCCGCGCTCTGGGTGCTGCTGGCGCTTTATGCCACGCTGACCAATTTCCACCTGCCCGACTGGGCCGAAGTGGCCCTGGTGGTGATCAGCGCCTACCTGCTCTTCGCCGGCATGGCGCAACAGCTGATCCCGGCGAAGGCGCGCTAGGCGCCGCCGCCAGGTCTGTTTCGGGGCGCGTCAGAGCCGCGCCATCACCTCTTCGATCGCCTGGCCGATCAGGTCCAGGCAGTCGGGGGTCGAGAAGCGGTGGTCGGCGCCCTTCACCAGCTTCAGCTGGATATCCTCGCCCACCGATTTCTCCATCAGGCGCAGGGCGACGGACAGCTCCACGTCCACATCCGCCGTACCGTGCAGGAAACGCACCGGGAAGGGCAGCGGCACCGGGTCGCGCAGCATCAGGTGATCGCGGCCATCCTCGATCAGGCGCTTGGTGATGATGTAGGGATCGCCGTATTCCGAGGGCAGTTCCACATGCTGCACCATGTCCAGCGCCAGGCGCTGCGCCTGGGTGAACCCTGCCCACATGCTGTCTTCGGTGAAATCGGGGGCGGCGGCGATGGTCACCAGACCGGCCACCCGGTCGTGCAACCGCTTGGTCATCAGTAGCGAGATCCAGCCGCCCATGGACGAGCCCACCAGGATCTGCGGCCCCGAGGTCAGCTCGGTGATCGCCACCTCGGCATCCTCGGCCCAGTCGCCGATGCAGCCGTCGGTGAAGGGTTCCGAGCTTTCGCCGTGGCCCGAGTAGTCGAAGCGCAGGAACGAAAGGCCGCGCGCCAGGCACCACTCTTCCAGGAAGACCGCCTTGGTGCCGCCCATGTCGGATTTGAACCCGCCCAGGAAGATCACGCCGGGGCGGCCGTCGCCCGCGCCGTCGGTCTTGTGATAGGCCAGCCGGCGGCCCTGCGGAGTGTCGATAAAGCTGGCGTCTGTCATGCGGATGTCCCGTCCCCAGAAGTGACTTTGCCCATGATTGGCACGGGCCGGGACGGGGTGCAACTCAGCCCGCTTCGACCTCGGGCAGGCGCAGCGCCAGGGCGCCGCCTGCCGCCGCCATCAGGGCAAAGCCCGCCAGGGCCCAGCCGGGCGAAAGCACCGACAGGGCGCCACCGAAGAGGCCGGTCAGCAGCAGGATCGAGCCGATCAGCGTATTGGCCACGGCGGCATAGCGGCCCCGCCCGTCCTCGGGCGCCATGTCGACAAGGTAGGTGGACCGCGCCTGGCGCACCCCGTGATAGGCGATCATCAGCAGGAACAGGACCAAGGGCCCGGCCCAGACCGCCCCGGCCAGCCCCGCCGCCGCCAGAACCAGCATCAGCACCATGGCCAGCGCCCCTGCCGCGCCCGAGGCCGCCAGCACCCGCCGCGAGGATCGGTCCGACAGCCGCCCCCAGACATAGGACGACAGGAAAGAGGCCGCCGCGCTGGCCAGCAAGAGCGCGCCCAACTGGCCCAGCACCCCCTCGCCGCGGCCCTGGGACATCAGCACGATATAGGGGGGTGCCAGGGAAGTAGAGACTAGCAACCCGCGCACCAGCACGAAGTGGCGCAGCGCCGCGTCCTCGCGCAGCAGCGACAGGAACTCCGGGCGGCTGGGGTGGTCTTCGGGGTCGCTGGCCGGTTCGCGCAGGGTCGAGAAAAGCGCCGCCGCCCCCAGCCACAGCAGGCCTGCCAGGGCCACGGCGGCGACCACCGCCCCTTGCGATTGCAACAGGCCGGTCATCAGCAGGGCGGCGAAGACCACCACCACCAGCGCGGCCGCCGATCCGGCGGTGCCGGTGATCGCGCCGCGCCGGGTCTTGGCGATGGTCTTGCCCTGCACCTCTTTGTAGCTGACCGAACAGGCGGCGCGGGCCAGGGCCAGCACCGCCAGGGCGCCGCAGATGGCCAGGCCTGCCGCCCGGCCCTGCAACCAAAGCGCCGACAGGGCGATGGCCAGCGCCGCCACCCCCTGAAGCGCGGCGCCTGCGGCCCACATCCATTTGCGGTGTTCCAGCGTCCGCAGCCAGCCCGCCAGCAGGATCTGCGGCAGCAAGGCCCCGGCCTCGCGGATCGGCACCAGGGCCGAGACGAAATAGGCCGGGGCGCCGAGGGCGTTCAGCAGCCAGCTGAGCACCAGCTTGGGGTTGATCAGGCCGTCGCTGATCTTGGTCATCGACAGGGCGGCGATCTCTCGCAGGCCGTTACGGGCCTCGCGGGCGTCCGGCGGCGCCTCTCCTCCGGCGATCTGTCCGAAGAGGCTGTGCTGTGCCGGGTCCGCCATGGCTGGTCCTTTCCGTCTGCTAGGCTTTTGGACAACGCCGGGCGGGCGGTTTGGTTTCGTGGGGATCCGGTGCGGTCGCCTTTGATTGCTGGGCGACGACAAGCGGGCTGATCTTTCGCAATGCCTATTGATCATAGGTTCCGCCCGGCGGCACGCCGGGCAGCGCCGACCCGCCCCATGGGCGGCGCTGCCCTCTGCACATAGCCCCCAGCGTTGCCAACGCGCACCAGCCGCCACGCGGCGCGGGCCAGACCACCCTTGACCCCGTCCCCGCCCCGCGCCACAAGGTGCGCACACATAACCCGCAACCGGGCGTTCCGTGGGCGCCAAACCGACGAGGAGGACGTGCATGTCCCAGATCTCCCTCACCTTTCCCGATGGCAATTCGCGCAACTACGACGCTGGCGTGACCGCCGCCGACGTGGCCGCAGGCATTTCCAACTCGCTGGCCAAGAAGGCCATTTCCGCCACCGTCAACGGCCAGCACTGGGATCTGCAATGGCCGATCACCAGCGATGCCACCATCGCCATCCACACCATGAAGGACGAGGTGCAGGCCAACGAACTGGTACGCCACGACCTGGCCCATATCATGGCCCGCGCCGTGCAAGAGCTGTGGCCGGATGTGAAGGTCACCATCGGCCCGGTGATCAAGGACGGCTGGTACTACGACTTCGACCGCGCCGAGCCCTTCACGCCCGAGGATCTGGGCGAGATCGAGAAGAAGATGAAGGAAATCATCAACCTTCGCGACCCGGTCCGCACCGAGGTCTGGGACCGCGACGTGGCGATCAAGTATTACGAGGATCGCGGCGAGCCCTATAAGGTCGAGCTGATCGAAAACATCCCGGGCGATGAGCCCCTGCGCATGTACTGGCACGGCGACTGGCAGGACCTGTGCCGGGGTCCGCACCTGCAACACACCGGCCAGGTGCCCGCCGATGCCTTCAAGCTGATGTCGGTCGCGGGCGCCTACTGGCGCGGTGACAGCAATCGCGCCATGCTGCAACGGATCTACGGCGTGGCCTTCACCGGCAAGGAAAAGCTGAAGGCCCATCTGACCATGCTGGAAGAGGCCGCCAAGCGCGACCACCGGCGCCTGGGCCGCGAGATGGAACTGTTCCACATGCAGGAAGAGGCCCCGGGCCAGGTCTTCTGGCACCCGAACGGCTGGACCATCTACACCGAGCTTCAGGACTACATGCGCCGCCAGCAGCGCCGGGGCGGCTATGTCGAGGTGAACACGCCGCAGGTGGTGAACCGCAAGCTGTGGGAGGCCTCGGGTCACTGGGCCAACTATCAGGACAATATGTTCATCGTCGAAGTGGACGAAGAGCACGCCCGCGAAAAGACCGTGAACGCGCTGAAGCCGATGAACTGTCCCTGCCATGTGCAGGTGTTCAATCACGGGCTGAAATCCTATCGCGACCTGCCGCTGCGCATGGCCGAGTTCGGCTCCTGCGCGCGCTATGAACCCTCGGGCGCGCTGCACGGGATCATGCGGGTGCGCGGCTTTACCCAGGATGACGGGCATATCTTCTGCACCGAGGACCAGATCGAAAGCGAAACCGCGCGCTTCATCGCCTTCCTGTCCAAGGTCTATGCCGACCTGGGTTTCCACGACTGGACGATCAAACTGTCGACCCGCCCCGAGAAGCGGATCGGCAGCGATGAAAGCTGGGACGTCGTGGAAAAGGCCCTGGGCGATGCCTGCAAGGCGGCGGGCTATGACTTCGAGATCCTGGAGGGCGAAGGCGCCTTCTATGGGCCGAAGCTGGAATTCACCCTGACCGATGCCATCGGCCGGAACTGGCAGTGCGGCACCCTTCAGGTGGACCCGAACCTGCCCGAGCGGCTGGACGCGACCTATATTGGCCAGGACGGCGACAAGCACCGCCCGGTGATGCTGCACCGGGCCACCCTGGGCAGCTTCGAGCGCTTCATCGGGATCCTGATCGAGGAACACGCGGGCAAGCTGCCCATCTGGCTGGCGCCGCGTCAGGTGGTCGTGGCCTCGATCGTGTCGGATGCCGACGACTACGTGCAAGAGGTGGTCGCGGCGCTGATCGCGCGCGGCGTGCGCGCCGAGGCGGATCTGCGCAACGAAAAGATCAACTACAAGGTCCGCGAACATTCCCTGGGCAAGGTGCCCTATATCCTGGCCTGCGGCATGAAAGAGGTCGAGGACCGCACGGTGTCGACCCGGCGCCTGGGCGAGAAACAGACCAAGACCCAGACCCTGGACGAGATCGTGGCCCAGCTGGCGGGCGAAGCCACGCCCCCCGACCTGCGCTGAGGCCTGTGTTGATCCGCAAAGCAGAAAGGCGCCCCTTGGGGCGCCTTTTTCATGTGGTGCAGAGCTTTCGTGGCCCGGCCTACCAGCGCAGCCAGCGCCGCCCGGCCAGGGCGCCCAGCCCGGTGGCAATGCCGATGCCCGCCGAATACCAGATGCCATAGAACAGCGGGCTGTCCTCGATGCAGAAGGTCGAATAAAGCGCCGTCGCCAGCCCGGCAGCGGCCAGCCCTGCCAGGGCGCCTGCAAGGCCGGGCCGCACCGGCGCGCCACGCTTCAGCGCCGCGATCAGCCCGGCCAGGGGCGGCAGCGACAGCAGGGTGATCGCGGGCAGGCAGACCGGGATTGAATGGCCGATGAAAAGGCGCAGCCAGTCGCCGGGGGCCGTTGTCGCCAGGGCCAGAACCAGCAGCGCCAGCACCGCCAGCGGCAGCGCCCAAAGCGCCCGCGCGGGCCAGCCCGGGGCCGCCCCGGGGCGCGCGGCGCGCAGCGCCAGCGGCAGGGTCAGCGCGGCCAACAACAGCGGCAGCACCGTCTTGGCCGCCACCATCGGCTGCGCCAGCGCCGCCGCCAGATCCGGGCGCGGCCCCAGAGCCAGGGCAAAGCCCAGGGCGGTGACGATCAGCCCCGCCCCGAGGTAGGGCAGAAGCCGCGCCTCGACACGCGCCGAGGGCGCTGGTGCGGGGTCCTGCACCAGGTTTGCAATCAGGTCGTCCGTGTTCATCCTTTTATCCGTCTGCTGCCTCTGTCGGCCTCCTCAAAGTCCCGGTCTCCCCACCGGGTCGTGTCATCCTCGGGCCCTGCGACGCCGCCGCATCCTCATCCGCGATCTGCCGCAGACGTTGCATTGCCCTGTGATAGGCCACCCGGACCGCCCCCTCGCTCATCCCGAGACGGGCGCCCACATCGGCGGCGCTATCACCCTCCAGCCCGACCGCGCGCACGATGGCGGCGGCGCGGGGCTCGATCCGGTCGAGAAGCCGTTCCAGATCCCGGGCGGCGGTGATCTCGGCCCCCGCGGCCTCATCCGGCAGGATCTCGGCCAGATCCTCGATCGGCACTTCGGCCCCTTTCGCCGCCCGCCCCAGACGGCGCCGCGCCGCATCGGAGCATTTGTAGCGCGCAATGGCATAAAGCCAGGGCGTCACCGGATCGCTTTCGCGCCAGGTGTGGCGCTTGGCATGGACCGCCATCAGCGCCTCCTGCACCACATCCTCGATCTCTTCGGCATTGCCGCCGGGCAGTCGGGCGCGGGCGATATTGCGCAGCACCGGAGCCGCTTCTGTCAGGAATCGCCCATAGGCCGCGGCATCGCCACGGTTTCCCCGACGGAGCAGGTCGCCCCAAAGCTGGTTCCGGTCTGTCATTCGCCTCTCCATTCGCGGACGGACAGGCGGACGTTACAGCGGGGCGAAAATTTTTCCGATCCCCATCACTCGTTCGTGACAGATGTAACGACCGGGGCATGGGCCGCGAATGGCAGGGCACGGACGCCACGACGGCAGCCGATCGGAAACCTTAGGGAGATACCCCATGTCCACCATTCTCAAGACCGCTGCCATCGCTGGCGCCTTCGCAACCGCCCTGGCCGCCCATGCCACCACCGCCACCGCCGACGAGATGGCCAAGGAGAAGTGCTTCGGCGTGTCGCTGGCCGGTGAGAACGACTGCGCCGCAGGCCCCGGCACCACCTGCGCGGGCACCTCGAAGGTCGACTATCAGGGCAACGCCTGGACCCTGGTCGACGCGGGCAAATGCGCGATGATCGAACTGCCCGCCATGGCCGATGGCACCGCGCGCATGGGCTCGCTGGAAGAGCTGGAGCGCGACCTGCCGATGTAAGGCGTCCCCCCGGGGCGCGCCCGGCCCGGGGCCGGGCGCGCCTCCCCCCTCTCTCTTGCCCTGCCGGGCCTCTTTCGCGACCCCACGGGGTTTCGCAAGCGGCCCCAGCCCGAAGGACGACACCGATGTTCGACCAGACCCGCGCCGCCCTGCCGCCCCTGCCCGGGGTCGGTTTCAAGCCGCAGCATTACGCCCAGATCCTGGACACCCCCGGCCCCGTCGGCTGGCTGGAGATCCACGCCGAGAACTACATGGGCGCGGGCGGGCGCCCGCTGGCCATGCTGCGCCACCTGGCCGAGCGGTTCCCGATCTCGGTCCACGGGGTGGGCCTGTCGATCGGCGGCGAAGGCCCGCTGGACCCCGCCCACCTGGAGCGGCTGCGCGCGCTTTGCGACCGGGTGCAACCGGCCAGCTTCTCGGAACATCTGGCCTGGTCGACCCATGACACGTCCTTTTTCAACGACCTGCTGCCCCTGCCCTATACGGCGGCCACCCTGGCCCGGGTGGCGGATCATATCGACCAGGTGCAAGAGGTGCTGGGCCGCCCCATGCTGCTGGAAAACCCCTCGTCCTACCTAGCCTTCGCCGAAAGCGAGATGAGCGAGACCGATTTCCTGCGCGAGGTCAGCCGCCGCACCGGCTGTGGCCTGCTCTTGGATGTGAACAACGTCTTCGTCTCGGCGGTGAACCTGGGCCTGGATCCGCGCGCCTATGTCGAGGATTTCCCGCTGGAGAAGGTGGGCGAGATCCATCTGGGCGGCCATGACGAGGACGCCGACGACGCGGGCCGCCCGCTGCTGATCGACAGCCACGGGCGCGAGGTGGCCGATCCGGTCTGGGCGCTGCTGGATCACACCCTGGCCCGCCTGGGCTCGGCGCCGGTGCTGATCGAATGGGACACCGATGTGCCCGACTGGCCGGTGCTGGCCGCCGAGGCCGGGCGCGCCGCCGCCGCGCTGGAGAGGATCCCCGCATGAGCCGCGCCCGGACCGATCCCGCCCCGGCCCCTGCCCCGGTCACCCAGGCCGCCTTTCGCCATGCCATGCTGCACCCCGACGCGCCGGTGCCCGAGGGGCTGGCGGATGGCCATGGCGGCCCGGCGGGGCGGCGCTTTGCCGTCTACCGCAACAATGTGGCCGTCGGCCTGACCGAGGCGGTGCTAGAGGGCTTCCCCACCCTGCGCGCCCTGATGGGCGAAGAGGCCCTGCGCGCCGTCGCCGCGCCTTTCCTGCGTGCCCATCCCCCGGCCTCGCCGATGATGTTCCGCTATGGCGCGGCGATGCCCGATTTCCTGGATGATTTCCCGCCCCTGGCCCATCTGGGCTATCTGCCCGATGTGGCGCGGCTGGATCTGGCGCTGCGCGCCGCCTATCACGCCGCCGATGCCACGCCGCTGGATCCCGCCCGCCTGTCGGCCCTGCCGCCCGAGGCGCTGGCGGGGGCGCGGCTGCACCTGGCGCCCGCACTGCGGCTGATCCGTTCGCCCTGGCCGCTGTACCAGATCTGGCAGCTGGCCCATGAGGACGGCCCGCCGCCCCAGGCCCGGGCCGAAGACCTGCTGATCTCGCGCCCCGGCTACGACCCGAAGGTCTATCTGCTGCCCCCCGGCGGCGCGGCCTTCGTGCAGGGGCTGGCGCGCGGCCAGACCGCCGAAGAGGCGGCCAGCGCCGCCAGTGCCGAACCCCCCGCCCCCGACCTGCCCGCCATCCTGGGCCTGCTGCTGCAAAGCGGCGCCCTGACCGATCTGGAGTTGTCCTGATGCAAGATCCCACCGCCCCCCTCACCCGCCTTGACCCGCTTCTGCCGCTGCTGGCGCGCTTCACCTTTGCCGCCGTGCTGCTGCCCTATTTCTGGGCCTCGGGCCTGACCAAGCTGGGCGACGGCCTGCTGGGCCTCTTCAAACCCGCGCTTGGCGCCTATGCGCAGATCTTTCCCCGAACGCTGGAGGCCGCGGGCTATGACGTCTCGGCCCTGGGGCTGTGGCACTGGGCCGTGGTCACCGCGGGCACCTGGGCCGAGTTCGTGCTGCCGCTGCTGGTGGTGCTGGGCCTGCTGACCCGCCTCGCGGCCCTGGGGATGCTGGGCTTTATCGCCGTGCAAAGCCTGACCGACCTCTACGGCCACGGCGGGATCGCGCACCCCGAGACCCTGGGCGCCTGGTTCGACCGCCATCCCGACGGGCTGATCCTGGATCAGCGCGCCTTCTGGGCCTTCACCCTGCTGGTGCTGGTGGTGAAGGGGGCGGGCGCGCTGTCCGTCGATCAGATCCTGTTCAGAAATGCGCCTGCGGCTCGTCCGGTTTCCCAGCCGCCAATGCCAGCAGCGCCGCAATCCCGATGAAGGCGATCGGGAAGATGGTGAAGACCGTCACCCCGAAGCCCAGGTAGAACCCCAGGGCGCTGGCCAGCAGAAGGATGCCACCCCAAAGCGCGCGCACCTTCGCCATGCCGGCGCCCGCAATGGCCAGGATCGGCGACAAGAGACCCGCCAGGCGCACCGCCTGCACGTTGGTCACCTGTTCGAACAGGCCCTCGACCTCGCCGTAGGCCTCGATCGCCTCGGTATAGCCATAGCCGACAAAGCCCACGAGCAGGCCGATCAGCCCGCCGATCAGGCCCAAAATCAATGCCGCGTTGCGCAAGAGCGTCCCTCCTTCTCAGGCCGCGCCGAGGGCGGCGCGCACCTCGGGGGTCCATCCCAGATAGAGATCCTTGCCCGACAGGATAAGGGGCCGCTTCATCAGCGCCGGGTTTTCCGCCAGCAATTCCAGCGGCGGACGGGCCCGCGTGGCCTCGTCCAGACCCCGCCAGGTGGTCGAGCGGCGGTTCACCAGCGCCTCGCCGAACTGCTCCCAGGCCCGCGCCATCAGCGCCTCGGGCACCGGGGTATTACGCACATCCACCAGTTCCGCCCCCGGCAGGGCCTTTGCCGCCTTGCGGCAGGTGTCGCAGGTCTTCAGCCCGTAAAGCTGCATCGCTGTCCCTTTCGTCAAAAATGCCAAAAATGGGACTGAATCCGAATGCAGCCCCGGTTTTGCTTGCTTTTTACATAGTGAATGCAATCCTGACCATGTCGCTTGGCAGGCAAAGTCCCCATTTGGCGGGCCTTGGGTGCCGTGATGAAAGACCCCCGTATCTCGGGGTGGAACGGCAAGAGGAGAGACGGAATGCCTGTAGGCACCGTGAAATGGTTCAATACCACGAAAGGCTACGGCTTCATCGAACCCGAAGAAGGCGGGAAGGATGTCTTCGTGCATATTTCAGCAGTCGAACGGTCCGGTCTGACCGGGCTGGCCGACAATCAGAAGGTCGGCTACGAGTTGACCGAGGGCCGCGACGGTCGCCAGATGGCGGGCGATCTGAAGCTGCTCTGACCGGAATTTCCCGGTCCGTCCCGGCTTGACCGGGACCTGCGATACCTTTCGTGGATCCCCTTTTTTCCGTCTGAAATTATGGGGTTCACGTTGGATCGCGTGAGCTGTCCCCGCGCGGCGCCAATCCGCCCTGCCAGGCCTCGCCCATGGCGACGATGCAGGACCGTCCCGTGGCATAGGCCACCACCAGCGACCAGTCGCCACTGGGCGCCAGCCACACCTCCATCATCTGTTCCGGATCGCGCAGGCCCATGGCCTGACGCCGTTGGTTCATCTGCCCGGCCAGCCGCGCCTCCAGCCGCGGGGTCTGATCGCAGACCACCTCGGAAATCGGTCCGGCGGCCAGGGCCGGGCCCGAGAGCAGCGCCAGGATCGGCGCCAGACAGGTGTGGCGGGCGGGCAAGCGCATCACGGGTCCTCCTCATTCCAATGTAACAGAATGATGACAGTCCCGGGGTCACAAAATCCCTATCGCGGGGGCAGACAGCAAAACGGGCGCCCCAAGGGGACGCCCGGCAGGGTCACGACAGACCCGCGTTTGAAGGCATGGCAGCCGCTTAGTAGGGCGATTTCGAACCGTAATCGACCATGCCGGACCAGCCCTGATAGGCCGGCCCGTGCCAGTCGCCGCCCGCATTGGGCGTGCCGCAGGACACCTCGCCGCCCAGTTGCACCGGTTGCAGGCCCGCCGGGCAATAGTTGGCGCCCGAGGGATAGGCGGTCACGGCGGGGCTGTCCTCATAGGCCCAGCCCCCGTAGGTGATCCCGGCGGAAGGGCCGGTGTAGATGTCGTTGACGACAAGACCCTGGGCGGCGGCGGTCAGCGGCGCCAGGGCCAGGGCGGCGGCAAGAATGGCTTTCATCGGATGTCCCTTTGCAAATATCCCGGCCAGAATAGCAGCGCCGGGCGCCCGCGCAAATCGCCAATAGGTCGCTCAGGCGGCGGGAAAGAGTGCCCGGGTTGCCCAGACGCCCAGGGCGGCCGACACCCCGGTCAGCACCGTGCCCCAGGTCATGTCCACCGCCACCATCACCGGCGACCAGGCGCGCAGCACGGCATAGTTGGTCACCTCAAAGGTGCCATAGGCCATGGCGCCGATCAGCGCCCCGTTCAACAGCGCCTGCCAGGGGCGCCCGGCCTCCAGCGCGGGCAGCGAGACGAAGTAGAGAAGCCCGCCCACATAGGCCATGTAGAACAGCGCGGCGGCCAGCATCCGCGGCTCTTCCAGCAGCTGATCGCCCAGCCGGGTCTCGAACAGCGGGCGCATGACGGTCTTCAGCATGACGGCGTCGAGGCCGAGAAAGACCAGCGCGGTGATCAGGTAGAGGGTGAGGATTTGCATGGGGCCTCCGCAGGTGTTCGGCAAGGATACGGACGCGGCGGGCGAATGGATCACTTGCGGCCTTGCGCGCCCTGCCGGCGCTGGACAGCGCGGCACGCGGGCGCCTAACCTGTTGACGCTGCGGCAGCGGGCCGGGGTCTCAGGGAGGAAGGTAAGTGACTTTGTCGGACATCGGGTTGGGCGTGGCAATCGCCCTGGTCAATATCGCCGTGATTTTCGGCATCTATGCCCTGACGCGCCGGATCTGGGGCGGTCGCCAGACCGCCGAAACCAAGGACCTGGCGGGCTCCGTGATCTTTCGGGTCGCCTCTTTGCACGGGCTGATCCTGGCGCTGGTCTTCGCCCAGGAGCTGATCGACTATTCCGAGATCCGCGCCGACCTGGTCAGCGAGGCCACGGCCGTGGCCGACATCTTCAACGACATCCGCCGCTATGATGCCGGGGCGGAGGTAACCGCAGAGCTCCAGGGCACCCTGGCCGCCTATCTGCGCCATGTGGTGGACCACGAATGGGCGGAACTGTCGGAGACGGGCAAGCTGACCGCCGAGGGCTGGATCCTGCGCGAGGCGATCTACGAGACGGCGCTGACCCTCGCCCCCATGACCCTGCGCCAGACGGATCTGCGCGCGCACATGGTGGCAAAGGCCCAGGCCATCGCCGAGCTGCGCCAGAAGCGCGAGAACAACGCGGTGCGCGAGCTGTCGGGCCTCTTCTGGTTCGCCGCACTGGCCGGGGTGGTCTGCGTGGCGGTGCCCTATTTCACCTATGCGCCGACGCCCCTGCACCTGGCGCTGCTGTCGCTTTACGGCGGCTATACCGGGGTGATCATGTTCGTGATCTTCGCCTTTTCGGACCCTTTCGCAGAGCCGGGCGCCCTGCCGCCCACGGCCTTCACCCAGCTGCTGGCGGGCGAGATGGGGCGGTATTGAAGGGGTCACGGTGGATTGGCATCCACCCTACGCCGGGGCCGGAGCGGCGGTCGGGCGTGAGGCGCAGGTGCGGGTCGATGGACGGCGGGGTGAACCCCGCCCTACGGGGCGCGGTCTCGGCGGGGCCTTTAGGTGGGCGCTCTTGTTGGGCTCGGGTCCGACGCCCGTAGCACAGCCGCTGGCCGACCCCCGGCGCGCGCGCCGAAGAGCCGCGCAGCGGAATGGGAGGCCTGGCGGTGAGGGCTGTCTCGCACTGGGCAGAGCAGCGCGCGCCCGTCGATCCAATGGCCCGCCCGGCGGCACGCCGGGCCGCGCGTTCGGCGCGCTTACGCCGCGCCACAGGCGCGACGGTCCCGCCTCACTCCCCCACGGGAGGGCGCGATTGCAACGGTGCAAAGGTCGGGACGGTTCGGGTGATTTGCGAGGCACCAAGTAAATCCAAGGTGACGAGCGCCCACCCGAGGGAGGGCGCGGCCCTTCGCGCTTAGATCTTGAATCGGCGGCGAATCGAGAAGCCGAAGAGAAAGATCATGCCGAGGCAGAAGTAGCTGTAGAAGAACTGGAAGACGGCGACCCAAGGCTCAGAGGGAACGACAAGCTTGCGAGTCGAGAAGACGTTGACCGGGGAGAAGATACTCTCTGTTGCTCCGACGATTGCGCGAGCGAGACGAGCCCCCATTTCATCGCCAACGAGAACCGAACGCCAACCCTCTGAAAGCTGACCTGCCGTGGAAGATGTGGCGGCAGGGACCGGGTCGATCCCCGAAACCGATCCGGACCAAAGAAGCAGGTCCATGAACACTGCGAAGGCCAAGAGAAGCCACAGAAGCGGGCGCCAAAGGCTAAGCCCGTAGTTTCCGAAGAGCCACCAAAGGCGCAGAAACGGCTTTTCCGGACCGTCTGCGAGATAGTAGTCGACCGAGAGCTGGTGGCCGCGCATTTGATGCGCGAGCTTGGCGTCTTCCTTGTCCTGCGCCCATTTGTGCAGACGGCGAAACGACACGGCATCCAACCGTAGCCAAGCGGGCAGATCTTCAGGGGCTTTGGAAGCCTTCATAGGATGTTTGGAGATCTGAACGCCCGACAGATTTAAACTCCGAAGACTTGGCTCATCCTGAACCTCAATAACCAAAACCCGCCCTCCGTAGAGAACAATGTCCGGCTCACCATCGCCCGATATAATTAAGCGGCCGACCCTGCAATCTTCGAGTCTAACCGTACCTTTTGCATGTAGCGTTAAGCTACCAACCATCATATCGCGAAGAGTGCAGTCTTTTATACGTAAGTTAGCATCGACTGCTCGCAGGCCAACAATGTCATAGCCAGCCAACGTAGCTTCGCTATTAATATAAGTTGAGAATGTAAGACTCTCCAGCATTTTGCCGCTGAGCTCGGGCAGCAAGTACTCTCCGATCTCTTCAGCGGCACGTCGATCACCACCAACCTGAGCCGACACACGTGTCGACTTACCTTCCGAGGCCAACTCTTGTTGTTTCGATAGCAGTTCTTGCGCAGAATTAAACTTTCGCTCCTCGTCGCGCCCTCCATGCTCAAGACGCAAAACAACCGCTGTTCCGTCGACCTCCCTAAGAAACCCCGAAAGGCGCGAATCATCCGCTCCTTCCGGGACCAAACGGCTCACTCAATCACCCCCATAAACTCCCGCCATTCCCGCTTGCTCATGCCGCAATTCTCTTCCGTCACCTCTTCGCCCTTCAGCATCCGGCGCAAACACTCGACCATCTGCGACGACAGGGTCACCGCGCCCAGGCGGTAATCCTCGAAGGCCTTGAAGGCATAGGGCACCCAGTCGGCGACCAGTTTGCAGATCTCCTCGGCATAGACGCGGATCTCGTATTGCGCATGGGCATCGGCGCGCAGGCGCAGGAAGTGCAGCAGATTGTGCAGGTCCACCTTCCAGTACCATTGGGTGTAGATGTTCGCCGGCAGGTTCATCCGCGCCAGTTCGCGCGCCAGGCCCTGCTGGCCCTCGTCCGAGATCATCTCGGCGTAGTGGTCATAGGCGCGGGCCGAATCCGCCTTGAGGTATTCCAGCACCCGGGCGGCCTCGTCGCCGGTCAGGGCCTCGCCCCGGCCCTGGTTGTTGACCACCGATTGCGCCGCCAGATGCTCGGGGGCGGGGATGTAGAACTCTCGGTCCAGGATCGAGTAGCGGGCCGAGTATTCGTTCACGTTGGCGGTGCGGTGGCGGATCCACTGGCGGGCGACGAAGACGGGCAGTTTCACATGCAGCTTCAGCTCGCACATCTCGAAGGGGGTCGAGTGCCAGTGGCGCATCAGATAGCGGATCAGCCCCTCGTCGTTCTGCACCGACTTGGTGCCGCGGCCATAGCTGACCCGCGCCGCCTGGCAGATCGCCGAATCGTCGCCCATGTAGTCGACGACGCGGACGAACCCGTGGTCGAGCACGGGATAGGCCTTGTAGAGATGCGCCTCCATCCCGGGCACGGTGGCGCGCAGGGTCTGATGGGTCTCGGCACGCAGGGCGTCGATTTCGGCCTGCTGGTCGGCAGAGAGCGGCATGGGGCGAATCCTTTCCACTAGATCGGTGTGGGGCCAAGGGTATCTTGTGGCGCGGCCAAGCGGAACCTCTAGATCCGGTAGGGCATTTGCGCCGCAGTTGCATGAAGAGGGCGCGGTAAGCACCATCGGAGATTGACTTTTTCCCGACCCACGGCAAAGCTCTGCCTCAAAGCGGCCCGTCAGAGGCCAGACAAGCTTATACAGAGGCAGTGATATGGCACGGATCTGGATCCTGTTGCTGCTGGCGGTCGCCACCGTCAGCGCATGTGGCAATGAGTCGAACCCTTTCGATGAAGACGAGGTGGTCGATCAGACCCCCGGCGACGGCGATGACGACGGCGGCGACGATGGCAGCCCGATCGACAGCGACCGCACGCTGCCGCCGGGCACCAGCTCGCCCGCACCCGACGCTTCGATCTTCCGCCGCGAAGGGCAGAACGATGACGGCGGCGGCTATGTCTCGTCGATCAGCTACGACAGCGGCCTGGACACCTTCACCGTCGACGGCCTGGCCTTCGATGGTGGCAATGCCTACACCCGGGTCGAACTGTCCGGCGCCGGCGGGGCGGGGTCTGTCGGCGGTTACGCGGTCTATGAGGCGCCGATCGAATACCAGGATGCCGAGACCGGCACGCCGATCAACCAGCTTCTGCACCGCGCGATCTACGGTGTCTCGACCAGCGGCCAGACCGAATTCGCCATCGTGCGTTCGGGCGGTTATGTCCCCTACGGCTTCGGCGGCTTCGTCTATCAGCGCAACGGCTCGGTCACCCTGCCTGCCACGGGGCAGGCAACCTATAGCGGCAAATACGCCGGTCTGCGCGTCTTCGACGGCACCAGCGGGCTGGAATATACCGATGGCGACATGACCATCGACATTGATTTCGAGGATTTCAACGCCCCCGACGGGGTGAAGGCCGAGGTCACCAACCGCAATGTCTATGACATCGACGGCAACGACATCACCGACGACATCCTGGCCGCGATGGACGGCACGCCGACCGAGCTGCCCACCCTGCATTTCGTGGTGCAACCGGGCGTGGCAGATACCAATGGCGAGATCACCGGCTCGGTCTCGTCCTTCACCTATGAAGACGGCGTGGCCTCGGAATACGAAGAGGGCACCTATTACGCGGTCCTGTCGGACGGCGCGGATAACGACCTCGACGCCGAAGAGATCGTGGGCGTCATCGTCATGACCTCGGACGATCCGCGGATCGACGGGCGCACGGTGCAGGAAACCGGCGGCTTCATCCTCTATCGCTGAGGCCGTCATGCGCGCCCAAAGCCCCTGTCCCGCCAAGGCCGGTCCGGGCGGCATCGCCGCCGCCCCGGCCCCTGCCCTGCCGCCCCGCCCTGCGTCCCGGCGCGGGCGAAAGGCGCGGGCGCTGCTCAGCGGCGCCGCCCTGGGGCTGGCCCTGGCGCTGGCCCTGCCCGCCCCCGGGATCCGGGCCGAGGCAGCAGAGGCCGCGCAGCAGGAACTGTTCGAACTGACCCCGGTGCAGATGCGCGCCCTGGCCGCCAAGCGGCTGGCGCGCGGCGACGTGGGCATGGCGCGCGCGCTGGCCCAGGCCCTGCTGCGCCGCGACCCCCGCGATTTCTCGGCCCTGCTGCTGCTGTCGCAATCGGAACGCGCCCTGGGCCAGGGCGACGCGGCCCAGGCCGCCGCGGCCCGCGCCTGGGATCAGGCCGAGACCCCCGAGGAACGCTATGCCGCGGCCATGGTCCGCGCCCAGGCCCTGGCCAGTGACGGACATCGCACCCGCGCCCAGCTGTGGCTGCGCCGGGCCAGCGAAGAGGCCCCCGACCGGGCCACCCGCGCCCGCGCCATCCGCGATTTCAAATACGTGCGCCTGCGCAACCCCTGGTCCACCCAGCTCAGCTTCAGCGTCGCGCCCACCGACAACGTCAACAACGGCTCGGCGCGCGACAGTTTCACCATCGACGGGCTGCCCTTCGAATTCATCCTCTCGGGCGCCGCCCAGGCGCTCAGCGGGGTCGAGCTGCGCTTTGGGGTCGACAGCCGCTATCGCCTGGCCGAGACGCCCCGCCGGGCCACCGACCTGCTGCTGCATTTCGACCACGCCAGCTATCGCCTGTCGGGCGAGGCGAAAGAGGCCGCGCCGGGGGTCGAGGGGCGCGACTTTGCCACCTCCAGCCTGTCCGCGGGCCTCAGCCGCCGGATCATGTTCAACGACAAGGCCAACGAGCTGGTGCTGACCGGTCGCGCCGGGCAGAACTGGTACGGCGGCGATCCCTACGGCCATTTCCTGCGCGGCGAGGCCCGGCTGAGCCATACCCTGAACGCCCGCAACCGGCTGACCGGCGGAGTCACCCTGGAGGCGCGGCGCGGCGATGGCGCGCCCGAGGCGGATGTGGGCCTGATGTCGCTGAGCTGGGATCACGCCTGGACCGGCGGGCAGATGTCGCTTTACGGGGTGGCCACGCGCTCTGTCTCGGACGTGATGAGCGCCGATTACCGCGACCTGCGCCTGGGGGCCCGGATCGCGCCCAAGATGGACTGGCTCGACGGCGCCCTGGGGGCCGATCCGGCCTTCACCCTGGAGGCCCGCGCGCGCGACTTCGACGCCTCGCCCTATACCTTCGACGGCCGCCGCGACGAAGAGCTGATGGCCGGGGTCGAGGTGGTCTTCCGCGACGTGGATTACTACGGCTTCAGCCCGGTGTTGACCGTGGAAAGCGCGGTGACCTCCTCTAACGTCGCCCTGCATGAAAGCGCGCGCACGGGGCTGGAGCTGAGCATCCGTTCGGCCTTCTGAGGCCGGCTTCACGCGCGCCCACCTCCGTCGCGCGGGCGGGCCCCGCCTTTCGCATCGACAAACGCCCCCTGGCTGCTAGGTTTCTTCCAAAGCCCCCCTGCCGGGGCCGCCAAGGACAAGACCGAAAGGACAAGCGATGAAGGTTCGCTATCTGCACACCATGGTCCGGGTAAAGGACCTGGAGAAAACCATGGCCTTCTTTGAACTGCTGGGCCTGCGCGAAACGCGTCGGATCGACAGCGAAGAGGGCCGGTTCAGCCTGATCTTCATGGCCCCCGAAGGCCAGGACGAATGCCCGGTGGAACTGACCTACAACTGGGACGGCGACGAGGGCCTGCCCTCGGACAGCCGCCATTTCGGCCACCTGGCCTATAGCGTCGGCAATATCTACGAGATGTGCCAACGCCTGATGGACGCGGGCGTGACCATCAACCGCCCGCCTCGCGATGGCCGCATGGCCTTTGTGCGCAGCCCCGACAATATCTCGGTCGAGCTGTTGCAGGAGGGCCCGGCGCTGGAACCCGCCGAGCCCTGGGTGTCGATGGAAAACATCGGGCACTGGTAAGATGCGGCGCGGGGGCAGAACGGCAAAGCTGAAAGGCGCGGCCCGGTCCGCCCTCCGCGCCCTCGCCCTTCTGCCCCTCGCCCTGCTGCTGCCCGGCCCTGCCACTGCCCAGCAACCCTGCCGCCTGGCCCTGGCCCTGGCGCTGGATGTCTCCTCTTCCGTCGATGCGCGTGAATATGCGCTGCAACGGGACGGGCTGGCCGCCGCGCTGGACGATCCCGACATCCGCCGGGTGATCCTGAACGGCGCGGGCCCGGTGGCCCTGACGGTCTACGAGTGGAGCGGGCGCTATCAGCAACACCAGGTTCTGCCCTGGGTGCTGCTGTCAGAGGCCGGCGATATCGACGCCGCCGTGGCCCGCATCGGGGCCGCGCGCCGCGCCTATACCGGCTATCCCACCGCCATAGGCTATGCCCTGGGCCATGGCGCGGGCCTGCTGGCCGCTGCGCCCGCCTGCGACCGCCAGGTGATCGACCTGTCGGGCGACGGCATCGGCAACGAGGGCTTCGGCCCGCCCCTGGCCTATCGCCACTTTCCCTTCGCCGGGGTCACCGTCAACGGGCTGGCGGTAACCGAGGGCGGCGCCGACAGCGAGGTGGTGGCCTATTACCTGTCCCAGCTGCGGCACGGCCCCGGCGCCTTTGTCGAGGTGGCGCGCGGCTATGCCGACTTCCGCCGGGCGATGACCCTGAAACTCTTCCGCGAAATGAACGACCTGCGCCTGGGCGACGGGGCCACGGGGTCCGGCCGATGCTGCGGCTGATCCTGGCGGCGCTGCTGCTGGCCGCCCCTAGCGCCGCCCAGGCCCAACCTCAGGCCCAAGCCTGCCGCGAGGCGCTGGCCCTGGGGCTGGACGTATCCGGCTCGGTCGATGACGCCGAATATACCCTGCAAGTCGAAGGGCTGGCCCGGGCGCTGGACCACCCAGAGGTGCGCGCGGCCCTCTTCGCCCTGCCCCAGGCGCCGGTGCGGCTGATGGTCTATGAATGGAGCGGGCCGCAGGATCAGCGCATCCTGGCCCCCTGGGCCGAGATCGACAGCCCCGCCGCCCTGGCCAGCTTTCAGGCGCGGTTGCGCGGGGCGCGGCGCCAGGCCATGGATCCCTCGACCGCGATTGGCCCGGCGCTGCGCTTTGGCGCGGCGGCCCTGGCCGAGCAGCCGGGCTGCTGGCGACGGGTGCTGGACCTGTCGGGCGACGGCCAGCACAACACCGGCCCCCACCCCGGCGGCGTGGCTATGGGCGATGTCACCGTCAACGGCCTGGTGATCGGCCCGGGCGCACGGGTCGCCGCCCTCTCGGCCTATTTCCGCGCCTATGTGCTGCGCGGCCCCGATGCCTTCACCGAAACCGCCCTGGGCTTTGCCGATTTCGAGGCCGCCATGGCGCGCAAGCTGCTGCGCGAGTTGCAGATCCTGCCGGTGGCGACGCTACCACCCCGGCCCCGCGCGGGACGACAGCCGCACTAGGCTCGCCCCGGCCCCGCCCCGTTAACCAAGGCACGGTGCATCCATTTGGAATTAACCGGATTTTCGGGAATTTACCCCAGTTTCCGCCCGAGCAGACATGCGACGGAGACTTGGATGAGCATTCAGAACGCGATCAGCCCGCGCAGCGCGCCGCAGGATTTCCACGGCGGCTATCTTGACGCGCTGGCCCTGGTGGAACGGCTGCACCGGCTGCTGCTGGACGTGATCAAGGACGAGTTCGAGCGCGTCGGCGTGCTGGAGATCAACGCGGTGCAGGCCCTGCTGCTGTTCAACATCGGCGACAACGAGGTGACGGCCGGTGAGCTGAAGACGCGCGGTTACTACCAGGGCTCGAACGTCAGCTACAACCTCAAGAAACTGGTCGAGATGGGCTATATGCACCACGAACGCTGCGAGATCGACCGCCGCTCGGTCAGGGTGCGCCTGACCCAGAAGGGGCGCGACATCCGCCAGGTGGTGTCAGAGCTCTTCGCCCGCCATGCCGAGGGGCTGGAGGGACGCGGCGTGCTGGATTTCTCGGGCCTCGACCAGATCACCAGTTCGCTGCGCAAGGTCGAACGCTTCTGGAGCGACCAGATCCGCTATATCTACTGACCTACGACCGGGGTGCGGCCCCGGGACTGACTAGACCCCCGCGCGGGCGGCCAACGTTGTCTGGCGTGGCCCGTCGGCCTATGCTCTTTGCGACAGCCAAGTGCAGGGAGACAGGATCATGGGCGCCTTCGTGATTGGCCAGATGCAGATCCATAGCCGCGATTGGATGACCGAGTATTTCGAGAAGTTCCCGGATGTGGTCGCCGCCCATGGCGGGCGCTTTCTTGTCCGGGGTGGGGCGCCCACGCAACTGGAAGGCCCTGGCCCGCTGCCCGACGCGGCCTTCATCCTGGCCTTCCCGGACAGGGCCAGCGCCGAGACCTTCTGGGCCTCGGACGGCTTTCAAAAGCTCGCCACCCTGCGCCGGACAGGCTCTGACCTGTCTGCGATCCTGGTCGACGCCCTGCCCTGAAGAGGCCCCCTGGCGGCCGATGCTTGCCGCACCACGCGCGGGTCGCGGGGCGGGCTACGCGCCACGTCTGAGCTCTGGATCCAGCGGCCTGCCCCGGGCGTCACCCCCTGCCCGGGCGCCCGAAGGGTGAGAAAGTCACTTTGCACAGCCCTCGCGACAGTTCCGACACCCGCCGGGCCCGGCCCCGCGACCGGAGCCTGGGGCGCCCCCTCGCGGAAGCCCGGCACAGCCCCCATTGCCGCAAGGGAAAGCCGCGCCCATAGGTGAGTCGCAACCCGCCCCTTTTGCCGCGCCGCCCCACAACCCCAAGCTGCACCGCAGCATCGCGATGCCCGAAATTCGCATCTGACAGTCAAATTTCTGCGCGCGGCACAGGGTCCTTTTCTCAATAATTCGTTACTTTCAGCGCCCTACGCCCCTGGTGCGTCAATCCGCCTCGCTGTTGTTTGCCGCAACAGAGCTTAGCCCGGGCGCGCAAACTCGCTTTCCGGGCGCCCGACCCTCTCCCTCTTCCCCATCGGCCCCCGGACAGAACAAGAGGCAAGACTTTGTTCCGACCACTCAAACTCCTGCTGGCCGCAGGGGGCGCGCTTGCGCTTTCCGGCTGCCAGTACCACGTCCTGGCCCCCTCGGGCTGGGTCGCCGACCAGGAGCGTAACCTCCTGATCATCTCCACCCTGCTGATGCTGATCGTCATCCTGCCGGTCCTGTTCATGTCGGTCTACTTCCCGCTGAAGTACCGCGCCGACCGCAAGGACAAGAGCGACTACGCCCCCGACTGGGAGCATTCCACCAAGCTGGAAATCGTCGTCTGGGGCGTGCCGATCCTGATCATCCTCGCCCTTGGCTATTACACCGCCGTCTATACCCACCGGCTGGACCCCTACCGCCCCCTGGACCACCTCGAAGCCGGGGATCCGATCGAGGTGCAGGCGGTCTCGCTCGACTGGAAGTGGCTGTTCATCTACCCCGAACTGGGCGTGGCCAGCGTCAACGAACTGGCGATCCCCGCGGGGCGTCCGGTGAACTTCTCGCTGACCTCCTCGACGGTGATGAACACCCTGTCGATCCCCGCCCTGGGCGGCATGGTCTATTCGATGACCGGGATGGAGACGAAGCTGCACCTGATCGCGGACGAGGAAGGCACCTACCCGGGCCGCTCGGCGCATTACTCGGGCCCCGGTTTCGCCGGCATGACCTTTGACACGCTGGCCATGGACGAGGCGGGCTTCGACGCCTGGGTCGAGGCGGCCCGCGCCGCCCAGCCCCTGACCGCCGACAGTTACCTGGCGCTGGAAGCCCCCAGCATGAACGTCGAACCCGCCTATTACGGCGCGGTCGAGGACGGCCTGTTCGACCGCATCGTCGAAATGTGCGTCGAGGACGGCCAGGTCTGCATGAGCCACATGATGATGACCGACATGATGGGCGGCGGCGGCCTGGAGGGCATCGCCGATGGCGCCGCCTATTCCTACGACCACGCCCGCTCGATCGACGGTTTCGGCAATCTGGTTCCGCGCCAGGCCCCCGACTATTCCGCCCATGGTGCCGCCGATCACGGTGACGCCTCCGAGGCATCCCATTCCGCCGAAGACGGCGCCGAGAACGAGGAGGCCGATCACTGATGGCTACCGAACACGTTCAACCGGCCGAGACCTGGAACTGGCTGACCGGCCGTTTCACCCTCGACTGGGTCCCCTACCAAGAACCGATCCTGATCGGCACCTTCCTGGGTATCGCCCTGGGCGGCCTGATCCTGCTGGCACTGATGACGAAATTCCGTCTTTGGGTGCCGCTGTGGAAGAACTGGGTCATCTCGATCGACCACAAGAAGATCGGCATCATGTACATGGTGCTGGGCTTCATCATGATGGTGCGCGGCTTTGCCGATGCCATCATGATGCGGGCGCAACAGGCCATGGCCGCCGGCGGCGCCGAGGGGTATCTGCCGCCGCACCACTACGACCAGGTCTTCACCGCCCATGGCGTGATCATGATCTTCTTCGTGGCCATGCCCTTTGTCACCGGCATCATGAACTATGTCATGCCGACGCAGATTGGCGCCCGCGACGTGGCCTTCCCCTTCCTGAACAACTTCTCGTTCTGGATGACGGTGGCCGGTGCGCTGCTGGTCAATGTCTCGCTGTTCATCGGTGAATTTGCCCGTGTCGGCTGGCTGGCCTTCCCGCCGCTGTCTGGGGCGAATTATTCCACCGGGCCGGGGATGGACTACTACCTCTGGTCGCTTCAGATCGCCGGGGTGGGCACCACCCTGTCGGGGATCAACCTGATCGCCACGATCCTGAAGATGCGCGCCCCGGGGATGAAGCTGTTCGACATGCCCGTCTTCACCTGGACGGCGCTGTGTACCAACGTGCTGATCGTCGCGGCCTTCCCCGTGCTGACCGCCACTCTGGCCCTGCTGACGCTCGACCGCTACCTCGACTTCCGCTTTTTCACCAATGACTTCGGTGGGAACGCGATGATGTACATCAACCTGATCTGGATCTGGGGCCACCCGGAGGTCTACATCCTGATCATCCCGATCTTCGGGGTGTTCTCGGAGATCGTCGCCACCTTCTCGGGCAAGCCGCTGTTCGGCTACAAGACGATGGTCTGGGCGACCTCCTGCATCATGGTTCTGTCCTTCGTCGTCTGGCTGCACCACTTCTTCACCATGGGGTCCGGGGCGGATGTGAACACCTTCTTCGGGATCACCACGATGATCATCGCGGTGCCGACAGGGGTGAAGATCTTCAACTGGCTGTTCACCATGTACAAGGGCTCGGTCCGGCTGGAGCTGCCGATGTACTGGACCATCGGTTTCCTGGTGACCTTCACCATCGGGGGCATGACCGGCGTTCTGCTGGCCGTTCCGCCGGTCGACTTCCAGCTGCACAACACCCTGTTCCTGATCGCCCACTTCCACAACGTGATCATCGGCGGCGTGGTGTTTGGCGTCTATGCCGCCGTCACTTACTGGTGGCCCAAGGCCTTCGGCTTCAAGCTTGATGACCGCTGGGGCAAGCGCGCCTTCTGGGGCTGGTTCGTGGGCTTCTACGTGGCCTTCATGCCGCTTTACGCGCTCGGCCTGATGGGCGTCACCCGCCGGATGAACAGCTATGCCGACACCGGCTGGCAGCCCTATTTCATCGTCGCCGCCATCGGTGCCGTGATCATCCTGTTCGGCATCCTCAGCACCTTCATGTGCTTCTACGTGTCGATCAAGAACCGCAAGGCCCTGGCCTGTGGCGGTGACCCGTGGAACGCGCGCACCCTGGAATGGGCCAACCAGTCTCCGCCGCAGAAGTACAACTTCCCGCAGGAGATCCAGGTCACCGGCCGCGACATGTTCTGGAAGATGAAGCAGGACGGCTTCCAGTGGTCCACCGACTACCAGCCGATCCACATGCCCAAGGACACCGCATCGGGCGTGCTGATCTCGGCCGCGGCCTTCGTCTTCGGCTTCGCCATGGTCTGGTACATCTGGTGGCTGGCCATCCTCGCCTTCCTCGCCATGCTGGCGATCGGCATCGGCCATACCTTCAACTACAACCGCGACTACTACATCCAGCCGGATGAGATCGCGGCCACCGAAGCGAAAGGAACCGCAGCATGAGCGCGACCGACGCACAGGGCCACGCTCATGGCCACCACGAGAGCCCGACCCCCATCGGGTTCTGGATCTACCTGATGAGCGACTGCATCATCTTCGGGGCGCTGTTCGCGACCTATGCGGTGCTGGGCTTCAGCTATGCGGGCGGCCCTGCCCCCGCGGATCTGTTCGAACCGGGCTTCGTCGCCATCGAGACGGCGCTTCTGCTGATCTCTTCGGTGACCTTCGGCATGGCCATGCTGGCCGCCGACAAGGGCCGGCTGGACAAGACGATCAACTGGCTGATCGTCACGGGCCTCTTCGGTCTGGGCTTCATCGCCATGGAGATCTACGAGTTCCGCCACCTGATCCACATCGGCGCAGGCCCCGACCGCTCGGCCTTCCTGTCGGCCTTCTTTGCCCTGGTCGGCACCCACGGGCTGCACGTCACCGGCGGTATCATCTGGCTGGTGACGCTGATCGTGCAGCTGCGGATGCACGGGCTGATCGGTGCCAACATGCGGCGCCTGTCGACCCTGTCGATGTTCTGGCACTTCCTTGATCTGGTCTGGATCGGGGTCTTCTCCTTCGTCTATCTCGTGAGGTTGATCTGATGAGCAGCGACCACGACACCCACACCGAGGGCCACACCGGCCACGGCACCTTCGGCTCGCTGATGACGGGCTTTGCCATGGCCGTCATCCTGACCGTGCTGCCCTTCGGGCTGGTCATGGGCGACACCGGCCTGTCCCGCAACGTGCTGATCGGCCTGATCATGGCCATGGGCGCGGTGCAGATCATCGTGCACCTGGTCTATTTCCTGCATGTGGGCCGCAGCAGCGAACAGGGCTGGACCCTGACCGCCACGATCTTCTCGGTGATCATCCTGGTCATCGTTCTGGCGGGCTCTCTCTGGGTCATGCACAACATGAACCAGAACATGATGCCGATGCCCGATCTGGACGAGATGATGTCGCTGCAATCGCAGCAGGGCTGATCCGGCCCCAAAAGATCGCAGGGAGGGGCCGGGCGGGATCGTCCGGCCCCTTTCCATTGAAGGGGGCGCCCCCTGCCCCATCTTCCCCAGAAACCCCGGCTGATCGAGGCCCCCATGACCCCCGCCCCCTCTACCGATGACACATCCACGCCGCGCGGCCCGCGCTGGCCCCGCCTGATCCTGGTCACCCTGCTGGCGGTGATCGGCGTGGCGGGTTTCGCCTGGCTGGGCACCTGGCAGGTGCAGCGCCTGCACTGGAAGACCGACCTGATCGAGCGGGTCGAGGCCCGCATCCATGCCGCCCCCGTCGCCGCCCCAGGGCCTGAGGCCTGGGCCGGGATCTCCCGCGAGGGCGACGAATACACCCGCGTGACCCTGTCGGGCAGCTACGACCATGGCGACACGGCCCTGGTCTACACCCCCTCGGACTACGGCCCCGGCTACTGGGTGCTGACGCCCCTGCGCCGCGACGACGGCACCGTCGTCCTGGTGAACCGCGGCGTGGTGCCCGAGGACCGCGCCCTGTCGGGCGACTACAGCCACCCCAAAGGCCCGGTTACCGTCACCGGTCTGCTGCGGATCTCCGAGGATGAGGGCTGGCTCTTTTCGCAGGACAACGACCCCCAGGCGGGCCGCTGGTATCGCCGCGACATCGGCGCCATCACCCAGGCCCTGGGGCTGGCCCGCGCCGCGCCCTATTTCGTCGATGCCGAAGCGGGCGCCGAGGCCCAGGCCTGGCCGCGCGCAGGCAAGACCGTTGTCGCCTTCCGCAATTCCCACCTCAGCTATGCGCTGACCTGGTTCGCGCTGATGGCCCTGGTCCTGGGCGGCTATGCCCTGGTCCTGCGGGCCGAACTGCGCCGGGGCTGACCGGCGCGCGCCCCAAAACGACAAAGGGCGGCCCCGGGGCCGCCCTTTCGCGCTTCATCGAAGACGGGCTTACTGGTGCCCGGCGATCCGGTCGATCATCGGCACCAGATTGGCCGGGGCCGGTTTCTGCCCCGACACCCACTGATACAGGTCCTGATCGTTCTGGGTCAGGATGGCGTCGTAATCGTCCAGCTCGGCCGCGCTCATCCCCTCCAGCTCGGTCTCGGCAAAGCGCATCAGGATAATATCCATCTCCTTGATGCCCCGCCGCATGGACCGCATCTTCATCCGCTTCAGGCGGGTCTCGCGGGCCTCATCCCTGGGATAGGATTCGACGGGGGCGAACGGGGGGGTGGCTTCGGTCATCACGCATGGTCCTTCAGGGTCTGCCGCAGGCGCTTTTCCAATAGCGCCAGGCGATCGGTCATGCCAGCCATCTGGCTGCGCAATTCCCGCATCTCCTGCAAGACCCCCAGGGCAGTGGCGTCCAGCTCGCCGCCCTCTTCGGGCGCCGCCACGCCGTCGCCCTCGCCCGACAGCAGCCAGGCCAGGGACACGCCCAGCACCCCGGCCAGCATCTGCAACTTGTTGGCGCGCGGCTCGCTCAGGTCCTGTTCCCAGGACTTCAGCGTGCCCAGCTTGATTCCCAACCGCTTGGCCAGCTGGCCCTGGGTCATCCCCGCGGCCGACCGCGCCGCCTCGATCCGATCCCCGAAGGTCGCATGTTCGGCCGAATACCAATCGTCACTCATCTGGGTCTCCTATCCCTCGCGGCCCGCCCGCCCGGGCCGATGCAACTTGCGGGGCGCGCGCCCCAAGCCTAAGACGGAGAGCAGCGCATTACAAACCGGAGCCCGACGCCATGGCCTTCCTTTCCGACACGCTGGCCCGTGTGAAACCCTCTCCGACGATCATGATGACCAACAAGACGTTGGAGCTGAAGGCCGCCGGGCGCGACGTGATCGGCCTGTCGGCGGGCGAGCCCGACTTCGACACCCCCGAGAACATCAAGGCCGCCGCCGTGGCCGCCATTGCGGCGGGCAAAACGAAATACACCTCCGTCGACGGCATCCCCGAGCTGAAGCGCGCCGTCTGCGCCAAGCTGAAGCGCGACAACGGGCTGGACTACGAACCGGCCCAGGTCTCGATCGGCACCGGCGGCAAACAGGTCCTCTACAACGCCCTGATGGCGACGCTGAACCCCGGGGATGAGGTGATCATCCCCGCCCCCTACTGGGTCAGCTATCCCGACATGGTGCTGCTCGCGGGGGGCGAGCCGGTGGTGATCGAAGGACCGCTGGAAACCGGGTTCAAGATCACCCCCGAGGCGCTGGAGGCGGCGATCACGCCGCGCACCAAGTGGCTGATCTTCAACTCGCCCTCCAACCCCACGGGCGCGGGCTACAGCTGGGACGAGCTTAAGGCACTGACCGAGGTGCTGATGCGCCATCCGCAGGTGCACATCCTGTCGGATGATATGTACGAACACCTGGTCTACGACGACTTCACCTTCTGCACCGTAGCCGAGGTCGAACCCGGCCTCTACGACCGCACCCTGACGGTGAACGGCGTATCGAAGGCCTATGCGATGACCGGCTGGCGCATCGGCTATGCCGCCGGGTCGGTCGAGCTGATCGGCGCCATGCGCAAGATCCAAAGCCAATCGACCTCGAACCCCTGCACCATCAGCCAATGGGCCGCGCTTGAGGCGCTGGAGGGCACCCAGGACTTCATCGCCCCCAACAACGCGCTGTTCAAACGCCGCCGCGACATCGTGGTCTCGCGGCTGAACGCCATCCCGGGCATCACCTGCCCGAAACCCGATGGCGCCTTCTACGTCTACCCCTCGATCGCCGGGCTGATCGGCAAGACCAGCAAGGGCGGCACGCTGATCGACAGCGACGAGGCCTTCGCCACCGCCCTGCTAGAGGAAAACGACGTGGCGGCGGTCTTTGGCGCGGCCTTCGGCCTCAGCCCGAACTTCCGCATCTCCTATGCCACCTCGGAAGAGAACTTGGAGAAGGCCTGCGACCGGATCCAGGCCTTCTGCGATGGCCTGAGCTGAGGGAAATCCATGTCCGCCGAGCTGCCCCCCTATTACTTCCGCGTCCGCGACAATGGCGCCTTCGTCTTCCGGGTGACGACCGAGGACCGCCAGCGGCGCATCGCCATGGACCAGATTGCGGTGATCAACATCCGCAACGGCGATGTGAAACCCCATGGCGACCGGGTGCTAGAGCCAGAGGATCTGGCGGCGATCCGCGACTGGATGGCGGCCCGGCGCGAGGTGCTTTCTGCGCGCGAGCTGGACGACATCTTCCGCACGGTGGATCACCTGAACACCACCGCCCAATGGGTGCAGACCCGCGCCACCGAGGACGAGCTGGAGGCGATCACCGACCCGCTGCTGCTGGCCATGCATGACCTGCGCAGCGTGCTGGTGCGCAAACGCGCCGAACGCCTGATGCGCGAGCGCGACGGCGACTAGCCCCGGGCCCCGCCTCTTTTCATCCGACAGCTGGAAATACTCTGGGGGGAATTGGGCCCGCCCGGGCCCAAGGGGGGCAAAGCCCCCGCCCCCCTAGCCCGCCCGCGCGGCGATCTCGGCCTCGGCCTGGGGCACGACGCTGCGCCACAGCCGGGTCATCATGGTGACGGCGGCCAGCGACAGGCCCGCCGCCAGCCCCAGCCAGATCCCCACCCCGCCAAAGCCCAGCGGGAAGCCTAGGGCATAGGCGGCGGGCACGCCCACCACCCAATAGCTGATGGCGGCAAAGATCATCGGGCGGCGGGTGTCCTGCAAGCCGCGCAGCAGGCCCAGGGCCAGCACCTGCATGGCGTCGGCCAGCTGGAAGACGGCCGCCGCGAACAGCAGGCTCTTGCCCACGGCCAGGATATCCTCGCGCGCCGGATCCTCGGGCGACAGGAAGGCCGCGATCATCGCCTCGGGGATCATCAGGAAGGCCATCAGCGACAGCCCCACGATGGCCAGCGCCAGCACCAGCGCCACATGGGCGCCGCGCCGGAAGGCCAGCATGTCGCCCTGCCCATGGGCCCGGCCCGCGCGGATCGTCACCGCCTGGCTGAGGCCCAGATGCACCATGAAGATCATAGAGGTGATCTGGATGGCGATCCCATGGGCCACCAGCGGCAGTTCCCCCAGCCAGCCCATCAGCACCGAGGAAGCGGCGAACAAGCCGACCTCGGCCACCAGGGTCAGCCCGATGGGCCAGCCCAGGCGGAAGACCCGGGCCAGGATCTCGCCATCGCTTTTCCACAGCCGCTGGAACAGGGACTGCTCGGGCAGGGTGCGCTGGATGTAGATCACCAGATAGATCACCGTGGCGAAATGCATCAGCAGCGACGACAGGGCAGCGCCGCGAATGCCCAGCTCGGGGAAACCCCAGGCGCCGAAGATCAGGGCGTAGTTGGCGATGGCATTGATCCCCACGGCGACCAGCATCACCACCAGAACCACATTGGTGCGCCCCAGGGCGGCCAGATAGCTTTTCAGCACCATGGCGCCCAGGGCGGGGAAGATGCCCCAGGCCAGGATGTCCAGATAGTCGCCCGCCAGGGCCGACAGGGCCGGCGTCTGGCCCAGGGCCAGAAAGATCCGCTCTGCCGACAGCAGGATCGGCAGGATCACCACCCCGGCCAGGGCCGACAGCCACAGGGTCATCCGGGTCAGCCGCCGCGCCTGGGTGGTGTCGCCCTGCCCCTCGGCCGCCGCCACCAGCGGCGACAGGGCGGCGGAAAAGCCGCTGCCCGCCAGAAACAGCACCGTAAACAGCGCCATGGCCAGGGTCTCGGCGGCCAGGGTGGTGGGATCGTACCAGCCCAGCATGGCCGCATCGACCAGCGACAGCGACATCTGCGCCAGCTGGCTGCCCGCCAGCGGCAGACCCAGGATCAGGATCGCCCGCAGGTGCCCGCCATATGTCATCGGAGTGTTCATTCTTTCCCCTTAGGCCGGGCATGGGCGCGCGGCAAGGGCGCCTGTTCAGGGGGGCGGGACCGCGCAGGCGCGGACCAGAGGGGCCGCAGCCCGGGTCAGAGCCCGGGTCAAAGACGAGGCCGCCCGCCCCGGCAGGGGACGGGCGGCACCAAGGTTGCGGCAGGGTTCCCGCCGCAGGGCAGCAAGCGGGGCCGGGCCTCAGGCGCTGTGCAGCGGCTTCAGCGCCTGGCCCCATTTGACCAGCTCGTCGAAGAGGCCCTGAAGGCCGTCCTTCATCGGGTCATTGGCCTTCACCGTGCCGTCTTCCAGCAGCGGGAAGACCATCGGGATGGGCACCACGTTGGGCAGCGGCATGGCGCCCTTGTTCGAGATCAGCGTGCGCAGCTCTTGGGCCGAGCGCAGGCCGCCCGAGATGCCGCCATAGGACACCAGGCCGACGGGCTTGTATTTCCACTCGACCGCGATGACCTGAAGCGCGTTGACCAGGGTGGCAGGGGCGAAGAAATCGTATTCCGGGGTCACGAGGATCACCGCGTCGGCATCGCCGATCACGGCGGACCATTTCTTGGTCGACTCGTTTTCGTACTTCTGCATCGCCGGGTGGTTCGGCTCGTCCAGCAGGGGCAGGCCGATCTCGGCCAGGTCGACCAGTTCCACCTCGAAGCCGCCGTGGTCGCGGGCGCCGCTGTTCACCCAGTTGGCCACGCTGGGGCCGACGCGGCCCGGGCGGGTCGAGCCGATGATGACTTTCAGTTTCAGTTTGCTTTCCGTGCTCATGACTTGTCCTTTCGTCACAAAATTTCAGACCCCGCCATAGAAGCCAAGCGCCTCGCGCAGTTCCGTTTCCTCGTAGCCGAAATGCGATTGCATATCGGTATACAACGCCTCGAAGGCCGCCTTCAGCGGGCCATAGGCCGCCGCCCCGGGGGCCTGCATCATTTCCTGCACCGCCAGGGCCAGGGCCTCTAGCCGGGCATGGATCACCTCGTGCTCGGCCCGCAGCTTGGCCAGGACGGGGGCAAATCCGGCCCCCGCCGCCCGGTCCAGATGCGGGAACATATGCGCCTCTTCGATGTCGTGATGGGCCATCACATGGGCGCAGTGCTGACCGCAGAGCGCGCCGAAGAGGCGCAGGTTGCGCAGCATCGGCATCTCGTCCAGCCGGGCCGCCAGCGCCCGGGCGCCATCGCGCGCCGCCGCTGCCGTCTCGGCCGCCTCGATCTGATCGACCAGCTGACGGGTCTGCGCCATCTCGCGCAGGTACATCGCGTGGATCAGCGCCAGCCGCCCGCCCTGCCGCCGTTGCGCCTCGGTCGCCCCCTCGATCCGGGGGGCGGCGGGGCGGGCGGCTTCGTTCAGGCTCAGATCTGCGGTCATCCGGGGCTCCTTTCGCCTCAACCTAAACCGCCTTGCCGCTGCGGCAATCCGCAACCCGCGCAGGGACATCTGCCCGCCTGCGCACAATCGCGCCCAAGGCCTTTTCCCGCCCGGCCCGCGCTGCCATAATGCCGCGACCCAGATCACCAATAAGAGCAGCCGGGACCATCCATGTCAGACGACCTTCTGAACGGCGCAGCGCCGCAGACCTACGACGCCTCCTCGATCGAGGTGCTGGAAGGGCTGGAACCTGTCCGCAAGCGCCCCGGCATGTATATCGGCGGCACGGATGAACGCGCCTTGCACCACATGGTGGCGGAAATCCTCGACAACTCGATGGACGAGGCGGTGGCGGGCCATGCCAACCGCATCGAGGTCGAGCTGCTGGAAGATTATTCGGTGATGATCCGCGACAATGGCCGCGGGATGCCCTTTGACCCGCACCCGAAATTCCCCGGCAAATCCGCGCTGGAGGTGATCCTGTGCACCCTGCACGCGGGCGGCAAGTTCTCGGGCAAGGCCTATGAGACCTCGGGCGGCCTGCACGGGGTGGGTGCCTCGGTGGTCAACGCCCTGTCGGATTCCATGGTCGTGCAGGTGGCCCGCGACCGCAAGCTGGTGGAACAGCGGTTTTCGCGCGGCATTCCCCTTGGCCCGGTCGAGGAAATCGGCGCCGCCCCCAACCGGCGCGGCACCACCACCACCTTCCACGCCGACCCCGAGATCTTCGGCAGCCACCGGTTCAAGCCCGCGCGCCTGTTCAAGTCGATCCGGTCCAAGGCCTATCTGTTCTCGGGCGTCGAGATCCGCTGGAAATCCGCCATCGACGACGGGGTCACCCCGACCGAGGCCACCTTCCACTTTCCCGGCGGCCTGTCGGACTATCTGAAGGAAACCCTGGAAGGCAGCTCGACCTATGCCGATCAGCCCTTCGGCGGCCGCGTCGATTTCCAGGAACGCTTTGGCGAGGCGGGGCGCGTGGAATGGGCGATCAACTGGACCCCCTCGCGCGACGGTTTCATCCAGAGCTACTGTAACACCGTCCCCACGCCCGAGGGCGGCACCCACGAGGCCGGGTTCTGGGCCGCCATCCTGAAGGGCATCCGCGCCTATGGCGAGCTGGTGAACAACAAGAAGGCCGCGCAGATCACCCGCGACGACCTAGTCACCGGGGGCTGCGCGCTGGTGTCGTGCTTCATCCGTGAACCCGAGTTCGTCGGCCAGACCAAGGACCGCCTGGCCACCACCGCCGCGCAAAAGCTGGTGGAAAACGCCGTGCGCGACCATTTCGACAACTGGCTGGCCTCTGACAGCAAATCGGCGGGCGCCATCCTCGACTTCCTGGTGCTGCGCGCCGAGGAACGCCTGCGCCGCCGCCAAGAGAAAGAGACACAGCGCAAATCGGCCACCAAGCGGCTGCGCCTGCCGGGCAAGCTGGCCGATTGTTCCAACAGCACCCGCGAGGGCACCGAGCTTTTCCTGGTCGAGGGCGATTCCGCAGGCGGCTCCGCCAAGATGGCCCGCAACCGCAAGACCCAGGCCCTGCTGCCCCTGCGCGGCAAGATCCTGAACGTGCTGGGCGCGGCCTCCAACAAGATCGGCGCCAACCAGGAGATCGCCGACATGTGCCAGGCCCTGGGTGTGGGTCTGGGCACCAAGTTCAACATCGACGATCTGCGCTATGACAAGATCATCATCATGACCGATGCGGATGTCGACGGCGCCCATATCGCCTCGCTGCTGATGACCTTCTTCTTCACCCAGATGCGGCCGATGATCGACCACGGCCACCTCTACCTCGCCTGCCCGCCGCTGTTCCGCCTGACCCAAGGGGCGATCCACGTCTACGCCCAGGACGAGGCGGAACGGGATATGTGGCTGGAAAAGGGCCTGGGCGGGCGCGGCAAGATCGACGTCTCGCGCTTCAAGGGTCTGGGCGAGATGGACGCCAAGGATCTGAAGGAAACGACGATGGACCCCAAGTCGCGCAAGCTGATCCGGGTGACCATCGACGAGGACGAACCGGGCGAGACCGGCGACCTGGTGGAACGCCTGATGGGCAAGAAGCCCGAACTGCGCTTCCAGTACATCCAGGAGAACGCAAGGTTCGTGGAAGAGCTGGATGTGTGAGGGGGAACGCCCTCCTCATCGCCTGGCGCAGACCGGGATGCGCTGGACCAAGATCTATCTGATCTGCCTGGTCGGCGGCATCCCCGTCTTCGCCTTCTTCGGACTGATCGAGATTCACCCTCTGGAATTGAATGAGGTCGGCGACTTCCTCGCCGGGGCCTTCGGCCCTCTGGCGCTGTTCTGGGTGGTGCTGGGGTTCTTCCAGCAGGGCGAGGAATTGCAAAACAGCGTCGATGCGCTGCACCTGCAAGCCAGGGAAATGCGCGCCTCGGTCGAGCAGCAGAAGGCCATGCTGGAGGTGACCCGGGAGGCGATCGAGCATGAGAAGGTGAAGCTAGAAGACGAACGAGTTCGCCTCGACGAGGCATCCAAGCCGCTATTCAGCGTCAGCTTCGAAAAGCCTAAAGCGACTGGTTTGCCAAACCTAGGTGTGCAAGCCTACGTGAGCCTTGGCCGCCTCCAGATACACAATGCTGGTGGCCCAGTTACTTTGGTAAACCTCTCACTTGAAACAGAACACTCTCGTGTAGCCTATTTCACTTTGAATGCGATCGGTTCCGGTAGCACGGCAACCAGGGACTTCGGAGACCAGAACGTACGAGGTAACCATCTGCGACTTGCAATCGAATATACGCGCGGCAACGGACAGCGAGAACGGCAAGTTTTTCAAACGACATCAGTGTTCGGAATTAGCGATGGGTACTCTTTCTCTAAAACTGGCGAAACGCAGCGTATTTGACGCTCACTCCCTTCCCTTGGCGCCCGGAACCAAATGAACGGCACCTTCCCGCCCATCCCCTGCCCCCGCAGAAACCTCCCCCTCCCCTCATGCGTTGTCCCCCCAACCTGCTGCGAAAGGAGACAGCCATGAAACGTACCGTTCTCGCCACGCTCACCGCCCTGACCGCCCTGACGGGCGCCGCCTATGCCAACCCGGGCAACGGGAATGGCAACGGCTGGGGTGGCGGCAACATCCCCCCCGGCCAGGCCAAGAAGCTGTTCCACCAGCAGGGCGACCGCAGCGTCATCATCGACCAGACCCGCCACGTCTACCGCCTGGGCGACCGCCTGCCCGACGGCTATGTGGTGATCCGCGACTATGACCGCTACGGGCTGCAATACCCCGGCGATGGCTATCGCTACGTCCGCTACGACAACGAGGTCTACCGCATCGCCCGCGACACGGCGACGGTGGCCGCCGCCCTGGGCATCGTGTCGGACCTGCTGAACTGACCCCGAGGGGCCAGGCACAAGACGGCAAAAGGGGCGGCCCGGGTGGGACCGCCCCTTTCCATTCGATAGCTGAAAAGACGCGCGCCGATGGCAGGCCGCGCGCCCCGGGTCCAGCGGCGCGGCTACCCCGCGACCAGCGCGCCGTCTTCCATGCGCAGCACCCGGTCCATGCGGGCGGCCAGCTCCAGGTTGTGGGTGGCGATCAGCGCCGCCATGCCGGTTTCCCGCACCAGCCCCACCAGCATGTCGAAGACCCGGTCCGAGGTGGCGGGGTCAAGGTTGCCCGTCGGCTCGTCCGCCAGCAGCAGCGAGGGCGCATTGGCCAGCGCCCGGCAGAAGGCCACCCGCTGCTGCTCGCCCCCCGACAGTTCGGCGGGGCGGTGGTCGGCGCGGTCCGACAGGCCCACGCGCTCCAGCAGGTCGGCGGCGCGGGCGGCGGCCTCGGCGCGGGTGCGCCCGGCGGCATATTGCGGCAGCTCGATATTCTCGGCCGCCGTGAACTCGGGCAGCAGGTGGTGGAACTGGTAGACGAACCCCACCTCCTCGCGGCGAATGGCGGTGCGGCGGCGGTCGGGCAGGCCCGTCACCTCTTCGCCCTTGATCGCCACCCGGCCCGTGTCGGGCGCATCCAGCAACCCCGCGATATGCAGCAGCGTCGACTTGCCAGAGCCCGAGGGGGCGACCAGCGCCACCACCTCGCCCGGGTTCACCACCAGCCCGGCCTCGCGCAGCACGGTGATCTCGTTGGGCTGCCCGGCGTTATAGGTCTTCACCAGGGCCTCAAGGGTCAGGACCGGATCACTCATAGCGCAGCGCCTCCACCGGGTTCAGCCGCGCCGCGCGGCGGGCGGGAAAGATCGTGACGCCGAAGGACAGGGCCAGCGACAGCGCCACGGAAGAGATCACATCGCCCAGTTGCAGCTTGGCCGGAATGGCATAGATGCCGCGGATCGACGGATCCCAGACGCCGCCGCCCGAGAGATAGTTCACCAGGCTGAAGATCGGGTCGATATAAAGCGAGAAAAGCACCCCCAGCACCAGGCCAACGGCGGTGCCGATGAGGCCGGTGAAGGCGCCGCAGATGAAGAAGACCCGCAGCACCGCCCCCTCGGTCAGGCCCATGGTGCGCAGGATGCCGATATCGCGGCCCTTGTTCTTGACCAGCATCACCAGGCCCGAGGTGATGTTCAGCGAGGCGATCAGCACCAGAATGGACATGATGATGAACATCACATTGTCCTCGACCGTCAGCGCGCGCAGAAAGGCGCCCGAGGCATCGCGCCAGGTCCAGATCAGCGCCCGCTCTCCGGCCGCGATAAGGACCGGAATGGCGTAGCGATCGACCCGGTCGGGGTCCTCGACCATGACCTCGATCTCATCGGCCACCCCCTCGCGGTTGAAAAAGCTCTGGGCCTCGGCGAAGGGCATGTAAAGGCGGGTGCGGTCGATGTCATAGCGCCCGGCGGTGAAGACATAGACCACCTCGTAGGTCTTGACGCGGGGGCTGGTGCCGAAGGCGGTCTTCACCCCATCGGGCGAGATCAGCTTCACCCGGTCGCCCGCCATCACCCCCAGTTCGCGTGCCACGCCGGATCCGATGGCGATCCCCTCGTCAAAGCGCGCCAGGTCGCCCTGCGCCTCCAGCGGCTCGGCGATGCGGGGGATGGCGGCCAGATCGGCGGCGCGGATGCCGAAGACCTCGACGCCCGCGTTGCGGCCATTGGCATTGGCCATCAGCTGCGACTTGATCAGCGGCGCGGCCCGGGTCACGCCCTCGACCCCCGCGATCCGTTCGGCCCGGGCGTCGTAATCGGTGATCGCGCGGGACAGGGTGCCATTGGCCTGGGCCTCGGCAGAATTCAGCACGGTCACATGGGCATTGGCCCCCAGGATCGTGTCGACGAACTCGGCCCGGAAGCCCGCGCGCACCGACAGGGTGGCGATCAGGGCGAAGACCGCCAGCGAGATCCCCACGAGGGAGATCCAGGTCATCACCGACACGCCCCCTTCGGCGCGGCGCGCGCGCATGTAGCGCCAGGCGATCATCCATTCGTAGCGGGAAAAGGGCGGCGCGGCTCTGCTCAAATCTCTGTCCTCAAAGCTCCCGGAGCGGGTCTGGCGGAAGGTGGAGCGGCAGCCCCCCATCGTCAAGGCCCGCGCCGCGATATGGCGCTTTCGCGCCATGCCTCCGGCGGGAGTATTTTTAGCCATCGAATAGAAGAAAGAACCTCTTCCCATTCGATGGCTGGAAATACTCCGGGGGGAATTGCGCCCGGCACGGGCGCAAGGGGGGCAGCGCCCCCTGCCCGACCGACTTCAGCGCAGGATCGGCGGGCTGTCGGGGTCCGATCCGGGCGCGGCGCGGCTCAACTCCTGCGGTTCCGCCGCTTTCGGCAGGTCGAAGCGCAGGCCGACCCGCGCCAGGGCGGCCGAATGCAGCTCGGAGGCGCGGAAGAAGGCCACGTCCATCTCGCCCGCCTCGATGCCCGAGAAGGTCAGCGCCTCCGACGCGGCCTTGGCCAGGGCCCCTTCGGCACCCGGCACCGCGTCGATGAAGGCCAGCATGTGCGAGCGGCGGCCCCGGTCGTCCTCGGTGCCCGCCAGGAAGGCGCAGTCGGCCAGGCCACGGGCGGTGGCCAGTTTCGTGTCCAGCGCCGTCACCAGCGCCTCGGGCAGGCCCGCGGGCGGGTGGAAGGCCTCGATATTGGCCTCGACCTCAGACGGCGCATGGGCCACGGTCTCGGCCAGCCAGCTGACCGCCTCGGGCGGGATCAGGATGGCCGAGGGGGTTTCCAGGTTCACCGCCAGGCCCACGCCCTGCCCTGCCAGCTGATCGGCGATCACCCGGCCCGACATGGCCGCATAGGGCGAGGGCCGCCCGGTGAAGGCCGACAGCCGTTCCTCACGGTCGAAGACCAGGACGAAGTTCACATCTTCCACCGGGAACATCTCGGGCGCGGCGGTCTCGCCCTCGGCCTCGGCGCTCAGCAGCAGGAACAGCTCGGAATCCGCCAGCCGTTCGTAGAAACGCAGGCGGGCGGCATCCTCGGCGGGGGCGGCCTCCATCGCGGCATGGGCAAGATCGAGAGGGGTCGGGTCACTCATGAAAGGGCCTTTCGCACAGCGGCGCGCAGCACCGGCAGCAGATCGGTTTCGAACCAGGGGTTGCGCTTTAGCCATGCCGTATTGCGCCAGGAGGGATGAGGCAAGGGCAAGGCCCCCGGCAGATGGTCGCGCCAGCCCGCCACGGTCTGGGTCAGGGGCGCGCGGGTGCCCAGGTGAAAGCGCTGCGAATAGGCGCCGATCAGCAGGGTCAGGCGCAGATCCGGCAGGCCGGCCATCACGCGATCGTGCCAGGTCTGGGCACAGATCGCGGGCGGCGGCAGGTCCGACCCCTTCGCGTCATAGCCCGGAAAGCAGAAGGCGGCGGGCAGGAAGGCCAGGTTGGCGAGATCGTAGAACTCCCCCTTCGTCACCCCCATCCAGTCGCGCAGCCGGTCGCCCGAGCGGTCGTCGAAGGGGCGCTGTTTCTCATGCGCCTGGATCCCCGGCGCCTGCCCCGCCACCAGGATCCGGGCGCGCGAGTCCAGCCAGACCACCGGGGCGGGCCGATGCGCCGTCCGGGTGGCGGCAAAGCGCGGCGCGCAAAGGCGGCAGGCGCGGATCTGGGTCAGCAACTCATCCATGACAGCTATCTGGCCCCGGCCCGGGCAAAAGACAAATGGCCCCAAACATTTCGAAGATTGTAGAAATGTCGTGACAGACGCTCTCGACTCGGATATTTCGATAATCATGAAACAATCAGACCTCCAAGACCTCAGCCTCGCCCATGCCGCCTCGACCTTCGCCGCCCTGGGCAGCGAACAACGCCTGACCGTGCTGCGCACCCTGGTGCGCGCGGGCCAGGGCGGGCTGCGCATCGGCGAGCTGGGCGAACGCACCGGCGTCACCGGATCGACCCTGACCCACCACCTGAAGATCCTGACCCAGGCCGGTCTGGTCCGGCAGGAGAAACAGGGCCGGTCGATCCTTTGCGCGGCGGTGGCCTATGACGACCTGAAGGCCCTCTCGGCCTTCTTGCTGGAAAACTGCTGCGCCGATGCGGCCCCTGAGTGCAAAGAGACCTGCGATGACTGAGATGATCCTGACCCGTTACCGTAGCCTGCGGGCGCATCTGGATGGCGCCTGGCTGGCGCTGGCGCTGATCCTGGCGGCCATCGGCCTGTTCGATGCCGTCTATCTGCCCGAGGCGGTACGCCTGGCGGCGGCGGCCTTCCTGGGCACCCTGCCCTTCCTGCTCTTTGCCGTGCTGGCGGTGGCCTATATGAAGGCCTCGGGCGCCGAGACCCTGCTGGGCCGCGCCTTCGAGGGGCGCGAGACCCACATGATCCTGATGGCGGCCCTGCTGGGGGGCCTGTCGCCCTTCTGTTCCTGCCAGGTGATCCCCTTCATCGCCGCCCTGCTGACCATGGGCGCGCCGCTGTCGGCGGTCATGGCCTTCTGGCTGGCCTCGCCACTGATGGATCCGGCGATGTTCTCGATCACTGCGGGCACCCTGGGCTTCGACTTTGCCATCGGCAAGACCGTGGCCGCCGTGGCCCTGGGCCTTTTCGGCGGCGGGGTGGTGATGCTGATGAAGGGCTCGGCCGTCTTCGCCGACCCGCTGAAGGCGCGGCCCAATGTGGGCGGCTGCGGTTGCGGGCCGAAGAAACCCTTCCAGGGCACCCCGGTCTGGGCCTTCTGGCGCGAGGCGCCCCGGCGCGAGACCTTCCGCGACACGGCGCTGGAAAACCTGCTGTTCCTCGGCAAGTGGCTGGCCCTGGCCTATGTGCTGGAGGCGGTGATGCTGCGCTATCTGCCCGCCGAATGGATCGCCTCTGTGCTGGGTGGCGAGGGCGTGCTGCCGGTGATCCTGGGCGCGGTGGTCGGTGCGCCGGCCTATCTGAACGGCTACGCCGCCGTGCCGCTGGTCGACGGTCTGCTGAGCCAGGGCATGGCCCCCGGCGCCGCGATGTCCTTTGTCATCGCGGGCGGTGTCAGCTCGGTTCCCGCCGCCGTGGCGGTCTGGGCGCTGGTGAAACCGCGCGTCTTCGCCGCCTATCTGGGCCTGGCCATCCTGGGCGCGGTGCTGGCCGGACTGGCCTGGAACCTGGTGGCCTGATCCTGGCCAGGCGGTGCCACAGCAAGTGAAGGCCCGACGCCCCGCCGCATCCCGGCGGGGCGTTTTGCCCCCCGGGCCCGCCCCGCGCCCCCGGGCGCCTTAACTTCTTCTTGAAGAGGGCGGTGCCAGATTGCATCAAGATGGGGCGCGCCCCCTGGCCGTGCGGTTACGCGGCGCCCCCGGGCCCGCCGCCCCGCAGCTGCCTGAAAAGCAAGCGGAAGGAAGGACCAGCCCCCTTGGTGAAGCCCCCGCACCTGTTGCCGTCCTCGGGAAAAAGCCTTAACCCACCGTCAAAGATGACCGGGAAATGGGTGAGGGCTTTCATGTATCGCGTCTGGAATTTCGTAACCAACTATTCGCTGTTGCTGATCCTGGGCGCGCTGATCGCCCTGGGATGGGCCAATCTGGACGCCGACAGCTATCACCATTTCGTCCACCTGGTGATCTGGGATCACGCGCCCATCGGCGCGGCCCACATGGCCGAGGACGGCACGGTGGCCTACCGCGAACTGTCGCTGCACTACCTGGTCAATGACATGCTGATGGCCTTCTTCTTTGCCATCGCGGCGAAGGAAGTCTGGGAGGCGGTGATCCTGGAAAACGGCTCGCTGCGCGGCAAGAAGGCGGCGACGCCGCTGTTTGCCACCGCAGGCGGGATGCTGGGGCCGATCCTGGTCTACCTGGGCCTGGCCATGGTCTTTGGCTCTGACACCTATGACGCGGTGAAGAACGGCTGGGCGATCCCCACGGCCACCGACATTGCCTTCTCCTACCTGGTGGGCCGCCTGGTCTTCGGCGCGGGGCACCCGGCGGTGCGCTTCCTGCTGCTGCTGGCCATCGCCGATGACGCGGCGGGCCTGATCATCCTGGCGATCTTCTATCCCTCGGGCGAACTGGCCCCCGAATGGCTGCTGCTGTCGCTGGCCGCCGCCGTGGCCGTCTTCGTCTTCTTCAACGCCCTGCCGCGCCGCATGGACCGGCACAACCAGGCGCGCCCGAACTCGACCTGGATGCGCGAAAAGCTGGGCTTCTGGCCCTACCTCGTCGCCGCCTGCATCAGCTGGTACGGCTTCATGCGCGCCGGTATCCACCCGGCCCTGGGCCTGCTGCCCATCGTGCCGACGATCCCCCATGCCGACCGCGCCTTCGGTATCTTCAGCGAGGCCGAACAGTACCTGACCGACCTGCTGAACCACATCGAACACGCCCTGAAACACCCCGTCGAAATCGTGCTGTTCTTCTTCGGCCTGATGAATGCGGGGGTCGAGTTCAACGCCATTTCCGAACCCACCTGGCTGGTGCTGGCAGGCCTGCTGATCGGCAAGCCCGTGGGCATCCTGATCATGGGGATGATCGGTGCCCATGTCCTGAAACTTGGCCTGCCCGAGGGGATGCGCAGCATCGACCTGCTGGTGGTGGGCTGCGTCGCGGCCATCGGCTTTACCGTCTCGCTCTTCATCGCCTCGGTGGCCTTCGAGGCCGGGCCGGTGCAGGACGCCGCCAAGATGGGGGCGCTCTTCAGCTTTGCCGCCGCCGGGATCTCCTTCGTGGCAGGGCTGCTCTGCCGGGTGCAAAAGGTCCGCGTCTAGGCCCGACCGCGCGGCCCACAGCGCCCCCATCGGGGCGCCTGGCGCCCAACCGAAACACCCACGTTCCCCGGCAGCCCCGCTGCCGGGGATTGTCTTTTCCGGGTCACAATTTCGCCGGGTTCCCTTGGCATGTCGTTCTCGGATCAGACATAATGATTTTCAAAAGCCCGGATTGGGCAACAAGAACGATCCGCCAAAGATCGGGTAGAACCAGCCGCCGGAGCCCCCATGCTCGAGTTCATAAACGTCAGCAAGTCCTTCTGGACCGGCTCTCAGCACAAGGTGATCCTGGACAAGGTCTCCTTCCGGGTCGAGCTGGGCCGGTCGCTGGGCATCCTGGCGCCGAACGGCACCGGCAAGACCACGGTCATCAACATGATGGCCGGGCTGGAGAAACCCGACGAGGGCGAGATCCGGCGGATGTGCAACATCTCTTTCCCGCTGGGCTTCATGGGCGGCGTGATCAAGAAACACTCGGCCATGGAGAACTCGCGCTATATCGCGCGGCTCTACGGGCTGGACCCGGACTATGTCGAGGCCTTCTGCCGCTGGCTTTGCGGTCTGGGGGAATATTTCGACCAACCCTTGGGCACCTATTCCTCGGGGATGCGGGCGCGGTTCAGCTTCGCCCTGCTGCTGGCGCTGGATTTCGACATCTATCTGATCGACGAAGGGATGCCCAACTCCACCGATGTGGAGTTCAACCGCAAGGCGGGCGACATCCTGCGCGAACGGCTGGAGACGACGACGGTGATCATCGTTTCGCACCAGCCCAAGACGCTGGAGAAATTCGCCCGCGAGGCCGCCGTTCTGCGCGACGGCAAACTGTACATGTTCGATACCTTGGAAGAAGCGAAGCAGCTCTATGACTACGAAACCCAAGGCTAGAAAATTCCGCATCCGCCGCAGCCCCGGCGCGACCGACCTGCCGGGGTCGGGTGATGACGGCCTGTCCGCGACCCCGCCCGAGGCAGAGCACGCCCCCGAGGCAGAGCGCCCGCAAAGCCTGGCCGAACGCCGGGCCATGACGCTGGAACGGCTGCGCGCCCAAAGCCCCGAAGAGGCCCATCCGACCCGCCGTCCCACGCCGCAGCCTGCGCGCGCCGACGCCACCGGTCCCGGTCCGGCCCCCGCCCCCGGTCCAGCGGCCAATGCAGAGGCGCCCCAGGGCCGCGTCACCCCGACCCGCCCCGCGCCCCGGCCCGAGGCGGAAGAGGCGCCGCGCGCCGCCAGCCGCCCTGCCCCGCCGCCCGAGACCGAGGCCGAAGCCGCCCCTCAGCCGCGCCCGCAACCGGCGCCCGAACCCCTGCACCCGCGCAGCCTGCCGCCGCGTGGCGCAGGCCAGCCGCCGCTGCGCGAGGGCGATGTCAGCGCCCCGGGCGAGATCCGCGCCGAAGAGGATCTGGACGCGATCCGCAAGGAAGGACTGACCGGGCGCCAGCTGCGCATGGCGCGGCGGGTGGCCCAGAAACACGGGCTGGCGCCGACCTCGGATTTCGACGCCGTGCGCCTGCTGCGTGCCCGTGGCATCGACCCCTTCAAGCGCGCCAACATGCTGGAGGTGCTGCCGCAGAACAGCGGCAAGGCCCTGAGCCCCACCGAGGGCGACGGCGTGGCCCTGCCGCAGACCGTGCCCGCAGGCCCCGGAGGCGCGCAGCTGCCCGCCCAGGCCGCACCGCGCAAGGCACCGCCGCCGGGCGGCCTGTCGGAACGGCGCCAGCGCGAGATCATGGAAATTCAGCGCGACATCTCGCGCCGCCGCCGCCGCAAGACCCTGCAACTGCTGACGCGGCTGACCTTCTTCGTCTTCCTGCCCACCCTGCTGGCGGGCTATTACTACTACCGCGTCGCCACGCCCATGTATGCCGCCAAGTCGGAATTCCTGATCCTTCAGGCCGACGCCACCTCGGCCGGGCCCCTGGGCGGCCTGCTGTCGGGCACGCAGTTTGCCACCAACCAGGACAGCATCGCGGTCCAAAGCTATCTGCAATCGAAGGACGCCATGGTGCGGCTGAACGAAGACCAGGATTTCGCCGGTCACTTCGCCAACCCCGCCATCGACCCGATCCAGCGCCTGCCCCCCGATCCGAGCACGGAAGAGGCCTACAAGGTCTACAAGAAATACGTGAAGATCGGCTACGACCCGACCGAAGGCGTGATCAAGATGGAGGTCGCCGCCGAAGACCCCGAGACCGCCGCCGAGTTCTCGCGCCAGCTGATCGCCTATGCGGAACAGCGGGTGGACGAACTGTCGCTGCGCAAGCGCGACGACGCCATGCAATCGGCCCGCGAAAGCCTGGAACGGGCCAAGGCCGAACGCCGCGAGGCCCAGGAGGCGCTGGTGCGGCTTCAGGAAGGCACCCTGGTCGACCCCGAGGCGGTGATCGGCACGCTGCGCACCCAGATCTCGACCTATGAGATCCAGTTGCAGGAGAAAGAGCTGCAACTGGCGGCGCTGATGGACAACGCCCGGCCCAACCAGGCCCGGGTGGACGGGGTGCAGGCCGATATCGACCGGCTGAACCAGCTGCTGGAACGGCTCAACGCCCGAATGACCGAGGCGCGCAGCGACGGCGCCTCGCTGGCCGCCGACACGGCACAGATCCAGATGGCCCAGGCCGACCTGGCCACCGCCGACCTCTTCCTGCAATCGGCGCTGCAAAACGAGAAACAGACCGAGCTGGAGGCGAACCGCCAGGTGCGCTACCTGACCACCTCGGTCCGCCCCGTGGCGCCCGAAGACCCGACCTATCCCCGCGCCTTCGAGAACACGATCCTGGTCTTCCTGGTGCTGTCAGGGGCCTATCTGATGATCTCGCTGACCATGGCGATCCTGCGCGAACAGGTCTCGAGCTGACCCCGCGGACGGGACCGGGGGCCAGCCCCCGGACCCCCGGGATATTTCTGGCCCAAAAATAGACAAAGGCCACCCAAGCTCCGGGCGGCCTTTCTCTTGCCACAGGCGGGCAGAGCGCCCCGCCCCATCTATTTTTAGGCCCCAAATATCCTGGGGGTGAATGGCGCCGCAGGCGACAGAGGGAGCAAAGCCCCCTCCCCTTGCCTCACTCGGCGGCCAGGCCGCGCCCCTTCAGCAGGGCCTCGGGCCCGGGCATCCGGCCGCGGAACCGGGTGTAAAGCTCGTCCGCCTCGACCGAGCCGCCCTTCGACAGGATGTCCTCTTCCAGCGCCTTGGCGGTGGCCGGGTCGAAGGCATCGCCCGCCTCCTCGAAGGCCTCGAAGGCGTCGGCATCCATCACCTCGGACCACATGTAGCTGTAATAGCCCGAGGAATAGCCGTCGCCCGAGAAGACATGGGCGAATTGCGGCGTGGCGTGGCGCATGACGATGGCAGGGGGCATCCCGATGCCGTCCAGCACCTCTTGCTGCTTCTGCATCGGGTCGGCGGGGGCGGCGCCGTCGTGGAACTCCAGATCCACCAGGGCCGAGGCGATATATTCCACCGTGGCAAAGCCCATGTCGAAGGTCGCCGCGCCCAGCACCTTTTCCAGCATCTCGGCCGGCATCGCCTCGCCCGTCTCCACATGGGTGGCGAAGCGTTGCAGCACCTCGGGCACCTCCAGCCAGTGTTCATAAAGCTGGCTGGGCAGTTCGACGAAATCGCGGCTGACAGAGGTGCCCGAGACGCGTTCATAGGTCACGTCGGACAGCATCTGGTGCAGGGCATGGCCGAACTCGTGGAAGAGCGTGCGCGCGTCGTCATAGCTCAGCAGCGCCGCCTCGCCCGGGGCGGGTTTGGTGAAGTTGCAGACATTGACCACGATCGGGCTTTGGTCGCGCGGCAGCTTTGCCTGGGCGCGGATCGCCGAACACCAGGCGCCCGAGCGTTTCGAGGCGCGGGCGAAATAGTCGCCGATGAACAGCGCCAGATGTTCGCCGTTCCGTTTTACCTCGAAATGGCGGCAATCGGGGTGGTAGCCGGGCAGCGTGATCTCTTCGAAAGTCAGCCCGAAGAGGCGGCTTGCGCAGTCGAAGGCCGCCTCGATCATCCGGTCCAGTTGCAGGTAGGGTTTCAGCGCCGTCTCGTCGATGTCATGGAGCGCCTTGCGCCGCTTCTCGGCGTAGTAGCGCCAGTCCCAGGGCTGGAAGGGCAGCGCCCCGCCATCCGCCGTCAGCAGCTTTTCCATCTCGGCCTGATCGGCCAGGGCGCTGGCGCGGGCGGGGGTCCAGACCTGCATCAGCAGGTCGCGGACCCGGTCCGGCGTATGGGCCATCTCGGGTTCCAGCTTGAACCGGGCGAAATTCTCGTAGCCCAGCAAATGGGCGCGTTCCTCGCGCAGGACCAGGATCTCTTTCACGATCTCGCGGTTGTCGGTGGCCCCGCCGCCCGCGCCGCGCGCGGTCCAGGCGGTGAAGGCCTTCTGCCGCAGGGCGCGGTCGGGCGAGAATTGCAGGAAGGGTACGATCAGCGAGCGCGACAGGGTGATCACCGGCGCCGCGCGGTCGCGCTCGGCCCCTGCGGCGCGGGCGGCAGAGGCCAGGAAGGCGGGCAGCGGGGCCAGATCGGCCTCGGCCAGTTCCATGAACCAATCGCGTTCATCGGCCAGCAGGTTCTGGGTAAAGGCGGTGCCCAGCTCGGCCAGCCGCCCCATGATCTCTTTCATCCGCTTGGCCTTGTCGCCGGTCAGCGCGGCGCCTGCGCGGATGAAACCCCGGTGTGACAGGTAAAGCAGCCGCGCCTGATCGGCATTCAGGCCCAGATCGTCGCGGGTTTCCCACAGCATGGCCACCCGGGCGAAGAGGTCTCGGTTGGCGTTGATATCGGCGAAATGCGCCGCCAGCTTCGGCGAAAACGCGCGTTGCAGGGCCTCGCGCGCAGGCGTGCTGTCGGCGCCGGCCAGGGCAAAGAAGGGCGCCAGCACCTTTTCGAGCTTCTCGCCCGAGGCCTCGAGCGCCAGGATCGTATTGTCGAAGCTGGGCGCATCGGGGTTGTCGGCGATATCGGCGATCTCTTCCTCATGAGCGGCCAGGGCCTCTTCCAACGCGGGGGCGAAATCCTCGTCGCGGATGCGGTCGAAGGGCGGCAGGCCAAAGGGCGTGTCCCAGGGGGCGAGCAGCGGGTTGGTCATGATCTGTCCTTTTGGCTAGCGCCGCAGCAGGGGCAGTCGGCCCGGGGTGTCAGCGCGATTTTTCGGGTCTCGCCCCAGAGGGCATCGTAGATCAGCATTTCACCGGTCAGCGTGGCCCCGGCGCCGGTGATGCGTTTCACCGTCTCGACCGCCATCATGGCGCCGACGACGCCGGGCAGGGGCGCCAGTACCCCCGCCATGGCGCAGGAGGGGGCCAGTTCGGGCGCAGGCGCCTTGGGGAAGAGGCATTGGTAGCAGGGCGCGCCGCGCGCCGGGTCGAAGATCGAAACCTGCCCTTCCCATTGCGACAGGGCGCCCGAGACCAGCGGTTTTCCCGCCGCCACCGCCACGCGGTTGGCCAGATAGCGGGTTTCGAAATTGTCGCTGCCGTCCAGAAGGATGTCATACTCGGCCAGCAGTTCGGCGGCGATACTGTCGTCGAAGGGGCGCTGATAGGGGCGCACCTCGATATGGGGGTTGAGGGCCAGCAGGGCGGCCTGGGCCGATTGCACCTTGGGCAGGCCGATGTCGGCGTCGCGGTGGATCACCTGCCGTTGCAGGTTCGAGGCCGAGACGGTGTCGGCGTCGATCACCCCGATCCGACCGACGCCCGCCGCCGCGAGGTACAGCAGCGCGGGCGAGCCCAGGCCCCCCGCGCCGATCACCAGCACCCGCGCCTCTTTCAGCGCCTTCTGCCCCGGACCGCCCAGTTCACGCAGGACGATGTGTCGGGCGTAACGCTCCAGCTCGGCCTCGGAAAAGAGGGGGGCGGGGGTATCGGGCGTCGCCGCCGCCTCGGTGGCCCCGGCGCGGGCGCGCAGGGCGCCCAGGCCCTGACGATAGGCCAGCACCAGCACCGCCACGCCACCCAGCATCAGCCAGGCGGCCCGGGGGCCGAGGGCGGCGCGCATCGGGTGGGTTTCGGGCAGGGCAAACAGCAGCGCCAGCAGGCAGAGGTAGGCGCCAAGCACCACCGCGCCGCGCGCGCGGCGCGAGACGCCGAACTGCCCGCCCGCCAGCCACAGCACCAGGGCCAGGAAAAGGATCCAGCCCATGGCGCCCTAGCCTCGCCCGGTCGAGCCGAAACCACCCTCGCCCCGCGCGGTCGCGTCCAGCGCCTCGACCAGGGCGAACTGCGCCTGGATCACCGGCGCCACCAGCATCTGCGCGATGCGGTCGCCATGGCTGATGATGAAGGGTTCGGTGCCCGCGTTCAGCACGATCACCCCCAGGGGGCCGCGATAATCGCTGTCGATGGTGCCCGGGCTGTTGGGCAGGGTGATCCCGTGTTTCAGCGCCAGGCCAGAGCGCGGCCGCAGCTGCACCTCGAAGCCTTCGGGGATCGCCAGGCGCAGCCCCGTGGGCACCAGCGCGCGGCTGCCCGGCGCCAGTTCGATCTCGCCCCGGTCGGGCAGGTTGGCGCGCAGATCCGCCCCCGCCGCACCCGCGCTTTCATAGGCGGGCAGGCCCAGGCCCTGGTCCGCGCCCTCGTCCCACATGATCCGAATGGCCAGTTTCCGCATTGTCGTCTTGTCCTGAATTAAGGTGTCGGTCAGGCGTCCAGCGCCTCGGCGATACGGGCCGCCAGTTTCTCGGCCACCGCCGCCTTGTCCATGCGCGGCCAGGGCTCGGCGCCCGCATCCGAGATCAGCACCACCGCGTTTTCCGTGCCCCCCATGATGCCGGTCGCCGGGCTGACGTCATTGGCCAGGATCCAGTCGCAGCCCTTGCGCGCCCGTTTCGCCGTGGCATGGGCCACCACGTCGTCGGTTTCGGCGGCAAAGCCCACCACCAGCCGGGGGCGCCCTTCGGTCTTTTGCGCGATGGTGGCCAGGATGTCGGGGTTCTCGGCGAACTCCAGCACCGGCAGTGGGGCGCCCTTCTGCTTCTTGATCTTCGAGCCAGAGGCCGAGGCGACGCGCCAGTCGGCGACGGCGGCGGCAAAGACGGCGGCCTCGACCGCGCCTGCGGCCTCGACGGCGGCCAGCATCTGCTGCGCGGTCTCGACGCGTACCACCTCGACGCCCGCGGGCGGGGGCACATCGGCGGGGCCTGTGACGAAGGTGACATCGGCGCCCAGATCGGCCAGCGCCCGGGCAATCGCCGTGCCCTGCGCCCCGGAGGAACGGTTGGCGATATAGCGCACCGGATCGATGGGTTCATGGGTCGGCCCCGAGGTTACCAGCACCCGCCGCCCCGCCAGGGGGCCTGCGGCAAACTGGGCGCGGATCGCGGCCAGGATCGCCTCGGGCTCGGCCATGCGGCCGGGGCCGTATTCGCCGCAGGCCATGTCGCCCTCATCGGGGCCGACAAAGGCGATGCCGTCGCCCTTCAGCGTGGCGATGTTGCGCTGCGTGGCGGCGTGGTCCCACATGCGCACGTTCATCGCGGGCGCAATCAGCACGGGCGTGTCGGTGGCCAGCAGCAGGGTCGAGGCCAGGTCGTCGGCGTGGCCTTGCGCCATCTTCGCCATCAGATCGGCGGTGGCAGGCGCCACGACCACCAGATCGGCCGAGCGCGACAGCTCGATATGGCCCATCTCGGCCTCGGAGGTCAGATCGAAGAGCGCCTCATGCACCTTTTCGCCCGCCAGGGCGGCCAGGGTCAGGGGCGTCACGAACTCACCGGCGGCGCGGGTCATCACCGGGGTGACGGCGGCTCCCTGCCCGCGCAGCAGGCGGATCAGATGGGGGATCTTGAAGGCGGCAATGCCACCGCCGACGATCAAAAGGATTCTCTTGCCTGCCAGCATCTTTCGCCCCTTGCTTCACCGCCGCGCGGCCTTTGCCGAGCAGAGTAGAACGCCGCCCCGGCAGGCACAAGCAAAGGCGGGCGCCCCTTTCGGGAACGCCCGCCTTTGATCCCAGGATCCGCGCGCGACCTAGTGCAGCAGGGCCTGGGCCTCGGCGGATTCGCCCTCCAGCGTCTTGCGCATCTTGGCAAAGGCCGCGGCCTCCAGCTGGCGCACCCGTTCCTTCGACAGGCCCAGCTCCTGGCCCAGACTTTCCAGGGTGCGCGGCGTGTCGCGCAGCTTGCGCTCGGCGACAATATGGCGTTCACGTTCGTTCAGCTTCGACATGGCGCCTGCCAGCCAGCGGCGCAGGGCCGACAGGTCATGGCTTTCGGCCACCAGCTCATCCGCCTGGGCGCCGTCATCCTCGATCGTGTCGATCCATTCGCGCCCCTCTTCATCGGCGCTTTGCGTGGCGTTCAGCGAGAAGTCAGAGCCCGACAGCCGCCCCTCCATCATCTCGACATCGCGCAGCGGCACGCCCACCTCGGTGGCGATCAACTGGCGCAGCTGGTGCATGTCGATTTCCTCGCCGCGCGCCAGCGCCTCGCGCTCTAGCCGGGCCTGGACGCGGCGCATGTTGAAGAACAGGGATTTCTGCGACGAGGTGGACCCGGTGCGCACCATCGACCAGTTGCGCATCACGTAGTCCTGGATCGAGGCCTTGATCCACCAGACCGCATAGGTCGAAAAGCGCACGCCCCGGTCGGGGTCGAACTTGTCGGCGGCCTTCATCAGACCCAGTCCCGCTTCCTGGATCAGGTCGTTCATCGGCGCGCCGTAGCGGCGGTATTTCGACGCCATCGAGATGGCCAGCCGCATGTAGGCGGTCACCAGACGATGCAGGGCGGCGGTGTCGCGCCTGTCGCGCCAGGCATAGGCCAGTTCCAGTTCGGTCTCTGCATCCAGCAGTTCGGCCTTCATCGCCACCCGCGATAGCGGCATCGTCGTTGTCTCGGTCCGCACGTCGTCTGTCCCCTCTGTCTGGTAGGCGGGGCACGCCTTGCGCACCTTTTCGCCGCCTCTTTGACTCGGCTCTGTCGCAGGCTATACGCGCGAGATCCCCTTAAGGTTCCATTGCGGAGGCAAAAAATGTCGGCACGACGGATCCTGATCCTGGGCGGCGCGGCGTCGGGCAAGTCTGATTTCGCCGAAAACCTGGTCTGCGAGATGGGGCCAGAGCGGCTCTATCTGGCCTCCGCCCAGGCCCATGACGACGAGATGGCGGCGAAGATCGCGGCCCATGCGGCGCGGCGCGGGCCCGGCTGGCAGCTGGTCGAGGCGCCGCTGGATCCCGGCCCGGCCCTGGCCGCCGCGCAGGTGCCCGTCCTTTTCGATTGCGCCACCATGTGGTTGAGCAACCAGATGTTTTCCGGCGCCGACCTGGAGGACGCCCAGGCCCGCCTGCTGGCCGCCCTGGCCGCCTGCCCGGCCCCGGTGGTGACGGTCAGCAACGAGCTTGGCCAGGGCATCGTGCCCGCCGACGCCCTGACCCGCCGCTTTCGCGAGGCTCAGGGGCGGCTGAACATCGCGCTCGCCCGCCAGGCCGATTGCGTGGTGCAGGTCATCGCCGGGTTGCCCAATGTGCTGAAAGGGGCGCTGCCATGAGCCGCCTGTTCCTGGTCCGCCACGGCCCGACCCATGCCAAATGCATGGTGGGCTGGTCCGATCTGCCCGCCGATCTGTCCGATCAGGCGCGGATCGCCGCCCTGTCGGCCTATTTGCCCGCCCGGGCGCGGCTGATCTCTTCGGACCTGTCGCGCACCCGGGCCACCGCCGATGCCCTGGCCGCCCCGGGGCGCCAGCGCCTGCCCGAGGCCCCGGCCCTGCGCGAGATCCACTTCGGCGCCTGGGAGATGCTCAGCTCCGCCGAGATCGAGGCCCGCGACCCCGATCTGTCGCGCGCCTACTGGACCGACCCGGGCGAGGTGGCGCCGCCGGGCGGCGAAAGCTGGAACGCCATGGCGGCGCGCAGCTCGGCCGCGCTGGATGCGCTGATGGCCGAGGGGGGCGACGTGATCGCGGTCTGCCATTTCGCGGTGATCCTGGGCCAGGTCGCCCGCCACCGCGCCGAAGCCCCGCGCGAGGTGCTGCGCCACCCGGTGGCGCCGCTGTCGGTGACGCGCATCGACTATGGCCCTGGCGGCAGCCCTGCGGGAGCGCGGATCGCGACCCTCGCCCATAGCGAATACATCACGAATATTGATGGAAATCAGCTCAAATAATCATTCTTCGTGATGTGATTTCGGGGCTAGGCTGTGGCTACAACAGCGGAGATCCCCATGCCCTACGAGCTTTTCATCGGTGCGCGCACCTATTCAAGCTGGTCGCTGCGCGGCTGGCTGATGTTCGATCCTTTCGACCTGCCGGTCAAGACCCGGATGCTGAACCTCTACGGCGGCGACCTGCCCGCGGAACTGGCCGCCCATGGCCTGGCCCCGGCGCGGCTGGTGCCGGCGATGCGCACCCCCGAGGGGCTGGTGCTGGGCGAGACCCTGGCCATGGCCGAGCATCTGGCCGAGGCCCACCCCGGGGCCGGCCTTTGGCCCGCCGCCCCCGCGGCCCGCGCCGCCGCGCGCTGGCTGGTGGCCGAGATGCACGCGGGCTTCGCCGCCCTGCGCGCCGCCTGCCCGATGCAGGTGCTGGGCCAGTACCAGGATTTCGAGGTCAGCGCGGCGGTCGCCGCCGATCTGGCCCGGCTGGATCAGCTGTTTGCCTACGCCGAAACCCAGCGGAACGCAGACGGCCCCTGGATCTTCGGCACCTGGTCGCTGGCCGATGCCTTCTACGCCCCCGTGGCCCTGCGCATCGCGGGCTACGGCCTGCCGGTCTCGGACCGGCTGGCGGCCTATACCGCCGCCATGCTGGCCCACCCGTCGATCCGCCGCTGGCGCGCCCTGGCCCTGACCGAGGTCTTCGACGCGCCCGCCCCCTATGCCCAGCCCCTGCCCCTGGGCCCCTGGCCCGGCCCGGCGTTAACCAAGTCCTAAGATCTGCGCCGTTAACCATGGTTTCCATCCCGCCCGTCGGGCCTTTGGGGGGACACCAGGATGCTGAGGACTTACACTGTTGCCTTTCACGGCGCCGAGGCGGCCCCGGTCGAGGTGCAATGCGCGCTGTCGCCCGGGGTGCCCGGCTTTTCCATCGTCGGCCTGCCCGACAAGGCCGTGTCCGAGGCCCGCGAAAGGGTGCGCGCGGCCCTGGCCACGATGCGGATCGCCCTGCCCTCGCAACGGATCACCATCAACCTCTCGCCCGCCGACATGCCCAAGGCGGGCAGCCACTACGACCTGCCCATTGCCCTGGCGATCCTGGCGGCGCTGAAGGTGGTGCCCTCGGAGGCGGCCGAGGAACACGCGGCCCTGGGCGAGCTGTCGCTGGATGGCAAGCTGATCCCGGTGGCGGGCGCCCTGCCCGCGGCCATGTGCGCGGCGGAAGAGGGGCGCGGGCTGCTTTGCGCCGCCGCCTCCGCCGCCGAGGCCGCCTGGAGCGAGGCGACCCGGGTCATCGGCGCGGGCACCCTGGGCGATCTGGTGCGCCACCTCACGGGACAGATGCCCCTGCCCCAGGCCGAGGCAGGCCAGGTCACCCGCGCCCTGCCGCCCCCTGACCTGCGCGATGTGCGCGGTCAGGAAAAGGCCAAACGCGCGCTGGAGATCGCCGCCGCCGGACGCCACCATGTGCTGATGCTGGGGCCACCCGGTGCGGGAAAATCCATGCTGGCCAAGCGGATGCCGGGCCTGCTGCCGGATCTTTCCCCGCGCGAGGCGCTGGAAACCTCGATCGTCCATTCCCTGGCCGGGCTGCTGGAGGGCGGCGGGCTCAGCTGCTCGCCCCCCTTCATGGAACCCCATCACACTGCCTCGACCGCCGCCATCGTCGGCGGCGGGCGCGGCGCCCAACCGGGCGAGATCAGCCTGGCCCATAACGGGGTGCTGTTCCTTGATGAAATGCCCGAGTTCGCCCCCGCCGTGCTGGACACCCTGCGCCAGCCGATGGAGACCGGCGAGGTGACGGTGTCGCGCGCCAATGCCCATGTGCGCTATCCCTGCCGCTTCCTGCTGATCGCCGCCGCCAACCCCTGCCGCTGCGGCTATCTGCACGATGCGGGGCGCGCCTGTTCCAAGGCGCCGAAATGTTCGGAAAAATACCTGGGCAAGATTTCAGGCCCGCTGATGGACCGCTTCGATCTGCGCCTCGAGGTGCCTGCGGTGGACTATCGCCAGCTGGACGCCCCCGCCACCGGCGAAAGCTCGGCCACGATCCGCGCCCGGGTCGAGGCGGCCCGACAGGTGCAAGCGCGGCGCTACGCGGGCGCCGATCGGATGCAGCTGAACGCGGATCTGTCGGGGACTTTGCTGGACGAGGTCGCGGCCCCCGATACTGAGGGGCGTGAGCTGCTGGGCCGTGCGGCGGAACGATTCGGCCTCTCGGCGCGCGGCTATCACCGGGTGCTGCGGGTGGCGCGCACCATCGCCGATCTGGACGGAGAGGCGCAGATCCGCCGCCCCCACCTGGCCGAGGCCCTGGCCTATCGCGTGCCGGGCCTGGCGGGATAGCGCGGCCCGGACCCTGGCCGGGGCGCCGCCCGGGGGCGACGCCAAACCGGCGGCAGGCTCAGGCGCGCTTGGCCTCGATCGCCTCCCAGACCTTGGCGGCAATATTGGTGCCGTCGAAGCGCTCCAGCTCTTGGATGCCCGTGGGCGAGGTCACGTTGATCTCGGTCAGCCAGTCACCGATGACGTCGATGCCGACGAAGACCTGGCCCTTGTCGCGCAGGGTCGGGCCGATGGCGGCGCAGATCTCAAGGTCGCGCTCGGTCAGGCCGACCTTCTCGGGGCGGCCGCCCACATGCATGTTCGAGCGGGTCTCGCCAGCGGCGGGCACCCGGTTGATGGCCCCCACGGGCTCGCCGTCGACCAGGATCACCCGCTTGTCGCCCTTGGTCACGGCGGGCAGGTATTTCTGCACGATCAGCGGCTCGCGCGAGAAGCCGGTGAACAGCTCGTGCAGCGAGCTGAGGTTCCGGTCATCCGCGGTCAGCCGGAACACCCCCGCACCGCCGTTGCCGTATAGCGGCTTCAGGATGATATCGCCGTGCTTTTCCTTGAAGGCGCGGATCGTGGCCAGGTCGCGGGCAATGGTGGTGGGCGGGGTCAGCTGGGGGAAGTCCAGCACCAGCAGCTTCTCGGGGAAGTTGCGCACCCAGAAGGGATCGTTCACCACCAGGGTCTTCGGGTGGATGCGTTGCAGCAGATGGGTGGTGGTGATGTAGAACATGTCGAAGGGCGGATCCTGGCGCAGCCAGACCACATCGAAGTCCGACAGATCGACCTCGGTCTCGGGACCCAGATGGGCGTGATCGCCCTGCACCCGCTGCACGCGCAGCGCATGCCCCCGCGCCATGACGCGGCCTTCCTGGAAGGACAGATGCTCGGGCGTGTAGTAGAACAGCTCATGCCCCCGGGCCTGGGCCTCTTCGGCAAGGCGGAAGGTGCTGTCGGCGGCAATATCGACGGCCCCGATAGGGTCCATCTGGAACGCGATCTTCATCTTTCGGGCCTCCGCTGGATCTCACCCGACAGGTGATGGCCCATCCCGGCCCGCTCTGCAATGGGGTCCGCGCCCCTGGCTCAGGCGGCCATGCTCACGTTTTCGAGGATTTGCACCGCGCCCTGGCCATCGACCAGCGCCACGTCGACGCGCATCTCGACGAAGGGATCGCCCTGCTGGCCCGCATAGACCTCGGCCGCGCGCATGATGCGGTGCAGCTGCGCCCAGTTCACCCGTTGCGCGGCATGATCGAAGGTCTTGCCCGCCTTCACCTCGACGAAGACCAGCCGCGCCCCCTCGCGCAGGATCAGGTCGATCTCGGCCCCGGCGCCGCGCCAGCGCGCAGCCGCGAGGCGGGCGCCCAGGTCACGATAGTGGCGCAGCGCGCAGTCCTCGGCCGAGAGACCCCGCAGATAGGCCTGATGCCCCCGGTCAATCCGCGGATTTCGAAACTCCAGCACCTCGGCCATGGGTCGCCCTTTCGGTCAGCCCTTCGCCATCTTGAGGGCCATTTGATACACCTTGCGGCGGGGCAGATCGAATTGCGCGGCGACCTGATCGGCCGCATCGCGCACCGACAACTCCTGCAACGCCGCGCTCAGGGTCGTTTCTAGATCCGACTCGCTAAGAGTTTCTGAATCGCCACGATCCATCAGCAAGACGATCTCGCCGCGCGGCGGATCGGTTTCGCAACTGGCGGCCAGCTCGGCCAGGGTGCCGCGCCGCACCTCCTCGAACCGCTTGGTCAGCTCGCGGCAGAGCGCCCCCTGGCGGTCCGGCCCCAGCACCTCGGCGGCATCGGCCAGCGAGGCCGCCACCCGGTTGGGGGATTCGTAGAAGACCAGCGTGGCCCGGGTGGCGCGCAGATCCATCAGCGTGCTGCGCCGCGCCCCCTGGGCCGAGGGCAGGAAGCCCGCGAAGAGAAACCGGTCGGTCGGCAGCCCGGCCAGGGTCAGCGCGGTGATCACCGCCGAGGCCCCCGGCGCCGCCGTCACCGCCAGCCCCTGCTCGCGCGCCACATGGGCCAGGTCATAGCCCGGATCGGCGATCAGCGGCGTACCCGCCTCCGAGGCATAGGCCACCGATTTGCCTTCCGCCACCGCCTCCAAGAGCCGGGCGCGGGTCTTCTCGCCGCTGTGATCGTGATAGGCCAGCAACGGGCGCTGCCCCAGCGGGATCCCGTGGATATCCATCAGCTTGCGCAGCGAGCGCGTATCCTCGGCCGCCAGCACATCGGCCGAGGCCAGGATGTCGAGCGCCCGCAGGGTGATGTCGCGCGCGGTTCCGATCGGCACGGCCACCAGGTAGAGACCCGCCGCCAGTTTGACGCTTTCGCCATTCATTACTGGACCCTCTGAACGATAGGTTTATTATTTCCGCGTAACGACTTTCCGCCGCAGATTTGCGCCCCAGGGGCGATCTGGGGCCGCCTGGACCCGAGGAGATCCCCATGTTCGCTCTTTTGAGCGCCGCCCGCAAGGCACTGACCGGACAGACCCGGACCGAGCACCGCCCCGCGACCCTCGCCGCCCCTGGCCCGCGCCACAGCCGCCGCGCCCTGGCGCTGGCCCTGCCCGCCGTGGCCCTGGTCGCCGCCTGTCAGCCCATTTCCATGGGCGGCAACACCGGCCCCAGCATCAACACCCAGCGTCCGGTCCCCGTGGCCCTGCTGGTGCCGCGCGGCTCGGGCAAGGATGGCGATGCGATCCTGGCCGCCAGCCTGGAAAACGCCGCCCGCCTGGCCGCGTCAGAGCTGAACGGGGTGCAGATCGACCTGCGCGTCTATGACACCCAGGGCAGCGCCGAGGTGACCGCCGCCGTCACCGGCCAGGCGATCAGCGATGGCGCCAAGGTGATCCTGGGCCCGGTCTATGCCGCCAATGCCAATGCCGCCGGGCGCGTCGCCGCCGCGCGCGGGGTCAACGTGCTGGCCTTCTCCAACAACCCCGAGATCGCGGGCGGCAACGTCTTCATCCTGGGGCCGACCTTCCAGAACACCGCCGACCGGCTGACCCGCTACGCCGTGGGCCAGGGCCGGTCGCGCATCGTGCTGGTCTCGGGCCAGACGCCCGAGGGTCGCGCCAGCGCCGCCGCCGTCGAATCCGCCGCCCTGCGCAACGGCGCCTCGGTCGTGGCCTCGGTGCCCTACGAGTTCTCGCAGACCGGCGTCCTGAACGCCGTGCCGGCCGTGCGCGATGCCGCGGGCCGCGACGCCGCCAATGCCGATGCGATCTTCCTGACCGCCAACACCGCAGGCGCCCTGCCGCTGTTCAGCCAGATGCTGCCGGAGAACGGTCTGGGCCCCGACAAGGTGCAGTATATCGGCCTGACCCGCTGGGACATCCCGCCGCAAACCCTGGATCTGCCCGGCGTCCAGGGCGGCTGGTTCGCCCTGCCCGACCCGGGCCTCAGCGCCCAGTTCAACAGCCGCTACACCGCCGCCTACGGCACGGCGCCGCATCCCATCGGTGGCCTGGCCTTCGACGGGGTGGCCGCCATCGGCGCCCTGGTCCGCCAGGGCCGCAGCGACGCGCTGTCGACCGCGGGCCTGACCCAGGGCTCGGGCTTCCAGGGGGTCGGCGGCGTCTTCCGCCTGCTGCCCAACGGTACGAACGAGCGCGGCCTGGCCGTGGCCACGATCCAGGACCGCCAGGTCGTGGTGATCGACCCGGCGCCGCGCAGCTTCGCGGGCACCGGCTTCTAAGGCCCCCGGCCCGCCTCCAACCCGCCCGGCCCCGGCCCCGCCGCCGGAGCCGGGCGCCCCAGCCTCCTGAACGGACGCCCCATGGACAAGACCCTGACGCTGCCGGACGACCTTATTCGTCCGGCGGAAGACATCCTGAACCCCGCCGCCCTGGCCCGCGAGCTGGAGGCGATCCGCGCCGCCACCGCCGATCCGGCCCAGGCCCGCGCCCAGGTGATCGCCACGCTGAACACCGCCCGCACCGAAGGCATGGCGCGCATCGCCGAAGGGTTCGAGGCCGATCCCTTCGCCGCCCGCAAGACCACCCGCGCCTATACCTGGCTGACCGATTGCATCCTGCGCGAAGTGCTGGAACAGGGCCGCGCCAGCCTGCCCGCCGCCCAGCAGACCGCCCTGGGCGATTTCGCCATCTGCGCCGTCGGCGGCTATGGCCGGGGCGAAATGGCGCCCTTCTCCGACATCGACCTGCTGTTTCTGACCAAAAGCCGCATCACCCCGGCGCTGGAGGCGCTGATCGAGGCGATGCTGTACCTGATGTGGGATCTGCATCTGAAGGTCGGCCATGCCAGCCGCACCATCCGCGACTGCCTGAAGCTGGGCGGCGAAGACTACACCATCCGCACCGCGCTGATGGAAACCCGGTTCCTGGCGGGCGACGCGCCCCTGGTCGATCAGCTGAACGACCGGCTGTGGTCGGATCTCTTCAAGGGCACCGAGAAGGACTTCATCGAGGCCAAGCTGGAAGAGCGGTTCAACCGCCACCAGAAACAGGGCGGCCAGCGCTATGTGGTCGAACCCAACGTGAAAGAGGGCAAGGGCGGGCTGCGCGACCTGCAATCGCTTTACTGGATCGGCAAATACGTCCACGGGGTGCAATCGGTCAGCGACCTGGTGCGCCTGGGGCTTTTCACCCGCGAGGAATACGAGACCTTCCAGAAGGCCGAGGATTTCCTGTGGGCCGTGCGCTGTCACCTGCACCTTCTCGCAGGCCGCCCGCAGGATCAGCTGACCTTCGACATGCAGGTCCAGGTGGCCGAGCGCATGGGCTACAAGGACAAGGGCGGGCGCCGCGGGGTCGAGCATTTCATGCAGGCCTATTTCCGCCACGCCAATTCGGTGGGCGAGCTGACGCGGATCTTCCTGACCCAGCTGGAGGCCGAGAACGTCAAGGGCGACGCGGTGCTGGAACGGGTGTTCCGCCGCAAGCCCAAGATCGGCTCGGATTACGAGGTGGTGCACGGCCGCCTGGCGGTGAAGGACGAGGCGCATTTCCTGCAAGACAAGCTGAACCTGCTGCGCCTTTTCGACGAGGGGCTGCGCACCGGGATGCTGCTGCACGCCGACGCCATGCGCATGGTGCACGCCAACCTCGACATGGTCGACGACCAGATGCGCGAGGACCCCGAGGCGGCCAAGATCTTTCTTGGGACGCTGTTGAAACACGGCAACCCCGAACGCGCCCTGCGCCGGATGAACGAACTGGGCCTGCTGGGCACCTTCCTGCCCGAGTTCGGCCAGATCGTCGCGATGATGCAGTTCAACATGTATCACCACTACACGGTGGATGAGCATACGATCCAATGCATCCGCAACCTGGCGCTGATCGAGCACGGCGACCTGGAAGAGGAACTGCCGGTCGCCTCGACCATCCTGGCCGAGGGGGTGAACCGGCGCGTGCTTTACGTGGCGCTGCTGCTGCATGACATCGGCAAGGGCCGGGAAGAGGATCACGCGGTGCTGGGCGCCAAGATCGCCCGCAAGGTGGCGCCGCGTCTGGGGCTGACGCCCGAGGAATGCGACACGGTGGAATGGCTGGTGCGCTATCACCTGCTGATGTCGGACATGGCGCAGAAACGCGACCTGGCCGACCCGCGCACGGTGCGCGATTTCGCCAAAGCCGTGCGCTCGCGCGACCGGCTGGACCTGCTGACGGTGCTGACCGTCTGCGATATACGCGGCGTCGGCCCCGGCACCTGGAACAACTGGAAGGCGCAGCTCTTGCGCACCCTCTACCACCAGACCCGCCGGGCGCTGGAAACCGGGCTGGAAGAACTGAACCGCACGCATCGCGGCCAGGAGGCACAGCGCAAGCTGGTGGAACATCTGACCGGCTGGACCCAGGAAGAGACCGACCGCGAACTGGCCCGCCACTATCCGCCCTACTGGCAGGGCTTGCAGACCTCGACCCAGGCGGCCTTTGCCGAGATGCTGCGCGATCTGCCGGTCGACGAGATCCGCATCCGCCTGCACGCGGACGAGGATCGCGACGCCACCCGCGCCCTTTTTGCCATGGCCGACCACCCGGGCATCTTTGCCCGGCTGTCGGGCTCGCTGGCCCTGGTCGGCGCCAACGTGGTGGACGCGCGCACCTATACCACGGTCGATGGCTACGCCACCGCCGCCTTCTGGGTGCAGGATGCCGAAGGCAGCCCCTATGAGGCCTCGCGCCTGCCCCGGCTGACCCAGATGATCCACAAGATCCTGCGCGGCGAACTGGTCGCCCGCGAGGCGATGCAGGACCGCGACCGGATCAAGAAACGCGAACGCGCCTTCAAGGTGGCGACCTCGGTCGCCTTCGACAACGAGGGGTCGGAAATCTACACCATCATCGAGGTCGACACCCGCGACCGCCCCGGCCTTCTGTATGACCTGACCCGCACCCTGGCGGCCAGCAACGTGCAGATCTCTTCGGCCGTGATCGCCACCTATGGCGAGCAGGTGGTCGATACCTTCTACGTGAAGGACATGTTCGGGCTGAAGCTGTTCTCGACCTCGAAACAGAAGGCGCTGGAGGCGAAGCTGCGCGAGGCGATCGCCGCAGGCCAGGAAAGGGCGCGCGCGTGAACCCCATCCGCCTGGTCTCGGGGATCTTCACCGTGGGCCTGTGGACCATGCTCAGCCGCGTGCTGGGCCTGGCCCGCGACATCATCATCCTGGCCGTGCTGGGCACCGGCCCTGTCTACGAGGCCTTCGTGGTGGCCTTCCGCCTGCCCAACATGTTCCGCCGCTTCTTTGCCGAAGGGGCGTTCAACATGGCCTTCGTGCCGATCTTCTCCAAGAAGCTGGAAGGGGACGACGCGCCGCAACGCTTCATGAACGAGGCCTTCGCGGGGCTGGCGACGGTGCTGATCGTGCTGACGGTGCTGGCCCAGGTGGCCATGCCCTGGCTGATCCTGGGGCTGGCCTCGGGGTTCGCGGGGGACGCGCAATACCCGCTGGCCGTGGCCTTCGGGCGCATCGCCTTCCCCTATATCCTGTTCATCTCGCTGGCGGCGCTGCTGTCGGGGGTGCTGAACGCCGCCGGGCGCTTTGCCGCCGCCGCCGCCGCGCCGGTGCTGCTGAACGTGCTCTTCGTGGGCACCGCCCTTCTGGCCCAGCCCCTGGGGCTGGATCTGGGCTATGCGCTGATCTGGGCCGTGCCGGTGGCGGGGGTGGCGCAGCTGGCGCTGCTCTGGGTCGCCGCCGCCCGGGCGGGCTTTCACATCCGCCCGGCCCGGCCGCGCCTGACCAAGGATCTGAAACGGTTGATCCGCATCGCCATTCCCGCCGCCCTGGCGGGGGGCGTGGTGCAGGTCAACCTGCTGGTGGGCCAGCAGGTGGCCAGCTATTTCGACCGCGCGGTCGGCTGGCTGTTCACCGCCGACCGGCTGTATCAGCTACCGCTTGGCGTGGTGGGGATCGCGATCGGCATCGTCCTTCTGCCCGACCTGTCGCGCCGCCTGAAGGCCGAGGATCACGCCGGATCGCGCGCCGCCCTCAGCCGCGCGGGCGAACTGGCCCTGGCCCTGACCCTGCCCTGCGCCGTGGCGCTGGTGGTGATCCCGCTGCCCATCGTCTCGGTCCTGTTCGAGCGGGGCGCGGCGCGCCCCGAGGACAGCGCGGCCATCGCCCTGGCGGTGGCAGTCTATGGAGCGGGCCTGCCGGCCTTCGTGCTGCAAAAGGTGCTGCAACCGCTGTACTTCGCGCGCGAGGATACCCGGCGGCCCTTCAACTATGCCCTGCTGGCCATGGTCGCCAATGCGGTGATCGCCATCGGCCTGGCCCCGGTGATCGGCTGGATCGCCTGCGCCCTGGCCACGACGCTGGCGGGCTGGGTCATGCTGGCGGCGCTGCTGGCGGGCACCGGGCGCATGGGCGATGTCGCGCGCTTCGACGCCCGCTTTGCCAAACGCGCGCCGCGCATCCTGGCGGCCTCTGTGGTGATGGGCGCAGTACTTTGGCCCGCCCGGCTGGCGCTGGCCCCCTGGCTGGCCGCCGATTACATCCGCTACCCGGCGCTGGCCCTGCTGATCGCCATCGGCTGCGGCGTCTATTTCGCCGCCGGTCCCCTGCTGGGCGCCTTCCACCTGTCGGATTTCACCGGCGCGGTGAAACGTCGCAAATCGGGCTGAAACCCAAGGGCCGGTCGCGGCGTTAGGTCAGCACTGCCGCCTCGACCGCCCAGGAGCCCATGCCCAAGGATTGCCGCCATCGCCCGGACCTGACCCCGCTTGTCACCGCGGCAGAGATGTTTCCCGCCCTGGAAACCCTCTGCCTCGGCGCCGGGCGCGAGATCCTGATGTCCTTCCGCATTCTGGATCCACGGACCCGCTTGCGCAGCCCAGAGGCCGAGGCCCTGGGCCTGACCACCTGGGCCGAGCTGGTCGCCTATCAGGCGGCAAAGGGCGTGAAGGTCCGCCTGCTGATCGCAGATTTCGACCCGGTCTTCGCCCCCGACCTGCACCGCGACGCCTGGGATGCGGGCACGGGATTTGCCGCCGGGCTGATGGCAGAGGCCGCACCCGAGGGCGCGGCAGGGTTCCACGGCGCCGAGGTGCAGGTGGCCCAGCATCCGGCCAGCGCCGCGCCGCTGTGGCGGCGGATCTTCGGTCGTTCGGTCTCGGACGCGGTGGCGGCGCTGCGCCAGCGCAACCCCGAACGGCTGACCCCGCCGCAATTGCAGGCCCTGTCGGGGGCGGTGACCCTGCGCCCCGCCTCGCTGCACCAGAAATTCGCCGTGGTGGACGGGCGCCGGGCGATCATCGGCGGGCTGGACGTGGACGAACGCCGCTGGGACGACGAGGCGCACCGGCGGCGTGCCGAAGAGACCTGGCACGATGTCTCGCTCCAGGTCGAGGGGCCGGTCACCGCCGACCTGCGCCGCCATTTCGCTGATTGCTGGGACCAGGCGCGGCAGGCCCAGGCCGCCAGTTTCGCCGCGACCCCGACCCCGGTGCAGACCACCGCGCCCCTGGTCGAGAGGCACCGCGCGCCCCTGGGTCCGCGCCTCTTGCGCACCCGATCCGAGGCGCGGCGCGGGCCGCTGCGCCTGGGGCCGAAGCCCGCGACCACCGAACATGAAGAGGCCCATCTGGCCGCCTTCGACAGCGCCGAACGGCTGATCTATCTGGAAAGCCAGTTCTTCCGCCACATGCCCCTGGCCCGCGCCCTGGCCCGGGCGGCGAAACGCGCGCCCGATCTGAACTGCATCCTGGTGCTGCCGACCGAACCCGAACGGGTGATCTTCAACGGCGACCGCAGTATCGACGCGCGCCATGAACTGGCGCTGCAACTGCGCGCCCTGACCCATATCCGCCGCGCCTTCGGCGACCGGCTGGCGCTGGTCGCCCCGGCCCAGCCCCGCCCGGCGCCGCGCCACACGCCGAAACCGCTGCATGGCGCCGGGGTGATCTATCTGCATTCCAAGGTCACCCTGGTGGACGACACCCTGGCCATCCTCGGCTCGGCCAATCTGAACGGGCGGTCGATGCGGTGGGACACCGAGGCCTCGCTGCAATTCCACGATGCCGCGCAGATCGCCGACCTGCGCGCCCGGCTGATGCAAAGCTGGTTGCAAGACCGGATGAAGGGCATGGGCGACCCCCAGGACGCCCGCGCCTGGACCCGGCTGGCCCAGGAAGAGGCGGCGCGCGACCCAGAGGACCGCCGCGCCCATATCCTGCCCTGGCCCGAGGCGCGCAACCGCCGCCTGGCTCGTTTCCTGCCCGTCCTGCCGTCCGAGATGTTCTAGGCCGGACGCGCCCCCCTCAGCGGTGGCGCAGCTTCGCCCGCAGCCGGGCAAAGCCCCCGGGCAGCAACAGCGGCGCCAGGGCAAAGCCTAGGACAAAGGCGGTGATCTCGGCCACCCAGGCCATGCCGGTGTCGAAGAACAGCCCGAACAGCAGCTGGATCCCCATCAGCATCCCGATCAGGCGGAAGGCCATGACCTGGTTCTGCCCGACCGCGCGATAGTAGATCGACAGCATGTAGCTATAGGCGCCGATCATCCCATAGGCGGGCGGGAAGGCGCCATAGAGCGGGTCGGTCTCGGGCGCCACCAGGCCAAAGACCAGCGCGCCCCCGATGGTGGTGACCAGGAACAGCACGATCAGCCCGGCGGGCTTCATCGCCTCGCCGACAAACTTGCCAAGCGCCAGGAACATCACCCCCGCGATCAGCGCCGACTGGAAGGCGCCATGGACGAAGGGATAGGTGACGAAGCGTTTCAGCAGCTCGGGCGCCAGATCCCCGGTGGCCAGCATGTAATCCAGGAAGGCCGGCGAGAAGGCGTAGTCCTGCAACGCCCCCAGGCGCCAGCCGATGGCCTGCGGGCCACCGATCAGCCCCGAATTGCCCAGCGAAAAGACCCCCTCGATGCCGATGATGGCGATGAAGATCACCACGATCACCGGCGAGACGGGGTTCACCGGGCTGTCGTCCGGGCGGTGGTCGTCACTCATGGGGGCATCCTTTGCTGCTTGCGCCCGGGGCTGCCTGCTGTTGACGCCCCATTGGGGCATGGGTAAGCCAGCGCAGACGAATTTTCCAGACGCCGCTGACAGGAGTGCGGATGATGTCCGACGCCACCGAGACCAAGACCACGAAATTCCAGGACCGGGTGTTTTCCGGGATCCAGCCCTCGGGTGGGCTGACCCTGGGCAACTACCTGGGCGCCATGCGCCGTTTCGTGGACTGGCAAGAGCGCGGTCTGAAGGAAGGGTTCGAGACCATCTTCTGCATGGTCGACCTGCACGCGATCACCGTCTGGCAGGATCCGCAGGCGTTGCGCCGCCAGACCCGCGAACTGGCCGCCGCCTATATCGCCTCGGGCCTCGATCCCGAAAAGTCGATCCTGTTCAACCAGTCCCAGGTGCCCGAACACACGCAGCTGGCCTGGATCTTCAACTGCGTGGCCCGCATGGGCTGGATGCAACGAATGACCCAGTGGAAGGACAAGGCGGGCAAGAACGCTCAGGCCGCCTCGCTGGGCCTGTTCGCCTATCCGGCGCTGATGGCCGCCGACATCCTGATCTACCACGCCACCCACGTCCCCGTGGGCGAGGATCAGAAGCAGCACGTCGAACTGACCCGCGACATCGCGGCCAAGTTCAACCACGACTACGGGCAGGACTTCTTCCCGCTGACCGAGCCGGTCATCGAGGGCACCGCCACCCGCGTCATGAGCCTGCGCGACGGCACCCGCAAGATGTCCAAGTCCGACCCCTCGGACATGGCGCGCATCAACCTGACCGATGACGCCGAGGCGCTGGTGAACAAGATCCGCAAGGCCCGCACCGACCCCGACGGGCTGCCGTCCGAGGCCGAGGGCCTGGAAGGCCGTGCCGAGGCGCGCAACCTGGTGACGATCTATGCCGCCCTGGCGGGCACGGATGTGGACGCCGTGCTGCGCGATTTCGGCGGCAAGCAGTTCTCCGAGTTCAAGCCCGCCCTGGCCGATCTGGCCGTCGACAAGCTGGCGCCGATCTCCACCGAGATGGCCCGGCTGATGCAGACCCCCGACGAGATCGACCGCATCATCGGGCGCGGCGCCGAAAAGGCCCGCGAGATCGCCGCGCCGATCCTGCGCGACACCTATGAAATCGTGGGCATGATCCAGTCCTGACCCCGGGCCGGGCCCGCATGGCCCGCCCCCTGGCAGACCTGCCCGTCAGACACAGCGGCACCCGTGGCCCCCGCAAGGGCCGCGGGTGTTGCCATTTCATGGGCCCCCTCGGCCCGCCCGTCACCGAAGTGTTTCATTGCCCGGCTACCCTAGGGTCAAGGTTCTAGTGGAGAGTCGGATCACCCCCCCGATCTGCCCCTCGCAAATCCTTTGCTATCCCTTTTCAGCACCTGACCCCCGGCCTTCGGGCCGGGGTCCATTCCGCCCGAAGTTCGCCCGGCCCAGGGTGCAGGCGCGGCGCCGCGCCTGTGCGCTGGCGCCCCTTCCCTCCTCCGGCGCATGGGTCTATCCCTAGGGCCAAGCGACCACAGGAGACGATGATGGCAGGCGAGATTCACACCTTTTTCGACGGCAGCTGGTATCAGGGCGACGTGCCCGTGATGAAGGCCGGGGATCATGGCGCCTGGCTGGGCTCGACCGTCTTCGACGGGGCGCGGATGGTGAACGGGCTGATGCCCGACCTGCGCCCGCACCTGGAACGGGTCAACCGCTCGGCCGAGGCGATGATGATCAAGCCGACCTACAGCGTCGAGGACATGATCGCCCTGGTCCGTGACGGGCTGAAGAAATTCGCCACCGGCGAGGCGGTCTATATCCGCCCGATGTACTGGGGCATCACCGGCGAGGAAAGCGTGGTGGAACCGGCCTTCGGCGGCGGCACCGGCTTTTGCATGGCGCTGGAAGCCATGCCCATGCCGGCCGAGGATTCCGCCGCGACCCTGTGCAAGACGCGCTTCCGCCGCCCGACCCTGGACACCGCCGTCTGCAACGCCAAGACCGGTAGCCTTTATCCCAACAACGGCCGGATGCTGGCCGAGGCGCGCGCCCGCGGCTTTTCCAACGCGCTGGTCACCGACCAGCTGGGCAATGTCGCCGAAAGCGCCACGGCGAATATCTTCATGGTCAAGGACGGCGAGGTCTTCACCCCGATCGCCAATGGCACCTTCCTGTCCGGCCTGACCCGGGCGCGCCACATCAAGAACCTGCGCGCCGATGGCGTGACGGTGCATGAGGCGGTGCTGACCTATGCGGATTTCGAAGGCGCCGACGAGGTCTTCCTGTCCGGCAACTTTGCCAAGGTCACCCCGGTCAAGCAGTTCGAGGACACCCATTACGAGATCGGTCCGATGACCAAGCGCGCGCGCGATCTCTACTGGGACTGGGCCAAGAGCGACATGGCGCTGTAACCCCCGGCGGGGGCGTCGCGATACGCCCCCTCCCCCGGCCCTGCCCGGGCCTCAGACCTCGGGGTCCGAGGCCACCCGCACCAGGCGGGTCAGATCCGACAGGCGTTCGCGCTGACGGCCCTCGGCATCGAAGTTCGACGGGCTCAGCCAGACCGCATAGGCCTCTTTCAGGGCGGGCCAGTCGCCATCGGTGATGGCGAACCAGGCGCTGTCGCGGTTGCGGCCCTTCACCACCATATGCTGGCGGAACACCCCCTCATAGCTGAACCCCAGACGCTGCGCCGCGCGGCGCGAGGGCAGGTTCAGGGCGTTGCACTTCCACTCATACCGGCGATAGCCCGCCTCGAAGGCCCAGTTCATCATCAGCACCATCGCCTCGGTGGCGGCCACGGTGCCCTGTAGGGCCGGGGCGAAGGTGATATTGCCGACCTCGACCGAGCCGTTGGCGGGCACGATGTTCAGGTAAGAGGCCACGCCCAGCGGGCCTTTCTGCCGGTCCTCGATGGTCAGGAATACCGACGGCCCCTCTTCGACCGAACGCACCCAGCGGTGATATTGCGGCGCCGAATGGAAGGGGCCCACGGGCATGTAATCCCACAGCCAGTCCTGATCGCCGAAGGCCGCGTGCAGCAGGCCCGCATGGGCATCGGCGCGCAGCGGGCGCAGGCGCACATGGCGCCCCTCCAGCGTCAGATCGCGAGGCGGGGCGGGCGGGGCCTGCCAGTTTTCGACCGGCGGCCCGACGGGGCGATCCTTGCTCATTCTCCGTCTCCCTTTGCGGTGCCCTGTCCCCGGGCGCGCTAGACTTCGGGAAACGATAGGAAAAACCTTGCCGCATGGGAAGGGCCAGAGCGGCGGCGCAGCGCCGAAATCGCCCGCCCGCCTGCCCTACAGCACCAGCCGCGCCGCGTGGCCCATGTCGAGGCCGGGAAAGACCTGCCCCTCCAGCACCGCGCGGCCCAGCCCGAAGAGGCCCTGCATGACCCCCGCCGCATGGGCGCGCACGTCGGTCAGGGGCATCAGGTCGCGGCGGGCGTACAGGTCGGCCTCGGCCAGGCCGGGCCAGCCGCCCGCCACCTGGCCGCCGCGCAGCGCGCCCCCCGCATAGATCATCAGCCCGGCGGTGCCATGGTCGCTGCCCCCGGTGCCATTCAACCGCGCGGTGCGGCCGAACTCGGTCATCGCCACCACCGCCGTCTTGCCCCAGACCGCCGGGCCCAGCTCTGCCTGCAAGGTCAGCAGGACCGAGGCCAGGTTTTCCAGCGGGCCTTGCAGGGTGCGATGCTGCGCCGCGTGGGTGTCCCAGCCGTTGATCGAGAAGGTGGCGATGCGCGCCTCGGCCCGCAGCTTTTGCGCCGCGAAGCGGGCCAGGGCGTCATAGCCGCCCGCGCCGCGCGCCGATTGCGCCGCCTCGGCCAGAGCCTTGCGCGCCGCCTGGGCCGCGCCCGGGTCCATCGCCGCACCCTCCATCCTGGCGCTGTCCGCCATGTCCATCATCTCGCCCATTTGCAGCATCTCGCCCGCGACGTCGCCCGGGGCCACCAGCCCCGACAGCACCAGCGCCTCGCCCAGGGCGTCGCGAAACAGCGGGTCGTCATGGGTCACCATTTCCAGCAGCCGTTCGGTCTGCGGGCTCAGCGTCAGGGCGGCATCGGGCGACCAGTTCGACACTGGCGCGGCGCCCGAGGTCAGCAGCATGTCGCCCCGCCCGATGGTATAGGTCGTCTCGGCCTCGATGCCGGGCACCGCCTGCAACATGCGGTTCAGCCAGCCGTCGCGCGCCTGGCCCACCCCCAGGGTGCCCGCCTCCAGGATGTCCTGGCCGTCGAAATGGCTGCGCTTGTCGCGATAGGGGGTCGAGGTGGCGTTGACGAAGCCCAGCTCGCCTGCCTGCCAAAGCGGCGCCAGGGGGGCCAGGGCCGGGTGCAGCTCCCAGGCGCCATCCAGGGCCACGCCGGTCCCCGCGCCGCGATCCGGGCGCAGGGCGGCAAAGTTGGGATCGCTTACCGGGCGCAGCGCATCCAGACCGTCCAGCGCGCCGCGCAGGATCAGCACCACCAGGCGCCGGTCCCAGGGGGCGGCGGCAAAGGACATCGGCGTGATCAGCGGGCTGGCCGCCGCCGAACAGCCGATCAGCGCCGAGCGCCAAAGGAAATCGCGTCTGTTTACCCTGTTGCCCATGGTCACATCCTTTGGAAAGCGGGGGCGGCGAAGGCCAGCGACAGGCCCTCGATGCGGGTCTGGGCGGCGGCGACGGCAAAACGCAGCCCCTCGGGCGCCAGGGGGCCCAGGGCGGTTTGCAGCACCTCGCGCGGGTCCGGCACCTCGTCCAGCAGCAAAAGCGGCGCCGAGGTCAGCCATTGCAGCCGCGCGGCGTAGCGTTGCGGGGTGATCCAGGCGCCGTCGCCCTCGGGCCAGCCATCGGGCCCGTTGGGCTGTTCCCAGGGCTGCCCCATCTGCGCCAGGGGCGCAGCAAAGCCGATGTTGAACCCCTTTTCATTGCCAAGGGGCATCTGCGCGGCCCCCACATCCAGCGCCCGCAGGACCGAGCCGATGAAATCGACGGGCTGTTTCACATTGCCCGCCAGCGGATTGGCCCAGGCCGCCGGGTGGTCCAGCAGCACCGCATAGACCTCGGCCAACTGGCCCTCGGTCTCGGCGTAGCGGGCGGCCATGTCGGCCACCAGCGCCTCGGGCGGGTCGTCGGCAACGAAATGCACCGCCAGCTTGCGCGCCAGATGGCGGGCGGTGGCGGGGTGGCGGGCCAGATCCTCCAGCGCGGCAGTGACCTCGGCCAGTTGCGGCGGCTCGGCCCCGCCATAGCTCTGGCCCAGCACGGTTTCCGGCCCCGGTTCCGCATAGCGGGGCTGGAAGACGAAACCGCCCTCGAAGGTGAAGCTGAGCCCGGTCAGCAGCTCCGCCAGCTGGCGCACGTCGTCCTGGGTATAGGGGCCATCGACGCCCAGGGTGTGCAGCTCCATCACCTCGCGGGCCAGGTTCTCGTTCAGCCCGGCACGGCCGCCCCGGCGTTTCACCTCGGGCGCATTGGGGCCGATGGAACTGGCCTGGTCGAGGTAGTGCAGCATCATCGGCGCGGTGGTGGCGGCGATCAGCATATCGGCAAAGCGCCCGGCCAGATGCGGGCGGATGGCGTTTTCGGCGAAGGGGGCGACACCGCGGCGCGGGATGCCGAACTTGCCGCGCACGGTGAAATGGTCGGCCCAGAAGGCGGTCAGCCGCTCGCGCAGCCCGTCGGGGGTCTGCGCCCGGCGCAGGAACATCTGCAAGACCCAGTCGGCGCGAGCCTTGCGCGCCGCCTTGTTGTGCAGGTTCTGCTCTTTCTTCGCCGCGCGCAGGGCCTCGTCCGTGCGGGCGGCCTTGCGGATCTCGGTCAGCTCCGCCGCCTCGCGCAACCGGGTCTGGAACCCGGGCCAGTCCTCGATCGGGAAGGCCTGGGCGGCCAGGTCGGGACCGGACAGACGGGCCAGCATCCGCGCCGCAGAAGGGGCCGGATCCTGGCGCGGCGACAGGCCGGTGCCAAAGCGGATCTCGGCAAGGTGGGGGTCATAGGCCATGGGCAGGATCCCGGTTGAGACAGGGCGCAGCCTAGCACGCCCTGCGCCCCTTGGGCAGCGGACAAACCGCCCCGGTCGCGGCACTGTTACATCGGACGGGCATAGGGTTGCACAGGATTGCAATACCCCCCGAAAGGACCCCCGATGCGCCTTTTCCCCGCCCTCTTGTCCGCCCTTCTGGCCCTGCCCCTGACGGCTCTGGCTCAGCCCCTGCCCCTGCCGCTGATCGGCGCGGCGCATTCCCATAACGACTACCGGCAGGTCCAGCCGCTGGATCTGGCGCTGGAGGGGCAGTTCGCCTCGGTCGAGGTGGATCTGTGGCTGCGCGACGGCGCGTTGATGGTGGCCCATACCGCGCCCGAGATCACGCCGGGGCGCACCCTGCAAAGCCTCTACCTCGACCCGCTGCGGGACCGGGTGGCGGCCAATGGCGGCTGGGTCTATGCCGGGCAGGACCGCCCGCTGATCCTGCTGATCGACCTGAAATCCGAGGGCCCCGCCACCTATGCAGCGCTGAGCCGGGTTCTGGCCGAGTATCAAGACATGATGATCTGGTGGCAGGAGGGCGTGGCCCAGCCCGGGGCGATCCTGCCGGTGATCACCGGCAACGAACCCCAGGCCCTGATCGCCGCCGAGGCCCCCCGCCGGGCCGCCATCGACACCGCCGTCGCCCTGCCCGAGGGCCTGTCGCCTACCCTCGCGCCCATGGCCAGCGAGAAGTGGCGCAACCATTTCCGCTGGGACGGGGACGGCCCCATGCCCGAGGCCGAGCTGGCGCAGCTGCGCGCCCTGATCGCCGCTGCCCATGCCCAGGGGCGCGTGCTGCGGTTCTACGCCACCCCCGACCTGCGCGGCCCGGCCCGCGACCGGCTGTGGACCCGGCTGCTGGACGAAGGGGTGGACCTGATCAATACCGACGATCCGCGCGGGCTGGCGCGGTTCCTGGCGGCCCGAGGGGAATAGGCGGGGTCTATCGCCCGTGCCCGTGCGATGCCTCCCTAGCGGGGATATTTTTGGCAATGAGAAGAGGGGGGGGGGCAGCGCGGGCAAGCCCCGGCTGAGACCTCCGCCAACGGGGCGGCTACTTCAGCTGGCTGTCCTTCGAGCCGCGCCGGTTGATGCCGCCGCGCCGCTCGGGGCGACCGTCGCGTTCCATCTGGCAATCGATGCACAGTTTCACCCCCGGGATCGCCTGGCGGCGTTTTTCGGGGATGGGTTCCTCGCATTCGGCGCAATGGGTCAGGCTTTCGCCCTGCGGCCCCTTGCGGGCCTGCATCCGTTTCAGCTCATCGCTGATCGAAGCTTCGATCTGTTCGCTTACCGCGCCGTCGCGCGCCCAACCACCGGCCATGGGGCCCTCCTATTGCGGGATCCGGGAAGGGTAGCGGGGGTGGGGCGGGATGGGAAGGGGGGCGGGCGATCAGGGTCTCGGGCGGGCCGGGATCAGCCCCATTCCCCAGACCAGCTGTTATAGGCGATGACATGGGGAAACTTGGGCAACGGGTTCACCGGTGTTTCGCCATCTTCCCCATCGAAGAACCGCGAGTAGATGACCACGCAGTCCTCGGGAACGCTGTTGCTGAGCGATTGGTTGAACCTGGGCTGGAAATAGGAAATCAGCGCCTGTTCCGCGACCCGAAGGTCGGTATGGCATTTCGTCCCGCGTCGACCACCGATGCCCCGGGTCACGATCTCCCCGCAGAAGAATTTCGTGTTGTCGGGATGGGCCATTTTCTCGTGATTGTTCATACGCGTCTGCGGGCGCCCCGTCAGCCCCACGTAGTTCAGGGTGTTCCCCTTGCCCAAGCCCATGTAGAGGCAGCGCGTACCCTCGGGCCATTCCTTCATGGCAAGGCGCAACTCGTCCTTGCTGGTGTAAGGTCCATACCAATCCACGATGACGGCTACTGGCATTCTGGCGACCTCCCCCGGTTTCGTCTTTTCTTCGAGACAAACATGCGGATGGGTATCTTTCAAGCTTTCACGGGCAGTTCCGCCTGCCTTCTCGGGCGGCCAGACACGGCGGGTGCCCCGTTCCGCGCCTTGGCAGGCTTGGGCGCGCAGGCCGCTGACAGCCTGCACCGAGGCGCCCCCGCGCCCCCTACCCCGCCAGCTCGGCCTTATGCGCCTCGACCATCTCGGCCATGGAGTTGAAGCGGAAATCATACTGCGGCATGTCACCGGGGTTCATCGTGGCGCCAAAGCCCTCCTGGGCGTGGCGGCGGTAAATCCAGGCGTTGGTCAACCCGTGGCGATTGGCGGGCTGGTGGTCGTGGAACATCGACTCGGCGGTGTGCAGGATGTCGGCCTTGCCCAGTCCGACGCGCGCCAGATGTTCCAGCATATACTCGAAATTGCGGTCGGCGGGTTTGTAGCTGCCCACGTCCTCGGCGGTGAAGACATGGTCGAAGGTCACACCCAGCTTGGCGTTGGAGAACTTGAACGAGGCCGCGTCGACATTGGACAGCACGCAGAGCTTGAAATGCTGCTGCAGATAGGCCAGCGCCGCGGCGCTGTCGGGGAAGGCGGGCCAGTGTTCGACGCTCTGGCCATAGGTCAGGCACTCTTCCCAGGTGACGGGGATCTGCCATTCCTCGGCCAGGCGGCGATAGACCGTGGCCAGCAGCCGGGTATAGGGCATCGCCGGGGTCCAGCGTTGCTGGGTGCTTTCGTGGAAGGCGTGGGCCTCCAGGATGCGGTCGCGGCCCAGGGGGGTGGCCAGGCGGTCGGTCAGCGGCTTCAGCCCGGCGACCATGCCGCTTTCCCAGTCGATCAGCGTTCCGTAGACATCGAAGGTCAGGATCTTGAAGTCGGAAAGGCGCATGGCGGGGGTCCTTCTGTCACAGCGTCGCCCCGGTGTCGCCCCGATCCGCCCCGAAGGTCAATGGCCCGCGCCGCCCGTGCCGCGGCCCCGGGACGGGCGGGCCTGTCCCTTGGGCATCCGGCGGCGCGCCCGGCGCCCGGCGATCACTCGGCGGCGCTGCGCTCGGTCCGGGCATCGCCGCGATAGAGATAGTCGCGGGTCAGCGGCACCGCTTCCTGGTCGCGGGCCAGCTGGACCTGGAACACCACCTGGTCATTCATGCGGAAGGTCAGCTCGCAGGCGATCAGGTAAAGGCGCCACATGCGCACGAAGGCGTCGTCATAAAGCTCGCGCGCCTTGTCGGCGTTCTGCATGAAGCGGTCGTACCAGTGTTTCAGCGTCTCGGCGTAATGCAGGCGCCAGACCTCGACGTCGCAGGTCACCAGGTGTTCTTTCTCGATCGCCGCCGCCATCTCGGACAGGGCGGGTACATAGCCGCCGGGGAAGATGTACTTGGAGATGAAGGCCGCCGTCACCGTGGGCGGATCGCTGCGCCCGATGGTATGGATCAGCGCCACGCCCTGGGGCGCCAGCAGCTGTTTCACATGATGGAAATACTCGCGGTAATGGGGCACGCCCACATGTTCGAACATGCCAACCGAGACGATCCGGTCGAAGGTCTCGTCCACGTGGCGATAATCCTGAAGGCGGAACTCGACCTGGCCCTCCAGCCCGGCCTCCTTGGCCCGTTGCACCGCGATGGCGTGCTGTTCCTTCGACAGGGTGACGCCCACCACGTTGACGCCGTAGTCGCGCGCCAGGGTCAGGGCCATCCCGCCCCAGCCACAGCCGATGTCCAGCACCCGCATCCCCGGCTGCAACAGCAGCTTGCCCGCGATATGGTGCTTCTTGGCCGCCTGCGCCTCTTCCAGGGTCATGTCGGGGCGGGCGAAATAGGCGCAGGAATACTGCCGGTCCTCATCCAGGAAGAGATCGTATAGCTCGCCCGACAGGTCGTAGTGATGCGCCACGTTTTCCTGCGCCTTGCCCACCGGGTTGAACTGGGCGATCCGCCGCAGCAGGCGCCGCCCGCTGGACACCGCCTTGTGCAGCCGCCCGCGCACCGCCCCCTCGCTGCGCAGGTTGATCATCGCCAGGGTGATGATGCCGTAGATATCTTCGTCCACCAGCTCCAGTCGGCCATCCATATAGGCCTCGCAGAAGGCCAGCTCGATATCGGAGATCATCTTGCGCGGCAGATCCGGGTCTTTCAGCACCACCGCCACCTCGGGGCCCGCGCCGCCGCCAAAGCTTTTGCGCGTGCCGTCGGCAAAGGTGACCTCCAGCCGTCCCTTGCGGATGGCCCGATCCAGGAATGAAATCAGTATTGAATCCCACATAGCGTTCTCTCCCTCGAAAGGGTCCTCATGTCGTGATGCGGTCGCGGCGGGGCGGTCACGTCAGACACGCGCCCCCCGGGCAGGGTGCGGGCTGCAAGCGGGGCCAGGGGCCGGACCGGTCGCGCTGCCAGCATGGCAGGAGTTAATAAAAGATGTAAATCGCATGAATGCGTATGCAATGTGTATGAAAGCACAAATGATTGGTTAACGGGCGCACCAAGCCTGCTTGACCCGCGCCCCCCTTCGGCGGCGCAGCTTTTGCGCGAAACACGGTGGCGGCGCGGCACGGAAACGGGCGTCGGGCCCAAGGGGCGGGCCCTCACGCTTCCCCAAGGGCAGGACAGGCGCCCCCGCCCGGCCCCTTGCTTCCTCGTCGCCCTTTTCCTGACGCCCTCCGTCACAGCCCCCTGCGCCGGTACCCTTCGTACACTTCTACCTGTCCCCTGGGCGCTCCCTTTACGGAGCCGTAGATCGACAATCAGAAGTCGCTGCGAAAAATCTAAGCCCTGCTCCAAAAGCCAAGCGATCCTGTTGTCTCTGTATGGTCTCTATGAGGGATCCATGCAGGCACATCAGCGTATGAGAGGGACCAGCAAACTCTTGCGAAAGCAGCAGACTATCGCAAACACTGGCCTTCGCGCAGGCAGCAGCCGCATCAAGGAAGCCAACCAGGTTGGTGAAACTAGAAATGAACTCTTTTCCCCCCTCTGCATGAACGATCCGGTCGGACAAGGCCGCCGTCACCTCTTCTCTGTTCGGGAGGGCGAAAATCTGGGCTAGGTCATAGTCGAACCAGCTGGAGCTGACCCGGTTGTAGCTTTGCCGAACCGGATCTGTCTGGAACTGAAGAATGTATTGCAGGCTGGCTTCTTGACGATCACGCGCACTGTTTCTGCGATACTCGGCAGCACCAAGTGCAAGCGCAAGGATGCCCACGAAAATTCCGGTTGCTTCGACAATCCGGAAAATCCGTTCCGCCCGCATCATTCGCAGGGCCTCTTCGGAAGGCCGGACCAGTCGGCATCCTGCTCGATCCGATCGGCGGCAAGGCAGTTCAGCTCCTGCTTGCTGAACACGACAGCAGGGGAAGGGGTCACATAGCGCCCTCTAAATACGGCCTTCTCATTCATCTCTTCGCCGCTGTTGGTCACCAAGTCGGAAAGGTTGGTGCTTACGTCTGGGCAGCGGCTCAGGACGATTACAACCGGGTCGCTGGGCGCCGCGCGGAGCGCATCGAGGTTTTCGATCAGGCACTGGGCCCATTCGGACCTGATGTACCAGTACGTGTCGGGGGTATGCTGAGCCGTCGCCGAAGTGCCGATCAGGACAGAAAGGCCTGAGGAAAACAAAGCGGACCGAGAAATCATTTCAGGCTATCCAGTCGTGTGGGGCCGGGCAGAAGCATGTAATGGCTGCGCGAAGTGTACCTTCGGTTCCATCTGTTCGTGAAGCCGCTATCGTATCTAACCCCGGAGTTCTTCTCTGGAACAGGATAGCAGTCCTCGGTCGTGTCTCCCTCGGGGTAGAGTTGAAGATGCCAGCTGCCACCAGTGTTCTTTGGGACAAATTCCTGAAGCGCTTCGACGGTATAGGCAGGTGCGTCTTCGCCAACGGCCCAATGAACGGCATTGTAGCAAAGCAAGAACAACCCTTGGCTTGGGTCGATTTCGGGTCTCTGGATGGCCAGTTCGATTTCCCACCGTGCGACCTGATTGACCGTTTCGACCATCATCATCTTGTCAGGGGGCGTCAGCAGCATCTCGATCAGCAGGGACACCGGAAGAATGGGTTCACGCGACTGATCGCCCGGCTTCACGGTCGCAAAACCACGCAGCGCCCTTGTCAGATCCGCCAAGGCAGTGCCGTAAACCTGTTCAGCAGTCTCTTTTGAGTAGGTCGTGTCAGGCAAGGTGATCGACGGCGCGTGGAAACCAAGCTGTGCACCCGGACGAAGAATTCGGTACGCTTGCTTACCGACATCAGAGTATCCGCCACTCATGAAGATGATCGCGCAGGCCGAGAGACAGGATTGATCCTTGTCGACCATGGTGACGAAACGGCGGTCTATGTACTCCGCAATACGAACGGCCTCGGCAAAGGAGCCACCCTTGCTGTCAAGGCACAGGATAGCTGGGGCTCCGGTCGAACCAGACTCCAGAGCGTGTTGAAGACGTTCCAGGTCGCCGGGCTCGATTGGACCCGACAGTTTATACCGGCAAGCAAGATCTACCGGGTTTTGAAGAGTCTCAAAGATCGCGTTAGAAGCCGCATAATCATGTGGTCCGACGTAGGGGCCAATAAATTCTATCTCGGCTGCCCTTGCTGAGCGAGGCAACAGAAGGCCAGCCGTGAATGCGATCAGCATAAGATAATAGAGAAAACGCATCTCGAAGACCCAGCGGCAAATTGTGGAACTCAAGCTAGATGAACCTCCACCCGCGAAGCAAAAGCTTTTACGACTATCGGAGCCTGTCGAGGCGCTTTCCTCTGTCTCCCTTGACTTTCCGGGCGCTTCGGTGTGAACCGGCGCAAGCCTTATCTCCGGGTCCTGACGGTCCGGACACCGCCCGAAAAGACGAAGAGGACACGAGATGCATTCCTACCGCAGCCACACCTGCGCCGACCTGACCAAGGCCAATGTGGGCGATACCGTTCGCCTGTCCGGCTGGGTGCACCGGGTGCGCGATCACGGCGGCATCCTCTTCATCGACCTGCGCGACCACTACGGCACCACCCAGGTGCTCTGCGACCCCGACAGCGCGGCCTTTGCCGAGGTCGAGAAGGTCCGCTCCGAATGGTGTATCCGCATCGACGGCGAGGTGAAGGCCCGCGACGAAGGCCTGGTGAACCCCAAGCTGCCCACGGGCGAGATCGAGGTTTTCGTGCGTGACATCGAGGTGCTGGGCGCCGCGAAGGAACTGCCGCTGATGGTCTTCGGCGATCAGGAATACCCCGAGGAAACCCGCCTGCGCTATCGCTACCTGGACCTGCGCCGCGAGGCGATGCAGCGCAACATGACCCTGCGCTCTGACGTGGTGGCCGCGATGCGCCGCCGCATGTGGGACAAGGGCTTCCGCGAATACCAGACGCCGATCATCACCGCCTCCTCGCCCGAGGGCGCGCGCGACTTCCTGGTGCCGTCCCGTCTGCACCCGGGCAAGTTCTACGCCCTGCCCCAGGCCCCGCAGCAGTTCAAGCAGCTGCTGATGGTCTCGGGCTTCGACAAGTATTTCCAGATCGCGCCCTGCTTCCGCGACGAGGACCCGCGCGCCGACCGTTCGCCCACCGACTTCTACCAGCTGGACATGGAGATGAGCTTCGTCACCCAGCAGGACGTCTTCGACACGATCTCGCCGGTGCTGGCGGGGATCTTCGAGGAATTCGGCGGCGGCAAGAAAGTCGATGCGCCCGAAAGCTGGCCGCAGATCAGCTATGCCGATGCGGCGCTGAAATACGGCAGCGACAAACCCGACCTGCGCAACCCGATCGAGATGCAGGTGGTCTCCGAGCATTTCGCCGGCTCCGGCTTTGCGATCTTCGCCAAGCTGCTGGAGCAGGAAGGCACCGAGATCCGCGCCATCCCCGCGCCGACGGGCGGCAGCCGCAAGTTCTGCGACCGCATGAACGCCTTCGCCCAGAAGGAAGGTCTGCCCGGCATGGGCTATATCTTCTGGCGCGACAAGGACGGCGAAATGGAGGCCGCAGGCCCCCTGGCCAAGAACATCGGCCCCGAGCGCACCGAGGCGATCCGCCAGCAACTGGGTCTGGGCGTCGGCGATGCGGCCTTCTTCCTGGGGGGCAAGCCGAAGTCCTTCGAGGCCGTCGCGGGCCGGGCGCGCAACGTCATTGGCGAGGAACTGGGCCTGACCGACCAGAACCGCTTCGCCTTCGCCTGGATCGTCGATTTCCCGATCTACGAAAAGGACGAGGAAACCGGCAAGCTGGACTTCGAACACAACCCCTTCTCGATGCCCCAGGGCGGCATGGAGGCGCTGGAGGGCGACCCGCTGGCGGTCAAGGGCTTCCAGTATGACCTGGCCTGCAACGGCTACGAGCTGGTTTCGGGCGCGATCCGGAACCACAAGCCCGAGATCATGTTCAAGGCCTTCGAGATCGCGGGCTACGGCAAGGAAGAGGTGCTGAAACGCTTCGGCGGCATGGTCAACGCCTTCCAGTACGGCGCACCGCCCCACGGCGGCTGCGCGGCGGGCATCGACCGCATCGTCATGCTGCTGGCCGAGGAAAGCAACATCCGCGAGGTCATCCTCTTCCCGATGAACCAGCGCGCCGAGGACCTGATGATGGACGCCCCCTCGGAACCGCTGCCCGAGCAGCTGATGGAGCTGAACCTGCGGGTCATCCCGCAGGAATAAGCCCCGGCCCACAGGGGCCGCATCGACAACAGACCACGACACCCGGGCCCACAGGTCCGGGTGTTTTGCATCTGCCGCCCCCCACCCCGCTCCGAGGAGGCCTGACCGGGCCGAGGCGGGCCAGCCGCGCCCCCGGATCACCGCGAAGCACCCTTTGCGCCACCCGGGCGCACCGCCCATGGCGAAGAGGGGTTGAACCCCAACGCGCGCTGACTATAACGCAGACAATTTTGCGCGGGGCTGATCGCCCTTCCCTGTCCGCTGTCACGAGGTCCCTCCCATGCCGAAAAGAACCGATATCAACTCCATCATGATCATCGGCGCGGGGCCCATCATCATTGGTCAGGCCTGCGAGTTCGACTACTCGGGCGCCCAGGCCTGCAAGGCGCTGCGCGAAGAGGGGTACCGGGTGATCCTGGTGAACTCGAACCCGGCCACGATCATGACCGACCCCAACATGGCCGACGCGACCTATATCGAGCCGATCACCCCCGAAGTGGTGGCCAAGATCATCGAGAAGGAACGCCCCGACGCGCTGCTGCCGACCATGGGCGGGCAGACAGGGCTGAACACCGCGCTGGCGCTGGACGACCAGGGCGTGCTGGAGAAATTCAACGTCGAACTGATCGGCGCCAACCGCGATGCCATTGAAATGGCCGAAGATCGCAAGCTGTTCCGCGACGCGATGGACCGCATCGGCCTGGAAAACCCCAAGGCCACCATCGTCACCTCGCCGAAGCTGGAGAACGGCAAGCGCGACATCGCCGCCGGCATGAAGGACGCCATGGAGGCGCTCGAACATATCGGCCTGCCCGCCATCATCCGCCCCGCCTTCACCCTGGGCGGCACCGGCGGCGGCGTGGCCTATAACCGCGACGATTACGAATACTACTGCCGCTCCGGCATGGAGGCCTCGCCCGTCGGTCAGATCCTGGTCGACGAGTCGCTTCTGGGCTGGAAGGAATACGAGATGGAGGTGGTGCGCGACCGCGCCGACAACGCCATCATCGTCTGCTCCATCGAGAACGTGGACCCGATGGGCGTGCACACCGGCGATTCGATCACCGTCGCCCCGGCCCTGACCCTGACCGACAAGGAATACCAGGCGATGCGCTCGGCCTCGATCGCCGTGCTGCGCGAGATCGGCGTGGAAACCGGCGGCTCGAACGTGCAATGGGCCATCAACCCCGAGGACGGCCGCATGGTTGTCATCGAGATGAACCCGCGCGTCTCTCGCTCTTCGGCGCTGGCCTCCAAGGCCACCGGCTTCCCGATTGCCAAGATCGCCGCCAAGCTGGCCGTGGGCTATACCCTGGACGAGCTGGACAACGACATCACCAAGGTGACGCCCGCCAGCTTCGAGCCCACCATCGACTATGTCGTGACCAAGATCCCGCGCTTCGCCTTCGAGAAATTCCCCGGCTCCGAGCCGCTGCTGACCACCGCGATGAAATCGGTGGGCGAGGTCATGGCCATCGGCCGCACCTTCCACGAATCGCTGCAAAAGGCCCTGGCCTCGATGGAAACCGGCCTGACCGGCCTGGACGAGATCGAGATCCCCGGCGCCGAGGGCGGCGCGCCCGACAAGGCGGCCATCGTCAAGGCCCTGTCGAAACAGACCCCCGACCGGATCCGCGTCATCGCCCAGGCGATGCGCCACGGGTTGTCGGATGACGAGATCCAGGGCGTTACCGCCTTCGATCCCTGGTTCCTGGCCCGCATCCGCGAGATCGTGAAGGCCGAGGCCGAGGTGACGATGAACGGCCTGCCGGTCACCGAAGAGGGGCTGCGCAAGCTCAAGATGCTGGGCTTCTCGGATGCCCGCCTGGCCAAGCTGTCGGCCCGCGACGAAGACCAGGTGCGCCGCGCGCGCCACAACCTGGGCGTCACGGCGGTGTTCAAGCGGATCGACACCTGCGCGGCAGAGTTCGAGGCCCAGACCCCCTATATGTACTCGACCTACGAGGCGCCCATGATGGGCGAGGTGGAATGCGAGGCGCGCCCCTCTGACCGCAAGAAAGTGGTCATCCTGGGCGGCGGTCCGAACCGGATCGGCCAGGGGATCGAGTTCGACTACTGCTGCTGCCACGCCTGTTTCAGCCTGACCGAGGCGGGCTATGAAACCGTCATGGTCAACTGCAACCCCGAGACCGTGTCGACCGACTACGACACCTCGGACCGGCTGTATTTCGAGCCGCTGACCTTCGAGCATGTGATGGAAATCCTGCGCGTCGAGCAATCGAACGGCACCCTACATGGCGTGATCGTGCAGTTCGGCGGCCAGACCCCCCTGAAACTGGCCAATGCGCTGGAAGAGGCCGGGATCCCGATCCTGGGCACCACGCCGGACGCCATCGACCTGGCCGAAGACCGCGAGCGGTTCCAGGATCTGGTCAACCGCCTGGGCCTGAAGCAGCCGAAGAACGCCATCGCCCATTCCGACGAAGAGGCCCTGGCCCTGGCCGAGGACATCGGCTTCCCGCTGGTCATCCGCCCCTCTTACGTGCTGGGCGGCCGCGCGATGGAGATCGTCCGCGACATGGAGGGGCTGAAACGCTACATCCGAGACGCCGTGGTGGTCTCGGGTGATAGCCCCGTGCTGCTGGACAGCTACCTGTCGGGCGCGACCGAGATCGACGTGGACGCGCTCTGCGACGGCGAAGACGTCCATGTGGCAGGCATCATGCAGCATATCGAAGAGGCGGGCGTGCACTCGGGCGACAGCGCCTGTTCGCTGCCCCCCTACTCGCTGTCGGCAGAGGTCATGGCCGAGCTGAAGCGCCAGTCGCGGGCCCTGGCCCTGGAACTGGGCGTGGTCGGCCTGATGAACGTGCAATTCGCCGTGAAGACCGAAGAGGGCAAAGAGGTCATCTACCTGATCGAGGTGAACCCCCGCGCCTCGCGCACCGTGCCCTTCGTGGCCAAGGCGGTGAACTCGCCCATTGCCTCGATCGCCGCGCGCGTCATGGCGGGCGAAAAGCTGGCCAGCTTCGACCTGGTCGATCCGCAGATCGAGGGCTTCGCGGTGAAAGAGGCCGTGCTGCCCTTCGCCCGTTTCCCCGGCGTCGATACCCTGCTCGGGCCGGAAATGCGCTCGACCGGCGAGGTGATGGGCTATGACACCACCTTCCCCCGCGCCTTCCTGAAGGCCCAGCTGGGCGCCGGGACGCATCTGCCGACCGAGGGCCGCGTCTTCATCTCGATCCGCGACGCGGACAAGATCCCGGACATGCTGGAGGCCGCGCAGATCCTGGTCGAGCTGGGCTTCGGTCTGGTGGCCACCCGTGGCACCGCCGACTGGCTGGCGGCCGCGGGCCTGGCGGTCGAGACGGTGAACAAGGTCTACGAGGGCCGGCCGAACATCGTCGACCTGCTGAAGGACGGGGCCATCGGGCTGGTGCTGAACACCACCGAGGGCGCGCAATCGGTGGCCGACAGCCGCGAGATCCGCTCGGTCGCGCTGTATGACAAGATCCCCTACTTCACCACCGCCGCCGGGGCCAAGGCGGCCGCGAAGGCGATGAAGTCGCGGATCGAGGGCGAAATCCAGGTCACGGCGCTTCAGGCGTGATCCGGGCGCTGCTGCCCCTGGCCTGCGCCACCGCGCTGCTGGCCCTTGCAGGCTGCGGCGTGCCCCTGGTGCCGCTGATCTGAGGCGCGCCCGCGCTGGTGGATTGCGCCGCCCGACGACATCTGCCCCCGCCCGAGAGATCCGGCGGGGGTTTTCCTTTGTGCGCCTTTCGCGGCACGTCGCCTTGTCGTTGCCAAGGCTTGCCCGAACGGTCCGCGGGACGGTTGACTGGCAAAGGACACACCACAGCCCGTTACCGGCGGTTGCCTAACTGGCACGGTCCGCCTCGCCGCCGCCCGGGTCGCATCAAGTCTTGGGCAAGGTGGCGGTATCGCTCAGGCACTTCTCGATCAAAGCGACGTAGGCACCTACGTCCTGATGGTTGACGAGTTCCTCGCGACTGGCCTTGATAGCGTCAGCGAAATTCCCGAACATCGTGTCGAAACTCGCAGGATCCCGCGCCAATGCGCCATGGGTCGACAGCATCACGTGCCGGATCGCCGCGACGGTGATCTCGGGGTAGGGAGTCTCATCCCCGGACGGCCTGCCCTGAAGGCGCGCCGCAAGGCTGATACAGTTCAGCTTGCGCGCTCCCTTGTAGACTTCCTGGATGCCCGCCTTCGGGGTCATCCTGGTCGCGCCGATCGTCGCCCCGGTTCCGACGATCGCCCGGTTTGCCAGCACCTCGTCGGACACTCCCTGCACGGCACCGGCTGCGGTCGATGCCGCAGCGACAAAGGTTATTACCGCAAAGAGATCCTGGCTCTGGCTCGCGTTTCGCGCCGCGTCAGCATAGGCGTTCGACAATTCCTCGGCCAAAGTCGCGGCCTCGGACAAGGTCTTCGCCTTCGTAAGAGACGGAAGCGGCGCGTTGATCGCGCTATTCTTCAGCGCTTCGCGCTCTGCCTCGTGAAGGTGATGCTCCGTACAGCCAGTCACCCCCAACCCGCAGGCCAGAGCAAAAACCAGCGCCCGCCGCGTGTTCCCGCCTCGCGCCCGGCACACACGTTTTGGCGTGAGGCCACTCATTTGCGCGCCGCCCTTCCGGCGCACCGTTCCCGATCTAACTTGCATCTGATCCCCCAAGGTTGGTCCCACCCCGAAGCATCCTGACGCGATATGGCATCAGCAAGGTTTTTCTCGGCTTTCAAGACCAAGGTCGCAGACAAAGCCGGGCCAGAAAGGCCCCCCGACAACCGGCAAGCCATCTTGCCGCCCGCCCCCTGCCCGGCCTATCTACCCCCATGGCCAAGCTTTACTTCCACTACTCCACCATGAACGCGGGCAAATCGACGATCCTGTTGCAGGCCTCGCACAACTACCGCGAACGCGGCATGGACACCTATCTGCTGACCGCGCGGTTCGACAATCGCGCGGGCGAAGGGCGGATCGGCTCGCGCATCGGCATCGGCGCCGAGGCCGACACCTTCGATGCAGACGACGATCTCTTCGCCAAGATCGAGGCGCGTCGCGCCGCCGGGGAATTTGCCTGCGTCTTCATCGACGAGGCGCAGTTCCTGACCCGTGACCAGGTCTGGCAGCTGGCCCGCGTGGTGGACGATCTGCGGGTGCCGATCATGTGCTATGGCCTGCGCGTGGATTTCCGGGGCGAGCTTTTCCCCGGCTCGGCCGCCCTGCTGGCCCTGGCCGACGAGATGCGCGAGGTGCGCACCATCTGCCATTGCGGCAAGAAGGCCACCATGGTGGTGCGACGCGGGGCCGACGGCAAGGCCCTGCGCGACGGCGCCCAGATCCAGATCGGCGGCAATGAAACCTATGTCTCGCTCTGCCGCCGCCACTGGCGCGAAGAGATGGGCGACCAGGCCCCCTGAGCTGGCACAGCGGGCTGGCCCCTCTGGCCCATGCACCTGCCCCCTGCCCGTGCCCTCTGCCCCGGTTGACCCGCGCCGCGCAAGATGGTCTGACCGGGGCGGGCGCCGGATCTGCGGGCGCCGCCGTGAAAGGCCGCGCGATGTTCCGACCCGTCCTCCTGGCGCTTCTGGCCCGCCTGACCCTGCTGATCAGCCTCGCCCTGCTGGCCGCCTGCGCCCCGCGCCCCGGCCCCGAGGTGCTGGCCCCCCACCCCGAGGCCGCCGCCACCGCGCCCCGGATGATCCGCGTCTATGCCGCCAGCAACCGCGCCGCCGTCACCGGCTATGAAAACCTGCCCGCCTTCGCCACCACCTATCGCTATTACGACATCTCGGTGCCGCCCGAGGCACCCGGCGAACAGATCGCCTATCCTGAAGGGCCCAGCCCCGACCCGGCGCGCAGCTATGTGGTGCTGGACAGCGGCGTTCTGACCCGTGCCGCCTTCCTCGCCGCCACCCGGGGGGGGCGTGGCGGCCCCGAGGGCGAGGCGGGCCTTTACATCCACGGCTACAACACCAGCTACCAGGAGGCGCTGTTCCGCCTGGCCCAGATCGCGGTCGAGGCCGACGCGGGCGTGGCGCCCGTGCTCTTCTCCTGGCCCTCGACCGGCAAGCCGCTGGAATACGAGGGCGACCGCCAGGCCGCGCTCTTCTCGCGCGGCGAGCTGACCTCGCTGATCACCGACCTGACTGCGGGCCACCGCCGCCTGCTGGTCTTTGGCCACTCCATGGGGGCCTTCCTGACGATGGAAAGCCTGCGGACGCTGAAACTGTCGGGGCGCGAGGATGTGCTGGCGCGGCTCGACGTGGTGCTGGCCGCCCCCGATATCGACGTCTTCGCCTTCATCCGCCTGATGCAAGAGGTGGGGCCGCTGCCCGCCCCGATGGTGATCCTCTCCTCGCCCGACGACCGGGCCCTGGCGCTGTCCTCGCGCATCGCGGGCGGGCGCCCGCGCCTCGGCGCCCTGCCCGCCAACTCGCCCCTGGTGGCCCAGGCGGCGCGCCGTGCCAATATCCAGATCATCGACATTTCCGAGGTCCAGGCCGACCCGATGCGCCACCTGCGCTACATCCGCCTGGCCGAGCTCTACACCCGCCAGCTGGAGGCGCCCCCTGAACTGCGCCTGCCCGGCGCCTTCATCTTCGACGCCCTGTCGCGCTCGCTGGTGGCCCCCTAGGCGCCAAAGGCAGGCCGAAGTGCCCCGCCCCCTCTTCTCGTTTGCCAGAAATATCCCGGGGGAGGCCGCCACAGGCGGACGGGGGCAGAGCCCCCATGACCCCGTCGACGCAAGGCCCGCCCGGCTAGGGGGCGCTGCCCCCGCCGCCCGGCGGGCGGCTCCCCCGGAGTATTTCCAGCCGTCGAATAGGAACAATGGGCCGCGCCCCCGCTGTGCGCCCGTCTGCTCAGTTCACCCGGTTGGGGCAGTCCTCGCCGGCGAAGAAGGCGCGCAGGTTTTCCACCGCCATGGCGCCCATGTCCTCGCGCACATCCAGACAGGCGGTGCCCAGATGCGGCAGCAGAACCGCGTTCTCGTGGATCAGCAGCGCCTCGGGCACCTCGGGTTCATGTTCGTAGACATCCAGGCCCACACCGCCGATCTCGCCCGCCTCCAGTGCAGCGATCAGCGCCAGCTCGTCCACGATGTCACCGCGCGCGATATTGACCAGCCGGGCATGGGGCGGCATCGCCTTGAAGATGGCGCGGCCCACAAGGTGGTGGGTTTCCGGGCTGGCCGGGGTGGCGACCACCAGGATATCGGCCCAGGCCGCCAGATCCTCCAACACCTCGTAGCGGGTGGCGGGCATCTCGGTCTCTTTCGCCGAGCGATTGAAGTAGCCCACCTCCATCCCGAACCCATAATGGCAGCGCCGCGCGATGGCCTGGCCGATACGGCCCATGCCGATCACGCCCAGCTTGGCCCCCGTCACATGCTGGCCCAGCATCTGGGTCGGGTGCCAGCCTTCCCACTGGCCCGCGCGCACCAGCCGTTCGGCCTCGCCCGCGCGGCGGCAGGCCATCAGGATCAGCGTCATGGCCACATCCGCCGTGGCATCGGTCACCGCGCCGGGGGTATTGGTCACCGTCACCCCATGGGCGCGGCAGGCCTCGGCGTCGATATGGTTATAGCCGACGCCGAAATTGGCCAGGATCTTGCAGCGCGGGCGGCCGAAATCCTGCAAGACCTCGGCCGTGACCGCATCGCCCAGGGTAACCATCATGCCGTCGTAGACCGCCAGCCCGGCGCGCAGCTCGGCCGCCGACATGGGCCGGGTGCTGTCGCGCACCTCGACATCGAACAGCTCGGAGGCCGCGGCGATCGTGCCCGGCGGCATCGGGCGGGACAGCAGGATCCGCTTTTTCATCAGTGCATCCTCTGGCCCGGGGTCACGTCCTGATCGGGGGTGACCAGCACCACGCCGCCGTCGTCATCGGCCACGCCAAGCGTCAGCACCTCGGAACGCACCGGCCCGATCTGGCGCGGCGGGAAGTTCACCACCGCCATGACCATCTTCCCCACCAGGGTTTCGGGTGTGTAATGGGCGGTGATCTGGGCCGAGGTCTTCTTCTCGCCGATCTCGGGGCCGAAATCGATCCACAGCTTCAGCGCCGGTTTGCGCGCCTCGGGGAAGGGTTCGGCGCGCACCACGCGGCCCGCCCGGATGTCGACCTTCAGGAAGTCGTCGAAAGTGATCTCATCCGCCATTGGCCAGCTCCCGTCCGCGATCGGCTGCGGCCTTCACCGCCTTTTTCAGCAGCGGGGCAAAGCCCGTCTGCGCGTCCATCAGCACCTCCAGCGCCGCCTGGGTGGTGCCGTTCGGGCTGGTCACATTGACCCGCAGCTGCGCCGGGTCTTCCTGGGCCTCTTCGGCCAGGGCGCCGGCGCCCGCCACGGTGGCCTTGGCCAGCTGCATGGCCAGGTCGGGCGCCAGGCCCTGGGCCTCGCCCGCCGCCGCCAGGGTCTCGATCAGGTGGAAGACATAGGCGGGGCCGGAGCCCGAGACACCGGTGACGGCGTCAATCTGGCCCTCTTCCTCCAGCCGCACCACCTGCCCCACGGCCGAGAGCAGCTCATCGGCCAGGTCCAGGTCGGCGGGGGTGGCATGGGCATTGCCGATGATGGCGGTGATGCCCCGGCCCACGGCGGCGGGGGTGTTGGGCATGGCGCGGATCACCGGGCTTTCGGCGCCAAAGGCGGCCTCGAAGGCCGCAATAGGGGTGCCTGCGGCCACCGACAGGAACAGCGTCGTGCCATTGCCAAGCGCCGCCAGCCCCGGCAGGGCATCGCCCATCATCTGCGGCTTCACCGCGATCAGCGCCACGGCGGGCGCCTCGGGCAGGCCCGCGTTCAGATGCACCCCGGTCCCCTTGAGCCAGTCCGAGGGTTTCGGATCCAGCACCCAGACCGACGTGGCGGGCAAGCCGCGTTTCAGCCAGCCCGCCAGCATGGCGGACCCCATCTTGCCGCATCCCAGCAGCACCAGGCCGCGTTCGGCCACCTTGTCCAAGGACATCTCTCCCCCTCAGCTAATCTCGCGTCGGGGCATAGTGTTACGCGCGGCCATAGGCCTCTGCAATGGCGACCTCCAGCGCGGCGCGCGGGGACTTGCCACCATAGACGTTCAGCTGGAACGCCGGGTAATAGCGTTCGGCCGAGAGGACGGCGGCGGAAATCAGGGTCGAGATCTGGTCGGGGCTGGCCATCTGCTCGCCGCTCAGGACCAGGCCGTAGCGATAGACCATCAGCTGCTGCTCGGCCCAATAGGTGAAGGCCCCGGCCCAGCACTGATCGTTGACGTGGTTCAGCAGCTCGTAAAGACCGGGCAGCGCCTCGGCGGGGGGCTCCATCTCGAAGGTACAGACCAGACGCAGGGTCTCGTCATAGGCCGACCAGGCCAGGGTGACGGAATAGGTGCGCCATTGCCCCTCGACCGCCATGGCGATCTGATCGTCACCGATCCGGTCGAAGTCCCAGGCGTGATGTTCGGCCAGGGTCTCGACGATGTCGATCGGGTGCAGTTCGTCGGAAATGAAGGATTCGGACAATGCCATGACGCCACCTCGTTTTATGGTAGCGCGAGGGGCTGGCAGCGCCCCAAGCGCTAGGTGCCTGCTCTAGAAACGGGGCGATTTCCGCCGCTTCCTACGAAATATGGTGTGGCCCGGAGGCCCCCCTGTAAAGTCTAAACTTGGGGGTAACTACGATTTGTTGTGGAAAGCTCTGGGGAAACCCCAAAAAGTGGATCAAAGCACAGGCGCCCGGGATTTGCCCCGCGACGCCCCGCTCTTCGGCGGCCCGACTGGACCAACCCGCCCGTACCGCCTCCGCAGCGACGCCCCCCCCTTTCTATTATTTGTTGGCTAGAAATATCCTGGGGGTGAATTGAGCCGGCACGGCTCAAGAGGGGGCAAAGCCCCCTCCCCCGGCACACTACCGGCCCCTAACGGATCAGGAGAAATCCATCGGCAGGTTGAAGGTATAGCTGGGCTGGCTCAGCCCCTGGGGCGCGGCGGGCAGACGGCCCGCGCGCTGCACCGCCTGGACGGCGGCCTGGTCGAAGGCGGGCTGACCAGAGGAGCGCGCGATCGCGGCCCCCAGGATCGCGCCGTCGCGGGAGACGGTGATCCGCATCACCACCCGGCCCGTCTGGCCGCGCATCCCGTTGGGAAAGCGTTTGCGGCGTTCGATCCGGGCGCGGATCTTGGCACCCCAGACCGCCTGCAATCTCGCCTCTTGCTGGGCATTGCCGGTGCGCACCTGGGCATTGCCCGCATTGCCGGCCTGGGCGCTGCCCCCCGATCCGGCGGCGCGTTGCGTGACGCCGCCTGCACCGCCCGTCTGGGCCTGCTGGGTGCGGTCGGCGGGGCGCGCCTCGGGCTTGGGCTCGGGCGCCGGTTCCGGCTTTGGCGGGGGCGGAGGGGCGGCCTCGACCTGGGGCGCGGCCTGTTCGGGCCGGGTCATCGGGCGCAGGCTGGCCACCGGGGCCAGATCGGGGGCCTCGTCCTCGACCACCTCGGGCTGCTCTTCCACGGGCGCAGGTGCCGGTTCGGGCGGCTGCTCGGCAATCTCCTGCGGCAGCTCTTCGGGGGGCTGCGGCGGCGGGGGCACCTCGGTGTCGAAACTGGGCACGCTCAGGGTATCGGCGCTGGCCTCGGCCACGTCGAGGCTGGGCATCGCGGGCGGCGGGGTTTCCTCGATCACCGGGCGGGCGATTTCTTCGACCGGCTCGGGCGGCAGCGGCTCTGGCGCCTCGGGGTCCACCTCCGCCTCGGGCGGGGTCTCCCAGGCGCGGATCATCTCTTCCATCCCCGCCGGGGCGCCCTGAAGGGTGACCATGGCCTCGCCGCCGGCTCCGCCGGATTCGCTGCCAGAGGCGGGGACGCGGATTGCCAGGGCCAGGTGCAGGCCCACGGCCAGGGCCAGGAAGGCCAGGGTTTCGGCAAGACGTCTCATCGCGGCGCCACCACCAGCGCGACCTCCGACAGGCCCGCCTCGGTCAGGGCGCGCAGGGTGCGGGCGACCACGGCGGCCTCGGTGGCGGCATCGGCGCGCAGCTGCGGCGGCGCCCCTGCCCCGTCGGTCCCGGCCACCCGGGCGGCAAAGGCCGCGATCGCCGCCTCGCCCCGGGCCTCTTCAAAGCCGATCTCGCCCTCGGGCGAGAGGTAAAGAACCGGCACATCCCCGGCCTCGACCCCCTCGGCGGCGCGCGGCGGCGCGACCTCGAAGGGTTCCGGCGGCGCCAGGCGCGAGGTCATCAGGAAGAAGATCAGCAGCAGGAAGACCACGTTGATCATCGGCACGATGCTTTCGCCCCGGGGCCGGCGCGGCGGCGGGGTAAAGCGCATGGTCTGGGCGGATCGGGCCATGGCGCTCACTCCACCAGCACGAGGTTGGTAAAGCCCGCGGCGCGCAGGGCGCCCGCCACATCCACCACCCGTTGCAGCGGGGCCGCATCCTGGCCGCGCAGGATGATGGTGTCGGACGGCGCCTGGGTCAGCGCGCCCAGCCGTTCGGCCAGGCCCTCTGCCGTCACCTCGGCGCCGTTCAGGCGCAGCCCCTCGGGCCCCACGTCCACCAGACGCGGTGGCCCGGCATAGGCGCTGCCCCCCTGGGACGAGGCCAAAGGCAGCGGCAGCACCTCATCGGCGCCAAAGCGCGAGGCCAGCATGAAGAAGACCAGCAGCAGAAACACCACGTCGATCATCGGCGTGAGCGAGGGTTTGCGGCGCGGGCGCGGGGTATCGTCGACAAAGGGCATCGCGGCAGATCCGGCGCGGACTTACTGCGCGGCCAGCTTGGTGATGTTCTCGCCCATCCCGTCGCCGGGCAGATCGGCGACGAAGATCCGGGCCGAGAGATCCTCCAGGTCGGCGCGCAGGCTGTCCAGCACCGCCTCGAACCAGGTCAGCGCCGCCGAGGCGGGAATCGCCACGGCCATACCGGCGGCGGTGGTCAGAAGCGCCTCCCAGATGCCGCCTGCCAGCATCGACGGGTCGGCGCGGCTGCCTGCCTCTTGCAGGGCCTGAAAGGCCGAGATCATGCCCATGACGGTGCCCAGCAGACCCAGCAGCGGCGCGATGGTCGAGATCAGTTCCAGCGCACGCAGGGCCGAGCCCTGCTGCGCCAGAAGGCCCCGGGCCACGCGGCTGGTTTCCTCGCGCGCGGCCTCGTCCGACAGGGACAGGCGGGCGCGCATGGCGGCGCGGGTCAGGCGCGAGCGGACGCCCTTGCGCCCCTCGATCAGGTCCATGGCGATGCCTGCCTCGCCGTTTTCCCAGGCCACGACAGCCTTGCGCGAGGCGCGGCGCGACCAGGCGCCCGCCAGCACCAGCCGCCAGATCTTCCAAAGGATCAGCGCCACGGTGACGACAGACAGGGCCGCGATGGCCCAGATCGCCGGGCCGCCGTTGACCAGGAACTGCTGGCTGCGCGCCCAGGCGCCCGCCAGCCCGGCCTCGGGGGCAGGGGTCGCCGCGTCAGGGGTCGTGGGCGTAGCTTCGGGGGTCGTGGCGTCAGGGGTAGCGATCGTGGTCTCAACAGCGGGGGTCGCGACCTCGGCGGCCGGGTCGGCCACGGGGGCGCCCTCCCCGGCGGTCTCGGCCGGCGCGACGATGGCCTCGGCCAGGGCACTGTCGCCCGGCGCGGGCGCGGCGGGGGCGCTGTCGCTGCCCGGCAGGGCCGGGGCAGCTTCGGCGGCAGGGGTCGGGCTGCCCAGGGCGGGCGCCAGATCGCCCGGCACCTGCGGCGCGGCCTCGGTCCCTGCGGGCGCGGCGGTCGTCTCTCCAGGGGCGGGGGGCGTCTCTGCGGAAGGGATGGCCGTCTCTGCCGGGGCCGGGGCGGTGGTGGTCGGGGCGGTCGTCTCTGCCGGGGCCGTGCCCTCTTGCGCCGCAAGCGGGGCGGCGGACAACAGCGCCGCCAGCGCCGCCGAAAGGATCAGACCCGGTCGTGCCTGCCGATTTGCCATTGCCATGCTCCCTTTCAGATCGCGGGGGTTCGAGGACGGCCCCCTTGCCCATACCCGCTGCCCCGCCTTCGGGGCAAATGTTTCGCGCGTCGCCGCCCCTCGGGGGACTGAGAACCCCTTGGGCGGTGACGCGCCATCCGGGCTGGCAGGGCGACGAGGGGTCGCAGGGTGCTGGCGTCGCGCCGGGCTTATGATAGCCGACTATTCTTGTCAACATTCGCCGTGCACCGGAAAAAGGCAAGAGCCCCGCGCAGGCAGACCGCCCCGCCGCGGGAAGAGGGGCCGCAGGCTGCGCGGATCCTGGGCAGAGCGGGCCGGGATCGCCCGCCCCTGCCCCGCCTAGACCAGCACCACCGGGCGCCCGTCCTGCTGTGAGATCTCGGCATCGGTGCCGAAGACATCGCGCAACAGCGCCTCGGTGACGATTTCGGCGGGCGCGCCCATGGCGGCCACGCGGCCCTGGTGCAGGGCGACGATCCGGTCGGCGAAACGGGAGGCATAGTTGATGTCGTGCAACACGATGACGATGGTCTTGCCGTCCTCATCCGCCATCTGCCGTAGCAGCCGCATCAGGCTACGCGCCCCCGCGATGTCGAGATTGTTCAGCGGCTCGTCCAGCAGCAGGTAATCGGTGTCCTGGGCAAAGGCCATGGCGACGAAGGCGCGCTGGCGCTGCCCGCCCGAGATCTCATCGAGGAAGCGGTGGCGCATGGCCTCCAGGCCGAAGCGGGCGATGGCCGCCTCGACGATACGGTGATCCTCGGCCCCCGGACGGCCCCGGTGCCAGGGATAGCGGCCAAAGCCCACCAGTTCCTCGACCCGCAGCCGGGCCGAGACCTGTGTGGACTGCGCCATGATCGCCAGGTGGCGGGCCAGCTCGCGGTCGCTGACTTGGCCGATGCGCAGCCCGTCGACCTCGATCTCGCCCTGTTTCAGCACCGACAGCCGGGCGATCAGCGACAGCAGGGTCGATTTGCCCGCGCCATTGGGCCCGATCAGCGCGGTAATGCCGCCCTTGGGGATCTCGACCGAGATGTCATGCAGGATCGGCGCGCCGCCGATGGCATGGCTGACGTTGCTTACGCGGATCATGCGCGTTTCCTTTTCAGCAGAAGGGCCAGGAACAGCGCCCCGCCCAGGGCCTCGATCACTACGGCAATGGGGGTGGTCAGGGCCAGGACGCGTTCCAGCACGGTCTGGCCGCCGACCAGCACCACGCAGCCGGTCAGCGCCGCCGAGGGCAGCAGGATCGCATGGCGTTCGGTGGGGGTGATGGCATGAGCCAGGGCCGAGACGATCAGGCCGAAGAAGGCGGCCATGGGGCCGACCAGGGCGGTGGCTGCGGCCACCAGCACGCAGATCAGTACCAGCACGATGGACTGACCCCGGCGCGGCGCCTCGCCCAGGCTAAGGGCCACCGCATCGCCCAGGCCCAGCACGTCCAGCCGGTGGCGCATCCGCCAGGCCAGCCACAGGACCGGCAGGATGACGGCGGCGGTCAAGGGCAGCAGCACAGGATCGACGGTGTTGAACCGCGCATAGCTGACCGAGGTGACGACGGAATATTCCGCCGGGTCGATCAGCCGCTGGATGAAATCCGTGGCCGAGCGCAGGAAGACGCCAAAGATGATCCCCGTCAGGACCAGCCGCATCATCTCGCCCCGCGCGCCCCGGCGCAGCAGCAGGAACAGGCCCAGCCCCAGCACCGACATCAGCGCGGTGTTCAGCGCAAAAAGAGCGGCTGCGGGCAGGGTCACATAGGCGGTGGCCCCCAGCAGATGCACCAGCAGGGCCAGGATCATCAGATACAGCGCGTCGAACCCCAGCAGAAAGGGGGTGAGGATACGGTTGCCGGTGATGGTCTGAAACAGGATCGTGGCCACCGACAGGCAGCTGGCCACCAGCAGCATCGCCGCCAGCTTGCCGCCCCGGAAGGGCAGGATGAACCCCCAGGAGCCCTTGGCGCCGTAGACCATGTAGACCGCCGAGGCGAGCAGGACCGCCAGCGCCAGCCAGATCAGCCGGCGCCCCAGGGCGGGCGGCGCGGCCTCGGCCACCGGGGCCGTCCCCGCGCCCTGGCGGTTGCTCCTGCCGTCGCGCGCGGCGGGGGGTGCCATTTCGTCCATGCCCCGCTCAGCCATGGCGCGGCTCGTTATAGAGAAGCCACAGGAAGACCGCCGCGCCCAGCACGCCCACCAGGACCGAGACCGGGATCTCGTAGGGCGCGCGCAGCACCCGGCCCAGGATGTCGGCGGCCAGCACCAGCGCGGCCCCGGCAAAGGCCGAGACGGGAATGGCGCGGCGCAGGTTGTCGCCCATGCGGCGGGCCACGATATTGGGCACGATCAGCCCGACAAAGGGGATGGCGCCCAGGGTGACCACCACCGTGGCGGTGGTCACCGACAGCGCCGCCAGCCCGGCGGCGGTGATCAGCTGGACGTTCAGGCCCAGCCCCCGCGCCGCATCCTCGCCCAGGGCCAGCACCGTCAGCCGGTCGGCGATCAGCCAGGTGGCCGCCGCCGCCGCCCCCGCGATCCACAGAAGTTCGTACCGCCCGGCCAGCACCCCCGACAGCTCGCCCGTCAACCAGGTGCCGATGAATTGCAGCATGTCGCCCTGATAGGCGATGAAGGTGACCACAGCGCCGATCAGCCCGCCGTAGATCAGCGCCACCAGCGGCACCAGCAGCGGTTGGGTGGGTGGCAGCGGGCGCAGGATCAGCAGAAGGCCGGCCGAGCCCACAAGGGTGGTCAGCGCCGCCACGGACATCTTGGCCCAGATGGCAGAGGCGGGAAACAGCAGCGCGGCGATCAGCACGCCAAGCGCCGCCGACTGCCCCGCCCCCGCCGTCATCGGTTCGACAAAGCGGTTGCGGGCCAGGATCTGCATGATCTGTCCGCTGACGGCCAGCGCAGCCCCCGCCAACAGCGCCGCAAAGGTGCGCGGCAGCCGCGAGATCAGCAGCAGGCGCTGACTGTCGGGATCATGCAGGAAATCCCCAAGGCTCACCGGCACGGCGCCGATGAACAGGGACAGGATGGCGAGAGGCCCCAGCACCGCCAGGGCCTGCATGGCTAGGGGCAGTCTCAGGATGCGCTCTCCGACAGGCCTTCGGTGATCGCGTCCAGCACGGTCATCAGCGATTGCACGCCGCCCGAAGAGATATACATCTCGGCCGCCGGCACGAAGAGGACGCGGCCCTCTTTCCAGGCGGTGGTCGAATGGACCAGCTCGTTGTCGAGGGTGGTCAGACCGTTCTGGTCGCCCGACTGGATGGCGGCGCCCCGGTCGACGACGATCAGCGTATCGGGGTTCACATCGGCGATGAACTCGAAGGAGATCGCCTCGCCGTGCGAGCTGCTGGCGTCGATCTCATCGGCGGCGGCGGGCCAGCCCAGTTGGCTGTGCAGCCAGCCGAAGCGCGAACCGATGCCATAGGCAGAGACCTTCGGACCATTGGTCAGCACGATCAGGGCATTGCCGCCGGTCGCCTCGACCGCGGCGCGAGCCGCTGCCAGCTTGGTGTCCACCTGGGCGGCCAGCTCTGCGGCCTTGTCTTCTTCGCCCAGCAGGGCACCGAAGGCCGCCAGGCGGGCCAGGCCGTCGGTCACCGCATCGGGGCCCACGGACATGTCGGCCACCGGCGCGATCCGCTCCAGCGCGTCCTTCTGTTTCAGCGACCGCAGGCCGACGACGACCAGATCGGGCTGCATGGCGGCCACGGCCTCGAAATCGGGTTCGAAGAGGGTGCCCACGGTCTGCGCGTCAGCGGCCTGTTCGGCGATATGCGGCACATAGATCGGCCCCGGCACACCGGCGGGCACATGGCCCAGGGCCGCCAGGGTATCGACCGAGGCCAGCTCATAGGCGACGATGGTCTGGGGGGCAGCAGGCAGCTCCATCGCGCCCTGGGCGGTCTCGAAGCTGACGGGGTCCGCCTGGGCGGCGGTGGCGGCCAGAAGGGCGGCCGCACTCAGGGCGGCGGGGCGCAGAAGGCGCGCGGAAACAGTCGCGAAAAGGGTCATGCTATACTCCAGGGGCTCGGGGTCCCGCCGATTGGCTGGCCCCCGTTCCGCGCGATGCGCGCGGCGAGAGTGGGCTGACGGCAACGCCCCGGGGCTATCCCGTTGTTTCCGAGGGGTCAAGAACATACCTTAGCGAAAGAATCAGAGAAGGCTTTCCCCCATGCCCGCTGCCCAGGCTCATTACGCCACCGACCATGGCTCGAAATATCTGCAACAGCTGTGCAAGCACTTTGCCCACAAGGTCGAGGTCCGCTTCACCCCGACCGAGGGAGAGGCCGCCCTGCCCCCCGGCCCAGCCCTGTTGCGCGCCGATGCGACGGGCCTTCACATGCATGTGAGCGCCGACGACGACGCGGGCCTGGCCCGCGCCAAAAGCATCGTCGAGGTGCATTTGGTGAAATTCGCCTTCCGCGAAAACCTCGAAAGCCTGGACTGGCAGGCGGTCTGAGCCGCCCCGCGCGGACAGGTCCAAACGCCCCGAACAGCAAAGGGCGGCCCCACCCGGGCCGCCCTTCTTCAATCCGTCAGGTCTGCGCCCGGAAGGCCCAGTCGGAAGGCCCTGTCAGAAGGCCTTGAAGGTCAGCGTGGTCAGGGTCCGCTCGATCCCCTCGATGCCCTTGAAGCATTCGTCAACAAACAGGCCCACGTCGGCATCCTCGGGCGGGTAGACCTTCAGCAGCAGGTCGAACTCGCCAGAGGTGGAATAAAGCTCGGAATGGAACTCCCGCAGGACGATCTGGCCCGCGACATCATAGGTGGTGCCGGGGCGGCAGCGAATCTGGATGATCAGGGGGGTGCTCATGAACTGTCCTTTCGGTCTCCTCGGGCGGCAAGATGCGCCGGGCGGCGCCCGGGCGCAAGAGAGCGCAATGCCCAAGGCCCGCGCGCGCCCCGTCGCCTACCCCACGCCGCGCCCCTTCTATTCGATGGCTAGAAATACTCCGGGGGTCCGGGGGCAGCGCCCCCGGCAGTCGGGCGGCAATGCCACGCTCTGGCCCCGCGGGCAGCGCAGACTCAACCCCACCTCACACGTGCAGCCAACGTTCCTTCACCCCGCCCACATCCGCCAGCAGATCGGCGTTGGAGCCCGTCCAAACCACCTGCCCCTTTTCCAGCACGTAATGGCGGTCGGCAAAGCGGCTCAGCGCGTCGGCGTTCTTGTCGATCACCAGGATCGCGGCGCCCTCGGCTCGGATGCGCGCCAGGCAGGCCCAGATCTCTTCGCGGATCAGCGGCGCCAGCCCCTCGGTGGCCTCGTCCAGCACCACCAGCCGGGGGTTGGTCATCAGTGCGCGCCCCACGGCCAGCATCTGCTGCTCGCCCCCCGACAGCTGATCGCCCATGTTGCGCCGCCGTTCCTTCAGCCGGGGGAACAGATCCCAGACCGCTTGCAGCGACCAGGGGCCGCCACGCCGCGCGGTGGCCACCAGGTTTTCCTCGACCGTCAGGTTCGGAAAGACCTGCCGCCCCTCGGGCACCAGCCCCAGACCGGCCCGCGCCACCCGATGCGGCCCGGCCCCGGTCATGTCCTGGCCGTCGATCGTCACCACGCCGCCGCGCGCGGGCAAGAGGCCGAAAAGGGTCGAGATCGTCGTGGTCTTGCCCATGCCATTGCGGCCCATCAGCGTGACCACCTCGCCCGCGCCGACGCTGAGGTCCACGCCGTGCAGCACCTGCGCCTCGCCATAGCCCGCCTGCAACCCCTCGATCCGCAGCATCACGCGTCCTCCTCGCCCAGATAGGCCGCCCGCACCGCCGGGTCGGCGCGCACCGCCGCAGGGCTGCCCGAGGCCACGATGCGGCCGTAGACCAGCACCGAGATCCGGTCGGCCAGCTGGAAGACCGCGTCCATGTCATGTTCGATCAGCACAAGGGTCAGCCGCCCCTTCAGGCGCTGCATCAGGGCCACCAGCCGCTCGGCCTCGGCGCCGCCGGTGCCCGCCAGCGGCTCGTCCAAGAGCAGCAGACGCGGCTTGGTGGCCAGGGCCACGGCCAGTTCCAGCTGCCGTTGTTCGCCATGGGAAAGCGCCCGCGCCAGCACCCCGGCCCGGTCGGCCAGCCCGACCTCTTCCAGCGCCTGGCGGGCCTGGGCGTTGGTGACCTCTTCCGCCCCCGCATCGCGCCAGAACCGGAACGAACTGCCCGCGCGCGCCTGCACCGCCAGCGCCACGTTTTCCAGCACCGTCATCCCCGGCAGCAGCGCGGTGATCTGGAAGGACCGCGCCAGCCCCGCCTCGACCCGGGCGGCCATGTCGGCGCGGGTGATGTCGCGCCCGGCATAGATCACCTGGCCACTGTCGGGCGCCAGCTGGCCCGACAGCTGCGCAATCAGTGTGGTCTTGCCCGCGCCATTGGGGCCGATGACGGCGTGCAGCTCGCCCTCCGCCACGCTCAGATCGACGCCATCGGTCACCGCCAGCGCGCCAAAGCTCTTGCGCAGATCGCGCACCTGCAACAGCTCAGTCATGGCCGCGCCCCTTTCCCAGCCCAAGCCGCCGCAGCAGCCCGGTCAGCCCGTCGGGCGAGAACAGCACCACCAGCACCAGGATCAGGCCGAAGCCCAGGCGCCAGTGATCGGAAAAGACCGCCAGCAGATCCTCCAGCCCCACGGCCACCAGGGCGCCCACCATGGCGCCGGTCAGCGTGCCGATGCCGCCGAAGACCAGCATCACGATCAGCTCACCCGAGCGGTGCCAGGACATATAGGCGGGCGAGACATATTCGGTGAGATTCGCCAACAGCACCCCCGCGACGGAACACAGGCAGGCGGCGATGACATAGGCCACCAGCTGATAGCGGAAGGGGCGATATCCGATGGCCTGCATCCGCAGCGCGTTTTCCCGCGTGCCCTTCAGGACCCGGCCAAAGCGCGACAGGGTCAGCCGGTAAAGGCCTGCATAGATCGCCACCAGCGCGCCCAGGATGGTGTAGTAAAGCGCCCGGTCCCCCTCCAGCGGCAGGCCCAGCAGGGTGGATCGCGCCTGAAGCGCCACCCCGTCATCGCCCCCCAGCGAGGACTGGGCGACGAAGAAGAAATAGGCCATCTGCGCGAAGGCCAGGGTGATCATGATGAAATAGACACCCCTTGTGCGCAGGCTGATGGCCCCGGTGACGGTGGCAAAGACGGCGGACATCCCCATGCCCAGCAGGATCTGCGCCAGAAGGTCGGTCACGCCCCAGCGGGCGCCCAGGGCCACGGCATAGGCGCCGATGCCCAGATAGGCCGCATGGCCAAAGCTGACCATGGCGCCGTAGCCCAGGATCAGGTCCAACGACAGGGCGGCGATGGCAAAGACCAGCATCCGGCTGGCGATGACCATCAGGAAGGGGTCGTCCACGGCCAGGGCCAGGGGCGGCACGGCGGCCATGACGACAAACAGCGCCAGCGCGGCGCTCAGGCGGGGGGCCAGGCCGGTCATTTCGCCCCCTTGCGGCCGAAGAGGCCCGTGGGCGACCAGAAAAGGACAGCGGCCATCAGCAGATAGACCAGCATCGGCGCCAGCATCCGCCCGGTTTGCGAGGCCGCCGCCGGGTCCATCACCAGGCGCAGCCAGATCGGCCCGAAGGTGCGCCCCACGGTATCCACGACCCCCACCAGGATGGCGGCCAGGAAGGCGCCGCGGATGGACCCCACCCCGCCGATGACGATCACCACGAAGGTCAGGATCAGGATGCTTTCACCCATGCCCGGGTCCACCGACAGGATCGGCGCCACGATGGCCCCGGCAAAGCCCGCCAGCATGGCGCCCCCGGCAAAGACCAGCATGAAGAGGCGCGAAATGTCCACGCCAAGGGCGGCCACCATCGGCCGGTTCGAGGCGCCCGCGCGCAGCAGCATCCCGGCGCGCGTGTGGTTGATCAGGGCCCAAAGGCCAACGGCGCTGGCCAGACCGGCGGCGATGACCGCGATGCGATAGACCGGATATTTCAGCGGCCCGGCCAGCGGCACCGAGCCCGACAGCAGCGCGGGCATATCCACGTTCAGCGGCGCCGAACCCCAAAGGATCTTCACCCCCTCGCTGAGGATCAGGATCAGCCCGAAGGTGGCCAGCACCTGGTCCAGGTGGCTACGGTCATACAGCCTTCGGAAAACCAGAAACTCCAGCACCAGCCCGAAGACCAGCGTGGCGGGCAGCGCCAGCAAGAGGCCGAACCAGTAGCTGCCGGTCAGCCCGGCAAAGGTCGCCATCAGATAGGCGCCCACCATGTACAGAACGCCATGGGCCAGATTGATGAAATCCATGATCCCGAAGACCAGCGTCAGCCCGGCGGCGACGAGGAACAGCAGGATGCCGAATTGCGCGCCGTTCAGCAGCTGCAACAGGAAGAGATTGAACACGGTAAGGCGCCTCCGGCCACGAAAAGGGGCCGGGCGAACCCGACCCCATCAGCCCCGTCAGGGCCGTCTTACATCTTGCACTGGTCGACGTAGCTGTCGGCGTAGTCTTCCCAGACCGTCTCGATGATCTGGGTGGCATATTTGCCATCTTCGCGCTGCACCGCCTCGGCCAGATAGAAGTTCTGCACCGGGAAGTGGTTGGAAGAGAAGCTGAACTTGCCACGCACCGAGGGGAAATCGGCCTCTTCCAGGGCCGCGCGCAGGGCGTCCATGTCATCCAGCGCGCCCACCTTCTTGACCGCGCTGTCGATCAGCATCATCGCGTCATAGCCACCGGCGGCGTAAAGGGCGGGGACGTAGTCGTACTTGGCTTCAAACGCCTCGACGAAGGCCAGGCTTTCCGGCACGTCCAGCGAGGGCGACCAGTTGGTGCCCGACAGCATCCCCAGGGCCGCGTCCTGTTCGGCGGGCAGCGTGGTTTCATCCACCGTGAAGGCGGTCATCAGCGGGATGCTTTTCAGGCCCGCCTGATCGTATTGCTTGACGAAGTTGACCCCCATGCCGCCCGGCAGGAAGGCATAGACCGCCGAGGGCTGCATGGCGGCGATCTGCGCCAGTTCGGCAGAGTAGTCCAGCTGACCCAGCTGCACGTAAAGCTCGGAGGTGACGGCGCCCTCGAAGACCGACTTGAAGCCGTTCAGGCTGTCTTTCCCGGCCTGGTAGTTGGGCGCCAGGATGAAGGCATCGCCGATGCCCTCGTCGTTCATGTGCTTGGCAATCACCGTGGGCATCTGGTCGTTCTGATAGGCCACGACGAAGAGGTTCGGATCGCAGCCCTCACCGGCGAAGACCGAGGGCCCGGCATTGGGGCTGAGCAGGAAGGCGCTTTCGGTGACCGGACCGGCGATGGCGCCCATGACGTTTGAAAAGATCGGACCGATGACGAAATCGACGCCGTCGCGTTCCACCAGCTCCCGCGCCTTCTGGGCGGCCACATCGGGCTTGCCCTCGGCGTCGACCACCAGGATCTCGGTCTCCATGCCGCCGACCATGCCCAGTTGCTCGGCCGCCAGCAGGGCGCCGTCGCGGGCATGTTCGCCCAGCACTGCGGGCGGGCCAGAGGTGGTGGTCAGGATGCCGATCTTCAGGGTTTCTGCGGCGCCCATGGTGGGGGCCATGGCGGCGGACAGCATCAGGGCTGCGGCCAGCTTGGTGCGGGTCATTCTCACTCTCCCATTGGCGGGGCTCTGGCCCCTGTCGCGGGGTGGATCCCCGCTGTCGGGGACGATCAAACCGGGCCGGGCGCGCCAGTGCAAGGGAAAAGGCGGGCCCGGACGGCCCGCCCGGGCGGCGGGGCTCAGTCGCGGCCCAGAAAGGCCTCGCCAAGGGGCGATCCGGGCACGAACAACCCGTCGACCACGTCGAAATGATGCCGCTCGTTCTCGATCACCCGGCGCAGGCGGGCCACGCGGCCCTGCCAGGCCTCGGCCATCAGGGCGGTCTGGCGGATCAGCTCCGGGCGTTCCTCGGCGCCGACCCACAGCACGATCTGGCTGCCCGCACGGGGCGCCAGCAGGGCGGGGCTTTCGGCGCGGGCCTCGGCGGCGTCGATGCCCAGTGTGGCGTTCATCGGCGCGCGGCGCAGCGGGCGCAGGTCATGCAGCCCCGAGATCGACACCACCCGCGCCACCCGCCGCGCCACGGCGGTGGACATCGGCGCATCGGCGCAGGCCAGGCGCAGGGCCAGGTGGCCGCCTGCCGAATGGCCCGCGATGCGGATCGGCCCGGCCACCCGGGCTGCGGCCGCCTCGACCGCGCGGGCAGTGGCGCGCACCATCTCGCCCAGACGCGCCTCGGGCGCCAAGGGGTAGGAGGGGATCGCCATGGCCCAGCCAGCAGCCAGCGCGCCCGCCGCCATATGCGACCAGTCGTCCTTCGACAGCTTGTGCCAGTAGCCCCCATGCAGGAACACCGCCAGGCCGCGCGGCGTACCCGTGGGCCAGTAGAGATCCATCACCTCGCGCGGGCCCGGGCCATAGGCCACGTCGAACTCGGCGTTGGAGGCCGACTCGCGGAAGGCGCGGGCCTCGTCGCTGCCATTTTTCAGGATTTCGGCCGCATTGGGCACATGGCGGAAATTGTCGAAGGCGTCGGCCCAGTCGATTCCCGTCTCGGGGGCCGGATCCGCCCCGCCCAGGGTGGCATTTTCACCAATACTTTCAACACTTTTCACCGCTGCGCGCTGCTCGCTCGCCATGCCTGCCGTCCTCTGTCACTGGGATCTTTGGGACAAAGTGCCGGGCCGCCACGGGGAAGTAAACCGGGCCGCCGGTCAGCCCGGCTGCCCGGCGGCCTGTGCGGCGGACCCGGTGGGCGCGACAGGCGCCATCGCCGGGGCTGTGGCCGTGGCAGGCGCGGCGCACCAGCGGGCGTGGATCTCGCGCCAGCGGGTGATCACCGGGGCGGGGGCGGCCTCTTCCGGGCTGGCGAACAGCCAGTGATCCAGTGGCAGCGCGCTGGCCCAGATCAGCAGCGGCGCCAGCAGCATCGGCCCGCCCACGGGCAGCAACCACAGGGTCAGCTCTGGCGCCACCCAGGCCACCAGGCCCAGACCCAGGGCGCCCAGGGCGCTGATCCAGGCGCCCGCGCCCAGGCTTTCGCCGAAGCTCAGCCGCCCTTCGCCGCGCTGGTTGGCGGGCCAGCCGCCATCGGCGCCCGACAGCACCTGAAGCACGGCGCGGGTCTGATAGGCCAGGTGCAGCGGCGCCAGCAGCGAGGACAGCAGCAGTTCGGCCAGCATCGAGGGCGCGGCGCGCCAACCGCCAAAGCCGCGATTGGCCCGGCCCGAGATCAGCGCGCCCCCCAGGATCGCCAGTTTCGGCAGTACCAGAAGGCCCAGCACCCCGATCCCCAGGGCGACGATCTGGCGGGTGCGGTCATCGGGGAAGACCGGGAACAGCTGGTGCGCCTCGGGGAAGTAATCGGGCAGCGGCGCCCAGATCGCCGCGGCGATCGAGGCCAGCAGGAACAGGCCCCAGACCAGAGAGACCAGGTAGCTGAAGATCCCTTGCAGGAAGGTGAAACGCGACCAGGGATGCAGCCCCGGCGCAGTCAGCAGGCGGATATGTTGCAGGTTGCCCTGGCACCAGCGCCGGTCGCGCCGGGCGAAAGACAGGATATTGTCCGGCCCCTCCTCGAACGACCCGGCGATGGTCTCATCCAGGGTCACGCGCCATCCGGCACGGGCCAGAAGGGCGGCCTCGACATAGTCATGGCTCAGGATCGGGCCGCCGAAGGGCGGTTTGCCCGCGAGCGGCGGCAGGGCGCAGCTTTCGGCGAAGGCACGGATGCGGATCATCGCGTTATGGCCCCAGAAGGGGCCGGTGCGCCCCTGCATCCGCGCCAGCCCGCGCGAGAAGACCGGCGAGAAGAAGGCGGCCGAGAATTGCAGCGCGCGACCAAAGGCCGACCGCGCCGAATGCAGATGCGGCAGGGTCTGCAACAGACCCAGATCGGGCTCGGCGCGCATTCTCTCCAGCATCCGGGCCACGGCGGCGCCTTCCATCAGGCTGTCGGCATCCAGCACCAGAGCATAGTCCCAGGCGCCACCCGAGGCGCGGATGAAATCCTCGACATTGCCTGCCTTGCGGCCCCGGTTGTCGCTGCGGCGGCGGTAGAAGATGCGCCCCGCGCCGCCGGTCTCGGCCAGAAGGCGCGCGAAGGCGTCGCGCTCGGCCCGGGCGGCGTCTTCGTCGCGGGTGTCCGACAGGACGGCGAAATCCGCCGCCACCCCGGCATCGGCCAGCGAGGCATCCATGGCCGCGATACGGGCGAAGGTGGCCACCGGATCCTCGTTGCAGATCGGCACCAGGGCCACCAGCTCGCGCGGCGCCCCCCGGGCCGCCAGGCCCTCCTCTGCCCCGGCGGGAGCCTCTGCGGGCGCGGCGCGGCGCCGGGGCGCCAGGCCGACCAGCGCCTGGGCCGCCCCCCAGGCCAGCCAGGCGGTGGTGACGCAGACCAGCACCGAGCGCAGCAGGTCCAGCCAGCCGAAACCGTCGGCCAGCGCCGCATCGGCCATGAAGCCGGTCGCGGTCAGCGCCATCATGGCGGCAAAGACCAGCGCGCCCACACGTGTGGTTCGGGTGGCGGCAAGCGAAGGATCCCGGCGGCCGGGCACGGCGGCAGGCTGGCGCATGGCGATCAGACCGAGGACAGCGGCGCGAACAGACGGGCCAGCAGACCCGCCCCCTGCCCCTCGGCACGCGGTGCGGCCTCCAGCACCTGGCGCGGCATGGCCAGCGGCGCCTCGGGCGGGGCCCAATGCGGCCCCTCGACGGCTTCGAACATCTCGCCCGGGCGGGTCATGCGGGCGCGGGTAATATCTTCCTCGATCATGCGTCTCTCATCCATTGATAGGCCCAGCGTTCGCTCAGCTGCCGGCCATAGCCCTTGAGATGGGCCATCAGTTCCACGATGCCGTCGCCTTCGGTCGTCACCTCGACCACCAGGCGCCAGATCTGCGTGCCCTCGACCTGCGACAGCACCACCTCGTGCAGGCTGCCGCCGCTGGCGGTCACGACAGGGGAAACCTCTGCCGCGCCAGAGAGTTCCCGCAGCAGGCCGCCTTCGAAGTCGATGACGAATTTCCGGCGATCTTCCGCCGGTGCATCCCCCGCCACGCCGCCATGACCGGCAAGGCTTCGCGCAACCCGGGCCAGCTGCGGCGGCGCCGTCTCGCCCGGACCGATGCCCCATTCCATGCCATAGGCCAGGTGCAGCCCCTCGCCCGGCGCGGGTTTCGCCCCGGGCACCCAGAAGGCGACGATATTGTCATTGGTCTCGCGCTCGGTCGGGATCTCGACCAGGCGCAGCCGCCCCGGCCCCCAGTCGCCGCGCGGATAGATCATCAGCGAGGGCCGCAGGTCATAGCGCGCGCCCGCGTCGAGATAGCCGTCGAAGCCGCGCGCCCGCTGCACCAGGCCGAAGGCCCGGGGGTTGTTGGCTTCGAAATAGGAATTGGCCAGGCGGCCCGGGTTCTTCAACGGCCGCCAGATGCGCTGGTCGCCCACCTCCAGCACCAGGCCCTCGCTGTCATGGACGGCGGGGCGGTAGTCGTCGAAATCGCCCTGATCGACCGCGCCGTAAAGGAACATCGAGGTCAGCGGCGCCAGGCCCAGCTGTTCGACCTCGCGGCGCGGGAAGAGGTGGCAATCCACCTCCATCCGGGTGGGATCGCCGGGGGTGATGACGAAGCGGTAGGCGCCGGTCACGCTGTCGCTGTCCAGCGCGGCGTAGACCGTGACGCTGGTGGCGCCCGCCGCCGGGCGTTCCAGCCAGAAGCTTTCGAAGCGGGGGAACTCTTCGCCCGGGGCGAGGCCGGTGTTCACCGCCAGGCCGCGCGCCGACAGGCCGTAGCGGCAGCCCTGGCCCAGGGCGCGGAAGTAGGAGGCGCCGAGGAAGGCCACCACCTCGTCAAAAAGATCGGCGCGGTTCAGCGGCGCGGTCAGCCGGAAGCCCGCCACGCCGGGCATCTCGCGATGCGCGGGCACCTCGACCCCCAGGGGCTGGTGATAGATGAAATCGTCGGTGGAAAAGCCCATGGGCCGGGCCTGGCCATCGGCCAGTTCGTACAGCGCCACCGGCGCGTCGAAAAGCCAGCCCAGGTGGAAGGCATGGACCCGGAACAACCCGCCGTCGTTCCAGCGCGCCCGCTTGGGGTCGTACTGGATGCGCTGATAGCCATCGTAGTTGAGCCCGGTAAAGAAGCCCTCGGCGGCGACAGGCGCGCTGCGCTCTTGCCCGGCGCGCTGGCGCATCGTCTCGATCAGCGCCTCATAGCTGAAGGGCTGGGCGGCGTCGGGGGTGGGCGCCGAGGCGGTATCGGTGGCGGCGGTGTCCTGGGCGCGGGCCTGGGGCAGACCGGCGGCGACCAGGGCGGTGCTGCCCGCCAGAAGGCCAAGGACGCGACGGCGCCCGGGCGTGGGCCAGGCGGCGCGCGCGCGAGGAGAAGAGGAAGCGCCCGCCGCGCGGCGGGCCGTCAAAGTGGTCGGCAGCATGAAGCATCCCTTGATGAAACCATTGTCCCGGAAGAGACCCCGGAAACATCCCCTCCCGAGCGGCGAAGACAATCCCGGCCCCGATCCGCGGCGACAGTTCGCCGGACCGGTCGTTTGGCAACGCAGCAAAGCCGCCGATGGTTCAATGGCAATTCTCAGAGCGCCTGATTTTTCTGGGCCGAACGGGATTAACCGTGCCACAGCGGGAAGTTACGGCTCGGCAGATTACAGCCAATGCCCCTGCCCGCGCCAGATGAGTCGCGCGGAAGCCGCCCCGGCATGGGCGGAAAGACGCCGGTCCGTGCCGCGCCGCGGCACGAACGGGGCGCCGATGCGCGCAAGGTTGCCCGCGTCCCGGCAAGGCGCCGCACATCGCGCGCCCTGCGACGAAAAGCGCGGGCCCCCGAAGGGACCCGCGCCAGGGTCGTCTCAACGATGCAGCAGAGCGGCCAGAGCGCTCAGACCAGCCCTTCGGCCTGGCACCATTCCAGTGTGCGATCCAGCGCCCGGCCCATGCGGGCGATGATCTCGGCCACGTCCGCTTCGGTCACGATCAGCGGCGGGCACAGCGCCATGGTGTCGCCCACCGAGCGGCTGATCAGCCCTTCCTCGGCGGCGAAATCGGCACATTTGGCGCCCACCTTCTTCTTCGGATCGAAGGCCGAGGCGGCGGTCTTGGCCGCCACCAGCTCGATCCCCGCGATCAGGCCGGTACCGCGCACCTCGCCCACCAGCGGGTGATCGGCGAAGGCTGCACGCAACCCGCCCTGGAAGGCCTCTTCCAGCGCTGCGGCATTGGCGACCAGGCCGCGTTCCTCGATGATCTTCAGGTTCTCCAGCCCCACGGCGGTGGCCACCGGGTGGCCCGAGCCGGTGAAGCCATGGCCGAAGGTGCCCAGCTTGGCGGTATTGTCGGCGATGGCGTTGTAGACGGCATCCGACACCATGATGGCGGCAAGCGGCATGTAGGACGAGCTGATCTGTTTCGACAGCACCAGGATATCCGGCTGGAAGCCGTATTTCTCGCAGGCAAAGGTGGTGCCGCAGCGGCCAAAGCCGCAGATCACCTCATCGGCGACCAGCAGGATGTCATTGGCCTTGCAGATGGCCGCGACCCCTTCCCAGTAGCCCTCGGGCGGCACCATGACGCCGCCTGCGCCCATCACCGGCTCGCCGATGAAGGCGGCGATCGTGTCGGCGCCCTCGGCGGCAATGGTATCTTCCAGCTCTTTCAGCAGGCGGGCGCAGAAGGCGGCCTCATCCTCGCCCTCGTTGGCAAAGCGCCAGTGGTGCGGGGTGGTGAGATGGGTGACGGGGATGGCGGGCAGGTCGAAATCGCCATGGTTGGCGGGCAGGCCGGTCAGCGAGCCCGAGGCCACGGTGATCCCGTGATAGCCCTTGTTGCGGGCCAGGAACTTTTTCTTGCCCGGCCGGCCCAGGGCGTTGTTCAGGAACCAGACCATCTTGACCACGGTGTCATTGGCCTCGGAGCCCGAGTTGGTGAAGAAGCAATGGTTCAGATCGCCCGGGGTCATCTCGGCCAGTTTCTCGGCCAGGCGGATCGAGGGCTCATGCGCCTTGTGGGCGAAGGTGTGGTAATAGGGCAGCTGCTCCATCTGGCGCATCGCCGCCTCTTTCAGGCGCGGCTCGGAGAAGCCCACGGCGACGGACCACAGCCCCGCCATGCCCTCGATATATTCCTTGCCCTTGTCGTCGAAGACGCGGATGCCCTCGCCACGCGCAATGACCATCGGCCCCTGCTCTTCATGGGCGCGCATGTTGGTGTAGGGATGCATGGAATGGGCGATATCGGCCGCGACCAGCGAGTTGGAGATCTCGTTCATGGGGCTGTTCCTGTTGGCGTTAGGGCAAGGGATGACGCGGGCAGAGGGCAGCAGAGGTCCGGCGCCCGCGGGAAGATTTGCTCATTATATTGAGCAAGAGAGGACTTGAGAAGCCCCTTTCCCCTTCGTCGGTCCTGACCCCCGGGGAACGGGGGCTCTGCCCCCCTTGAGCCCTGGCGGGCTCAATTCCCCCCGGGATATTTCTGGCAATGAGAAAGGAGGGGCGATGCACGACAAAGCCCCGGCCGCGCGCCTCGGGGCCAAAGTCCGCCAAGGGGGCGCGCGGCCAGACGTCTCGTTTGCCGGAAGTTTCCTCAAGCGGCTTGCCCGGCCGTCAGGCCGGTCTCCTACCCTGCCTTCAGCGCCGCCACCCGGTCATGGCAGTGACAGCCGGTCAGGTGATCGTTGACCAGGCCGCAGGCCTCCATGAAGGCATAGACGATGGTCGGGCCCACGAAGCGGAAGCCGGCGCGTTTCAGATCCTTGGAGACCTGCTCCGAGAGCGGCGTCGCCGGGGGCACCTGGGCCTGGGTGGTAAAGCGGGGTTGCAGGGCCACCCCATCGACATAGCGCCACAGGAACTGGTCGAAGCCCTCGCGGGCCTCGATCTCGGCCCAGGCGCGGGCATTGCGGATGGTGGCCTCGATCTTGCCGCGGTGGCGGATGATGCCCGCGTCGCCCAGCAGAGCCTGCACCTCGGCCTCGCCCCAGCCGGCGATCACATGGGGGTCGAAGCCCTGGAAGGCGGCGCGGAAATTCTCGCGTTTCTTCAGGATGGTGATCCAGCTGAGCCCGGCCTGGAAGCCGTCCAGCACCAGCTTTTCCCACAGGGCGCGGCTGTCGCGTTCGGGCACGCCCCATTCCTCGTCGTGATAGGCCTGGTAGATCGGCTCTGCCCCGACCCAATCGCAGCGTCTTGGCGCCTGATCCTGCATTGGCTTAACCCCCTGTTGATCTCTGGGCTGGTATGACCCGCGTGGTCAGGAGGCATCAAGTGATGGCGGGATTCAAGTCGAACTGGACAGAGGTTCCCCAGGGGTGGGAGGACCCGCTGAATTACGCCGTGACCACGCGCGATGCCGATCTGCTGGAAACCATCGCCCGCGCGGTCGAGGCGCGCGAGGTGGCCCTGGCCTATCAGCCGATCCTGCGCGCCGAGACCGGGCAGGTGGCCTTCTACGAGGGGTTTCTACGGGTCTTCGACGGCACCGGTCGGATCATCCCGGCGCGGGAGTTCATCGGCCATACCGAGGGGATCGAGCTGGGCCGCATCCTGGATTGCCTATCGCTGGAGATCGGGCTGGCGGCGCTGAAGGATACCCCCGGCCTGCGCCTGTCGGTGAACATGTCGGCCCGCTCTATCGGCTATCCCAACTGGATGCTGACCCTGCAACGGGGCCTTCAGGCCGACCCCACCGTGGGCGAACGGCTGATCCTGGAGATCAGCGAGCGCTCGGCCATGCATGTGCCGGAACTGGTCACCTATTTCATGCGCGACCTTCAGGCGCGGGGCGTCTCTTTCGCGCTGGACGATTTCGGCTCGGGCTATACCTCCTTCCGCTATCTGAAGGACTTCTATTTCGACATCCTGAAGATCGACGACAGCTTCTCGCGCGGGATCGCCGAGAACCCCGACAACCAGGTGCTGGTGAAGGCCCTGCTGGTGATCGCCCATCAGCTGGACATGTTCACCGTCGCCGAGGGGGTCGAGCGCGAAGAGGATGCCAACTGGATGGCCGAGAACGGGGTGGAGTACCTGCAAGGGTTCTATTTCGCCGCCCCCACCCTCTACCCCTCTTGGGCCAAGGGTTAGGTCCGCCCCGGCGCCCGCCCGCCTGCGGCGTCGCTGCGCCGCAGTATCCACCATTGAGACGGGGCCACGGATGTTCTATCCACAGGGCAGGGCCTTGGGTTCGCCTCGGCTCATCAGGTGGAGGACCTACATGACCAATGTCGTAATCGTATCCGCGGCCCGCACGCCCGTCGGATCCTTCCTCGGTTCGTTTGCAACCACGCCCGCCCATGACCTGGGCGCCGCCGTGCTGAGCGAGATCGTCGCCCGCGCCGGCATCGACAAATCCGAAGTTTCCGAGACCATCCTGGGCCAGGTCCTGACCGCTGGCCAGGGGCAGAACCCCGCCCGCCAGGCCCATATCAACGCCGGCCTGCCGATCGAATCGGCCGCCTGGGGCATCAACCAGGTCTGCGGCTCGGGCCTGCGCACCGTCGCCCTGGCCGCACAGCATGTGATGCTGGGCGATGCCGCCATCGTCGCCGCCGGGGGCCAGGAAAACATGTCCCTCGCCCCCCATGTGGCGCATCTGCGCGCCGGTCATAAGATGGGCGACGTCTCTTACATCGACTCGATGATCAAGGACGGGTTGTGGGACGCCTTCAACGGCTACCACATGGGCCAGACCGCCGAGAACGTGGCCAACCAGTGGCAGATCAGCCGCGACCAGCAGGACGAATTTGCCGTCGCCTCGCAGAACAAGGCCGAGGCCGCCCAGGCCGCAGGCAAGTTCAAGGACGAGATCGTTCCCTTCACCGTCAAGACCCGCAAGGGCGAGATCGTGGTCGACCAGGATGAATACATCCGCCATGGCGCCACCATCGAGGCGATGCAGAAGCTGCGCCCCGCCTTCACCAAGGACGGCTCGGTCACCGCGGCCAATGCCTCGGGGATCAACGACGGCGCCGCCGCCGTGCTGCTGATGTCCGCCGAAGAGGCCGAAAAGCGCGGGCTGGAGCCGCTGGCGCGCATCGCCTCCTATGCCACCGCCGGTCTGGATCCGTCGATCATGGGCGTCGGCCCGATCTACGCCTCGCGCAAGGCGCTGGACAAGGCGGGCTGGTCCGCCTCGGACCTGGATCTGGTCGAGGCAAACGAGGCCTTCGCCGCCCAGGCCTGCGCGGTGAACAAGGACATGGGCTGGGATCCCTCGATCGTGAACGTGAACGGCGGCGCCATCGCCATCGGTCACCCGATCGGCGCCTCGGGCTGCCGGATCCTGAACACGCTGCTCTTCGAGATGAAGCGGCGCGAGGCGAAGAAGGGCCTCGCCACGCTGTGTATCGGCGGCGGAATGGGCGTGGCCATGTGCCTGGAACGCCCCTGACCTGCGACAGAAAGGCGCCCCTCGGGGCGCCTTTCTTGCTACTGTCACATCGGCACGCTCTTATACGTGAAACTACGTATCGGGCCGCGGCGCGGGGGAAATTTCGTGAAGAAATTTTATTGCGCCGAACGACCTCAGGGCGTAACACCATTACCGAGCGAATTTCATTGAGTGGGAGGATACCATGGCTCGTACAGCTCTCGTCACCGGCGGCACGCGCGGCATCGGCGCGGCAATTTCCAAGGCGCTGAAAGGCGCAGGCTACCAGGTGGCCGCGACCTTCGCCGGCAATGAGGCCGCCGCTGCCGCCTTCACCGAAGAGACCGGCATCCACACCTACAAGTGGAACGTGGCCTCCTACGAGGAAAGCAAGGCCGGGATCGAAAAGGTCGAGGCCGATCTGGGCCCGCTCGACGTGGTGGTGGCCAATGCCGGCATCACCCGCGACGCCCCCTTCCACAAGATGACGCCCGAGCAATGGTCCGAGGTGGTCAACACCAACCTGACCGGCGTCTTCAACACCGTGCACCCGGTCTGGCCGGGGATGCGCGAACGCAAGTTCGGCCGGGTCATCGTGATCTCGTCGATCAACGGCCAGAAGGGCCAGTTCGGCCAGGTGAACTATGCCGCCACCAAGGCGGGCGATCTGGGGATCGTCAAATCCCTGGCCCAGGAAGGCGCCCGTTTCGGCATTACCGCCAATGCGATCTGCCCGGGCTATATCGCCACCGAGATGGTGATGGCGGTGCCGGAAAAGGTGCGCGACCAGATCATCGCCCAGATCCCCACCGGCCGCCTGGGCGAGCCCGAGGAAATCGCCCGCTGCGTGCTGTTCCTGGCCGCCGATGACGCCACCTTCGTGAACGGCTCGACCATCACCGCAAACGGCGGTCAGTTCTTCGTCTGACCCCCGCACGCCTTGACAAGACAAAGGGTGCCGGTCCCCCCGGCGCCCTTTTGCCCGCCCGCCCATCGGCACCGCCCCCCTCTCCTCTACGTCGAAACACCCCAAGGGCAGAGCCCCGCCCCACCCCGCTCCCAAAGCTTCGCCCCTACACTCGGCCCCTGCCCGCGCCCCTCGCCGCAAGGCACCCTGCCCCCCCCCCTTTTCTCATTGCCAGAAATATCCCGGGGGGAATTGAGCCCGCCAGGGCTCAAGGGGGGCAGAGCCCCCTGCCCCCCTCTCCGTCGGGCGCGCGCATCGCGCGACCGCCCCGGCCCCGGGACAGAGCCAAAATGGAAGGGCGGCGAAGCCTGTCGCCTCGCCGCCCTGGATCTTGGGGGGAATTATCGGAAGTCTTGGGTCTTGCCCCGCCGCCAAGGCGTCGGGGGTCGTCGCACCCGGATCAGGCGCTTAATGCGCCGGGGCCAGGCGGGTGATTTCTTCCTTCAGGCGAAGCTTCTGCTTCTTCAGTGCGGTGATCTCGGACGACGAGACACCGGGCGACCGTTGGGCTTCATCCACGGCCGCCGAGAGGTTGGCATGTTTCTTCTTCAGTTCTTCAACGTGGGAAGACAGGCTCATTGGGGACACTCCTCTCTGTGGTTGAACACTCTCAGTGCAGCATATTTTTACAATTCTGTCACGCGACACCGTGAAGCATCCCTTCGAAGCCCTTAAACCGGCGTAAACAAGCGTATTTCGTGCGGGAAAGACGCAAATTGTCCGCATCTTTTCGCCTAGGGGGCGAAATCCAGCGCCCCGGCGGCGCGCATGATGCGACTCGCCTCTGCCGTGTAGTCGCTGCCCTGGTCGGAATGGATCTCACCCGCGTGCAGCAGCAGACCGGCGTGCAGACGGAAGGCCGCGCGCCCGCCCTTGCGCCCACGCAGCAGCACCAGCTGGCTTTCGCGCCCGGCGCGCGGCACCAGCGGCTTCAGTTCCAGCGACCCCAGCCGGTCGGCGAAGGCGGCCATCAGCTCGGGCAGGCGCTCGGCCCGGTGGATGAAGGTCACGCTGCCGCCGGGACGACAGCGTTTCGCCGCCGCCTCGACCCATAGCGCCAGCGGGGTTTCCTCGCCCAGGGCGCCTTCGCGGTCGTGGGCCCGGGCGGGCACCGAAGCGTCCCGGCGGAAATAGGGGGGATTGGCGATCACATGGTGGAACTGCGCCTGGCGCAGCGCCTCGGGCATGGCCGACAGATCGCCGCAATGCACCTGCATCTGGATCCCGTTCTCGCGGGCATTGCGCGCCGCCAGCGCCGCATAGGCGGGCTGGCGTTCCAGCCCCGCCAGGCGCAGCCCCGGCACCCGCGCGCCCGCGCAAAGCGCCGCCGTGCCCGCGCCACAGCCCAGATCCAGCAGGCTTTCGCCCGCCCGGGCAGGCACCGCGGCAGCCAGCAGCACAGGATCGGCCCCGGCGCGATAGCCCTTCACAGGCTGGCGCAGCACCAAGCGGCCGCCCAGGAACTTGTCGGCGCTCAGCGCCGCGTCGGGCCAGATCTGCGGCAGGTCCGGCGGCTGCGATGCGGCTCTCTCACCGTCACTCGCGCTCACGGGCTGACCGGCAGGCCGTTGTCGCGCAACACCCGGGCCGCCGCCTCGTAATCGCCGTCGCGCACCATCAACCGGCGCGGCAAAATCCCGAGAGAGCCATCCAGAACGCTCATGTTTACGTCCATTTCAAAGCAGTCTATATCCTCCCCCTGAAGCAGGGCCTGGGCGAATGCCACATGGGTGGGATCGGTGCTGCGCAGTAGCTCTCTCATGGGTCCAGCCCTACCGAACCGCTGCGCCGAATGCCAGTTCCTTAACGGGCCTTTCGTGACGGGCCTTTGACGGGCCAAGGCCCCATGGGGGGCCGTGAATAGACGGGAGTGCCTGGGTGAGCCAAGCCGAGATGAAACCCAATGACGCCCTGGCCGCCGCCCTGTCGGCAGAGCTGGACGCGGTGAACGCCCTCATCAAAGAGCGCATGGCGTCGAAACACGCCCCCCGCATCCCCGAGGTCACCGCCCATCTGATCGACGCGGGCGGCAAGCGCCTGCGCCCGATGCTGGTTCTGGCGGCGGCCAAGATGTGCGGCTACACCGGCCCCTTCCACATCCACCTGGCCACCACGGTGGAGTTCATCCACACCGCCACCCTGCTGCATGACGACGTGGTCGACGAAAGCCAGCAGCGCCGCGGGCGGCCCACGGCCAACCTGCTGTGGGACAACCAGTCTTCTGTGCTGGTCGGCGACTACCTCTTCGCCCGCGCCTTCCAGATGATGGTCGAGCCAGGCAACCTGCGCGTCCTCGACATCCTGTCCTCCTCGGCGGCGGTGATCACCGAGGGCGAGGTGCTGCAACTGTCGGTCTCCCAGGATCTGAAGACCACCGAAGAGACCTATCTGACCGTGGTACGCGGCAAGACCGCCGCCCTCTTCTCGGCGGCCACGCAATCCGGTGCGGTTCTGGCCGAGGCGCCGGAAGAGCAGATCGAGGCGCTTTATACCTATGGCGACGCCCTGGGCATCGCCTTCCAGATGGCCGATGACCTGCTGGATTACCTGGGCGACAGCGGCCAGACCGGCAAGAACGTCGGCGACGACTTCCGCGAACGCAAGATGACCCTGCCGGTGATCCGCGCCATCGCGGCGGCGGATGACGAGGAAATGGCCTTCTGGACCCGCACCATTGCCCGCGGCAAGCAGGTCGACGGCGACCTGGAGCAGGCCATGGCGCTGTTTGCCAAGCACGGCACCCTGGACAGCACCCGCCAGACGGCGCTGGACTGGTCGCAAAAGGCCCGCGACGCCCTGTCGGTGCTGCCGCAAAGCGATCTGCGCGACACGCTGTCGGATCTGGCGGCCTATGTGGTGGCGCGGCTGAACTGAACCGGGCGGCGGGGGCGACCCCCGCCCTACGACAGGACCGGAAACGTCAAAGGCGCGCCCCGATCACCGGGACGCGCCTTTTTCATGTCTCGCCCGAAAGGCCTCAGTCGAAGATGCCCGCGACCCGACCCAGCAGCATGAAGGCCCGCGCGGTACGGGTATCGGCCAGGTCCTGGATGTCCTGATCGCTGCCAGTCTTCTCGAATTCCACGAACATCTTGTCAAAGCGGCGCAGAAAGTGATGCGCGGCGTCGCGGAAGATCGGATCCTGTTTCATCCGCCCGGCGGCCAGCGCCAGCGAGCTACGGTCGCGGATCCCCCCCAGGGCGGCAATCTGGCGGCCCCGTTCCCCGGCGGCAAAGCGGCGCCAGATTTCCGAGCGCGCGGTGTCGGGGCGCAGGTCGTCCATGTAGATCCCGTCCTGGCTAAGCAGGGTCAGCACATCCTGCGCCGCCTGGATCAGCAGGGCCGTCTGCCGGTCCTTCAGCGCCTTGCGCAGGGCGGCAAAGCCCTCTTCGTCCTCGGCGGTCTCGGGGAAGTTCAGGGCGCGGACGAAATCGTCCTTCACCAGCGGCACCTGCGGTACCTCTGCGGGCGTGTCCAGCGGCAGCGGCGCCTGATCGGCATCCTGCGGCGCGGGCTGCGGCGCGGCCAGGGCGGGCTGCGTGCCGGGATCGGGCGGGGCCGAATGGTCGCGGATCGACGAAAAGGTCAGCAGCGCCGTTTCGGTCTTGCGCTGCGCCATGGCGATCTCGTCCAGCTTGCGGGCGATGGTGGCATCGCCCCCCTTCTGGTTCTGGCTGACATAGGCCTGGCGGATCGCGTCGATGGCGGTGCGCAGGCGCAGGCTTTCCTCGCGCATCACCCGGGCCGAGCGCGCGGCCATCGCCGCCACCCAGATCATCGCCACCGGCATCAACACGGCAAAGACCGTCAACACCAGCTGCAAGGCGCGCAGCCGTTCGCCGTCGCCCGCATCCGCATCGTAAAGAAAGATGAAATAGACCGCCGCACCCAGGGCCCAGGCCAGGCTGGCCAGCACGGCCACGGCCTCGGCCACCGACAGGCCCGGCCGGTACTTGCTGTCATAGGCGCCAACCAGGGTTGGCTTGCTCTTCTGGCTCTCGCTCATTCCCGCACCGCGCTTGCATCGGCGCGCGGGTCGGGCCCGCGCGCCCCTGCGATCATTGGTAAACGATCTTCAGCACTTCGTAAGATTTTTCCCCGCCGGGCGTGCGCACCTCGACGGAATCCCCTTCGTCCTTGCCGATCAGGGCCCGGGCAATGGGCGACTTGATGTTCAGCAGGCCCTTTTCGATATTGGCCTCCTGTTCGCCCACGATCTGCCAGGTCTTTTCCTCGTCGGTGTCCTCGTCCACCAGGGTGACGGTGGCGCCGAACTTGATGCTGCCCGACAGGCTCTTGGGGTCGATCACCTCGGCCAGGCCCAGCAGGCTTTCGATTTCCTTGATCCGGCCCTCGATGAAGCTCTGCTTTTCGCGCGCGGAATGGTATTCGGCGTTTTCCGAAAGGTCGCCGTGCTCGCGCGCCTCGGCGATGGCGCGGATGATCTCGGGGCGTTCCACGGATTTCAGCTGTTTCAACTCGGCTTCAAGCTGCTGGAAGCCGCTGCGGGTCATCGGTACTTTTTCCATTCGGCCCTCCATGGCACGGAGAAAGGGGCCTGCGAGGGCCCCTCTCTCTAATCTCGTCGGTCCGGCTACCTGACCCAATGCCACCGCCATTTGCAAGCAAATTGCGGGACATGGCGGCGCGATGCAGCCTAGTGCTGATGCGAGGCCACTTCCCATTCGATGCCGTCATTGTCCAGAAAGCTGAAGCGCCGCCCCGCCCCCGTGGCGCCCTGCCCCGTGGCCCGGTGGTTGAAGGGTTCGAAGCCCGCATTGGCCACCCGCGCCTCGACCGCCTCGATCGCCTCTTCGGTCAGGACCGACAGCTGGTTCAGCATTCCACGCGTCCGGTATCGCGCCGGGCGCGGCGCATTCGGCCCGCCGAAGGTGAAGAGTGCAATATAGCTGTCAGAGGTGCCCACATGAACCGTGCGACCCACCTCGATGCCCGATCCCCGCCACTGCACCTCCCAGCCGAAGACGTTGCACAGCCAGTGGGCCGTGGCGTCGGGGTCGTCGACGGTGATGTTGGCGTGCTGCAAGCGGATCATGTCCTTTGTCCTGTCTTTCTCTTGGTCTTTGTCTGGGTCTTGGCGGTGGCTCTGTCGGCGACTGAATTTCACCTTGGCCAATCCTGACAGCTAAAGTAAACTTCAGGGCAAGAGGAAAGAAATGCGCAAACCCAATGAGATACGGAGACCCGCCCGGCGTGACGGCCTGTCCATCGGCGCCATGGCCGCGCGCACCGGCCTGGCCGTCTCGGCGATCCGCTATTACGAGACCGAGGGGCTGATCGCCCCCTGGCGCAACGAGGCCGGGCAGCGCCGCTATGACCGGGCCGACATCCGCCGCCTGTCCTTCGTGCTGATCGCCCAGGGCCTGGGGGCCTCGATCGCCGAGATCCGCGCCCAGCTGGCCGCCCTGCCCCGGGGCCGCACCCCCACAGCCGCCGACTGGCGCCGCCTGTCGGCGCAGTACCGCGCCGACCTGGACCGGCGCATCGCCCAGCTGACCCGCCTGCGCGACGATCTGGACGGCTGCATCGGCTGCGGTTGCCTCTCGCTTGAGCGGTGCAGCCTTTACAACCCGGGCGACCGGGCCGCCCGCCTGGGCAGCGGGCCGCGGTATCTGCTGGGCGACAGCCCCGACGATACGGTCGAAAACGCGAGCGATAACAGTCCGTCCTGACGCATCGTTGCAATTGACCCTCCCCTGGGGAAAGGGCTAACGATGCGAAAGAATATTTCACAGTCCGGGTCAAACCCGGGCCCAATGCAAAGCCACGCCGACGGGGAAGCCAAAAATGTCCGAGACGCAACGCGAAACGATGGAATATGACGTGGTCATCGTCGGGGCCGGCCCCGCTGGCCTGTCCGCCGCCATCCGTCTGAAACAGCTCGACGCCGACCTCGAGGTCGTGGTTCTGGAAAAGGGCTCGGAAGTGGGTGCGCACATCCTGTCGGGCGCCGTTCTGGACCCCTGTGGCCTGAACGCGCTGATCCCTGACTGGAAGGAAAAGGGCGCGCCCCTGAACACCCCCGTCAAGGACGACAACTTCTACATGCTGGGCGAAGCGGGCCAGGTGCGCGTGCCCAACTTCCCCATGCCGCCGCTGATGAACAACCACGGCAACTACATCGTCTCGATGGGCAATGTCTGCCGCTGGATGGCGGAACAGGCCGAAGAGCTGGGGGTCGAGATCTTCCCCGGCATGGCCTGCTCGGAAATCGTCTATGACGGCGACGTGGTGAAGGGTGTCGTGGCGGGCGAGTTCGGCCGCAACCCCGACGGGACCGAGGGCCCGGGCTATGAGCCGGGGATGGAGCTGCACGGCAAATACGTCTTCATCTCGGAAGGGGTGCGCGGGTCGCTGGCGAAAGAGCTGATCAACAAATACGAGCTGTCGAAGGGCCATGAGCCGCAGAAGTTCGGCATCGGCATGAAAGAGATCTGGGAGATCGACCCGGCCAAGCACAAGGAGGGGTCGGTGACCCACACCATGGGCTGGCCGCTGAACGCCAACGCCGGCGGCGGGTCCTTCATCTACCACATCGAGAACAACCAGGTGTACATCGGCTTTGTGGTGCACCTGAACTACAAGAACCCCTACCTCTTCCCCTACATGGAATTCCAGCGCTTCAAGCACCATCCGATGGTGGCCGAGCTGCTGGAGGGCGGCAAGCGCGTCGCCTATGGCGCCCGTGCCATCTCCGAGGGGGGTTACCAGTCGATGCCGAAGATGACCGTGCCGGGCGCCGCCCTGCTGGGTTGCTCGGTCGGCATGGTCAACGTGCCGCGCATCAAGGGCAACCATAACGCCATGCTCTCGGGCAAGGCCGCGGCCGAGGCCGCCTTCGAGGCGCTGAAAGCGGGCCGTTCGGGCGATGAGCTGACGTCCTACGAGGACGAGGTGCGCAAAGGCGCCATCGGCAAGGATCTGAAGAAGGTCCGCAACGTGAAGCCGCTGTGGTCCAAATACGGCCTGACCGCCAGCCTGGCGCTTGGCGGGATGGACATGTGGACCAACACCCTGGGCTTCTCTCTGCTGGGCACGCTGAAGCACGGCAAGACCGATGCCGAGGCCACCGAAGAGGCCAGCAAGCACAAGCCGATCGACTATCCCAAGCCCGACGGCAAGATCAGCTTCGACCGGCTGACCAACGTCTCCTTCGCGGCCACCAACCACGAGGAAAGCCAGCCCTGCCACCTGAAGCTGGCCGACCCCGACCTGCCGATCCGGGAAAACCTGCCGAAATACGCGGGCCCCTCGGCGCGCTACTGCCCGGCGGGCGTCTACGAGTTCATCGGCGAGGGAGAGGACCTGCGATTCCAGGTCAACTTCCAGAACTGCGTGCACTGCAAGACCTGCGACATCAAGGATCCGGCCCAGAACATCAACTGGACCACGCCCCAGGGCGGCGACGGGCCGAACTATCCCAATATGTAAACTTTGTGCGAGATGTCTCGCCAAGCGGGGCGCCCATCGGGCGCCCCGCATTGCTTTCACGCGCCCCCCCTTCTAGTCTGAGGCCCTAGCTTGTCTCTGGGAGGGGTCGCCATGTCCGGCTTCACACGTTCCGTTTCGCTGTCCGCGCTGGCCCTGGCCACGCTGCTGCCCCTGCCCGTGCTGGCGGCGGATCTGGCGGGGAACTATCTGGCGGCCCGTCAGGCGCGGCTTGGCGCGGATTACGACGCGGCGATCCATTACTACACCCGGGCCCTGGGCGATGAGCCGCGCGAACCGCTTCTGCTGGACGGGCTGATCCTGTCGCAGGTCTCGGCCGGGATCGTCGATGCCGCCGTCAGCCCGGCGCAGCGGCTGGATTCCCTGGGCGTGGACAGCCAGGTCGGACATATGGCCCTGATCGTCGATGCGGTGACGCGCGGCGACTATGCCGCCGTGCTGGAGCGTGTCGCGCAGAACCGCGCCATCGGCCCGCTGGTCGACGGCCTTCTGGCCGCCTGGATGGAGCTGGGCCAGGGCAACATGGGCGCCGCGCTAGAGCGCTTCGATACCGTGGCCGAGGAACCCGGCCTGGCGCGCTTTGCCCGCTATCACAAGGCGCTGGCCCTGTCCTTCGTCGGTGATTTCGAGGGGGCCGAGGCGCTTTACGCGGGCGATGGCGAAACCCCGGTGCAGATGACCCGCCGCAGCGTGCTGGCCCGGGTCGAGGCCCTGTCGCAGCTGGACCGCAACGCCGGCGCGCTGACCCTGCTGGGCAATATCTTCGGCTCGGATCCGGGCACCGAGATCCAGGATCTGCGCGACCGCCTGGCGGCGGGCGAGACCCTGCCCAACACCCATGTCACCTCTGTCGCCGATGGCGTGGCCGAGGTCTTCTATTCCGTCGGCGCCGCCCTGCAACAGGAAACCGCCGAGGCCTACACCCTGCTCTACGCCCGGGTCGCCACTGCCCTGCGCCCCGACCATGTGGACGCGATCCTGCTGTCGGGCGAGCTGCTGGAAGACCTGGACCGCCCCGAGCTGGCCACCCGCGCCTATCGCGCCGTGCCGCGCGACAATCCCAATTTCTACCTGGCCGAACTGGGCCGCGCCACCGCCCTGCGCCGCGCGGGCCGCGAGGATGCGGCGATCGAGGTGCTGGACCAGCTGGCCGATGCCTTCCCCACCCTGCCCAAGATCCAGGCCTCACGCGGGGATCACTACCGCTGGCAGGGCCGCCACAGGGAGGCGGTGCAGGCCTATGGCGCCGCGCTGGACCTTTACAGCGGCGAGGACCCGTCGAAATGGTTCGTCTTCTACGCCCGCGGCATGAGCCAGGAACGGCTGGACAACTGGCCCGAGGCCGAGGCCGATTTCCGCGCTGCCCTGGCCCTGAACCCCGATCAGCCGAACCTGCTGAACTATCTCGGCTATGCCATGGTCGAGAAGGGCCAGAACCTGGACGAAGCCCTGACGATGATCGAACGCGCGGTCGAGCTGGACAGCTCGTCGGGCTATATCGTCGACAGCCTGGGCTGGGCCTTCTACCAGCTGGGCCGCTATGACGAGGCGGTCGAGCAGATGGAACGCGCCGCCGAGCTGATGCCGGTGGACCCGGTGGTCAACGACCACCTGGGCGATGTCTACTGGAAGGTGGGCCGCACCCGCGAGGCGCAGTTCCAATGGGCCCGCGCCCTGTCCTTCGATCCCGAAGAGGCCGAGGCCGACCGCATCCGGCGCAAGATGGCCGCAGGGCTGGACGCCGTGCTGGCGGAAGAGCAGAAGGGCATGGAAACGGTCGCCGCCGACGGCGGCTGATCTGCCCACCCTGCCCGCTTACGGCTGCCCGAGGCCTCGATGACCCAGACCGACACCGCCGCCGCCGGGCCCATGCTGCTGGCGCCCGCCAAGGTGAACCTTTCGCTGCATGTGACGGGCCAGCGGCCCGACGGCTATCACCTGCTTGATTCGCTGGTGGTCTTCGCCGATCTGGGCGACCGGCTGTCGGTGACCCCCGCCGATGCCTATTCCCTGACCGTTTCCGGCCCCCGCGCCGCGGGCGTGCCGGTGGATGACGGCAACCTGTGCCTGCGCGCCGCGCGGATGGCCGGGCGGCCCGTGGCCATCGCGCTGGAAAAGCATCTGCCCAATCAGGCGGGCATCGGTGGCGGCTCGTCCGATGCGGCCTGCGTGCTGCGCGCGCTGGCGGCCCTGGGCGTGCCCCTGCCCGAGCACCCCGAACGCCTGGGCGCCGATCTGCCCGTCTGCCTGGCGGCCCGCGCCGCGCGGATGCAGGGCCTGGGTGAGGTGGTGACGCCGCTGACCGGCCTGCCGCCTCTGCCCGCCCTGCTGGTCAATCCCGGCCGCCCCGTGGCCACGCCCGCCGTCTTCAAACGGCTGGAAAAGCGCGACAATCCCCCCATGGGCGCAGTCCCGGTCGATCTGGCCACCCCCGCCGATGTCGCCACTTGGCTGGCCAGCACCCGCAACGACCTGGAGGCCCCGGCCCTGGCGCTGGAGCCCGCCATCGGTGCCGTTCTGGGCGCGCTGGCCTCTCTGCCCGGCTGCCTGATCGCGCGCATGTCGGGCTCTGGCGCCAGCTGCTTTGCCCTCTTCCCCGACCGCGCCACAGCGGTGGAGGCAGGCCGGATGCTGCGCGCAGCAGAGCCCGGCTGGTGGGTCGTCGACACCACTTTGAGCTAGGCAAAGAAGGGCCCGCGCGGGTCCGGCCTTGCGCAAGGCTCCGCCGATGCGCCGCGCGGGCGCTTTGCCGATCGGCAGGGCTGGCTTAATGCCTTGGTAACCGAGTTTACCGGAGCCTGGCCCATGCGCCCCCTCACCACCCTGTCCCTGGTTTTCGCCTGCCTTCTGCCCCTTGCCGCCTGTAGCACGCCCGAACCCGAAGCGCCCATGCTGGCCTTCCGCGATCCGGCGCCGCTCTACCCCAACGAGACGCCCGAACTGCGCGGGCTGATCGAGCAATATGCGGCGGAATACGAAGTGCCGGTGACCCTGGTGCAACGGGTGGTGATCCGCGAAAGCACCCATCGGCCCGAGGCCCGCAACGGCCCCTATTACGGGCTGATGCAGATCCTGCCCGCCACTGCCCGGTCCATGGGCTTCTCGGGCCAGGCGGGGGACCTGCTGGATGCCGAGACCAACCTGAAATACGCGGTGAAATACCTGCGCGGCGCCTGGCTCTTGTCCGATGGCGACGAGGCGACGGCGGTGAAATGGTACGCCCGCGGCTACTACTACGAGGCCAAGCGCCAGGACATGCTGGTCGAGACCGGCCTGCGGAGCGAGTAACGCCCCCTATCAGCCTTCGATCAAGGTCTGGGCCCGGGCCAGGTCCTCGGGCGTGTTGATGTTGAAAAACGGGTCCAGGCCCGGCGCGGCAAACTCCACCGCCCGGGCGCCTCGGCTTTCCGCCCAGCCCATCATCCGCCGCTGCCCGGCCTGAAGCGCGCCGCGCAGATCCTCGGCCAGGGTCACGGGCCAAAGGGCACAGGTGGGATGCAGGCGCATTTCGCCCGTGGCATCCCGGCTTTGCGCCAGAACCGGCCCCGGGTGCCCCTCAGCGGCCATCAGCAGGCGCGGCACGAAATCTCCGGGCAGGAAGGGCAGATCGCCCGCGATGGTAAAGACCCGCTCGGCGCCCAGCCCGGCGGCCCAGTCCAGCGCCGCCAGGACGCCCGCCAGGGGCCCGGGGCGGTCGGGCACCCCTTCGGGCAGGTGATCGGGCACGATCAGCAACCCGAAGCGGTCCAGCCGCGCCGGATCGCCATTGGCGTTCAGCGCCAGATGCGACAGCTGCGGCTCGACCCGGTCGATCACATGCGACAGCAGCGGACGGCCCGCCAGCGGCAGAAGGGCCTTCTCGCGCCCCTCCATGCGGCGCGACAACCCGCCCGCCAGGATCAGCCCGGGCAGCATCATGCGCCGCCCCCGGGGCCGTCATGACCCGGTCTGCCTCCGTCCATACCGGAAGATGAGGAATATGCGTTGTGCATGTATCTCGGATTGCCTCTTGCCGGGTTGCCGGGTAGCGATACGTCCCATGACAGCCTATGCCGAAACCCCCTCTCCCGCCAGCACCCGCGCGACCTTCTTCCAGGGGATGCGCGACGGCGCCCCCTTCCTGTTGGTCGTCGGGCCCTTCGCCATGCTCTTTGGCGTCGTCGCCTCCGAGGCCGGGCTGAAGGTCTACGAGGCGCTGGTCTATTCCATCGCCGTCATCGCGGGCGCCTCGCAATTCGCCTCGCTGCAACTGCTGCGCGACGGGGCGCCGGTGGCGGTGGCGCTGATCTCAGCCCTGGCGGTGAACCTGCGCATGGCGATGTATTCCGCCTCGCTGACCCCGCATATCGGCGCGGCCCCCCTGTGGCAGCGGGCGCTGGCCGCCTATTTCCTGGTGGACCAGAGCTATGCCTGTTCGGTCATCGCCTTCGAGAAACACCGCGACTGGTCGGTGGCGCAGAAGGTGGGGTATTTCTTCGGGGTGATCATCCCGATCTGCCCCTTCTGGTATGTCTTCACCGTGGTCGGCGCCATGGTCGGCTCGACCATCCCGCCGGAACTGGCGCTGGATTTCGCCCTGCCGATCACCTTCATCGCCATGGTGGCGCCGATGCTGCGCTCTGTCGCCCATCTGGCGGCCTGTGGCGTGGCCATCGCCCTGGCGCTGATCTTTGCCGGGCTGCCCTATAACCTGGGTCTGCTGATCGCCGCCCTGGCGGGCATGATGACCGGCGCCGCGATCGAGAAACGCGCCCAGACGGAGGCCAGCGCATGACCGGGACTGAGCTTGCCACCGGCGCGGCCATCGACCGCGTCGATCTGTGGATCGTGATCATCGGGCTGGGCCTGGGCAGTTTCGCCCTGCGCTTTGCCTTCCTGGGGCTGATCGGCAACCGGCAGATGCCGGAATGGCTGCTGCGCCACCTGCGCTATACCCCCGTTGCCGTGCTGCCCGCGCTGGTGGCCCCGCTGGTCGTCTGGCCCGGCGCCACGGGGGGCGAGATGGACCCCGCGCGCCTGACCGCCGCCCTGGTCACCCTGGCCCTGGGGGTGATCTTCCGGCGCACCCTGCTGGCGATCCTCTGCGGTCTGGGCACCCTCTATCTGATGCTGTGGTTGATGGGCTGAGGCCCGCCGCCCAGCGACAGCGCCCCCCAAAGCAAAAGGCCGCCCCTCGGGACGGCCTTTTTCATCTCTGGCACTGGGGCGCCGGGCCTCAGCCTTCGGCGCGGGCCACGGTGGTGCGGTCGATCCCCAGCACCGCGCCCGCCGGCACCGGGCTGTAATCCTCGTAGTAAGAGGTCGGAGCGACCCCGGTCACCTGCTGGAAGGACTCCTCCAGCTGGTTCGGCCACCAGGTGCGGCGGATGCCTTCGAACCCGGGCAGCTGCGCCAGGATCGCCGAGGTGGAATTGGCGCATTGCGCCCCGGGCACCGCGCCGCGCCCATAGGCCAGCCGCAGCGCCTGTTCGGCCACGGCGGCAGAGACGGTCACCGTCTGGGTGTCCACGTGGTGCGTCTCGCGCGCGTGCATCGATCGGTAGCCTTCCCAGAAGGCCGGGCTGATTCCCACCAGCACGTCGCCGTCGCGGCGAATCTGCGGGTGGTGGAACGACCCTGCGGGATCGAAGATCACCCGTTCCGACCCGTTGATCAGCAGCGCCGTATGGGCGCCCTTGCCGCTGTCGTTCGAACGGATGGTGATCAGCGTCAGCGAGGGCGGCGCGTCATGGTGATAGGCGCGCTCGGCCCGAGCGGGATCGGGTTGGTCGTAGTCGGCGTTTTTCGCACCGCAGCCGGCAAGCGCGCCGAGGGCGGCCAGGGCAAGGATCAGGCGTTTCATGGATGTCTCCGTAAATCGGCCCCGATGGGCTTGCCCGCCGCGCAACGCGCGGGCTTAGCTGTTGAACAGGGCGAGGAAGACCAGCACGCCGATAGAAATGCCGCAGACCCACATCGTGGTCTTGATGAAGCCCTCGAAGGTCTTCTCCTGCGGTTCGATATCCATTTCACCATGCTTGTGCTCGGCCATCGTCATCTCCTCCCGGTGGTCGGTCGTTTCAGGGCCGGGGATACTGCAAAGATCCGCCGCTGTCACCTGTTTCGGTGCCGCTTGCGGCCTAGGCCGCGGTGTTTTCCAGATCGCGCCGCAGACGGAAGCCGATGCGCGCGGGCTCGGGCCGGTCGGGGCGTTTCGGCATCGCCCGCAAGAGCACCGAAAGCTGGCTGACATGCTGCACCAGCTGGGTCCTGGCGCCCTGGGCATCGGTGCCGGTGAAGGTGACGATATCGGGGTCGAAATAGCCCATCCCTTCGATCCGCAGCACACCCGCGTCGCCCCCGGCAAAGCCCATGGCGACCTCTTCGTCGCTGTCCAGGCTTTCCTCGAACTGCTGGATGTATAGGATCAGCCGTTCATAGGCCCAGGCGGCGGGGCTTTTCTTTTCGACCGGCTCGTCGATCACATTCGCGGGCAGCGGTTCGGCCGGCGCGCGGCCATCGGCGTGGACCTCGTGGCGGCAGGGCAGAACCGCGTTCTCTGCCGCCTCGGCACTGGTCGAGACCATGGTTTCGCGCATCGCACCCTCTCTTCTGCCTGTCCGGCCTTGGCGGAACGGCCCCGCCGGTTCAGCGGCTTTGCCACAGCCAGGCGCCATCCTTGCGCTCGGACCGGGTGACCTCTCCGCGTTTGTAGAGATAGTTAAGATGCGCCAGGGCTTCGGCCATGGCCAGCCCGTAATTACCTTCGTCGATCTTGCGCATGAACAGCTGCGGGAAGCAGTCGACCACGGTCCGCGGCATGGCCAGGAAGACCTTCAGCCGTTCCAGACCCGAGACGTGGTTGTCGATCATCTGCCGCAGCCGCACCGGCAGCCCGCTATAGGGCAGCTTGTGGCCCCCCAGCACCAGCTGATCGTCGCGGGCATGGGCCAGCAGGCGCTCGCTGGCCTCCAGGAACTCGGCCAGGGGGTCGGCCTCGGGTTCGGTGACATGGACGCCGATATTGGGGCTGATCGAGGACAGCAGCTGATCGCCGCCGATCACCAGATTGTCGTCGCGCGACCACAGGGTGACATGTTCGGGCGCATGGCCGTTGCCCATGCGCACATCCCAGGTGCGACCGCCCGCGCGCAGGGTCTCGCCCTCTTGCAGGCGGGTGTAGCCCGTGGGCAGGCGGTGCACGACGTCGACGAAGTTGAAGGGCCGCTCGCCCTCGCGCTTGGCGCGCAGGCGCGGGTCCATCCCGGCGCGTTTCCAGAAGGTCAGCGCCTGCTCCGAGGGGCGCTCTTCCTCGTCCAGCAGCAGCATCCGCGCCATCAGCCAGGAGGTGCGCGAGGTCACCAGTTCGGCGCCGTGGTGCTTCATGAACCAGCCCGCCATGCCGATGTGATCGGGATGGTGATGGGTGATCAGCAGCCGGGTGACCGGCTTGCCCGCCAGGGGCCCGTCCAGGAGGCCCTGCCACAGGGCCTTGGCCTCACGCGAATGGACCCCGGTATCCACCAGGGTCCAGCCGTCGCCATCGTCCAGCGCGTAGATGTTCACATGGTTCAGCGCCATGGGCAGCGGCAGACGGATCCACAGCACACCCTCGGCGATCTCCACCGCCTCCCCCGGGGCTGGCGCCTCTTCCCAGGGAAAGCGGATGGCCCCTGCGACGGTCACGCCGACAGGTCCTCGATGCTCAGCGCGTAGAGGTCTTCAGCCCCCACGGTGGCATGGGCCAGCAGGCCCACGTGTTCCGGCAGCAGCCGCTTCAGATAGAAGGCCGCCAGACGGGCGCGCGGCCCCTCGCCGCCCTCGGCCAGGGCGGCCTTCAGGTGGTAATAGCCGCCCAGCACCCGGGCAAAGCCCATCAGGTAGGGCACGCAGCCGGCGAAACGCTGGTTCAGGTCGCCCTGGGCCAGCATCCATTCGGTCGCCTCGCGCAGGGTCTCGATGGCCTGCCACAGCGGTTCGGCCAGGGCATCGCAGCTGGCGCGGGCGGTCTCGGTGAAGGCCTGCATCTCGTCGATCAGGGCAAAGGCCATCTCGCCCTTGTCCATCATCTTGCGCGCCACCAGGTCCATGGCCTGGATGCCGTTGGTGCCCTCGTAGATCGCGGTGACGCGGACATCGCGGTAATACTGCGCCGCGCCGGTCTCTTCGATGAAGCCCATGCCGCCATGCACCTGCATCCCCAGTTCCGAGACGCGCATCCCGGTCTCGGTGCCGAAGGCCTTGGCAATCGGCGTCAGGAAGGCGGCGCGGGCCTTCCACTCGGCCTCGCCGGTGGCATTGCCCATGTCGATGGCCACGGCACAGGCCAGCCCGATCGAGCGGGCGGCGAAGGTATCGGCGCGCATCTCGCCCAGCATCCGGCGCACATCGGCGAAATCGGCAATGGTGCCGGTGCCGCCCTGGCCCTCGATGGGGGTGCGGCCCTGCTTGCGCTCCAGCGAGAATTCCAGCGCCTTCTGATAGGCGCCTTCGGCGGCGCCGATGCCCTGGATGCCGACGCCCAGACGGGCGTTGTTCATCATGGTGAACATCGCCGCCATGCCCTTGTGTTCCTCGCCCACAAGCCAGCCGGTGGCGCCGTCATATTCCATAACCGCGGTCGGGCTGCCGTGCAGGCCCATCTTGTGTTCCAGGCTGACCACGCGCAGCGAATTCCGCTCGCCCAGGGTGCCGTCCGCGTTGGGAATGAACTTGGGCACCATGAACAGGCTGATGCCCTTGGTCCCCGGCACCCCGTCGGGCAGCCGCGCCAGCACCAGGTGGCAGACATTGCCGCCGAAATCGTGATCGCCCCAGGAGATGAAGATCTTCTGCCCCGAGATCGCATAGGTGCCGTCGCCATTGGGCACGGCCTTCGACCGCAACGCGCCCACGTCCGACCCGGCCTGCGGCTCGGTCAGGTTCATGGTGCCGGTCCATTCGCCCGAGATCAGCTTGGGCAGGTACATCGCCTTCAGTTCGTCGCTGGCGTGATGCTCCAGCGCCTCGACCTGGCCCTGGGTCAGCAGCGGGTTCAGACCCAGCGACATGCAAGAGGCGGCGGCCATGTCGTTCAGCGCCGAGGTCAGCGCCATCGGCAGGCCCATGCCGCCGTTCTCTTCGGCCGCCGACAGGCCCAGCCAGCCACCCTCTGCCAGGGCGGCAAAGCCTTCCTTGAACCCCTTCGAGGTACGCACCACGCCGTTTTCCAGCATCGCGGGATCGGTGTCGCCGGACCGGTTCAGCGGCGCCCAGACCTCTTCGGTCAGGCGGCCCAGCTCGCTCAGGATGGCGTCGACCGTATCGGGCGAGGCCTCGGAGAACCGCTCGGTGGCGGCGACCTTGTCGAAATCGACCACGTGATCGAAGATGAAACGCACGTCGTTGACAGGGGCACGGAATGGCATTTGGGTCTCCTCCCTCAGCATCTTGGCAAGCCGTGGTCCCGGCTGTAGGACAGCCCGGCCCGGGTTGTAAACCTAACGCCGACCCGTCGGGCAGCAAAGGCAAACGCCGCGTCACAAATCCCGCAGGGCGGAAGGCCGGGACCGGGCCGGAGGCATACGTATCAGCATGGTAGAGACCGAAGTTCTGGGCACCGACCCTGCCGCCCTGGCCCAGGGCGCGGACCTGCTGCGCGCGGGCGGGCTGGTGGCGATGCCCACGGAGACGGTCTACGGGCTGGCGGGCGATGCGGGGTCCGACGCAGCGGTGGCGGCGATCTATGCCGCCAAGGGCCGCCCCTCGTTCAATCCCCTGATCGCCCATGTGGCCGATATGGAGATGGCCGAGCGCCTGGCAGAGTTTCCGCCCGAGGCCCTGGCCCTGGCCCGCGCCTTCTGGCCCGGGCCGCTGACCCTGGTGCTGCCCCTGCGCGCGGGCGCGCCGGTGGCCGGGCGGGTGACGGCGGGCCTGCCAACCCTGGCGCTGCGGATGCCCGCGCATCCGGCGGCGCGGGCGCTTCTGCGCGCCTTCGGCGGGCCGCTGGCCGCGCCCTCGGCCAACCCCTCGGGACGGATCAGCCCGACCGAGCCCGCCCATGTGCTGGCCGGTCTGGGCGGGCGCATCGCGGCGGTGATCGACGGCGGGCCCTGCGGCGTGGGGGTCGAATCGACCATCCTTGCCGTTGCGCCCGACGGCACCCTGCGCCTGCTGCGCCCCGGCGGCATCGGCCCCGAAGAGATCCGGGCCGCCACCGGCCTGACCCTGGCCCTGCCCGAGGACGAGAACAAGGACGACGGGGCCACCGCCCGGATCGAGGCCCCGGGGCAGATGCTGTCCCATTACGCGCCGCGCGGCACGGTCCGGCTGAACGTCACCGATCCCCGCCCGGGTGAGGTGCTGCTTGCCTTCGGCCCTTCGGACAGCCCCTATACCCTGTCGCAGACCGGCGATCTGGCCGAGGCCGCCGCCAATCTCTTCCGGCGTCTGCACGAGATGGACCAGGCCGGGATCGACCGGATCGCCGTGGCCCCGGTGCCCGAGACCGGCATCGGTCGGGCGATCAACGACCGCCTGCGCCGCGCCGCCGCGCCGCGCGACTGATTCCCGGCGCAGCGGGACGCAGGCGTTTCAGAAATGGCATAGAGGCCATGCGCGCGTCAGGCGCGGCCGGCAGCAACCGACAGGCTCAGCGGGTCGATGCCCAGGCCGGACATGGCCAGGTCCCACTTGCGCTCATCCTCGGCCTCGAAGACCAGGCTGCTGGTGGGATCGCCGACCAGCCAGCCGTTCTGGGCAATCTCGCCCTCCAGCTGCCCCGGCGCCCAGCCGCAATAGCCCAGGGCGACCATGGCATGGCGCGGCCCGTAGCCTGCGGCGATGTCTTCCAGAACATCCAGGGTGGCGGTCATGGCGAAATGGTCGCTGACCTGAAGGGTCGACATTTCGGTATCGTAGTCGGGGCTGTGCAGGACAAAGCCGCGTTCCATCTCGACCGGACCCCCGGCATGGACGACGCGCCCCGACAGATCCTCGCGACAGGGAATTTCCAGCTGATCGAAAAGCCCGGGAAGGGAAACGTGATCTGCCAGTTTATTCACCACCAGGCCCATTGCACCTTCGCCGGAATGCGCGCATAGAACGACCACCGTATTGGCAAAGCGTTCGTCGGACAGACCTGGCATCGCAATGAGAATCTTGCCAGTGAGATCGAATAGTCCAGGCAATTTCTCTGCCCCCAAGACTTGATTTGAACCCCACCTCCCCCCTTTTGACGCCCCCTCGCGTCATTTGCAACCATTAAGACGCTATTTGGCAACCGGACCTGCATCTGTGCCGCGTCTGTCGCCGCTTTGTGAATTGGCATTTGCCGCGCTTATGCCCATGTCTAGGCCATGCTCAGACGTCTTGTTCGCCACATCCCGCTGATTTCGCTGCTCTTCGCGGCGCTGCCGCTGCCCGCGGCGGCCAATCCCTATGCCGAATATCTGACCGCCCGGATTTTGCCCGGCTGGCGTGAGGCCGACGGCAGCCATGTGGCGGGGCTGGAACTGACCCTGGCCGAGGGCTGGAAAACCTACTGGCGGCAACCGGGCAGCGCGGGGATTCCGCCGCTGTTCAACTGGTCCGCCTCGGACAATCTGCACGGTGTCGAGGTGATCTGGCCGCGCCCAGAGGTCTTCGAGCTGTCGGGGATGCGCTCGATCGGCTACCACGATCACGTCGTCCTGCCGCTGCGCATCGCCCCCGCCCGGGCCGGGGCGCCGGTCGAGCTGCGCGGCGAGATCTTCCTTGGCATCTGCGAACATATCTGCGTGCCGCTGGAGATCGAGGTCGCGGGCACCCTGCCCGCCGATCAGACCCGCCGCAGCCCGGCCATCGCCGCGGCCCTGGCCGAACGCGCCTATAGCGCCACCGAGGCGAAGGTGCGCGCGGTCAGCTGTCAGGTGCGCCCCCAGGCGCCGGGGCTGCTGGTCGAGGCGCAGATCCGGATGCCCTCGGCGGGCGGGCGCGAGGTGACGGTCTTCGAGCCGCATTTGCCGGACATGGTCGTGTCGGATTCGGTGTCGCGCCGCGAAGGCGACATGCTGATCTCGCAGGCGGTGCTGAGCAGCAGCGCGGGCGCCCTGCATCTGGACCGGTCGCGGCTGAAGATCACCGTGCTGGGCCAGAACTACGCGGTCGAGATCGACGGCTGCCCGGCCCGCTGAGGCGCGCGCCAGACGCCCCCTTTACCCCTGAAGAGCGGACCGACGCCCCGCATCACGAGGCGCCGGAGATTTGGCGTCAGGCCCCCTGCGCGGGGCTGTGGCGGCGCAGGCGCGCCAGAGCCGCCAGGGCGAAAAGCGCCAGCACGATGACCAGAGACCCCGCCAGATACAGCAGCAGCGCCGCGCCCACCCCGGGGCTGGCCCAGCCGGGCAGCAGCCCGGCCAGCGGCGCGGGCAGCGCCCCCTGCCACAGCTGATGGCCCAGGGTCAGGGCGAACCAGCCCAGCACCAGCGCCAGGCCTAGCCCGACCAGCCCGCGCAGCCCGCCCGCGCGGCGGTCGCCGAGCGCGCGGCGCAGGCCCGCGCGCATCCGCGCCATGTCGTCCTGCATCGCCAAGAGCGCGGGCACCACCAGCAGAACCAGCACCATCCCGAAGCCCAGGCCATAGACCAGGGTGATCACCGTCGGCATCAGGAACTGCGCCTGGCTGGATTTCTCGTACAGAAGCGGCGCCAGCCCCATCACCGTGGTCAGCGTGGTCAGCATGACGGGCCGCAACCGGTCCGCCGCGCCGTCGATGATCGCCGGGCGCAGGCCCCGGCCTTCGGCGTATTCGTCCACCGTGGTCACCAGCACAATGGAATCGTTGATGATGATCCCGGTCATGCCCAGAAGGCCCACCACCGTGAACATCGACAGCGGCACCTCCCACAGGGCATGGCCGTAGAAGGCGCCCACCAGGCCGAAGGGGATGATTGCCATCACCACCAGGGGTCGGGTCCAGCTGGCAAAGACCCAGGCCAGCACCAAGTAGATCCCGGTCAGCACCATCACCAGCCCGTAAAGGGCATCGTTGAGGAAATCGTCCTCTTGCTCGGCCAGACCCGAGAGGCGGAACTCGACCTGCCGTTCGGCGGCGATATTGGGCAGGATCTCGGTTTCCAGGGTGCGCAGGATCTCTTCGGCGCGGGCCGGATCGTCGTCGGAAATCTCGCCATTGACCGACAAAAGGCGCAGCCCGTTTTCCCGCCGCACGGTGGAAAAGCCAGAGCGGCGCTCGACCGTGACCAGATCGGCCAGGGGCACATAGACGCCGCCGGGGCTGCGCATCATCATCCGGTCCAGGAAATCCGCCGACAGCTCGGCCTCGGGCAGTTCGACCCGGATCGCCGCCGAACGCGGCCCCACCGGATAGGTCGCCGCCTCGATCCCGTTCAGCCGGTTGCGCAGCACCCGGCCCAGCTGATCGACGGTAAAGCCGAGGGCCTCGCCCTGGGGCCTCAGCTCCAGGATCATCTCTTCCTTGTCGTAGGACAGGTTGTCTTCGACCGCCGAGACCTCGGGATAGCGCAGCACCGCCTCTTGCAGGTCCTGGCTGGCGGCCTTCAGCGTGTCGGCATCGGCGCCGTAGAACTGCACATCCAGCGAATCGCCCGCCGGGCCAGAGCCCCAGCCCCGGAAGCTGACCACCTCGGCCAGCGGGTGCTGGCGTACCTCCTCTTGCAGCGCACTGACGAAGGCGGAACTGGAATAGGGGCGGAAGTCGGGGTCGATCAGTTCGATGGTGATCGAGCCCAGCTGATCGACGTCCTTGCTGTCGGACCCGGCCAGGGGGCGCCCCGAATTGCCGCCGATCTCGGCGATGGCGTAGTCGACCGGGTTCACCCCGTATTCGGCCTCATAGCGGGCGCCCAGATCCTCGGTGGCGCGCTGCATCTCGCGCATCATCGCCAGGGTGTCGTCGCGGGTGGCGCCGGGCGCCATCATGAAGTTGCCGGTGACCGAGCCGCGTTCCGGCGAGCTGAAGAAGCGCCATTGCAGGTCGCCGCGGATAAAGTTCGACATCTGCGCCGCGAAGATCACCAGCACCAGCGCCAGCACCGGATAGCGCAGCCGGATCACCAGGCCAATGGCCGGGCGGAACAGCCGGTCGCGCACCCATCCGAAGCCCCGGTTCACCTGGCGCGAGGGCCAGTCGTACCAGCGATCCTCGCCGGAATGGGCCAGGGCATGGGCCATGTGGTTGGGCAGGATCAGGAAGCATTCCACCAGCGAGGCCAGCAGCACCACGATCACGGTAAAGGGGATATCGGCGATCATCTCGCCAAAGCGGCCCTCGATCACCGTCAGGCCGAAGAAGGCAATCACCGTGGTCAGCGTGGCGGAAAAGACCGGCATGGCCATACGCTTGGCCGCGCCCTCGGCGGCGGCCACCGGCCCCTCGCCCCGGCGGCGGACGCGGCTGTCGGCATATTCGGCCACCACGATGGCGTCATCCACCACGATCCCCAGGGTGATGATCAGCGCAAAAAGCGAGATCATGTTCAGGGTCAGGCCGAAGACATACATCAACGCGATGGCCGTCAGCATCGACACCGGGATCCCGGCAGCGACCCAGAAGGCCGCCCGCGCGTTGAGGAACAGAAACAGCAGGCACAGCACCAGGCCCAGGCCCATGGCGCCGTTCTCGATCAGGATATCCAGCCGCCCGGTGATCTGTTCGGCGCGGGTGCGGATCAGGTCGATGGAACTGCCCTCGGGCAGGGCCGGCAGCATTTCGGCCGCCACCTGCTCGACCCGCTTCTGAATGTCGATCGCATCGCCGGTATCGGAGCGATCCACCCGGACCGAGATCGCCGGATCCTCGCCCACGAAATAGGTGCGCGCGCGGTCCGTCCCCTCGACCCGGACCCGGGCCACGTCGCCCACGGTCAGGGCCTGGCCATCCTCGCCCCGGCGCAGCACCAGCGCCTCGATCTCTTCGGCCGAGCGTTTCTCGCTACCGGTGCGGACCCGGGCATTGGCGCCGGTCACGTCACCGGCGGGCGAGGCGTCGACCTCGGCGGCAATGGCGCTGGCGATATCGGCCATGGTCACGTCATGGGCGATCAGGTTGAGCGCGGGCACCTCGACGATGACCTGTGGCGCCGACAGGCCCCGGATGGTGGTGCGGGTGACCCCTTCGGCAAAAAGGCGGGTAACGAACTCGTCCGCGAAACGGGCGATCTGATCGACGCCCACGGGGCCGGTGATCACCACGTCGGTGACCCGATCGCGCCAGGCCGAGCGGCTGACCTCGGGATCTTCGGCCTCTTCGGGCAGGTTATTCACCCCGTCCACCGCCGCCTGCACGTCATCGGCGGCACGCGCCATGTCCCAGCCGGGCTCGAACTCCAGGCTGATCCGGGCCGAGCCTTCGGTCGAGCGCGCCTCAGAGGACATCACCCCCTCGACCGTCATCAGCGCCGGGTCCAGCAGTTGCACGATGGCGCGGTCCACATCCTCGGCCCCGGCGCCGTCCCAGCGGACCGAGACCGAGACGCTGTCGACGATGATGTCGGGGAAATACTGCGCCCGCATCCGGGGCAGCGCGGCAACGCCCGCCGCCAGCATCACCAGCAGCAGCAGGTTGGCCACGGTGCGGTGGCGGGTGAAATAGCTGAGCAGGCCGGTGGCCCGGCGGGGGGCGGCGCGCATTGGATCAGCCCCCGCGCCGCTGTTCAAGGCGTTCGATCACCTGGGCGGGCACCTGCGGCTGACCCAGCTGCGCCAGCAGCCGCGCGCGCACCTCGTCGGGCAGCCGGGCATTGCCCTGGACCAGGGCCACCAGCGCGGCGCGGCGTTCGGGGCTCAGCGCGATCATCTCGGCCTCTGCCCCCGCCTGCGCTGCCGTACCGGCGCCCTGGCCGGTAGCCGCCTCGGGGCCGCCCAACGGGCGCACCAGGATCCCCTGGCCCAGCAGCGGCGTGCGTTCGGCCACCACCAGGCGGCCTTCCAGCGCGGGCGCGCGCACAAGGATGTCGTCGCCCTGGCGGCGCACCAGTTCCGCCGCGACCTCTTCCAGGCGGTTTTCGGCATTGATCACCAGCACCTGGCCCTCGGCGGACAGCGCCGTGGCGGGCAGGCGGATCACCCCGTCCAGGGGGCGCTCCTGCACCCGCACGGTGACGAAATCGCCGGGCTTCAGCCCTGGCGCGGCGCCCAGTTCCGCCAGGATGCGGCGCCCGGTCTCGCCCTCGGCCACCGCCGCGCCGTCGCGGCGAATGACGCCCTCGGCGCGCAGGGCGCCGTCCTGCAATTCCAGCGCCGCCTCGACCGGCAGGTCGGGCAAGCGCCCCGCGTCGTCCAGCAGGCGCACATATTGCGGGGTCGAGATGCGGAAGGCGACGTTCAGCGCCGCCGGGTCGATCAGCTCGGCCAGCGCCTCGTTCGCCGAGACCCGGCGGCCCAGCACCAGATCCACCCCCGACAGGGTGCCGTCAAAGCCCGCGCGGATCACCGTTTCGGCCAGGTCCCGCTCGGCCTCGTCGCGGTCCAGCTCGGCGCGGCGCAGGGCGGTGGCGGCGCTGTCGACCCGGGCCTCGGCCTGGGCCAGGGCATTGCGCGCCGAGAGCACCGACTGGCGCGCCGAGGCAACGGCCAGTTCCGCGTCTTCCTGCGCGGCGGCGGAGCCCACGCCACGGTCTATCAGGGTCTGCTGCCGGTCCAGCGCGCGCTGGCGCAGGGCCGCCTGATCCTGCGCGGCCACCAGGGTGTCGCGGGCGATTTCCAGGGCGCGGGCCGCGTCGCGCCCCTCGGCCATGGCATCGGCCAGATCCGCCTCGGCGCGGTCGCGCGCCGCCTCGGCCTCGGCCGGGTCCAGCCGCAGCAGTACCTGGCCCGCCTGCACCTGGCCGCCCTCGACGAACTCGGGCGCCAGCTCGACCACCTCGCCCGCCACGGCGGCGCGGATCTCCAGCGTGCGGCGGCTTTCCACCTCGCCGAAGACCGTCAGCACCGGGGCGACGGCGCCCGCGCGCGCCTCGACCACGTTGACGGCGAACTCGCGCTCGCGTCCGCGCGGCATGAAGGGATCGCGCGCCAGACGGACCTGCACGGCGTCATAGACCAGGCTGCCCGCATAGGTCAGCAGGCCCAGGGTCAGCGACAGAAGGAACAGCCCCAACAGGCTGCGAGAAAGAAATCTCATGCGGTTCGGCCCCGTCCGATGGCAATCAGGCGCGCAGCAAGCACCCCAAGCGTCCAGCCTGCACGGCCAGACAGCCCGTTCAATAAACAATACGGTTATGACGATCTACACGATCACTTGGAACGTCTTACGACGCCCGTCACGCTTTCCGTCGCAGATGTTCGTCCAGACGGGGCATTATTTCGACGAAATTGCAGGGGGCATGGCGGTAGTCCAGCTGTTTGACCAGGATCTCGTCCCAGGCATCCTTGCAGGCGCCGGTGCTGCCGGGCAAGGCAAACAGATAGGTGCCCCCCGCCACGCCCCCCGTGGCGCGGCTTTGCACCGCGCTGGTGCCGATTTTCTGCATCGAGACGATGGTAAAGACCGTGGCGAAGGCGTCGATCTCTTTTTCATAGACGTCGCGGTGCGCCTCGACGGTCACGTCGCGGCCCGTCAGCCCGGTCCCCCCGGTCGAGATCACCACGTCGACCCCCGGATCGGCGATCCAGGCGGCCAGCTGATCGCGGATCTGGGCGCGTTCGTCGGGCAGGATCTGGCGCGCGGCCAGCAGGTGGCCCGCCGCCGCGATCCGCGCCACCAGGGTGTCGCCAGAGCGGTCCTCGGCCAGGCTGCGCGTGTCCGATACGGTCAGCACCGCAATGCGCACCGGGATGAAATCTTTGTCTGCCATCGGGATTATCCTTTCGCGCCCCAGACCAGCCGCAGGGCCAGCCCGGCAAAGATACCCGCCGAGAGGCGGCGCAGCCAGACCCCGCCGCCGCCGAGCCGGGCTTGCAAGAGCCCGGCGAGGGCCCCCGCCACGCCATTGACGATCAACCCGCCGAAGGACAGCACCGCGCCCATCACCAGGAACTGGCCCAGCACCGGAGCCTCGGGGGTCAGGAACTGCGGCACGAAGGCCAGGATGAACAGGATCACCTTGGGATTGGTGAGATTCACCAGCAGCCCGTCGCGGAAGGGCCGCGCCGGGCGCAGGTCCGGCCCCTGCCCACCCTCGGCGCGCAGGATCTGCCAGGCCATCCACAGCAGGTAGCCCGCCCCGATCCAGCGGATCGCCAGCAGGGCCTGGGGATGGGCCGCCACCAGCCCGCCGACCCCCAGCCCCGCCACCGTGGCATGGATCAGCCCGCCCAGGGCCACGCCCGCGCTGGCCCGCCAGGCCGCACCGGGCCCCGCGCGCAGCCCCTGGCCCGCGCAGAACATCATGTCGGCGCCGGGCGTCAGGTTCAGCGCCAGCGAGGCGGGCACGAAGGTCAGCAGCACCAGGGGATCGACCGGAAACCCCAACCCCATCAGGCCCAAATCCATCACAGATCCTCCAGCCGGGCCTTCAGCGACAGCAGGTCGGCCCAGGCCTCGCGCTTGGCCAGGGGCTGGCGCAGCAGATAGGCGGGATGGGTCATCGGCAGGGCCGGGCGGCCAAAGGCCTCGGCCCACTGGCCGCGCATCTTCAGGATGCCGCGCCGGTCCAGCGCCGCCTGACAGCTGATATTGCCCATCAGGATCAGCAGGTCGGGCTTGGCCAGGGCCACATGCTTTTGCACGAAGGGCCGCAGCATGGCGATTTCCTGCGGTTTCGGATCGCGGTTCTGCGGCGGCCGCCAGGGCAGCACATTGGTAATATAGACCGCCTCTTCCGGCTCTTCGGCGTCGCGCGACAACCCGATGGCGGCCAGCATCCGGTCCAGCAGCTGGCCCGCGCGCCCCACGAAGGGGCGCCCCTCGCGGTCTTCGTCGCGGCCCGGCGCCTCGCCCAGGATCATCACCCGCGCCTTGGGGTTGCCATCGGCGAAGACCAGGCTGCGAGCGCCGCGCTTCAGCTCGCAATGCTCATAGGCGGCCAGGGCGGCGCGCAGCGCCTCCAGGCTGTCGGCGCCCTGAGCGGCCTGGCGGGCCACCTCGACCGCGTCGATCTCGGCGCGCGGCTCGGCGGGCGCGGCGCCCCCTCGGGCAACGGCCGGAGCGGCGGCCTGGGCCGCCACCCGCTCGGCCTCGACGGCGAAGCGATCCACCGGACCTTCGGCAATGCACTCATCCACACCCATCTCGACCTGCCAGTCCAGAAGGGCGCGCGCCAGATGCCAGTCCATCTCGGCGGCGGGGATGTCTGCGATCTGCTCGAAGGGGGGCTGCGATTCCATGGCGCCACCCTATCCCGCGCCCGGCGCGGGGAAAAGCGCGCCCCGCTTGCCGCCTGCCCCCGCCCGCGCCTATAAGGCCCCAAACCAGCGGGAGACAGCGGATGAAGAGCTTCAGGCAACAGCACCTTCTGGGCATCGAACGCCTGGCCCCGGACGAGATCGAGACGCTGCTCGACCTGGCCGAGGACTACGTCGCCCTCAACCGCTCGGACGACAAGCATTCCGACGCCCTGGCGGGGCTGACGCAAATCAACATGTTCTTCGAGAACTCGACCCGCACCCAGGCCAGTTTCGAACTGGCGGGCAAGCGTCTGGGCGCGGATGTGATGAACATGGCGATGCAGGCCTCTTCGCTGAAGAAAGGCGAGACGCTGATCGACACCGCGCTGACGCTGAACGCCATGCACCCGGACCTGCTGGTGGTGCGCCACCCCAATTCCGGCGCCGTGGACCTGCTGGCCCAGAAGGTGAACTGCGCGGTACTCAACGCCGGGGACGGGCGGCACGAACACCCCACCCAGGCCCTGCTGGACGCGCTGACCATCCGCCGTGCCAAGGGCCGCCTGCACCGGCTGAACATCGCCATTTGCGGCGACATCGCGCACAGCCGCGTGGCGCGGTCGAACCTGCTGCTGCTGCACAAGATGGAAAACCGCATTCGCCTGGTCGGCCCGCCGACCCTGGTTCCGCAGGCCTTCGCCGAGCTGGGCTGCGAGGTCTACGACAGCATGGAAGAGGGCCTCGACGGGGTCGACGTGGTGATGATGCTGCGCCTTCAGAAGGAACGGATGGACGGCGGTTTCATCCCGTCCGAGCGCGAGTATTACCACCGCTACGGCCTGGATGCCGAGAAGCTGGCCCATGCCGCCCCCGATGCCATCGTCATGCACCCCGGCCCGATGAACCGCGGGGTCGAGATCGACGGCACCATCGCCGACGACATCAACCGCAGCGTCATCCGCGACCAGGTCGAGATGGGCGTGGCGGTGCGCATGGCGGCTATGGACCTGCTGGCCCGCAACCTGCGCGAGCGCCGCGCCGAGGCTGCCGCCTAGGCCCTGCCGCCGTTGCGGATCGGGCACGGGGCCGTGAGGACGCGAGGATGACCCAGACCAGCGCATCAGGCACCGCCCCCCCAGGCTGGGAAGGTCTGCTGGAACCGGGCGAGCGCATCCTGTGGCAGGGCCGCCCCGATGGCCGGATGAGCCTGCGCCAGATCAACCTCTTCCATCTGATCTTCGGCCTGTTCTTCGCCGGCTTCGCGCTGTTCTGGATGATCATGGCCGCCTTCGCGGGCGGGTTTTTCTGGATGTTCGGCCTGCTGCATTTCTCGGCTGGGGTCAGCATTGCCATCGGCCAGCCGGTGATCGACCCGCTGCGGCGGCGCTATACCTGGTACACGCTGACCGACCGCCGCGCCTTCATCGCCCGCCGCACCCTGCGGGGCCGGACCCTGGACAGCTACCGACTGGACGCCGGATCCCGGGTGCGTTTCGAGGCCGGACCGCCGCCCTCGGTCTATTTCGCCGAAGACAAGGTGCGGGGGAAACGTGGAACCCGGCCCCGGCAGATCGGGTTTGAACGGATAGAGGACGGTCAAAAGGTCTTTTCCCTGATCGAGGGCATCCGGGGCCAACAGCCCGCCTAGGCAGACCAGACCGCCCCAGCACAGACGCAACACGAGGCCCGCCATGCCGCAGCCAGATCCCGTCATTCCCGCCAGCGCCGAGGTGCTGCACCTGACCCCCGGCGACCGCGCCGCCACCTATCTGCTGGCCGTCGACCCCGAGGCACCGCAGATGGCCGCCCTGCTGGCACCGCACCGCCTGAACGGCCAGACGGGCGCCACCCTGGCCGCCCTGCTGCGCCTGCCGCCCGAGGCCGAGACGGATCTGGAACTGATCAATCCCGCCGATCTGGAGGGGCTGGGCCTGGCGGGCTATCTGACCGAAGGGCTGGGCCTGGACCCGGCCGAGGTCACCCCCGACCGCGCCCGGCTGAACGCGGTGACCGCGCCGGTGATAGTGCTGCGCGGGCGCCTGACCGGGCTGGAGGACCGGGTGCTGCCCTTGCCGCGCGGCACCTCTTTGCTGGGGCGCTACGAGGCCAGCTATGCCCCCATCGGGCTGGGTCAGATCCCCAGCCGCAGCGCCACGGCGGGCACCCTGCCGCCTGTCTCGGGGCCGCTGCCCGGGCCCACGCGCCTGTCGCGCCCCTGGCAGCTGGCGGCGATCCTGGCCGGGATCGTGGCCCTGGGCCTGCTGGCCTGGTTCGCCCTGGCGCTGATCTAGCCGCGCCGCCCCCCGGCGCCGCCGCCCGCAACGCTTTGCGTGCCGGGCCATTTCCCCCCTCCCCCCGCGCCGCCCGATGGCGTATAGCGGGCGCAACGACCCGCAAAGACGAACCGACGGACAGGCGCGCCCATGACCACCACCCTTCTTACCAACGCGATCCTGATCGACCCCGAAGCGGGGACCGAGACCCCGGGCAGCCTGCTGATCGGCGAGGGCCGGATCCTGGCCACCGGCGCCGAGGCCGAGGCCCGCGCCGCCACCCATGTCCTGGACTGCGGCGGCAAGTACCTGGCCCCGGGCATCGTCGATATCGGCGTGAAGGTCTGCGAGCCGGGCGAGCGGCACAAGGAAAGCTTTGGCACCGCCGGGCGCTCTGCCGCCGCGGGCGGGGTGACCACCATCGTGACCCGCCCCGACACCGACCCGGCGATCGACAATCCCGAAACGCTGGAGTTCGTCACCCGCCGCGCCCGCGAGGCCGCCCCGGTGCGCGTCCTGCCCATGGCCGCGCTGACCAAGGGCCGCGCGGGGCGCGAGATGACCGAGATCGGTTTCCTGAAGGACGCGGGCGCCGTGGCCTTCACCGATTGCGACCGGGTGGTGACCGATACCAAGGTGCTGCAACGGGCCCTGACCTATGCCAAGGCGCGTGGTGCGCTGGTGCTGGGCCATATCCAGGAACCGGGCCTCTCGGCGGGCGCCTGCGCCACGTCCGGAAAGTTCGCCGCGCTGAAGGGCCTCTCGGCGGTCTCGCCCATGGCCGAACGGATGGGCATCGACCGCGACGTCTCGCTGCTGGAGATGACCGGCGCGCGCTATCACTTCGACCAGGTGACCACCGCCCGCGCCCTGCCCGCGCTGGAACGGGCCAAGCGCAACGGGCTGGACGTGACTGCGGGCGTCTCGATCCATCACCTGACCCTGAACGAATACGACGTCAGCGACTATCGCACCTTCTTCAAGGTGAAGCCGCCGCTGCGGGCCGAGGAAGACCGCCAGGCGGTGGTCGAGGCCGTGGCCTCGGGGCTGATCGACATCATCAGCTCGATGCACACGCCGCAGGACGAGGAAAGCAAGCGCCTGCCGTTTGAAGAGGCCGCCTCGGGCGCGGTGGCGCTGGAAACCCTGCTGCCCGCCGCCATGCGGCTGGTGCATGCGGGCGATCTGACCCTGCCGGTGCTGTTCCGCGCCCTGTCGCTGAACCCCTCGAAACGGCTGGGGCTGGACAGCGGGCGGCTGGCCGCTGGTGCCCCCGCCGATCTGGTGCTGTTCGACCCCCACGCGCCCTTTGTCCTGGACCGGTTCAAGCTGCGCTCGAAATCGAAGAACACGCCTTTCGACTCTGCCCGGATGCAGGGCCGCGTCCGCGCCACCTGGGTGGGCGGGGCACAGATTTTCGGAGAGGCGCTTGATGCTGCTGCCTGAGCTGACCTCCTCTGCACTGACCCTGCTGCTGGCGGGCGGTCTGGGCTACCTGCTGGGGTCCATCCCCTTTGGCATCGTGCTGGCCCGGGCCTTCGGGCTGGGCGACCTGCGCCAGATCGGATCGGGCAATATCGGCGCCACCAACGTGCTGCGCACCGGCAACAAGCTGGCGGCGCTGCTGACCCTGATCTGCGACAGCGGCAAGGGCGCGGCGGCGGTGCTGATCGCCCGGGCCCTGGCGCCCGAGGACGCGGTACAGCTGGCGGGCTTTGCCGCCTTCCTTGGCCATTGCTTTCCGGTCTGGCTGGGCTTCAAGGGCGGCAAGGGGGTGGCCACCTACCTGGGCACGTTGCTGGCGCTCTACTTCCCCGCGGGCCTGGCGGCCTGCGCCACCTGGCTGTTCGTGGCGCTGATCCTGCGCATCTCGTCGCTGTCGGCCCTGGTGGCGGCGGCGGCGGTGCCGGTCTGGCTTTGGGCCTTCGACCGGCCCGGGATGATCGCCCTGGCGGTGGCCCTGGCGGTGCTGATCTACATCCGCCACGCGCCCAATATCGGGCGCCTGATCGCCGGAACCGAGCCCCGGATCGGTAAAAAATAGGCGAAACGGGCCTGATACGCCGTCGCATCGTTTGGAATAGACCGGCCCCGTGCTATGCCTGTTCAACCGAACCGGCAGCCGGAGAACCGATCACATGGCCGAACTGACCCCGGCAATGCAGGCGATGATCCTGCATTGGGGCGAAATGGGGAGCCGTTGGGGGCTCAACCGCTCCGCCGCGCAAATCCTGATCCTGCTGCATCTGAGCCCCGAGCCGCTGAGCGCCGGAGAGATCAGCACGACCCTGGGGCTGGCCCGGTCCAACGTCTCGGCCGGGTTGAAGGAATTGCACACCTGGCAGGTGATCGAGGGCAGCCGCCGCCTGGGCGACCGCAAGGAATATTTCACCGCCCCGCGCGACCTGACCCAGCTGGCGCGTGCCGTGATCGCCGCCCGACATGACCGCGAGGTGGTGCCCTATCGCGCCCAGCTGGAGACCCAGCTGGCCGCCGCCCGGACCGACGGCACCCCCGCCGCCGTCACCGCCCGGCTGACGGAAACTGCCCGGGTGATGGATGCCCTGGACGTAGCGGTGCGCAACGCATTGGACGAAGCCCTGGCGGGCCTGGCCCTCGTGGTCGCGGAGGCCCCCGGGGGAACCGCCCCCGAGGCGGAGGATCTGGCCGAGGTCAAACCCAAGAAGAAAAAGAAGAAGAGCGGCTGAGAGCGGCGCCCCGCGACGGGGTGGCCCGGGCCCGTGTCCGGCTGCGGGGGGCCTCACAGGACCCGCGCGGCGCGGGCCTGCTCGGTGGGCCCTATTCGGTCGGCGTCGCCTCGATCAGCTGCACCAGACGGGTCATGCGGCGGTAGATGCCCGTCAGGGTCAGGGCCGCGCCGCTCAGCAGAATGATCCCCATATAGCCCACAAGCAGCACCGCCCCGGCGCTGAGCCAGACCGCCAGCGCATCGGGCTCGGTCGTGGCTGGGGCGCCGGTGAAGACCCCCGGCAGCGATCCGTTCAGCGTGGCCAGGGTGATATTCTCCATCACCATGGCGGCGGCGAAGAGGGTCACGCCCAGGGCGCCGATCAGGCTGCACACCAGGATGATGGCCTCGAAGGCCCGGATCAGAAAATGCCGCATCGCTATTCCCCGCATTGGGCCCGCAGGAGACGCGGGCCCGGGCGATGCGCCAACGACGTCCTCAGTAGGAATATTCCCCGAAGACGCGGCTGACATCGCCGCCCCACTCGCCCTTGTATTTCTCGAGCAATTCATCGGCCAGAACCTGACCGCTGTCCACGCTTTCCTTCAGCGCGTTCAGGAAATGGGTCTCATCCGGGACCAGGCCGCCCGCCCCGGGGCGCGCCCGCGCCTTCAGGCCGCTTTCGGCGATGGCCAGCACTTCGCGCGCCAGATCGTGCATGTCGATCCCGTCGACCTTGGCTTGCAGCCCCTGATCGGCGGCGGCGACGCGCAGCGCCTCGCGTTGCGGCGCGCTCCAGCCCTTGACCAGATCCCAGGCGGCGTCCAGCGCGCCCTGGTCGTAGGTCAGGCCGACCCAGAAGGCCGGCAGGGCGCACAGGCGTCGCCAGGGGCCGCCATCGGCGCCGCGCATCTCGATGAATTTCTTCAGCCGCGCCTCGGGGAAGATCGTGGTCAGGTGATCGGCCCAATCCGACAGGGTCGGCTTCTCGCCCGGCAGCGCCGGCAGTTCGCCCTTCAGGAAATCGCGGAAGGACTGGCCCAGGGCGTTGATGTACTTGCCGTCGCGGTAGACGAAGTACATCGGCACATCGAGGGCATATTCCACATAGGCCTCGAAGCCGAAGCCCTCGTCGAAGACGAAGGGCAGCATCCCCGTCCGCGCCGCGTCCAGGTGGCGCCAGACCCAGCTGCGATAGCTTTTCATCCCGTTGGGCTTGCCCTCGAAGAAGGGCGAATTGGCGAAAAGCGCGGTGGCCACGGGTTGCAGCGCCAGGGCCACGCGCATCTTCTGCACCATGTCCGCCTCGGAGCCGAAGTCGAGGTTCACCTGCACCGTGCAGGTGCGGCGCATCATCGTGGTGCCGGTGGTGCCCACGGTGCCCATATAGGCATCCATCAGCTTGTAGCGCCCCTTGGGCATCAGCGGCATCTCGTCATGGGACCAGGTCGGCGCCGCACCCAGACCGATGAAGCCCACGCCGATATGATCGGCGATGCTTTTCACTTCCTTGAGGTGTTCGTTCACCTCGTCGCAGGTCTGGTGGATGGTCTCCAGGGGCGCGCCCGACAGTTCCAGCGCGCCGCCCGGTTCCAGGCTGACGTTGGCGCCGTCCTTGGTCAGGCCGATCAGCTTGCCGCCCTCTTCGACCGGTGCCCAGCCGTAGCGGTCGCGCAGACCGGCCAGAACGGCATGGATCGAGCGCTCGCCCTCATAGGGCAGCGGTTTCAGGCTGTCGGTGCAGAAGCCGAATTTCTCGTGCTCGGTGCCGATGCGCCAGTCGTCCTTGGGCTTGCAGCCTTCGGCCAGGTATTCGGCCATCTGCTCGTGCCGCTCGATCGGGCCTCCGCCGGATTGGGGAATGGACATGGAAGGGATCTCCGTCGGGGTAACACTGGGGAATGACAGGTGCCGCAACTTGGGGCGTCGGGGTCCCAGAACTGGGCCGATTTCCGCCGGGTGTCAATGCAGGCGCAGCCTGGCGCGTTCCCAGATCACGACGGGTTGAGCGGGCTGGCCCGCTTGCGCGCCACTGGTGGCGCGGCTGACCTGGGCCACCAGGCGGGCGGTGCGGATGTCGGGCAGGGCCGCGAAAATGTCGAACAGGGCCTCGCTGCCCTCGGCGTTCAAGGGGATCAGAAGGTCGGGCTGGCCGGGCTGTCTGAGGCGCCAGCAGGGCGGGGTCTGGCCCGCATCGAGGACCAGTTTGGACAGATCGCTGAGGGCCACGACACCGCCGGTGAAGGGGCCGAAATAGCCCACCTGCCCCTCGGTCACCTGCACCACGCCCAGGCCGCCCGCGCCGGTGCGAAAGCGGCCGCGCTGCACGCCCGTCACCGCCAGGGCCAGGCCGATCAGGGCGATCACCCAGCCGATCCAGGGGATGTAGCCATGGGCCGTCAGCGCCCACCACAGCCCCCAGACCAGAAGGCCTGCGCCGATCAGCGCCTCGCGCCAGCGCCTCAGCCCGGCTTTCACCTCGGGGCGGATCATGCGGCCTCCTTGCCCGGCAGGGTCAGCAGGTGGTCGGCCATGGCGACCCGGTAGCTGCCGACGCGGACAAAGCCCAGGGCCTCGTAGGCGCGGGCGGCGGCGGCGTTATTGGCAAAGAGCACGGCCAGACGCGCCCCGGCCCGCGCCTCTTCGCGCAGCAGCGCGGCGGTGACACGGCGGCCCAGGCCGCGGTTGCGCGCCCCCTCGGGCACGAAGACCCCGCCCACCTGGACCACATCGCCCACCCGGGCATTGATGCCCGCCATGGCCACAGGCGCGCCGGCCTCCAGCAGCAGCCGCATGGGAAAGCCCGCGATGGCGGCCCGCGCCCGCGACAGGGCATCGGCGCGGGCCTGCGCCGGATCGGCATGGGCGGTGCCGATCTGGGTCTCGTAGGTGGCGAACCAGTCGGTCAGCAGATCCTCGTCGCCGGGCTGGGCCGGGCGGATCTGGTCCTCCCCCTGGGGCAGATCGCAGAGTGCCAGCCGGTAGAGCGGCTCGACCGCGTTATGGGCCAGCTGCCCCTCCAGCCCAAGCGCGGCCAGCAGGCGCGCGGCCATCTCGGCCTCGCCGGTCAGAGCGCGAAAGCCCAGCCCGGCCCAGGCGCGGGCCACGGCGGCGAAGGCCTCGGGCTCCAGCCCCGGGCATTGCACCAGGGTATAGCCGCCCGAGGTACGGCCAAAGACGGCGCGGATCGGACCCTCGGCGGGGAAGATCAGGAACTCGGTCGCATGGGAATGCTCGCCCGGGCCGACGCCATGGGCCTCAAGATTGCCACGCAGGAACATCGAGGTCTCGGGATAGCGCGACAGAAAGCCCTCCAGGGCCATGGCATCGGCGGCGGCGGCGCGGCGGATCATGCGCAATCCCCCCTCATGCCCAATCCCCCAGCTGCGCCTGCCACAGCGTCAGCGCGGCCACGGCGGCAGTATCGGCGCGCAGGATGCGCGGGCCCAGTTGCACCGGCCAGGCGAAGGGCAGGTTGTGGAGCCGCCTGCGCTCGGCCTCGGAGAAGCCACCCTCGGGGCCGATCAGGATCGCCCAGGGGCCGCGCGGCGCCTCGTCCAGTCGGCGCGGCGCGCCGTCGGGGGTGCCATAGCTGGCCTCCGCAAAGGCCTCGTCGCAGAACATCAGCTGGCGGTCTTCGGGCCAGTCGGCCAGCAGGCGGTCCAGCTTGGCCAGGTCCGCGACCTCGGCCACATGGGTGGCGCCGCATTGCTCGGCCGCCTCGACTGCATGGGCCTGAAGGCGGTCCCGGCGGATACGTTCGGCATTGGTGAAATCGGTCTGCACCGGCTGGATCTTCGCCGCGCCCATCTCGGCCGCCTTCTCGACGATGAAATCGGTACGCGCCTTCTTGATCGGCGCGAACAGCAGCCAGAGGTCCGGCGGATAGGACTGCGCCCGCGACTGGCTGCGACAGATCAGCTCGCCCCCGCGCTTGCCCGCGCTGGTCACCTCGGCCTGCCATTCGCCATCGCGCCCGTTGAACAGGGCCACCAGCGTTCCCTCGCCCTGGCGCATCACGCCAAAGAGATAATGCGCCTGCTCGCGTTCCAGCGGAACGGTTTGCCCTTGCCCCAGCGGGTGCTCTACACAGAGCCTGATCTTCGCCATATCCATGAGGCCTACATATGAGCACCGGACCCACGACGCCAGAGAAAGAGATCCGCCCCGGTCTCGCCGGGATCATGAAGGGCGAGGTCTCGGATGCGGTCAGCGGCAACTGGGTCGACACCCTGGCGCCTGCCTGGACGCGGCCCTACCTGCGCCTCAGCCGCGCCGACCGGCCGATCGGCACCTGGCTGCTGCTGCTGCCCTGTTGGTGGGGCCTTCTGCTGGCCATGGCGGCGGGGGGCGATCCGCGCTGGCAGGATCTGTGGATCTTTGTGGGCTGCGGCGCGGGCGCCTGGCTGATGCGCGGCGCGGGCTGCACCTGGAACGACATCACCGACCGCAAGTTCGACGGCATGGTCGAGCGCACCAAGTCGCGCCCCATCCCCTCGGGGCAGGTGACCACGATGCAGGCGGTGGCCTGGATGGTGGCCCAGGCGCTGGTGGCCTTCTGCATCCTGCTGACCTTCCCCCTGCCCGCCGTGGTGCTGGGCGTGATCTCTCTGGCGCCGGTCTGCATCTATCCCTTCGCAAAACGCTTTACCTGGTGGCCGCAGGTCTTCCTGGGTCTGGCCTTCAACTGGGGCGCGCTGCTGGCCTGGACGGCGCATAGCGGGTCGCTGGGCTGGCCTGCGGTCATCCTTTACGTGGCGGGCATCGCCTGGACGCTGTTCTACGACACGATCTATGCCCACCAGGACAAGGAAGACGACGCGCTGATCGGGGTGAAATCCACCGCGCGGCTCTTCATGGAGCGCACCCCCGCCTGGCTGGCCCGCTTCCTGGTGGCCTCTGTCTCGCTGATGGGGATCGCGGTCATTGTCGCGGTGATGCCGCGCCAGGATCCCTCGGCGCTGATCATCGCCCTGCTGGGCCCCTGGGCCATGGGCTTCCACCTGCTGTGGCAGCTGAAGACCTTCGACAGCGAGGACATGGACGGGCTGTTGATGCTTTTCCGCTCGAACCGCAACGCGGGCCTGCTGGCCTTGCCGTTTTTCGCCATCGCCGTCCTGCTGTGATTGCAACCCCCCCGCCCCGCCTTTAGACAAAGCGGGACATCAACGACCCAAGACCGCCCATGCGCCTTTCCGTCCTCGCCATTCTTTCTGGCGCCTTCGTCACCGCGGCCGCCGGCAGCCTTGTTGCCGCGGGCTTTGCCGTTCGCCTGGTGGAACGCACCTCGGAAACCCAGGTCCGCAACTCGCTCGACATGAACGATCTTGGCTGGGCCGAGGTGAAGGCCGACGGGCTGCAAGTGGTGCTGAGCGGTGTTGCCCCCACCGAGGCGCGGCGTTTCTCGGCCAAGTCGGTGGCCAGTTCGGTGGTCGATGCCTCGCGGGTGATCGACCAGATGGATGTGCAATCGCGCGCCGGGATCGCCGCGCCGCGCTTCTCGGTCGAGATCCTGCGCAACGGGCCGGAACTGTCGCTGATCGGGCTGATCCCGATGCAATACGACCGCGAGGCGCTGCTGGACCGCGTCCGCCGCCTGCGCGGCGTCGACACGGTGTCGGACCTGCTGCAAACCGCCGATTACCCGGTGCCCGAGGGCTGGGGCGACACGGTGGATTACGCGCTGGAGGCGCTGCGCGACCTGCCGCAGTCGAAGATCTCGCTGGCGGCGGGCGAGGTGGCGATCACCGCCATGAGCCGCAGCGCCGAGCAAAAGCGCGAGATGCAGGCCGCCCTGACCCGCGCCGCCGGAACCGATATCGACCTGACGATGGACATCTCGGCGCCGCGTCCGATCATCGCCCCCTATACGCTGCGCTTCGTGCTGGACGAAGACGGCGCGCGCTTCGACGCCTGTTCGGCCGATACCGAGGCCGCCCGCAACCAGATCCTGACCGCCGCGCGCACCCTGGGCGCCTCGGCCAACGCGGGCTGCGTGATCGGGCTGGGCGTGCCCTCCTCCGACTGGGCCCGCGCCTCGGTGATGGCGATCCGCGCCCTGGGCGAGCTGGGCGGCGGCACGGTGACCTTCTCGGATGCCGATATCTCGCTGATCGCGGCCCAGGGCACGGCCTCGGGCCTGTTCGACCGGGTGGTGGGCGAGCTGGAAAACAGCCTGCCCGCGGTCTATTCGCTGACCGCGCAACTGCCCGAGGCCCCGGATGAGAGCGCCGAGGGCCCGCCCGAGTTTTCCGCCACGCTGAGCCCCGAGGGCCTGGTGCAGATCCGCGGCCGCCTGGGCGACGAGATCACCCGCCGCGCCGCCGAGTCGCTGGCCCGCGCCCGCTTCGGCTCGGAAAACGTCTATGCCGCCGCCCGGCTGGACGAGACCCTGCCGGAAACCTGGCCGCTGCGGGTGCTGACGGCGCTGGACGCGCTGGCGCAGCTGTCCAATGGCGCGGTCACCGTGACCCCCGACACGGTTACCATCAGCGGCAATACCGGCAATGCCGAAGCCAGCGACGCCATCGCCCGCCTGCTGGGCGAAAAGCTGGGGGCCTCGGGCAATTTCGACATCAATGTCACCTATCAGGAAAAGCTGGATCCGGTGGCCTCGATCCCCACGCCCGAGGAATGCCTGGCCGATTTGCAGGCGATCCAGACCGGCGACCAGAAGATCAATTTCGAACCGGGATCGACCAATGTCGACGCCGCCAGCCTCGACCTGCTTGACCGCATGGCCGAGGTGCTGAAGGAATGCCCCAACCTGCCGCTGCAAATCGCCGGCCATACCGACAGCCAGGGGCGCGAGGAAATGAACCTGAGCCTGTCGCAACAGCGCGCCCAGGCGGTGCTGAACGAATTGCGCCTGCGCCGCGTGCTGACCCGCACCTTCGAGGCGGAAGGCTATGGCGAAAGCGAGCCGATCGCGGATAACGGAACCGAAGAGGGCCGCGAGGCGAATCGCCGGATCGAGTTCAGCCTGATCGCCCCCACCGAAGAGGAGGCGACCACCTCCGAGGCGGGATCGGCCCCCGAGACCGAGGCCGCCGCAGAGGCCCAGGGGGGCGATGAGGGCACCACCGACGAGACCGAATCCGGCTCGGGCGACGAGTAAGAAGACAGATCAGGCCGGGCCCACCCGGCCAAGACGACGAGGACCCACGGGGTGAACAGGACCGAATTCATCATTGCCACGGCGATCATTCTCTTCGTGGCCTTCTGCCTGGGCTGGTTCGCCTATTGGCTGATCCACCGTTTCACCCGCGTCTCGGGCGCCGACATGGGCGAGCTGGAGCGCATGGCGCAAGAGCTGCACGAGGCGGAAGAGACCCGCGACCAGGCGATCACCTATCTGCAACAGCGCGAGGCCGAGCTGACCAACCAGCTGTCGCAGACCGAGGCCGAACTGGCCGCCGCCATGGACGGGCTGCGCGAGGCGCGCACGGAATCCGAGGAACTGCGCGCCTATATCGAACGGCTGCACCAACCGGGCTGACCGGACGCCTGTCCGAAGCCGGGCGGGGGGGCTCTGCCCCCGTCTCCGTGCCGGAGCCCCCCCCGGGATATTTTTGGCAATGAGAAAGCAGGGGGGCAGCGCGTCAAAGCCCCGGCCGCCCCCGGGCTGCGACGTGGATCACCTGGGCGCGTCGCCCCTGACTTCTCATTGCCCAAAATATCCCCGCCAGGGAGGCATCGCCCGGCACGGGCGATCCCCCGCGTTCAGTCGCGCGACCAGCGGTCCAGCGCGGCCTCGTCGGCCTCTTTCGCCGCCACCCAGCTGGCGCCCTCGGCGGTGGTTTCCTTCTTCCAGAAGGGCGCGCGGCTCTTGAGGTAGTCCATCAGGAAATCCGCCGCCGCGAAGGCCGCGGCGCGGTGCGCCGAGGCGGTGGCGACCATCATGATGGGCTCTTCGGCGCGCAGCAGACCGTGGCGATGCAGGATCAGCACCGGCCCCAGATCCCAGCGGGTCGCGGCCTCGGTAGCGATGACCGCCAGGGCCTTTTCGGTCATGCCGGGGTAGTGCTCGATCTCCATCGCCCGAAGGCCGCCGCCGGGCAGGTCCCGCACCAGCCCGGTGAAGGTGACCACCGCGCCTGCGCCCGCGCGGGCGGCGCGGCGGTGGAAGGTGCCCAGCAGGGCGCCGGGGTCGAAGGCGGCCTCTTGCACCAGGATCTCGACGTCGCTCATCTCAGCCCCCGGTCATCGGCGGGAAGAAGGCCACTTCGCGCACCCCGGCCAGGGGCGCATCGAAATCGGCCAGTTCCTGATCCAGCGCCACGCGCACCGCCGAGAGATCGGCAAAGGCCAGGGCATAGCGCTCTTCCCGGGCGGCCAGTTCCGCCACCAGCTCGGCCGGGGTCGCGGCCTCGGTCGGCCAGCTTTCGCGCGGCAGGCCGATGCGTTCGCGAATCCAGGCGAAATAGACGATCTGCATGGTCTCTCTGCTCCCCTGTCGAGGGTTCCGTCATAGCGCGCCGCCGAGGCCCGCGCTACCGCCCATCTGGGCGCGCCGAGGGCCCGGCGCAACCGCGCGCGTCACTCGTCGCGCAGATGCGGGCGCGCCTTGAGGAAGTAATCCGCCCCGGTGATCACCGTCAGCAAGGCCGCGATCCAGGTCAGGGCCAGCCCGCCCCAGGTGGTCAGGTCGTTGAGCAGGAAGAGCGGGCGCAGGCCCATGTCATCGTCGCGCGCGCCTTCCAGCACCGCCGTCACATGGCCGTTGTCGAGGCCGAAGACCGCCTCGCCCAGCGTATGTTCGGCGATGCCCTGGGCCAGCAGCAGTGCGATGGCCACCATCTGCGCCGTGGTCTTCCACTTGGCCAGCTTGGTGACCTTCAGAAGGCCCGCCGTATCGCCCAGGTATTCGCGCAGCCCCGAGACGAAGACCTCGCGGAAGAGGATCAGCGCGGCGGGCAGGATCAGCAGCGCCGAGAGGGTCGAGAAATGCGCCAGCACCATCAGCGCGATCACCACCATCGCCTTGTCGGCGATCGGGTCCAGCATGGTGCCCAGCTTCGACACCTGGTTCCAGGACCGCGCCAGATAGCCGTCGGCATAGTCGGTCAGCGAGGCCAGCACGAAAAGCACCAGCGCGCATTCATCGGCAAAGGGCCGGGGCAGCACCAGGAAGCACAGGGCGATGCCCGGCGCGGCGGCCAGACGCAGAAGGGTCAGCAGGTTGGGCAGGGTCAGTTGCATGGCCCCCTCCTACTCTGCCTGCGGCGCACAGGGAAGATGCTTCGCGCGCCCAGGCGGGCCGGGCCGGGGCGACATTGACGCGCAGGGGCCGCAGGGGGGATGTTTTTTCCCCCGCGCCCCGCCGCAGCCTTGCCTGCCGCAGACCCCCGCCTTACATGCCCCCCATGGCAGTTTGGAACCCCCTCAAGAAGCGCGGCCCGACGGTGGCCGTGGTCCGCCTCAGCGGCATGATCGCCACCGGCAACCGCGCGCCCCTGAACGACGAGGCCCTGGCCCCGGTGATCGAACGCGCCTTCCGGCGCGGCAAGCCCGCCGCGGTGGCCCTGGTGATCAATTCGCCCGGCGGCTCGCCTGTGCAAAGCTCGCTGATCGCCGCGCGCATCCGCCGCCTGGCGGACGAGAAAAAGGTGCCGGTCCTGGCCTTTGTCGAGGATGTGGCGGCTTCGGGCGGCTATTGGCTGGCCTGCGCGGGGGATGAGATCATCGCCGACGAAAGCTCGATCCTGGGCTCGATCGGGGTCATCTCCTCCAGCTTCGGGGCGCATGTCTTCCTGGCCCGCCAGGGGATCGAACGGCGCATCTACACCGCCGGCGAAAGCAAAAGCATGTTGGACCCGTTCCAGCCCGAGAAGGAAGAGGACGTGGCCCGGCTGAAGGATCTGCTGGGCGACATCCACGGCCATTTCATCGCCCATGTAAAGGCGCGCCGCGCCGACCGGCTGAAATCCGACCCCGACCTGTTCACCGGCCGTGTCTGGCTGGGCCGCGCCGCCGTCGACCTCGGGCTGGCCGATTCCATCGGCCACCTGATCCCGGTGCTGGAAGAACGCTATGGCAAGGACGTGCGCCTGCGTGTCTACGGGCGCAAGCGCGGCTGGATGCAGCGCCTGGGCGCCTCGGTGCTGGGGGACACGATGGTGACCCTGGAAGAACGCGCCGCCTACGCGCGGTTCGGGCTTTGAGCCCCGCCCCGCGTCCCCTGCGGCGCCCCCGAGGCGAAGGGCCCGGCCGGTCATGATCCTGAAGATCGTCTTTCTGTTTCTTGTGGGCATGGCCGTGCTGGCGATGTTCGGCAAGCTGTCGCTGTTGCGCAAACTGGGCAGCGATGCCCTGAAACCGGCCCGCCGCACCTCCGGGACCTGCCCCGATTGCGGGCGGCACCGGATCGGCAAGGGCCCCTGCCCCTGCAAGACCGGTGCGAACCACCGCAAAGGGAGTTGATCCGCGAATGCTCGTCTGGCTCATGGCCGTTCTTGGCCTTGTCATCCTGTTACTGGCCGGCGACATGCTGGTGCGGGGCGCCGTCAACCTGGCGCTGCGCGTGGGCATCCCGGCGCTGCTGGTCAGCCTGACCATCGTCGCCTTCGGCACCTCGGCGCCCGAGCTGCTGATCTCGCTTCAGGCGGTGCTGGGCGGCAAGCCGGGGCTGGCCCTGGGCAATGTCGTGGGCTCGAACACCGCCAATATCCTGCTGGTGCTGGGCATACCGGCCATCCTGGCCACCATGCACACCAGCCACTGCAATACCCGCAAAAGCTATGCCCTGATGATCGGCGGCTCGCTGCTGTTCATCCTGCTGGGCCTGCGCGGGCGCTACGACTTCCTGGCGGGCGTGGTGCTGCTGTCGGTGCTGGTGCTGATCCTGATGGACCAGGCGCGCGAGGCCATGGCGCATCGCCGCGACGGCAAGGCGGCGGCGGCCGAGGAGGATCTGGAAGAGATCGAAGGGGCCGACCCCGGAATCCCCGGATGGAAGATCGCCCTTTACCTGGTGCTGGGCCTGATCGGCCTGCCCCTGGGCGCCTCGATCCTGGTCGACAGCGCCTCTGAGATCGCCCGCGCCTATGGCGTCAGCGAGACGGTGATCGGCCTGACCCTGGTCGCCCTGGGCACCTCGCTGCCGGAACTGGCCACCACGGTGATGGCGGCGCTGCGCAAACAGGCCGATGTGGCCCTGGGCAACGTCATCGGCTCGAACATGTTCAACCTGCTGGCGATCATCGGGGTGACCTCGCTGTTCGGGCAGATCCCGGTGGACCTGGCCGAGCTGGAGTTCGACTTTGCCGTCATGCTGGGCGCCTCGCTGCTGCTGATCCCCTTCGTCTATTTCCGCCGTGACATCACGCGGCTGTGGGGCATCGGGCTGACCGCGCTATATGGCCTGTATATCCTTCTTGTCCTGACCTGACCCCGCCAGAGGAGAGCCCCATGCCCCGCGCCCTCGTCACCGGAGCCGCCAAACGCCTTGGCCGCGCCATGGCCCTGACCCTGGCCGAAGAAGGCTATGACGTCGCGGTGCATTACAACGGCTCGACCGAGGCCGCCGAAGAGGTGGTGGCCGAGATTGTCGCCCTGGGCCGTCAGGCCGTGGCCCTGCGCGCCGACATGACCCAGGAGGCCGAGGTGGCGCCGCTGATCGGCCAGGCCGCCGCGGCCCTTGGCGGGCCGCTGGACTGCCTGGTGAACAACGCCTCGGTCTTCGACTACGACAATCTGGCCAGCGCCGACCGCGCCAGCTGGGACCGGCACATGGAGGTCAACCTGCGGGCGCCCTTCCTGCTGACGCAGCTGTTCGCCGCCCAGGCCCCGGCCCCCGTGACCGACGGCATGGGCGAGCCCGAGGCGCGGGCGCTGGTGATCCAGATGCTGGACCAGCGGGTGCACAAGCTGACGCCCGAATTCATGTCCTACACGATTTCCAAGATGGGTCTCTGGGCCTTTACCCAGACCGCCGCCCAGGCCCTGGCCCCCGCCGTGCGTGTCAACGCCATCGGCCCCGGCCCGACCCTGCGCGGCGCGCGGCAAAGCCAGGCCCATTTCGACGCGCAACGGGCCAACACGGTGCTGGAACGCGGCTCGAACCCCGAGGATATCTGCGGCGCGTTGCGCTATTTCCTGGGGGCGAAAGGGGTGACGGGGCAGCTGATCTGCACCGACGGCGGGCAGCATCTGGCCTGGAAAACACCGGACGTTCAGGGGGTAGAATAACCGGACACGGACAAAGTTTTGCACCTGTCACAGGGGCTTTACAAATCCGTTACCAAAACCTCAATGTTTTCAGTCGCTTGCCCTTATGAATAAAAATTTTCGTGCGAAATCAACACCTTGAAAATCCGCACAATTTTTAGTCAACTCAAGGAAGAGGCCGCGAAACAAGGGTTTTTTCTGGATGTCTGAATACTATCCCCGGAGTTATCCACAGAATGCGGGGAAAGCTTTCCTCTTGTCACCGCAGGCGGAAATTTGCAGGCGATCCGAGAATCGAGGCGGAGTCGTATGAACCAGGAAACCGACAGCAGCAGCGAGACCGACAGCGCCGCCTCGAGGCCGCGCGGGCGGGCCGTGATCCAGGGTTATCTGTCCACGCTGGACAGCTCGCCCGGCGTCTACCGGATGCTGGATGCCGACAGCCGGGTCCTTTACGTCGGCAAGGCGCGCAACCTGAAAGCGCGGGTTTCCAGCTATGCCCGGCCCACCGGGCACTCGGGGCGCATCGCCCGGATGATCCGCGAAACCGCCTCGATGATGTTCCTGACCACGCGCACGGAAACCGAGGCGCTGCTGCTGGAACAGAACCTGATCAAGCAGCTGAAGCCGCGCTACAACGTGCTTTTGCGCGACGACAAATCCTTTCCCAATATCCTGGTGGCCAAGGACACGCCCTTTCCGCAGATCCGCAAGCATCGCGGCGCCAAGAAGGACAAGGGTGCCTACTACGGCCCCTTCGCCAGCGCAGGCGCGGTGAACCGGACGCTGAACCAGCTGCAAAAGGTCTTCCTGCTGCGCAACTGCTCGGATTCGATGTTCGACAGCCGCACGCGGCCCTGCCTGCTGTACCAGATCAAGCGCTGTAGCGCGCCTTGCGTGGGCTATATCTCCGAGGCGGATTACGCCGCCACCGTGGCCGATGCCGAACGCTTCCTTCAGGGGCGGTCCACAGACGTGCAGGAAAAGCTGGCCGCCGAGATGCAGGCCGCCAGCGAAGAGATGGAGTTCGAGCGCGCCGCCGCCCTGCGCGACCGGATCAAGGCGCTGACCCAGGTGCAATCGACCCAGGGCATCAACCCGCGCTCCACCGCCGAGGCGGATGTGGTGGCCCTGCATATGGAGGGCGGACAGGCCTGCGTGCAGGTCTTCTTCATCCGGGCGCATCAGAACTGGGGCAACCAGGATTTCTATCCCCGCACCGGAGCAGACATCAGCGAGGCCGAGGTGATGCAGGCCTTCCTGGGCCAGTTCTACGACCAGAAGGAACCGCCCCGGCAGATCCTGCTGTCCCATGACATCGAGGACACCGACCTGATGCAGGAACTGCTGTCCGACAAGGCGGGCCGCAAGGTCGAGATCCTGGTGCCGCAGCGGGGCGAAAAGCTTGAACTGATCGCGGGCGCGGCCCGCAACGCCCGCGAAAGCCTGGGCCGCCGCATGTCCGAAAGCGCCACCCAGGCCAAACTGCTGAAAGGTCTGGCCGAGGCCTTTGGCCTGGACAAGGTGCCCGAACGGATCGAGGTCTACGACAACTCGCATATCCAGGGCACCAATGCCGTGGGGGGCATGATCGTCGCCGGGCCCGAGGGGTTCCTGAAATCGCAATACCGCAAGTTCAACATCCGTGGCGAAGAGCTGACCCCCGGGGATGACTTCGGCATGATGAAAGAGGTACTGACCCGGCGCCTGAAGCGGCTGCTGAAGGAAGACCCCGACCATGAAAAGGGCATGTGGCCCGACCTTCTGCTGATCGACGGCGGCGCGGGCCAGGTCTCGGCGGTGCAAGAGATCCTGGACGAGATGGGCGTGCCTGACCTGCCCATGGTGGGCGTCGCCAAGGGCGTGGACCGCGACCACGGCAAGGAAGAATTCCACCGCCCCGGCCAGCGCCCCTTCGCGCTTAAGATGAACGATCCGGTCCTCTACTTCGTGCAGCGGATGCGCGACGAGGCGCACCGTTTCGCCATCGGCACCCACCGGGCCAAGCGCGCCAAGTCGAACATGGCCAACCCTCTGGACGATGTGCCGGGCGTCGGCGCGGCGCGCAAACGCGCGCTCTTGGCGCATTTCGGCTCGGCCAAGGCGGTCAGCCGCGCCAATCTGGCGGACCTGAAGGCGGTCGACGGGGTCTCCAGCAGCCTGGCGGAAAAGATCTACGACCACTTCCATTCCGGCCGCTAGGGGTGCGGGCTGCCCGGTTGCCGCTCACAACTGCACGAGGGGGCGGTTTTCGCCCTGCCCCGCCCGCCGCGCCCTTGCGCTTTGATGCAGCGGCACTTCTAAAGCGGCAAAACGCCATGGAGAGTGACGCATGAGAACGCCGCCCACCGAACGTGAGATTCAGGCCCAGTCGGACCCGAACCACCCGCCGCACGACGACCCGATCGAACCGATCAAGCCGTGGAAGCTGGCCGCGCTGATCCTTGGCCCCCTGGCCACGGTGGTCCTGTCGCTGCTGCCCGCCCCCGAGGGCATGGCGCCCGAGGCCTGGCGCCTGGTGGCCCTGACCGTCTGGATGGTGATCTGGTGGCTGTCCGAGGCGATCCCCCTGCCTGCCACCGCCCTGCTGCCCATTCCGATGATGCCCCTTCTGGGCATCCAGGAGGTGCCCGCGATCACGGTCAACTACGGGAACCACCTGATCTTCCTCTTCCTCGGCGGCTTTATCCTGGCCGGCGCCATGCAACGCTGGGGCCTGCACCGGCGGATCGCCCTGACCATCGTGCGCGCCATCGGCTCGACCCCCACCCGGATCGTGCTGGGCTTCATGCTGGCCACGGCCTTTCTGTCGATGTGGATCTCCAACACCGCGACGGCGGTGATGATGTATGCGGTCGGCATCTCGGTGATCGAGTTCGTCGCCGCCAAGGTCAAGGACCGCGCCCTGGTGCGCAACTTCGGCGTGGCGCTGATGCTGTCGATCGCCTTCTCGGCCTCCATCGGCGGGGTCGGCACGCTGATCGGGACGCCACCGAACGCCCTGCTGGCGGGGCTTCTAGGGGAAACCTACGGGATCGAGATCGGCTTCATGCAGTGGATGCTGATCGGCCTGCCGGTGGTGCTGGTGATGCTGCCGGTGGCCTACCTGCTGCTGACCCGCGTGGTCTTTCCGATGCAGGGGCTGGATCTGGGCGGGGTCAATGCGGTGATCGACGAGGAATACCAGCGGCTGGGCCGCATGGACCGGGGCGAGATCATCGTGGCCGTGGTCTTCGGCGCCGCCGCCTTCTTCTGGATCACCCGCAGCTTCCTGGGTCTGCCGCTGAACGATGCAGGTATCGGCATGGCCGCCGCGCTGCTGCTCTTTGCCATTCCCGTGGGCCGCGATCAGGGCTTTGTGCTGGACTGGTCCATCGCCCGCAGCCTGCCCTGGGGCGTGCTGATGCTGTTCGGCGGCGGCCTGGCCCTGGCGGGCGCCTTCAGCGCCACCGGGCTGGCCGAATGGATCGGCGACGGGGTGGCGGGCCTTCAGGGGATCAACCTGTGGCTCTTGGTGCTGATCGTGGCAGGGGTCATCGTCTATCTGACCGAGATCACCTCGAACACCGCCTCGACCGCAACCTTCCTGCCGATCCTGGGCGCCGTGGCCGTGGGCCTGGGAGTCGCGCCGGAACTTCTGATGGTGCCGGTGGCCCTTGGCGCCTCGATGGCCTTCATGATGCCGGTGGCGACACCGCCGAATGCCATCGTCTTTTCCTACGAAGAGATGCACCTGAGCGACATGGTGAAGGCGGGGTTCCTGCTGAACATCGTCTCCATCGCCGTGGTCTTTGGCGCGATGTACCTGCTGGCGGGGCCTGTCTTCGGGCTGTGAGCCAGGCGGCCCGCGCAGCACAAGGGAAGGGGGGCCACACGGCCCCCTTTTGCTACCAGATATCGGCCCGGTCTAGGGCTGCCACGCAGCGCGAAGCGCCTCGCAGCACCGGCGCGCCGCCGCCCGTCAGGCGCTGACCGATCCAGCCCTGGGGCATCGACAGGGGCAAGGGCGGCGGCACCTGCGCCGCGGTCACGGGCGCAAAGCCCAGGCGGCCGTAGAAGGCCGGATCGCCATAGGTCATCACCACCGCGACCCCCTCGGCCTTTAGCGCGTCCAGCGCATGGCGCAGCAGGGCCTGGCCGATGCCGATCCGCTGCCAGCCCGGGGCCACGGCCATGGGCGACAGCAGAAAGACCACCGCCGGATCCTCGGCAAAGCGCAGCCGGGTAAAGATCCCCCCGGCCACCGGCCCCTCGTCGCGCAGGTCGCGAAAGACGCGCAGGTCGGGGGCGGGCGTACGGGCCAGCAGATCGCCCACCAGATCGCCGATCAGCGGCCCTTCCTCGGGCCCGAAGCTGGCCCGGAAAAGCGCGCGAAAGGCGGATTCGTCGCCGTCATGTCCCGTGGTGATCGTCATCCCCTGCCCCTTCATCCTGGTGGTCCCCAGTCTGCGGGGACGCACATGCCCAGGCAAGGGTCATGAAAAAGGGAGGCCCGAAGGCCCCCTTTCGATCCGTCATGCGCCCCGCCTCAGTCGCGGATGCGCCAGCCGGTCTGGAAGATCCGCGCCACCAGGCCCAGGCAGATGGTGAAGAAGACGGCGACGGCCAGAAGGCTCCAGCCCACGGCAACGTCGGCCACCCCGAAGAAGGCCCAGCGGAAGCCCGAGATCAGGTAGAAGACCGGGTTGAAATGGGTGATCGTCTGCCAGACCGGCGGCAACATCTCGGTCGAGTAGAAAGAGCCGCCGAGGAAGACCAGCGGCGTCACGACCAGAAGCGGCACCAGTTGCAGCTGCTCGAAGTTCTTCGCCCAGATGCCGATTATGAAGCCCAGAAGGGCGAAGGCCAGGCAGGTCAGCACCAGGAACAGCACCATGGCCAGGGGATGCAGGATCGTCAGGTCGATGAAGACCGCAGCGGTGCCCAGAATCACCATTCCGATGAACAGCGCCTTGGTCGCCGCCGCCCCCACGAAACCGATGACGATTTCCAGAAAGTTGATCGGCGCCGACAGCAGTTCAAACACCGTGCCGGTGAACTTGGGGAAATAGATCCCGAAGCTGGCGTTCGAGATCGACTGCATGATCACCGACAGCATGATCAGCCCCGGCACGATGAAGGCGCCATAGGACACGCCCTCGACCGTTTCGATGCGCGAGCCGATGGCGGCGCCGAAGACCACGAAGTACAGCGAGGTCGAGATCACGGGCGAGACGAAGCTTTGCAGGATGGTGCGGAAGAACCGCTGCATCTCGTTCATGTAGATGGCCTGGACGGCACGCAGGTTCATTGCGCCTCTCCTTCTCCTTCGACGAGACCGACGAAGATCTCTTCCAGCGAGCTTTGGCTGGTGTGCAGGTCTTTCAGGATGATGCCGGCCTCGGAAAAGGCGCGCATCAGCCCGGCGATGCCGGTGCGCTCGGCCTGGGTGTCATAGCGATAGGTCAGGGACAGGCCATCCTCGGCCAGTTCCAGATCGTACTCGGCCAGGAGGGCGGGGATCTGGGTCAGCGGCTCGCGCAGATCGACCGTCAGTCCCTTGCAGCCCAGGCGGCGCATCAGGTCGGCGGTCTTCTCGACCATCAGGATTTCGCCGCCCCGGATGACCGCGACGCGGTCGGCCATGGCCTCGGCCTCCTCGATGTAGTGGGTGGTCAGGATGATGGTCACGCCCTGCTTCTTCAGCTCGGCCACCACGTCCCACATTTCCTTGCGCAGGGCCACGTCGACGCCCGCCGTGGGTTCATCCAGGAACAGCACGCGCGGCTCGTGCGCCAGGGCCTTGCCGATCAGCACCCGGCGTTTCATGCCGCCGGACAGTTCGCGCACCCGGTTGGCGCGCTTGTCCCACAGCGCCAGCTTGCGCAGCACCTCTTCGACCTTGGCCTTGTCACGCGGCTTGCCGAAGACCCCGCGCGAGAAATGCAGGTTGGATTCCACGTAGGAGAAGGGCTCCAGGTTGATCTCCTGCGGGACCAGGCCGATCAGCTTTCGCGCCTCGCGAAAGTCGGCCTTGATGTCGTAGCCGCCCACCTTGGCGCTGCCAGAGGTGGGTTCGGTGATGCCGCACAGGGTCGAGATCAGCGTGGTCTTGCCCGCCCCGTTGGGGCCGAGCAGGGCCAGGATCTCGCCCTCTTCGATGTCGAGCGTGACGCCTTTCAGCGCCTCGAACCCGCCATCATAGACTTTCCGCAGATCGCGGATTTCCAGGATCGCTGCCATGCGGCCCTCCCCTCTATCTCGGTTGCGCGGCCTGCCCTGGGGCAGGACCGGAAAGGCAAACGGGCCCCCGGGGGCCCGCCGCTGTGGCATCAGGTAGCCCGGGCCGCCCCGGGTTTCACTGTGCCATTTCACACAATCGTGTCGCACCTCTTCGCGCCACGCCCCGGGCGCAGCGGCGACCAGGCGTCCTACTTGCCGCGCAAACGCGACAGCCAGCCCTTCTTCTCGGCCTCCGAGACCGGGGCCTCGTCTCCCTCGACCGCCTCGCCCTCGGCGGGGCCTTCCAGCACCTCCTGGAAGCGGGTGAAGAACTGATCGGCCATCTTCTTGGCGAAACCGTCGACCACGCGCGAGCCAAGCTGCGCCAGCTTGCCGCCCACCTTGGCCTCGACCTCGTAGCTCAGCTCGGTGCCCTCTTCGACCTCGGTCAGGCGCACCTTGGCACCGCCCTTGGCGAAACCGGCGGCGCCGCCCTTGCCCTCGCCCGCCAGGGTCAGGGCCTCGTTCTCGGTGATGTCAGAGACGGTGACCTGGCCCTTGAAGGTGGCCTTCACCGGGCCGACCTTCTGCACCACCACGGCGGCGAACCCCTCTTCGGGGGTGCCGGTCACCTCTTGCGCGCCGGGCACGCATTCCTGAAGCACCTCGGGCGAAAGCAGCGCCGCGAAGACCGTTGCCTTGTCCGCGCGGATCACGCGGCTGTCACTCATTTCCATGGGGCGCCTCCTGTCGTTCCTGCCGGGCAGGCTAGTGGAATCGCGGACCGTTGAAAAGTCAGTGGCTGCGCGGACAGGTCGGAAGACACGCGGGGTACAAGCTGTCCGGACCGGCGGTGGGACTTCCGCCGGTCCGGGTCCCGGGCTACGCTGTGGGTTGCGCGGGATATCGCCCGGGGAGCTTGTGAGCCGGATCGACACATCGGTGTGTGTGTGTCGGCTGTGCCGACCCGGCTCCTGTTCTGCGGCGAAAAGACCTTGCGGTGTGTGTGTGTCGCGCCGCCGCTCCGTCGCCGGATCCGGCAGCCTGTGAGGTGTTTTTCGCCGGGATCCCCTCGCCCCGGCACAGGGTGTCGGGCGTCTACCGCAAGGCGGATCCTGCCCCCATATCTGACGGATTCAACTCATCTTTTCAGGTGCTAATTCGTGTCAGCCGAAACGCCGAGGGATAGGCCCCCTAGCCAAACGGATAGGTGACGCACCCCGGCGTCAGGCCCCGGGGCCTGACCACCGGGGCCGGGGTGGCCTAGCGCCCCGGGGCGGGGCGGAAGATACCCATCAGGAAGGCCGTCAGCTCGTCCACCCCCTCCAGCGGCAGCACATGGGCCACATGCTGATCGGGGCGCACCAGCACCATAGCGCCCTGGCGGCGGTCGATGCCGCGGGCGTCGAAGATGTCCGGCCCGGCCTTCAGGTCGGGGCAGAAGACCTTCTCCTGGTCGATCAGCCCGTAGCGGCCCTTGCCCGGGCGCAACAGCGGATGCAGCTGCGGCAGGTTCAGGCTGCGGTGGCCCTGTTGCAGCACGGCGCGCAGGTCGAGGACGGAATCGATATCCGCGCCCTCGGGCGTGATCTGCCGCAGGGCCGCAGACGGGTCACGCTCCAGCCGGTCGCAAAGCCGCCACAGGGCGCTGTCGGACCGGGTCGGGTCGGCCTGGTCGGCGAAGGCAAAGAGGCGCCAGCGCCCGTCGGCCTGCACCACGTGGCCCAGGTGCATCGGCTTGGCATCCGCCAGCCGCACCACCGGGGCCGAGTGGAAGCGCATCCCGATGTCAAAGCCCGAGGCCAGGGCCTGATGGCTGTCGGCCCCGACCAGCCGCGACGGCGCATAGCGGATCGCGGTGCCGGCGGTAAAGCGGCCATGTTGCTGGAAATACTGCTGAAAGACCGCCGGATCGACGCCCTCGGCGTCCTCTTCGCCAGTCTTCGGGCGGGCGCTGAACATGGTGGCCAGCTCTCGGTCGAAGTCGATCAGCATCTGGGCCACGCCCTGGCGCTCGTTGGAATAGGTCTCCAGCAGCGAGGCATCGGCCTGGCCGCGCAGCACGGCGGCCAGTTTCCAGCCCAGGTTGAAGCCGTCGCGCATCGACACGTTCATCCCCTGCCCGGCCTTGGGGCTGTGGGTATGGCAGGCGTCCCCGGCGATGAAGACCCGCGGCGCCCGGTTGGGCGCGCCGTCGTCATAGCGGTCGCACAGGCGCTGGCCGATCTCGTAGACCGACCACCAGGCGACCTCTTTCACGTCGATCGTATAGGGATGCAGGATCCGCCCCGCCGCCGCGATCAGGTGATCGACCTTCAGCCCCTTGTCGCGGATGCGTTCCTCGGGCGAGAGCTTGTCCAGCTCGATATAGAGGCGGACCATGTAGCCCCCCTCGCGCGGGATCACCAGAAGGTTGCCCTGGTCCTGGGAATGCACCGTGGCCTTCAGGCGGATGTCGGGGAAATCGGTCACCGCCAGCACGTCCATCACGCCCCAGGCCTGGTTCGCCGCGTCGCCCTTCAACTCGCGCCCGATGCTCTCGCGCACCTTGCTGCGGGCGCCGTCGCAGCCCACGACATAGCGCGCGCGCAGCTCCTCGACCTCGCCCGCGCGGGCGGGGTCGGTGCTTTCGACGCGCACCAGCAGCGGGTGCTCGCAATCGTCGTCGCGCACCAGATCCACCAGGCGGCGGTTGTAATCGGGGATCACCGGCGCGGGGCCCTTGGCCATCCGGTCAAGGAAGCGGTCATGCACCCGGGCCTGGTTCAGGATCACATGGGGGAACTCCGACAGCCCCTCTTCGGTGTCCTGGATCCGCCCCGAGCGCGCGATGCGCGAGGGATCCGCCGGATCAGGTTTCCAGAAGGCGGTTTCATTGACCCAATAGGCCTCGCGGGCGATCTCATCGGCGAAACCGAAGGCCTCGAACATCTCCATCGAGCGGCAGGCGATACCATCGGCCTGGCCGACCATCAGGCGGCCCGGCTTCTGTTCGATGATCCGGGTGGTGATCCCTTCGAAGGCGGCCAGCTGCGCGGCCAGGACCAGACCCGTGGGCCCGGCGCCGACGATCAGCACGTCCACCTCGGCGGGCAGCGGGCGATGAACCGGGGTCTCTTCCACAGGATGGGCGATCGTCGGATCGCCGGGGCGGAATCCGTTCAGGTGAAACTGCATCTCTCCTCCCAGAGCATGAAGCCATCTTTTAGTAAGCTGACATATGATATGCACACTATCTATCTTTGGTCAAGAAAATGATGTGCCCACATATCATATGCGTTAGACTGCCCGGACCGGGGTGGGCACCGGGCAAGACATGAGGAGGGACACCTATGGATATCAGCGCGATGGCCGGGCATCTGATCCGGCGGCTGCATCAGCATTCGGCCGCGGTGTTCCAGGCGCAAACCAAGGCGGCGGGACTGGATCTGACGCCGGTGCAATTCGCCGCCCTGGGCGCGGTGCGCGACTCGCCGGGCATCGACCAGGCGGGAATCGCCAGCCGCATTGCCTATGACCGGGCCACAATCGGCGGGGTCATCGAACGGCTGGTGCTGAAGGGCCTGCTGCGGCGCGAGGTCAGCGCCACCGACCGCCGCGCCCGCTCGGTCCATCTGACCGAGGCGGGGGCCGAGACCCTGGCGCGCGCCCTGCCGGTGGTGGTCGCGGCCCAGCCCGAGATCCTGTCGGGCCTCACGGAGGCGGAGACCGCCCAGTTCCACGCCCTGGCGCGCAAGGTGCTGAACAGCCTCGATGCCCCCGAAACGCCCAGACCCTCCCCTGCGTCAGAAGGAGGCGCCCCGCGCTGAGGGACTTCCCCGGCGCGCCGCAACCGGCTAGGAACGGGGCATGAGACCCGCAACCGGCCGCCTTCTGTCTGCTGTGCTGCTCACGCTTCTGCTGGCGTGGGGCGCGCTGCTGTCGGCCGCGCATATGGCGCCCTCGGCCGACGAGATGGCCCGGGCGCAAAGCGTGCTGGCCCTGGATGCGGGCTATGAGTCGCTGTGCGACGACGAGGCGGGGATGGGGCATCACTGCCCCTTCTGCCACGCCCTGCCAAAGGCAGAGCAGCCCCGGCTGACCGGGGCGGAAACCCGTCTGATCTTCGCCCTGGCCACGCCACGGACGGGCGATCAGGTCGCCCCCGCGCTGCGCGGCGCCCGCGCCAATGCGCCCCGAGCTCCTCCGGCCCTTTCTGTCTGACGTACCGGCCCCCAGGGCCATCCCACAGCACGGCCCCAGGGCCGTCCAGACATCCCGCGCGGACCGAGGGCAAAGCCCCGGCGCGCAACCGGAGACATGACAGTGACCAAATTCCTTCTTTCCGCCGCCACCCTGTCCACCCTTGCCCTGACCGCGCTGAGCGCCCCCGCCTGGGCCGATGCCATGCGCACCCCGTCCGCCGCGCTGAGCGGTCAGGCCATGGCCCGGATCGCCCAGCCCGCCCGGGCCGAGGCCGCGGCGCCGCTTATGCAGGTTGCCGACCAGATGGGCGCGGGCAGCCCCATGGGCCTGGGCCATATGTCCGTCATGGCGGGCGACCTGGAGCTGACCGGCGCCTTTTCCCGCGCCACCCTGCCCAATGCCCCGGTCGCGGGCGGCTTCCTGACCATCACCAATAAGGGCACCGAGGATGACCGCCTGATCGGCGCCGAAAGCGTCGCGGCCGGGCATATGGAAGTGCACGAGATGGCCATGGAAGGCGACGTGATGCGGATGCGCGAACTGGCCGACGGCCTGCCGATCCCGGCGGGCGAGACCGTCACGCTGAAACCCGGCGGCTTCCACATCATGTTCATGGACCTGCAACAGCCGCTGGTCGAAGGCGAGACGGTGCCGATCACGCTGGAATTCGAGAAGGCGGGCAAGGTCGAGGTCAGCCTGATGATCGGCGCGCCGAACGCCAAGGGCGCCCATGCCCACGGCATGAACTGACCCGGCCCTTTCCACGATTGCCCCCGCCCGCGCGCAGCCCGGGCGGGGGCCGCAGGGTCCACTGACCGACAGAACAAGGAACCTCCCCATGACCTCGAAAAAAGCTGCCATCATCGGCCTGTGGGTCCTGGCCGGGGTCGCGCTGATCCTCTTCGCGGCCTTCCGCCTGCTTCAGCCGATGCTGAACCGTACCCTGGCCGACGAACTGGGCCGCGGCGACTATGTGCTGACCACCACCACCGGCGAGACCTTCACCGAAGACAGCCTGGTGGGCGAGCCGACCGCCGTCTTCTTCGGCTTCACCCATTGCCCCGAGGTCTGCCCCACCACCCTGGGCGAGATCGCGATCTGGCAGGAAGAGCTGGCCAGCACCAACCAGACGATCCGCACCTATTTCGTCACCGTCGACCCGGAACGCGATCAGCTGGACCAGCTGCGCGACTATGTCTCCTGGGTGCCGGGGGTCGAGGGCGTGGCGGGGGATCCCGAAGAGGTGGCCAAGGCGATCAAGGCCTTCCGCATCTACGCCCGCAAGGTCGATCTGGAAGACGGCGATTACACCATGGATCATTCCGCCTCGGTCCTGCTGTTCGACGCCCGCGGACGGTTCTTCGAACCGATCGGCTATCAGGAAGACTATGACCGCGCCGTGGCCAAGATCCGGCGGATGCTGAACGGCTAAGCCCCGGGCGGGGCCCTGCCCCAGGGCCCGCCCCCTCCGGCACCCGGCCCCCGGCACGCCCCCCCTGTGGCCGGAATGCCGATATTGTCCCCCGCCTGTCGCGGCACTCTTGCCGAAAGGGCAGCGCTGCTCTAGCAAGACCGGGCTTCGGTCCGGCCCTTTCCGGGGGCCGGTGAATAGGGAATGCGGTGCAGAGGGTCCCCCTCTCAGGCCGCAACTGCCCCCGCAACTGTAGGCGGAGAGCGACACCGGACCATGTCACTGTGCCCCGGAAGAGGGGTATGGGAAGACCCGGTGAAGCTGTGACCCGCGAGTCAGGAGACCTGCCGAGGCCGATCACCCTGTCCGGGCGCGGGGCGCGCACGTGGCAACGGACCTTTCCGTCGTGGTGGCATTCAGCAACCGCCGCGGCAGGGTCTTTCCCTTCCAAGGCTTCTCCACAGGCTCCGCCCGGGATCACGCCCCGGGTCCGAAGGGACATCTCATGACACCTACCCAGGCCGCGCTGTCGCGCACCACCGCCCTGACCTCCGCCGCGCTGATGATCGCCCTGGCCACCCCCGGCCAGGCCCAGGAGGTCTTCGACCTTGACGCGATCACCGTCACCGCCAACCGCGAAGAGACCGAGGTCGACCGCTCTGGCTCAACCGTCGAGATCGTCACCGAGGAAGAGCTGCGCGCGGCGGGCAGCGTCCCGGTGGCCGAATATCTGAACCGCCTGCCGGGCGTCACCTTCAGCTCGAACGGCGGCCTGGGCAAGACGACCACCCTGCGCATCCGGGGCGCGGGCGGGGCCTATATCGGCGTCTATATCGACGGAATCGACGTCAACGACGCCTCGAACACCGATATCCAGTTCGACTTCGCCTCGCTGACCACCGCCGACATCTGCCGGATCGAGGTGCTGAAGGGCGCGCAATCGGCGCTTTACGGCTCCGAGGCGATTGCCGGGGTGATCAACATCACCACCAACACCGCCACCGAACCGGGCCTGCATCACCGCTACAACCTTGAGGTCGGCAGCTACAACACCGCCAAGCTGGCCTTCAACAGCGCCTATATGACCGAGCGCGGCAAGTTCGCGGCCACCATCGCCCATATCCGCACCGACGGCTGGTCGGCAGCGGACGAAAACGACGGCAACACCGAGGCCGACGGCCACGAGGCGACCCGCCTGTCCTTCTCGGGCGAATACGACCTGACCGACACGCTGACCATCGGCGCCGCCGGCTTCTTCCAGACCAGCCTCAGCGACTATGACGAATCCGGCCCCGTCGACGGCACCCCCGACGAGGAAAGCTATGCCGACGAATACGCCCTGCGCGCCTTCGCCCGCTTCGAGACCGGCGCCGTGCAGCACGAGGTCGCGGCCAGCTATTACGTCATCGACCGTGGCGTGAAGGGCACCAACGGCTGGGGCCCCTTCGAATATCCCTACATGGGCGAACGCAAGACGCTGGCCTATATCGGCCGCGCCCCGATCGCGCCCACCGTCGATCTGGCCTTCGGCGCCGATGCCACGCGCGAGATCTACACCGGCAGCTCGGACAGCGTCGACCATGACATCTACGGCGTCTACGTCGAGGGCAACTGGACCCCGAACGACAGTTTCGACCTGGTCGCCTCGCTGCGCCATGACGACCATTCCAGCTTCGGCGGCAAGACCACCGGGCGGCTGGCCGGCGCCTGGCGCCCGAGCGAAGACCTGATCCTGCGCTTTGCCGCCGGCACCGGGTTCCGCACCCCCTCGCTCTATCAGCTGTTCGACGGCTGGTCGGGCAACCCCGACCTGCAACCGGAAACCTCGGCCAGCTACGAGATGGGCGTCGAGAAACGCTTTGGCGACAGCGCCTTCGTCAAGGCGACGCTGTTCTACACCGAGATCACCGACCTGATCCAATATGCGGGCGGCGCCTATCGGCAGGTGCCGGGCACCAGCACCATGCAGGGGCTGGAGCTGTCCACCGGCTGGGAGCTGAGCGGCACCATGCGGCTGACGGCGAACTACACCTTCACCGACACCGAGGATGCCTCGGGCGCGCGCCTGGTCCGCGTGCCGCGTCATGAGGTGAACATCGGGCTGGATGCCGATCTGACCGACCGCCTGACCACTTCGGTCAGCCTGACCCATGCCGAGGACACCGAGGCCTATGGCGGCGGCAAGCTGGGCGATTACACGCTGGTGAACGCCACCCTGGGCTATGACCTGAACGACAGCACCACCGCCTATCTGCGGGTCGAGAACCTCTTCGACGAAGAGTACCAGACCGCCAAGGGCTACGGCACCTCGGACCGGGCCTTCTACTTCGGCCTGCGCGGTCGCTTCTGATGCTGCGACGCGCCGCCGCCCTTGCCCTGCTGACCGCCCTGGCCCTGCCCGTGGCGGCAAAGGAGGCGCCGCGGCGCGTCGTGTCGATGAACCTGTGCACCGATCAGATCGCCATGCAGCTGGCCGCCCCCGGCCAGCTGCACTCTGTCTCCTGGATCGCCCGCGACCCGCGCAGTTCCGCCATGGCCGAAGAGGCGCTGGCCTATCCTGCCAACCATGGCCGCGCCGAAGAGATCTGGTTGATGAAACCCGACCTGGTGCTGTCGGGCACCTTCACCGCCCGGGCCAGTGTCGAGATGCTGAAACGCCTCGGCACCCGCGTGGTCGAGGTGCCCCCGGCCTATAGCCTGGACGACATCCCCGACCGCATCCGCACCATCGGCGCCGCCCTGGGCCGCGAGGCCGAGGCCCGCGCGATGATCGCCCGGTTCGAGGCCCGCCTGACCGCCCTGCGCGCCGAGGTCGGCCACCGCCCCTCTGCCGCGATCTACTATGCCAACGGCTATACCACCGGCGACCGGACCCTGGCGGGCGAGATCCTGATCACCGCCGGTTTCGACAATATCGCGGGCGACACCATGGGCGGGCACCTGCCGCTGGAGCTGCTGGCCATGGCCGACCCCGACGCCATCATCACCGGCACCCCCTATCCCGGCGCCTCACGCTCGGAAGAGGTGCTGGCCCATCCGGTGGTCGAGGCCCTGCGCGCCCGCGCCGCTTCGCGCGCGGTCACCGACAGTGACTGGATCTGTGGCACCCCCTATGTTCTGAAGGCGATCGACGATCTGGCCGCCTTCCGGAAAGGACTGGAATGACCCGTCTCTTCGTGGTCCTCGTGACCCTGGTGATCCTGCTGGCCCTGGCCACGCTGATGGTGGGACCCGCCGAGGCAGGCCTGGCCGCCTCTGTCCGCGCCCTGCTGGGCGAGGGCGGCCCGCTGGTGCTGGTGATGCAGGAAATCCGCCTGCCCCGCATGTTGCTGGGCCTGATGATCGGCGCCTCGCTGGGCCTGTCAGGCGCCGCGTTGCAGGGCTATCTGCGCAACCCCCTGGCCGAGCCGGGGCTGATCGGCATTTCCTCTTCAGCCGCGCTTGGCGCGGTGATCGCCATCCAGACCGGCCTGGCCGCGGCCTTTGCCATGGCGCTGCCGCTGATGGCGCTGGCCTTCGCGCTGCTGGCGGTGGTGATCCTGCTGGCGCTGGCGGGCACACGGCGGGGCGACACCCTGACCCTGATCCTGGCGGGGATCGCCATTTCGGCCACCTCGGGCGCGCTGACGCAGCTGGTGCTGAACCTCTCGCCCAACCCCTTCGCCACCTCGGAAATCGTCTTCTGGCTGATGGGATCGCTGGCCGACCGCTCGATGACCCATGTGGCCCTGGCCGCGCCCTTCATCGCCCTTGGCCTGCTGCTGATGGCGGGGCTGGGCCGGTCGCTGGACGCGCTGACCCTGGGCGAGGATGCCGCCGCCTCGATGGGCGTCAACCTGACCCGGCTGCGCCTGCGGGTGGTGATCGGCACCGCCTGCGTGGTGGGCGCGGGCACCGCCGTTGCGGGCGCCATCGGCTTTATCGGCCTGGTGGTGCCGCATCTGCTGCGCCCCTTCACCGGCCACCGGCCCGGGCCCCTGCTCTGGGCCTCGGCGCTTGGCGGGGCGGCCATGCTGCTGGCCGCCGACGTGGCGGTGCGCCTGCTGCTGCCGGATCGTGACCTGAAGCTGGGGGTGCTGACCGCGCTGGTCGGCGCGCCCTTCTTCCTGCACCTGATCTGGCGCAACCGGAGGGCGCGGGCATGACCCTTCTGAGCGTCGATGACCTGTCCGTCACCCTGCGCGGGCGCGAGATCTTCCGCGATGTCAGCTTCGACATCGGCCCGGGCGAGTTTGTCGGGCTGATCGGCCCCAATGGCGCGGGCAAGACCACGCTGATGCGCGCCGCCCTCGGCCTGATCGAGGCGCAGGGTCGCAGCTCTGCCGCCGCGATGGCCCCCGGCGCGCGAGCCCGCCATGTGGCCTGGATGCCCCAGGCGCGCGAGATCGCCTGGCCGGTGACGGTGGAAACCCTGGTCTCGCTGGGCCGCCTGCCCCATGGCGGCGGCGGGCCTGCCGATCATGCCGCCATCGTCGGCGCGATCAACCGCATGGCCCTGGCGCCGCTGCAACAGCGGGTGGCGACGCGCCTGTCGGGCGGCGAACAGGCCCGCGCCCTGATCGCCCGCGCCCTGGCCCAGGAAACGCCGCTGCTGCTGGCAGATGAACCGACCGCAGGCCTCGACCCCGCCCATCAGATCTCGACCATGGAGGTCTTCGCGGATCTGGCCGCCGCCGGTCAGGGGGTGCTGTTGTCGCTGCACGACCTGGGCCTGGCCGCGCGCCACTGTACGCGCCTGCTACTGCTGGCCGAGGGGCGTCTGCTGGCCGATGGCCCGCCCGAGGCGGTGCTGACCCCCGAGCTGCTGGCCCGCGCCTTCCACATCACCGCCCATCACGCCCAGACGCCCGACGGGCCGGTCTTCCAACCCCTCAGCGTGATCCGATGAGCCTTGATCTCTCCCCGCCCTGGCTGTGCTTCGATCTGGGCGCCCCGCACCGGGTGCTGAGCTGGGCGCCCTACCGCCCCGGCTTCGTCACCGCCGAGCAGATCCTGTGGCGCGAGGTGCGCAATGCCGACCTGCCCGAGGATCTGGACGCCCACGCCTGGCTGGCGGCAGAGGTGGCGGCCCTGGAAGGGCCAGAGGCGGTCTGTTTCCTGACCTCGCGCGACATCCGCGCCCATCACATGCGCCAGGTCCAGGTGGGCGGGGCGCTGGCCCAGGTGGTGGCCACCGTGGGCCTGTCCAATGCCGAACGCGTCGGCACCCGGCTGGACCGCAGCGGCACCGACTGGGGCACGATCAACATCGCCGTCCGCCTGGGCGGCGGCAGCTATGCCGACACCGCCCTGCTGGAGGCGCTGTCGATCGCCACCCAGGCCCGCACCGCCGCCGTGATGGACCATGGCGCGACGCTGCCCACCGGGATTGCCACCGGCACCGGCACCGATTGCGTGGCCGTGGCCGCCCGGCCGGGCGCGAACGCCTATGCCGGGCTGCATACCGAGATCGGCGAGGCCGTGGGCCGGGCCACCTATGACGCCGTGCTGGCGGGCGCCGCCGAATGGCAGGCCTATTGGCAGGCCCACGGGCGCGGGTTCTTCTGAGGCCCCGCGCCGAGGCGGTTCAGACCTTCACCCGCTCGGATTTCGGATCGTAGAAGGGCCGCAGGCTGACCTCTGCCGCCACGCGACGACCCGCAATGTCCACCTCATAGCGGCTGCCCAGCACCTCTTCGACCGACTGCCCGGCGCAGGGTACATAGGCCACACCCATGGCCGCGCCCAGGTGGTGGCCATAGGCGCCCGAGGTCAGATGCGACACCACCTGCCCGTCGCGCAACAGCGGCTCGGCATGGTACAGCAGCGGCTCGGGCTCGGTCAGCTTCAGCTGCACCAGCCGCATCGCCAGCCCCGCCTCGCGCTTGCGCAGCACCGCGTCACGGCCGATGAAATCGGGCTTGTCGGTCTTCACCGCAAAGCCAAGGCCCGCCTCCAGCACATGATCCTCGCAGGTGATGTCATGGCCGAAGTGGCGGAACCCCTTCTCGATCCGCAGGGTGTCCATGGCGTGCAGCCCGACCAGCCGGGCGTCCTGCTCCAGCCCCGCGCGGTGCAGCTCTTCGAAGACATGGGCGGCCATGTCGGTGGAGACATAGATCTCCCAGCCCAGCTCGCCCACATAGGTCACCCGGTGCGCCCGGGCCAGGGCCATCCCGATCTCGATCTCGCGCGCGGTGCCGAAGGGATGGGCGGCGTTGGAGAAGTCGTCGGGCGACACGGCCCCAAGCAACGCCCGCGCCTGCGGGCCCATGACGGCGATGACGGCCTCGGCGGCGGTCATGTCGGTCAGGGTGACGCGGGCCGCGCCCAGATGGCGGCGCAGATGCGCCATGTCGGCGGGCAGGGTGGCGGCGGGGGTGACCACCAGATAGGCGGTTTCCGACAGGCGGGTGACGGTCACATCGGCCTCGATCCCGCCGCGCGTGTTCAGGAACTGGGTATAGACGATGCGCCCCGGCGCCACGTCCATCTGCCCCCCCGCCACGCGGTTGAGGAAGGCGCAGGCCTCTGGCCCCTCGACCCGGATCTTGCCGAAAGAACTCATGTCGTAGAGGCCCACGCCCTGGCGCACCGCGCGGTGCTCGGCGGCGACATTGTCGAACCAGCCGGGGCGCTGCCAGGAATAGTCATAGGCCGCCACCTGACCGGGCCGGGCGTACCAGTTGGCGCGCTCCCAGCCCGCCAGCTCGCCAAAGACCGCGCCCTCGGCCTTCAGGTGCCCCTGCAGGGGCGAGCGGCGGATACCCCGCGCCGTGGCCTTCTGGCGGAAGGGGAAGTGGTCGGCGTAAAGCAGGCCCAGGGTCTCGGTCGAGCGCTCGACCAGATAGCTGCGGTTGCCCTGAAAGGGCTGCATCCGCGCGATGTCCACATCGCCCAGGTCAAAAGGTTTCTCGCCCGCCTCCATCCATTCCGACAGGGCCTTGCCCGCGCCGCCCGCCGACTGGATCCCGATGGAGTTGAACCCGGCGGCGACCCAGACATTGTCCATCTCGGGCGCCTGGCCCAGGTGGTAGGCGTCATCGGGGGTAAAGCTTTCGGGTCCGTTGAAGAAGGTGTGGATCCCCGCCTCGGCCAGCATCGGCACCCGCTGCACCGCGGCCTCAAGGATCGGTTCGAAATGCTCGAAATCCTCGGGCAGCTGGTCGAATTCGAAGCTGTCGGGGATGCCCGTCATGCCCCAGGGTTTCGCCACCGGCTCAAACGCGCCCAGAAGGATCTTGCCCGCGTCCTCTTTGTAATAGGCGCATTCGTCGGGCACCCGCAGGGTGGGCAGCCGGTCGAGGCCGGGGATGTCCTCGGTCACCAGATAGAAATGCTCGCAGGCTTGCAGGGGCACGTTGACGCCCAGCATCCGGCCCACCTCGCGGCCCCACATGCCGGCGCAGTTGACCACGTGGTCACAGGTCGTGCTACCCGTGGCGCCCTCTTCGGTGGTCCAGTGCACGCCGGTCACTCGGCGGCCTGCGCGGGCGACGCCGGTGACCTTCACCCGCTCCAGCACCTGGGCGCCGCGCATCCTGGCGCCCTTGGCCAGGGCCAGGGCGATATTGGCCGGATCCCCCTGCCCGTCCTTCGGCAGCCAGACGCCCGCCTTGACGTCGCCGACCTCGACATGGGGATACAGCGCCTTCACCTCGGCGGCGCCGATCTCTTCGACCTCGACCCCGAAGGCGCGGGCCATGGCGGCCTGGCGCAGGATCTCTTCGCGCCGCGCCTCGGTCAGGGCGATGGTGATCGACCCGTTGCGGCGGAACCCGGTGGCCACGCCCGTCTCGGCCTCCAGCTCGCCGTAAAGTTCCTGGCTGTATTTCGCCAGCCGGGTCATGTTCTTCGACGAGCGCAGCTGCGCGATCAGCCCCGCCGCGTGCCAGGTGGTGCCCGAGGTCAGCTGCTTGCGTTCCAGCAGCACCACGTCACGCCAGCCCAGCTGGGTCAGGTGATAGGCCACGGAACAGCCGATGACACCGCCGCCGATGATGACGACGCGGGCGGAAGACGGGGGAAGAGACATGGGGCGCGCGATCCTTCGATGCGGGAGAAAGGGGGGCCGTTCAGTAAACCGGGGGCGAGATGACCCAGACCGCCACGGCGGGCGCGTCATAGGGGTTGGCCCAGCGGAAGGTCTGCTTGCGGATGCGGAAACTGTCGCCTGCGGCGATGGTGAAGGCCTCGTCGTCCAGCCAGATATCCAGACGGCCCGAGACCAGATAGGCCACCTCCTGCGTCGGGCGGCGGATCAGCTCATCCCCGGTCTTGTGCGGCTGAAAGAGGGAATGGATCACCTCGAAACTGTCGGTCAGGTCGGGCGAGATCAGCTCTTCGACCAGCCCCTGTTCCGGGTCGCCCATCTTGCGCCGGGCGCCTGCGCGCACGATCCGGCCGCGCTCGGCCTCGGGCGCATTGGCGGCGCCGAACAGCAGCGACAGGGGCACCTCGAAGATATCGGCCAGCTTGCGCAGGTCCGACATGCGGGGGTTCGACAGGTCGCGTTCCACCTGGCTGAGCCAACCGACGGAACGGCCAACGCGGAACGCCAGCTCTTCCAGCGTCAGACCGCGGGAGGTGCGCAGGGCGCGAATGTCCTGTCCTAGGGTGTCGGGGCGGGTCATGGGGGCCTCGAAATGAAAAACACGCCCAATTCTTCACTTCAGCTCAGTGAAGAAATCAAGGGATTTTTCATTTTCTGGGCCGCGCAGCCGGAAACACCCCCTGCGCGGGCAGATTCCCTTGCCGTTGATGCTTGGAATTTCAGCGCTCCGACAGCTCGGCGATGGCGCGGCCGATCAGTTCGACCCCCTGCGGGATGCGGTTGCTGGCGATCGAGGAATAGGCCAGCCGGTAGAACTGCTGATTCTGCTCGCTGGGTTTGAAGAAGGCCTGGCCCGGCTCGATCACCACCGAATCCTCGCGCAGCCGCAGGGCCAGGTCGGTGGTGCTGACATGGGCGGGCGCGCGCAGCCAGAAGGACGACCCGCCGGTCAGCCCGGGCGTCGCCAGGTCCAGCCCGGCCTCTTCGATGGCCTTTTCCATCACCGCGCGGCGGCGGCTGAAGGCATCGCCCATGCGCGCCAGCTGGGCGTCGAAATGACCCAGCGACAGGAAATAGGCCATGGTGCGCTGCACATGGCCGGGCGGGTGGCGCATGATATAGGCCCGCATCGACCGCGCCTGCCGGATGAAGGGTTCCGGCGCCACCATGTAGCCCATGCGCAGCCCGGGAAAGAGCGTCTTGGAAAACGACCCGATATAGATCACATGCCCCGTCCGGTCCTGTGCCTTCAGCGCCGGAGTGGGGGCGCGCAGGGAGGGCAGCTCGAATTCGTAGTCATCCTCGACCACGACGAAGTTTTCCTCGCGCGCCCGTGCCAGCAGGTCGCGGCGGCGGGCCTGGGGCATGGTGACATTGGTCGGGCAATGGTGGCTGGCGGTGGTGAAGACCGCGTCGATGCCGCGGGGGATGTCCTCGGGCGGCAGGCCGTCCTCGTCGATATCGACAAAATGCGTGCGGCAGCGCGATTGCCGCAGCAGGTCGCGCAGGCCCGCGTAGCCGGGGTTTTCCATTGCCGCCACCCGGTCGGGGCCCAGCAAAAGCTGGGTGGCGATCCACAGCGCATTCTGCGCCCCCATGGTCAGCAGGATCTCTTGCGGCCCGGCCGAAATGCCGCGCCGGGGCAGCAGCTGGCGGCGCAGGAACTCGATCAGCACCGGGTCGTCGCGTTCGTAGTAATCGGTGGTCAGCGCCTCGAAATCCTTGCGCCCCAGGGCGTTGATCGCGCACAGCCGCCAGTTCTGGTGATCGAAGAGGCGCGGATCGCTTTGGCCATAGATGAAGGGGAAGTGATAGCTGCGCCAGTCCGGCGGGCGCACCAGTTCCGAGGGCGGGCGCTGCGGGTTGGCAATGGCCGCCTGCCAGTCCAGCGCGCCCTCGGGCTCGGCCTGCGGCGCGGTGAACTGCGGCCGGCGCGGCGCGGTGTCGGCGATGAAATAGCCCGAGCGGTCGCGCGACACCAAAAAGCCGTTGGCCACCAGTTCGTTATAGGCCAGCGAGACGGTGATCCGCGCCACCTTCAGATGTTTGGCAAAGGCCCGGGTCGAGGGCATCTTCTCGCCCGGCTGGAACCGCCCCGTCAGGATGGCGTCGGCCACCACCTGCTGGATCTGCTGTTGCAGGGTGCGGTCGCTGTCGGGGTCAAGGAACAGGGTTTCGGTGGGGATCGCCATGGTCAGCCTTCGTTTCGACCGAGCCTAGGCGATCGCCCCGGGCGCGGGGAAGCCTCAGGCGACCCCGGCAGCCAGCACCGCATCCAGAGTGCCGGTGATCTGGTCGATATCGGCCTCGGTCGCGATCAAAGCGGGCGCCAGGCAGAGGGTGTTGTTCATCCCCGGCAGGGCGCGGGCGGTCTTGCCGATGATCACCCCGCGCGCCCGGGCCTCGGCCACCACCCGCTGCGCCGCCGCCTCGGGCAGGGGCGCGCGGCTGGCGCGGTCGGCCACCAGCTCGACCCCGCAGAGCAGGCCCTTGCCGCGCACCTCGCCGATCACCGGGTGCCGCTCGGCCAGATCCCGCAGGTTCGCCATCAGCCGCGCGCCCATGGCGCGGGTATTAGCCAGCAGATCCTCGTCCTCGATGATGCGCATGTTCTCCAGCGCCGCCGCCGGGCCAGCGGTGCAGCCCGCATAGGTCGAGATGTCGCGAAAATGGCTCATCTCGTCCTCGGGGGCCTCCTTGAAGACGTCAAAGACCTCTTCGGTGGTCACCAGACAGGCGATGGCGGCATAGCCAGAGGCCACGCCCTTGGCCATGGTCACGAAGTCGGGGCGCAGCCCGTAGTGCTGATAGCCGAACCATTCGCCGGTGCGGCCCAGCCCGCAGACCACCTCGTCCAGATGCAGCAGGATATCGTACTTCGCGCAGATCTCCTGCACCCGGGGCCAGTAGGTTTCGGGCGGCACGATGACCCCGCCGCCCGCCGTGATCGGTTCCAGGCACAGGGCGCCCACGGTATCGGGGCCCTCGCGCAGGATCACCTCTTCGATGGCATCGGCGGCGGCCAGGCCATAGTCCTGCACGTCGGGGTACTGGCTGCGATAGGCCAGGCAATGGGGCACCTCGACGAAACCGGGGGTGAAGGGTCCGTAGTCGCGCACCCGTTCCCCCTGGCCGCAGGCCGCCAGGGCGGTGATGGACGAGCCGTGATAGTCGCGCTGGCGATAGAGGATCTTGGACTTGCGCCCGCCATGGCGCAGGGCGGCGATCTGGCGGACCATCTTCCAGGCCTTCTCGTTCACCTCGGTGCCCGAACTGCCGTAATAGACCCGGGACATCCCCGGCATCTTTTCGATCAGTTTTTCGGCAAAGCGCGCCCCCGGCACCGATCCGGTGGTCTGGGCGAAGAAGTTCATCTCGGCCAGGGCGTCCTTCACCGCCTCGGCGATGGACAGCCGCCCATAGCCCACGTTCACCGTCCAGACGCCGCCCGAAACCGCGTCCAGGAACTCGGCCCCCGCGGCATCCCAGACCCGCATTCCGCGCCCCTTCACCAAGAGCCCCGGATCGCTTGTTTCAAAGGGTTTGTGCTGGGTCAGATGGTGCCAGACATGGGCACGGTCGGCGCGCACGGCGTCACTGAAACGGGTCTGGGGCTGGTCGAGGCTCATGGCGGCATCCTGTGTCCGAAGGGGCGGGTCTGCTGCGGTGCAGCGGGGAGATGCGCAAATGAAATGCACGGAAAACGACCGCCGGTTAGAGCCAGTTGCCCGGTTGCAATGAGGCCAGTTGAGGTCGAAGATTGTCAGCGGAAAGCGCGCTCGTAACGCTTTCCCCGATAGACCGGCCGACCGCCCGATGGGGGCCCAGACAAGGCCGGAAATCGCTGCAACATGGAGATGGACCAGATGAAACGAACCAAACTTCTGTCCGGGGCTGCGGTCCTCGGCGCGCTGATGACGGCCAATGCGGCCTTCGCCCAGGAAGAGATCACCGTGGGCTACTTCCTCGAATGGCCGATGCCGTTTGAGTACGCCAAGGCCACCGGCATGTATGACGAGGCCCTGGGCATGACCGTCAACTGGGTGTCCTTCGACGCCGGCACCGCGATGTCGGCGGCCATGGCCTCGGGCGATGTGCAGATCTCCGTGTCACAGGGCGTGCCGCCCTTCGTCGTCGCCGCCTCTGCCGGGCAGAATCTGGTCGCCGCCGACGTCGCCGTCTCCTACGCCGAGAACGACAACTGCGTCGTCGCCGAGGCGCTGGAAATCGACAAGGACAGCGCGATGGAGCTGGAAGGCAAGAAGGTCGGCGTGCCGATCGGCACCGCCGCCCACTACGGCTTCCTCAAGCAGATGGACCACTTCGGCGTCGACATCACCACGATGGACATCGTCGACATGGCCCCCGCCGATGGCGCCGCGGCCTTCGCCCAGGGCTCCCTAGACATGGTCTGTGGCTGGGGCGGCGCCCTGCGCCGGATGAAGGAACACGGCAACGTCCTGCTGACCGGCCCCGAGAAGGAAGAGCTGGGCATCCTGGTCTTCGACGTGACCTCGACCACCGCCGATTTCGCCGCCGAATCCGGTGACGTGCTGACCAAGTTCCTGGCCGTCACCGCCGAAGCCAACGCCATGTGGGCCTCGGGCGAGCATACCGACGAGATGCTGCCCGTCATCGCCAAGGACGCCGGCATGGACGTTGACGCCACCGCCGAGACCCTGGCCACCTTCGAATTCCCCACCGTGGAAGAGCAGCTGACCGAGAAATGGCTGGGCGGCGGCATCCAGGAGTTCATGCTGGGCGTGGCCCAGGTGTTCAAGGATGCGGGCTCTATCCCCAGCTCGCTGGACAGCTACGAGGACAATGTCGACACCAGCTTCCTGGAAGCGGTCGAGGGCATGTGATCCCAAGGGGCTCGGGCGCGCGCAACGGATCGCGCGCCCGGCCCACTACACCCATAATCATAACAACGGGATAGGGGACAGTGCCGGTATGGATGGGCTCCACATAGAAAATCTGTCGATGCGGTTCGACCTGCCGAACGGGTCAAGCGTGCAGGCGCTGAAGAACGTGTCGCTGGAAATCAACTCGGGCGAGATGGTCTCGGTTCTGGGCCCCTCGGGCTGCGGCAAGACCACGCTTTTGAACATCGTCGCGGGCTTCCTGGCGCCGACCGAAGGCCGGGTGCGGATGAACGGCCACAGCGTGGCAGGTCCCGCCGCCGAACGCGGCATGGTCTTCCAGAAGGGCGCGCTGTTTGAATGGATGTCGGTGCGCAAGAACGTCGAATTCGGCCCCCGGATGAAGGGGATGCCCGCGAAGGAACGCGCGGCGATCACCGATCACCTGCTGGAAACCGTGGGGTTGCAGGATTTCAAGGAAAAGGCCGTCTACGAGCTGTCGGGCGGGATGCAGCAGCGCGTCGCCCTGGCCCGCTGCCTGGCGAATGAGCCGGACGTGATCCTGATGGACGAACCCCTGGGCGCGCTGGACGCGCTGACCCGCGAGAAGATGCAGGGCCTGGTGCTGAAACTGTGGAAGGAGACCGGCAAGACCGTCATCCTGATCACCCACTCGGTCGAAGAGGCGCTTCTGCTGGGCGAACGGCTGATCGTCATGGCGCCGCGCCCGGGGCGCATCCACAAGGAATACCGCCTGCCCTTCGCCGAACGCGGCGTGAATGCCGACCTGCGCGAAGTGAAGAAAAGCGAGGGATTCCAGGAAACCCGGGATGAGATCCTGTCGATGATCTGGGAGATGGAAGAGGAAATCATGGGCCGATCGGAGAGCGCAGCATGACCGGTTGGATCGTCCTGGGCGCCTATATCGTCCTTTTCACCCTGGGCTATTTCACCGTTCGCCTGGCCCGCTGGCTGGGCCGACCCAACCGCGACTTCACCTCGCTGAAAACGGTGACCTTCGGTGATGAAAGCGCCATCCGCCCCGACCGCGCCGCCTCGGTCATCTCGGTGCTGGTGGTCTTCCTGATCTGGGGGGCCTTCACCGGCTCGAAATGGGTGCCCTTCCACGTGCCCGGGCCCTTCATCGGCGATACCGCCTTCAGCTATACCGCGCAGGACGCCAGCGGCGCCACCGATGACGCCACGGTCACCGTGCGCGTCCACCCGGTGGGCGAGGATGCCGCCGACCCCGAGGCGCCCGAGGGCGAGGGCTTCGCCCAGAACGACGTCGACACGGTGGGCGCCTGGCGCTCGACCCTGATCCGCGCCACCTCGAACGACGAGGGCGAGGACCTGACCGTGACGGCCGTCGACGGCCAGCCGATCGCGCCGGGCGAGACGGTGAAGGTGGCGAATGGCGAGGTGACGATGACCCCCAAGGGATCGCTCAACTTCCAGCCTGCCAAGGGGCTTCAGATGGAACCGATCTGGATGCCGCCGCCCGAGGATGTGCTGCACCGATTCATCGAGATCGCCACCGAGGGCTATCAGAACTTCACCCTGTGGCAGCATCTGGGCTCATCCCTGATGCGGGTGCTGGCGGGCTTCTTCCTGGGCTCTCTGGCGGGGATCCCGCTGGGCTATGCCATGGGTCTGTCGGGCTGGTTCCGCGGCTGGTTCGACCCGATCGTCGAATTCATGCGCCCGGTGCCGCCGCTGGCCCTGATCCCGCTGGTGATCATCTGGTTCGGCATCTGGGAAACGGGCAAGATCGTCCTGCTGTTCCTGGCCGCGCTCTGGGTCATGACCATCGCCGCCCGGGCGGGCGTCTCGGGGGTGAACATCTCGAAGGTCCATGCGGCCTATTCCCTGGGGGCCTCGAAACGGCAGGTGCTGTGGCATGTGATCGTGCCGAACTCGCTGCCCGAGATCTTCACCGGCGCGCGGGTCGCCATGGGCGTCTGCTGGGGCACCGTGGTCGCCGCCGAACTGGTGGCCGCGCAGAAGGGCGCGGGGATGATGATCATCGCGGCGTCCAAGTTCCAGCTGACCGACATCGTCCTGATGGGGATCATCCTGATCGGCATCATCGGCTATGGCATCGACATCCTGATGCGCCTGGCCGAACGGGTGCTGGTGCCCTGGAAAGGGCGCATCTGACGGGCCAGCGCCCCGCCAAAGGACAAGCACAGAAAGGGCCCGGTTCCGCCGGGCCCTTTTGCATAGCTCCCCGCCCTCTCATGCCCCAAACGCTCCGGAGGCGTTGCGGCAACCCCCAAAGGCCCGCAAAAGACGGCCAGGCTCCGGATCCGCGCCTGCCCTCTGCCCCGGGCGCCCCGCCCCATGTTTTTCATTGCCAAAAATATCCCGGGGGTGAATTGGGCCGCAGGCCCAAGAGGGGGCAGAGCCCCGTCCCCCCCGGCAACTTGGCATCCCCCGTCAACAAAGCGTCATGCAGCGCCGCTAGACAGCGCGGATGACCAGACGCCCCACCCTGCCCCGCCTCTCCCTCCCTCTCTCCCGCCGCCATCTGCTGCGCACCGGCCTGGCCGCCGCCGTCTGGACCGGCGCGGGCGGGCTGCGCGCCCAGCCCTTCGAGGTCTACCCTTTCGGCCTGGGCGTCGCCTCGGGCAGTCCGACGCCCTTTGGCGTGATCCTGTGGACCCGGGTCACCTTCCCGCCGCCGCCGCCGGTCAACCTCTACAGCTTCGAAAAGGTCGCCCTGCCGAGCCATCCGCCGGTCGATCTGATCTGGGAGGTGGCCGAGGACGCGGGCTTTGCCAGGATCCTGCAATCGGGCCAGGTGCGCTGCACCCCGGCCTTCGGCCATTCGGCCCATGTGGCGGTCACCGGGCTGGCGCCGGACCGGTGGTACTTCTACCGCTTCCGCGCCGGGCTGACGGTCAGCCCGGTGGGTCGCACCCGCACCGCCCCCGCCGCCGATGCGCTGCCCGGCGCCTCGATGGGGCCGATGCGCCTGGCCTTCGCCTCTTGCCAGCAATACGAACAGGGCTACTACGCCGCCCTGCGCGACATGAGCCGCCGCGACCTGGACCTGGTGGTGCACCTGGGCGACTACATCTACGAGATGTCCTATGGCGCGGACCATGTGCGCAGCCACGGCACCGGCAACCCGCTGACCCTGGACGACTACCGGGCGCGCTATGCCCTCTACAAATCCGACCCCGATCTTCAGGCCGCCCATGCCGCCGCCCCCTGGCTGGCCATCTGGGACGACCACGAGGTCGCCAACAACTACCACAATGACGACGCCCCCAGGGTGCAGGGCGGCGCCCCCTTCCTGAAGATGCGCGCCGCCGCCTATCAGGCCTGGTACGAACATATGCCGGTGCCGCCCCATGTGGGCGGCGATTTCGCCCATTTCCGCATCTACGGCAGCCACGCATTCGGCGGCCTGCTGGACCTGGCCCTGCTGGACGACCGCCAGTATCGCTCGGCCGCCCTGCCCGACCACGCGGGCCAGGACAGCCCGGCGCGCACCATGCTGGGGGCCCAGCAGGAACACTGGCTTGACGCCACGCTGAAGGGGTCGAAGGCCCGCTGGACGGTGATTGCCCAGCAGACCCTTGTGTCGGAACGCGACCTGGAAGAGGGCCCCGACGAACGGTTCAGCCTGGACACCTGGGACGGCTACCGCCACGCCCGCGCCCGGCTGCTGACCTCGGTCCAGGAGGCCGGGCTGGCCAATCCGCTGGTGATCGGCGGCGACCTGCACGCCTTCTATGCCGCCGATGTGAAACGCGACTTCGGCGCCGAGGGCGCGCCCACCCTGGCAACCGAGTTTGTCACCGGCGCGATCACCTCGAACCCGCCCAGCGAAACCGCCATCGCCCGCGCCCTGGCCGAGAATCCCCACCTGAGATTCGCCACCGGCCGCCAGCACGGCTATGGGGTGATGACCCTGGGGGCCGACAGCGCCCAGGTGGATTTCATCGCCATTTCCGACCGCAAGGACCCCCAGGCCACGGCCCGCGTGGCGCAAAGCTTTGCGGTGCTGGACGGACGGCCCGGGGTGAACCGGATCTGACCGCGCCCGGGGCCCGACCCTGGGCCGGACCCCGCCCCTCGGCCTGCCCCGACACCGGCAGGGGGCGCCAAAAATTTTCGCATCGGCGCGGGCCGCCCCAAGCCCTTGAAAAACAGAATCTTGCGGCCCGGCACCGGGCAAATGCCCGGGCGCAGCGCCGCCTTTACACAAACTACATATTGACGAAACTGTCAGAACCGATCACCAAATCGGGTAGCTTCTGGTTCGCCCGGTTCTGCCGGGCGGTAATTGGGAACCCGGTGAAAAGCCGGAACTGCCCCCGCAACTGTAAGTCGATCGCAACGCCGAAAATCCACTGGAGACAGGCTCTCCGGGAAGGGCGGCCGCGCCATGATCGGCGAGTCAGGAGACCTGCCAGAAGCCTGAAATGGATGAGCCGAACGGAGGGTTCGGAGCGCGTCTTACAGTCCCACCCGGGCCACCGCCCGGGGGCTGTCGCGTCTTCTGCCCTTCCCGAAAAACGATTGAGGATGCAGATGACCATCACCGTCTACTCGAAGCCCGCCTGTGTTCAGTGCACCGCCACCACCCGCGCGCTGGAAGCCCGTGGCATCGACTATGCCGTCGTCGACCTGACCGAGGACGCCGAGGCAATGACCCGCGTGACCGAGATGGGCTATCGCCAGGCCCCCGTCGTCATCGCCGGTGAAGAGCACTGGTCGGGCTTCCGCCCCGACCTGATCGGCCGCCTGGTCTGATCCCGAACCGCCCCGCCCGGGCCAGCCCGGCGCGGCGGCGGTTTCACAGCGCAACGCCCGCCCCCATGGCGCCCCTGCTGCCGGGGCCGGGGGCGGGCGGTCCAACCGGATCCATCGGGGACGCGGATCATGTCGGGTCTTGTCTATTTCAGCTCTGCCTCGGGCAATACCGTGCGCTTCGTCCGCCAGCTTGGCCTGGCCGCGGCGCGCATCCCGATCTCGCCGAAAGAGGCCCTGCCCGAGCTGCCTGACCGCTATGTGCTGATCTGCCCGACCTATGCCGATGGCGAGGGGCGCGGCGCGGTGCCGAAACAGGTAATCCGCTTTCTCAACGACCCGGCCCGCCGGGCCGGGCTGCGCGGGGTGATCGCCTCGGGCAACCGCAATTTCGGGCGGTTCTACGGCCAGGCGGGCGACATCATCGCCCGCAAGTGCAACGTACCGCTGATGTACAAGTTCGAACTGGCGGGCACAGCCGCCGACATCGCCCGCGTGCAAGACGGGCTGAAGAGTTTCTGGGGGACCGAATGCTTGACGACCGCGTAAGCGAGACGCTCGACTACCACGCATTGAACGCGATGCTGAACCTCTACGACGCCGAGGGGAACATCCGCTTCGATGCCGACCGCAAGGCGGCGCGTCAGTATTTCCTGCAACATGTGAACCAGAACACCGTCTTCTTCCACTCGCTGGACGAGAAGCTGGGCTATCTGGTCGACGAAGGCTACTACGAGGCCGAGGTGCTGGAAGCCTATCCGGCCGAGTTCCTGGCGCGGATCTGGGACGCCGCCTTCAAGAAGAAGTTCCGCTTCCCCACCTTCCTGGGCGCCTTCAAGTATTACACCTCCTACACCCTGAAGACCCGCGACGGGAAACGCTACCTGGAACGCTATGAAGACCGGGTGGTGATGTGCGCGCTGGCGCTCGCACGCGGCGACCAGGCCCTGGCCATGTCCTTCATGGAAGAGATCCTGTCGGGCCGCTTCCAGCCCGCCACGCCCACCTTCCTCAACGCCGGCAAGAAAAGCCGGGGCGAGCTGATCTCCTGCTTCCTGCTGCGGCTCGAAGACAACATGGAAAGCATCGGGCGCAGCATCAACTCGGCGCTGCAACTGTCCAAACGCGGCGGCGGCGTGGCCCTGATGCTGACCAACATCCGCGAGCATGGTGCGCCGATCAAGGGGATCGAGAACCAGTCTTCCGGGGTCATCCCAATCATGAAGCTCTTGGAGGATTCCTTCTCCTACGCCAACCAGCTGGGCGCGCGGCAGGGCGCGGGCGCGGTCTATCTGAACGCCCACCACCCCGATATCCTGCGCTTCCTCGATACCAAGCGCGAGAATGCCGACGAGAAGATCCGCATCAAGACCCTGTCGCTGGGCGTGGTGATCCCCGACGTGACCTTCGAATTGGCCAAGCGCAATGAGCCGATGTACCTCTTCTCGCCCCATGACGTGGAAAAGGTCTATGGCGTGCCCTTCTCCGAGGTTTCCGTCACCGAGAAATACGAGGAGATGGTCGAGGACAAGCGGATCCGCAAGAAGAAGATCAACGCGCGGGACTTCTTCCAGACCCTGGCGGAGATCCAGTTTGAATCGGGCTATCCCTACATCATGTTCGAGGACACGGTGAACCGGATGAACCCGATTGCGGGCCGCATCACCATGTCGAACCTCTGCTCGGAGATCCTGCAGGTGAACGAGGCCTCGACCTTCCGCGAGGATCTCTCCTACGAGCATCTGGGCACCGACATTTCCTGCAACCTGGGCTCGCTGAACATCGCCCGGACCATGGATGGCGGCGACCTGGGCGCCACGGTCGAGGCCGCCATTCGCGCCCTGACGGCGGTGTCGGAAATGTCGGCCATCGACTCCGTGCCCTCGATCCGGCGCGGCAATGACGAAAGTCACGCCATCGGCCTGGGCCAGATGAACCTGCACGGTTTCCTGGCGCGCGAACACATCCACTATGGCAGCCCGGAAGGGATCGAGTTCACCTCGGCCTATTTCGCCGCCGTGGCCTTCCACGCCATCCGCGCCTCCAACGCGCTGGCCCGCGAAAAGGGCCAAAGCTTCAAGGGGTTCGAGACCTCGGACTATGCCAACGGGTCGTTCTTCGAGAAATACGTCACCCGCGACTGGCTGCCCGAAAGCGAGACGGTACGCGAGCTGTTCCGCCGCTTCGGCCACGAGCTGCCCACCCGGGCCGACTGGGCCGAGCTGCGCGACGCGGTGATGCAGGACGGGCTCTACAACCGCAACCTCCAGGCCGTGCCCCCCACGGGCTCGATCAGCTACATCAACAACTCGACCTCCTCGATCCACCCGATCGTGTCGAAGATCGAGATCCGCAAGGAAGGCAAGATCGGCCGCGTCTACTACCCCGCCGCCTTCATGAACAACGAGAACCTGGAGTATTACCGCGACGCCTACGAGATCGGCCCCGAGGCCCTGATCGACACCTATGCCGCGGCCACGGAACATGTGGATCAGGGCCTGTCGCTGACCCTCTTCTTCCCCGCCGAGGCCACGACGCGCGACATCAACCGCGCGCAGATCTATGCCTGGAAGAAGGGCATCAAGACGATCTACTACGTCCGCCTGCGCCAGGCCGCGCTGGAAGGCACCGAGGTCGAGGGCTGCGTGAGCTGCACGCTTTAAGCCGCGGGGCGCTGCCCCGCACCCCGGAGTATTTCCAGCCATCGAATGGAAGCAGGGCGCTCTTTCCCCTATTCGACGGCTGAAAATACTCCGGGGGAGTCTCCGGTACGGAGACGGGGGCAGCGCCCCCTTCCCCGCCCGGGCGCCCTGCGCGCCGGGCCTGAATGTCCCGGACGGCCCCGCGCCGTCCCCGCCGAGAGGATGGGCGAGATGAAAGACGACACACCCCGCATCGCGATTCCGCGCGCGATCAACTGGAACCGCCTGCAGGACGACAAGGACCTGGAGGTCTGGAACCGCCTGACGGTGAACTTCTGGCTGCCCGAGAAGGTGCCGCTGTCCAATGACGTCCCCTCCTGGGGCACCCTGACCCCGGCCGAACAGACCCTGACCATCCGGGTCTTCACCGGGCTGACCCTGCTGGACACGATCCAGAACGCCGTCGGCGCACCGGCGATGATGGGCGATGCAATCACGCCGCATGAAGAGGCCGTGCTGTCCAACGTGGCCTTCATGGAGGCCGTGCACGCGCGCAGCTATTCCTCGATCTTCTCGACGCTCTGTTCCACCAAGGAGGTCGACGAGGCCTTCCGCTGGTCCGAGGAAAACCCGCATCTTCAGGCCAAGGCCCGCGCCGTGCTGGAGACCTACGCGCCAGGCGCCGACCCGCTGAAGCGCAAGATCGCCAGCGTTTTCCTGGAAAGCTTCCTGTTCTACTCGGGCTTCTACCTGCCGATGTACTGGTCCAGCCGCGCCAAGCTGACCAATACCGCCGATCTGATCCGCCTGATCATCCGCGACGAGGCGGTGCATGGCTATTACATCGGCTACAAGTTCCAGCGCGGGCTGGAGACCCAGCCCGAGGCGCGGCGGCAGGAGCTGAAGGACTATGCCTTCGCCCTGCTCTTCGAGCTTTACGAGATCGAAAGCCGCTATACCGAAGAGCTTTACGATGACATCGGCCTGACCGAAGAGGTGAAGGTCTTCCTGCACTACAACGCCAATAAGGCGTTGCAGAACCTGGGCTTCGAGGCCCTGTTCCCACCAGAGGCGGCCGAGGTGAACCCGGCGATCCTGGCCGCGCTCAGCCCCGACAGCGAGAACCACGACTTCTTCTCGGGCTCGGGCTCGTCCTACGTCATCGGTCGCGCCGTGGCGACCGAGGATGAAGACTGGGACTTCTGAAGCCTCATAGGCCGGACTGCAAAAAGGGGCCGCAAGGCCCCTTTTTCACGCACGCCAAAGTGCGGGATCAGAACATCCCCATGACCTGCCACCACAGGAAGTTCAGCGGCAGCAGCGCCACCACCACGATCAGCGCCAGCGACAGGGTCATGCGCAGCAGGTGGCCCAGGCTTTCGCCGGTCAGGCCCATGGCGACGATCAGCGGCCCCGCCTGATAGGGAAAGAGGATGGTCGAGAAGCCCACGACCTGCGTCATCAACACCGTGTCCAGGGAAAGACCCGTCGCCTCGGACAGCTCTGCCGCCAGCGAGGTCAGAACGGCGGGCACCCCGGGAATGGTGGTGAAGACGCCGGTGACCATGGCCAGGCCCGACAGCGACAGGTAGTTCAGGAAATCCTGCCCCTCGGCCAGCGGCAGGGCGGCAGCGGCGGCATGGGCGATCACGTCGCCCAGCCCGCTGTCCTTGACCACCGCCCCCAGGCCCAGGGCCCCCGAGACAAACAGCAGCGTGCCGAAATCGGTCGCCTTGCGGAACTCGGCCGGGCCCATGAAGCCCACGCGCGGCAGCAGCAGCACGATCGAGGCCGCCATGCCGATCCAGGCCGGGCTGATGCCGTGGATCGTGTCGGTCATCCAAAAGCCCAGCGTGGTCAGCAGCACCGCCAGCAGCCAGATCTGACGCCCGGTCTCGCCCGGGGCCTTTTCGGCAGGCGCCTCGGCGGGCAGGACGTCGCAACGCGCCGGGTAAAGGCGGGTGATCAGCCAGACGATGGCCAGCGACTTCAGCAGGCCCAGCACCGGATAGTGCAGCTCCAGATAGCTGGCATAGGCGAAACGCAGGCCATAGACCCGCTCCGCCGTGCCCGCCAGCACCACGTTGGGAATGTTCGACGGCAGCACCGCGTAGCCCGGCATATGGGCGCCAAAGGCGATGGTCAGGGCGATGCCGATGCGCCCGTTCGACCCCTTGTCGAAGCCCAGCCGTTCGGCCAGGGCCATCCCCACGGGCACCAGCACCACCGCGCGCCCCAGGGACGAGGGCATCAGGAAGCCCAGCACCATGGCCAGCCCCATCAGGCCCAGCAGAAGGGCGCCGTAACTGCGGCTGAGGTGCGGGCCGATGGCCAGGGCCAGCCGGTGGCCCAGCCCCGACGAGCGGATCGCCTCGCCGATGACGAAGCCCGAGATGATCAGCCACATCGCCTGCGAGGAAAAGCCCGAGAAGGCGGCCTCGGGCGGGGCCAGATCCAGGATCACCACCCCGGTCAGGAAGGTCAGGCTGGCCAGGTAGCCCGGCACCACGCCGGTCCCCCACAGCGACAGGGTGAACAGCACCAGCCCCAGGGTGCGCGCCTGGCCCGTGGGCAGGCCCAGCGGGTTGGCCAGGGCCAGGGTCAGCGCCAGCAGGGCAATGGCCGCCACAAGGGCGTTCTTGAACAGGGTCATCGGAACCTCGTCTGTGGATCGGCCCCCGAAAGCTGGTCCGGGTCGGCGCGGTGGCGCGCCCGGGCCATGGGGAAAGGTCAGGGGGCATGACCGGCCTGCCCCGGTTCTAGACCGGCGCGCAAAGCGGATCTATATATACATCATGTCCAAGGATGTAGAGTTTCAGCCAATCGACCGCGGCGACGGCCCGGGCCTTCTGCGCGATCCGGCGCGGGCGGTCACCGCCCATGGCCGCCCGATCCGGGCCGGGCGGCAGGTGCTGCCGCATTCCCATCCCCGCGCCCAGCTGATCATGATCCTGTCGGGCGTCATGCGGCTGGAGGCGGGCAGCGATACCTGGATCGTGCCCTCGGGCCATTGTGCCTGGGTGCCGGGCGGGCTGGTCCATTCCCTGAACAGCGAAACCGACATGGAAACGCGCAACGTCTTCATCGACCCCACCCATGCCGCCGCCGCCCGCCCCGAGACGGCCTGCCGTGTGCTGCGGCTGACGCCCCTGCTGCGCGCGATGACCGCGCGGCTGACCGAGGCCGGGCGCGACGGGTCCGCCGCGCCGGAATGGCACCGCCTGGGCCTGGCCCTGATCGACGAGATCGCCCGGCTGGAGGTCAGCGACCTGGGCCTGCCCGGCGGCCGCGACCCGCGGCTGGTGCGTCTGACCCGGCACCTGAACCGCACCCCGGGCGAGACCCGGGGCCTGCCGGAACTGGCGCAACAGATCGCGGGCAGCAGCGAACGCAGCCTGACGCGGCTGTTTCGCGAGGAAACCGGCCTGAGCTATCGCCAATGGCGCCTGCGGCAACGGATGCTGGTGGCCATGCAGGGGCTGGAACGCGGCCAAAGCAGCGCCGAGGTGGCGGCCCAGCTGGGCTATGGCTCGGCCTCGGCCTTCATCGCCGCCTTCCGCCGCACCCTGGGGGCGCCGCCGCAACAGGTGCGGCGCCAGACCCAGGGGGGCGGCGGGGGCTAGGCGGCGCGGGCGCCCGGGCTGGTCAGCGCAGGCGGCAGGCTGGCAAAGGCGGTGGCGGCGCGGGTCATCAGCGCCCCGGTCTCGCCGCCCAGGCGCCGGGCCAGCCGGTCATAGGCGCCCGCCACCCGCTCGGGTCGCTGGGTCAGGGCGCGGCTGCGCGCCAGGGCCAGGGTCACCGCGCGGCGCGCCGAGGGCGACAGGGTGCCCGTCTCGATCAACCGGTGGCACAGGGCCACGGCGCGGCCCAGCTCCATCAGCGCCTCGGCGGCGGCCAAGGCCTCGCCGCGCAGGGGCGCGGAATGCTGGGTCAGGCGCATCAGCCGCAGGATGCGGTGATACATCCGCGCCCGCCAGTGCAGCGCCCGCGCCGCCGCCTCGGGGGCAGCGGCGATGGTCTCGATATCCTCCAGCATGGCGCGGATCAGTGCGGTGGCGCGGCGCCGGGCCGAGGCCGGGAAGATCAGCCGATAGGCCCCGAAGGCCGCCAGCGGCGCCGCCACCACCGCCGCGCCAGAGGCCAGCGCGCCGCCAAAGGTGCCGGTCAGCGGCAGGCCCGGGTGCAACAGCAGCAACATCACCATGTTGTAGTCAAAGGCCACCGCCACCGTGCGCCGGTGCCCCACCAGAAGCGGCCCCAGCAGGATGAAGGGCAGCACCATCAGCACCATCTGCGCCTCGGATCCGGCCAGCGGCCAGACCAGCCAGCGGATCACCAGCGCGCCCAGCACCCCCAGGCATTGGCCCAGGAAGACAAAGCGCATCATCCCCGCCGGGTTCTCGAAGGTGGAAAACAGCGAGGTCATCACCGACAGACCCAGCAGCATATAGCCCAGGGCGGCCCAGCCGGTCAGCATCCACATCAGACCGAAGACCAGCAGCGTGGCACCCGAGCGGATCCCCGCCTGGGCGGCGCCGGGGCGGTCGCGATGCGGGATCACAGGATAGCCCGCCGCCGCGTCTCGGTCGGGGGTGGCCGCATCGGGCGCCTCGGACCAGTCGGCCAGGGCCCGTTGCAGGGCGCCCAGATTGGCCCGCGCCTCGGCCTGGGGCGGCAGGGCCGTCAGACCGGGGCCCAGGGCGCGTGCGGCAGCGGCGGCATCGCCCACGCGCAGGGCGCCGGCGGCGGCCTGAAGGGCGGCGGCGGTGGCCGGGCGCGGCACGGCGGGGCCGGTAAACATCAGCGACATGGCCGACAACAGAAGCGAGCGCGCCGCGCGGCTGCGCGCCCGGGCTCGGGGGTGGCCCGCGCCATGGGGCTCCAGCGCCTCATCCAGCGCGGCAATGCGGCCCAGCAGGGCGGCGTCGGCCTCTGACGCGCCGGTCTCTGCCCGGCGCCCGGCGGCCACATGGGCCAGCAGATCGGCCAGCAGCTCGGCCATGGTGGCGCGCAGATCGGCGCGGTTGGCGACGGGCGTCCACAGCAGGCCCACCAGCGAGGCGGTCAGCACCCCGATCAGCACCGTGGCCAGCCGGTCGGCGCCTAGGGCCAGCACCTGATCGGGGTGGGCGCTGTCCAGCAGGGCCACCATGGCCGCCGTATAGCCCGCCAGCACCGTCCCATAGGCGACAAAGCCCCGTTGCAGGTTGCCGATGGCGGTACAGGCCCCCACCCAGGCGGCCAGCCCGATCACCAGGATAGCCGGATGCAGCTGCATCCCCAGCACCAGCAGCACCCCCATTATGGTCCCGCTCAGGGTGCCCAGAAGGCGAAACAGGCTTTTCTCCAGCAGCTGACCGCGCAGCGGTTGCGCCGCTGCCCAGACGGTCATGCCCGCCCATTGCGGATGTTCCAGGCCCAGGGCCCAGGCCAGCAGGAAGGCGATGCAGACCGCCACGGCGGTCCGGGCGGAAAACAGGGTGCGGGGGGCGTCAAAGCCCAGACGGGTGAGGAAATCGTGCATGAGAGAGGGGCTATCCGGGGTCAAAGGCAGGCAGGACGGCGGGGAGAGGCCGCAGGATCAGAGGCGGCGGCAGCGCGGCCTAGCCGGGGCTCTCGCCCTCGGCGGCGCGCAGCCGGGCGTCGATCCGGCCCAGGTCGGCGCAGAGCCGGTCCAGACTGGCATCGTCCAGATCGGCCAGCAGACGATCCTCCAGCGCGCGGACCCGGGCGCGGATCTGCGCCACCTCGGCCCGGCCCGCCTCGGTCAGCAGCAGGCGCCGGGCGCGGCGGTCGCGCGGATCAGCGGCACGTTCAACCAGGCCGCGCCCTTCCAGGATGTCGATCAGCCGCACCAGCGAGGAGGCATCCAACCCCACGCGCCGCGCCAGATCGACCTGGCTGATGCCGTCGCCGCTTTCGGCCAGGTGGACCAGCGGCGTCCAGGTGGCATCGGTCAGCCCCTCTTGCGCCAGTTGCTGTTCCACGGCCCGGCGCCAGGCGCGGGCCAGGGTGACGAAGAGAAAGCCGAACCGGTCGCGCGCCGGGCGGGTTTCGGGGGGGCGGGTCTGGGCAGCGGCATCATCCGATGCGGCGCCGGGCAAAGAGGCGGGGGACTGGGTCATAACTCATTTGCCATACCAATCATTTTGACTGCAAATCATATCCGCGCATAGGCCCCTTGCCCCCGATGCAACCCATGCCGGGGCGCAACCGGCGCGCGTATCGGTGTGACACCTGCCCAAAGCGCGGTCAAAACCACCCCCCGCGCCACGAAATAGGTGACTTTTCACCCAGCCGCCCCTACCCGCGCCCTGCCTCGCGGGCCTAGGATCGGTGGGTCTAGCCGGAGCCCCCCAATGCGCGACCCCATCGCCGCCCAGGAATTCGCCCATGTCGAGGCCTTTCGCGCCGGGATCAAGTCGATCTGCGGCGCCTATCACGTCGAGCCCAGCCCGCGCGGCCCGGGCTTTGCCGCCCGCGCAGGCCTGGCCCGGGTCGGCGGGCTGGAGATCGCCCGCGTTGCCCTGACCGCCGCCCGCGAGGTGCGCCGTGATGCCCGCGCCATCCGCCGCGACGAGGCCGATCACTTCGTGCTGACCCTGCAACGCCAGGGCGAGGCGCGGATGGTCCAGGGCGAACGGCAGACCACCCTGCGGGCCGGCGACATGTTCCTGTCGGACGCCGCCCTGCCCTCGGTCTTTGCCTTCGGCGGCACGGCGGCGGAACAGCTGTCGGTGCATCTGCCACGCGCCGAGATGACCAGCCGTTTCGGCCCCCTGGTGCGCGGCGGCCTGTCGATCCGGCGCGAGGACAGCCTGGCGGTGGCGATGACGGCCCTGCTGCACCGCGCGCAGGAGGAAACCCCGCCGCAGATCGACGAGGCCTTCCTGTCGCTCGTAGGCGCCTGGTTGCAGGACACCGCGCGCGGCGAGATCCGCCGCGACCCGCGCGCCGACGGCTTGCTGGGTCAGGCCCTGACCCTGATCAACCTGCACTTCCGCGACCCCGATTTCGGCCCCGGCGCCCTGGCGCAGCTGCTGGACGTGGCGCCGCGCCGGTTGCAACGTGCCTTCGCCCCCCTGGGCGAGACCCCGCGCGAACGCATCCTGGCCACCCGGCTGGAGCAGGCGCGCCACCAGCTGGAACGCCGGGGCGGGCGCAATGTCTCGGACGTGGCCTGGGACATGGGCTTTGGCGACCTGTCGCACTTCTACCATGTCTTCCGCGCCCGTTTCGGCCATGCGCCAGGCGCCACGGCCAGCAGTGCCGCCCCCGGCGATCCGGGTGACGCCTGACCCCAATCGGCGCGACGCCTGACCCCAAGACCGCCCGCCGGGCGCGCCCTAGCCTGCTGCCATGAAAGCCCCAGCAGGACAGAGGGAGACAGCCATGTCACTGGATCAGGACACCCCCCACGCCTACCCGATGATCATCGGCGGCCAGCCGGTCACGACCGAGGAGACCTTCGCGGTGACCAACCCCGCCACCGGCGCCGTGGTGGGCCACGCGCCCCAGGGCACCGCCGCCGATCTGGAGGCCGCCGTGGCCGCCGCCCGCGCCGCCTTCCCCGGTTGGGCCGCCACCCCGGATGCCGAGCGCGCCGCCGCCTGCCATGCCATCGCCGCCAAGATGGAAGAGCACGCCGAGGAACTGGCCCGCCTGATCACCCTGGAACAGGGCAAGCCCCTGGGCGGCGTCGGATCGCGGTTCGAAATGGGCGGCGTCAGCGCCTGGAGTAACTACACCGGCACCCTGTCGGCGCCGATGCAGGTGCTGGTGGACAGCGACAAGGAACGGGTCGAGATGCACCGCCCGCCTCTGGGTGTCGTGGCCTCGATCACGCCCTGGAACTGGCCGGTGCTGATCGCCACCTGGCACATCCTGCCCGCCATCCGCACCGGCAACACGGTGGTCGCCAAACCCTCGCCCTACACCCCCCTGTCGACGTTGCGCTTCGTCGCCCTGATGAACGAAGTGCTGCCCGCGGGCGTGGTCAACGTGGTCTGCTCGGATGAAACTGCGGACAACCTGGGCGCCCTGATCTCGGGGCACAGCGGCATCGACAAGATCGTCTTCACCGGCTCTACCGCCACGGGCTGCAAGGTGGCGGCCTCGGCCGCGCCCAACATGACGCGGATGACGCTGGAACTGGGCGGCAACGACGCGGGCATCGTCCTGCCCGATGTGGATCCGGCGGCCATTGCCGAGGGGCTGTTCTGGTCGGCCTTCATCAACATGGGCCAGACCTGCGCCGCGTTGAAACGCCTTTACGTGCATGAGGACGTCCACGATGCCGTCTGCGAGGCCCTCGCCGCCTATGTGAAAAATATCCCCATGGGCGACGGGTTGGACGAGGGCTTGGTCATGGGGCCCATCGCCAACCAGATGCAGTTCGACAAGGTCGCCCGGCTGGTGGCCGATGCGGCGCAGAAAGGCACCGTGCTGACCGGCGGCGCCCCGGGCGAGGGGCTGTTCTTCCCGCTGACGCTGATCTCGGGCCTCGACAACGGCGATGCGCTGGTCGACGAGGAACAGTTCGGCCCCGCCCTGCCGATCATCAAGTACCGCGACCTGGACGAGGTGATCGCCAAGGCCAACGCCGGGCCTGCGGGGCTGGGCGGCTCGGTCTGGTCGGCGGATGTCGAGGCGGCCAAGGCGATCGCCAAGCGGCTGGATTGCGGTACGGTCTGGATCAACCAGCACGGCATGATCCGACCCGATGCCCCCTTCGGCGGGCGCAAGATGTCGGGCGTCGGCGTGGAATTCGGCCAGGAGGGCCTGAACGCCTACACCGACATCCAGACAATCATCGCCTGACGCCTTTCCCCAACAGACCGGGCCCGACACGTCGCGGGCCGGCAGACCAACAGGATCCGAAAATGACCAAGATGGACAAGACCCAGATGGGCATGACCCGGCGCAGCTTCATCGGCCATATGGCCGTGGCCTCGGGCGTCATCACCACCGCCGCCGGCACCCTTGGCGCCTCGCTGAACCCCGCCCATGCCCAGGACGGCACCTTCGACTACGTGATCGTGGGGGCGGGCAGCGCAGGCTGCGTGCTGGCCAACCGGCTGACCGAAGAGGGCAAGACCGTGCTGCTGCTGGAGGCAGGCGGGCCGGATGACACCGACATGATCTGGACCCCGATGCGGGTGATCGAGCTGTGGAATTCGCCCTACGACTGGGCCTATTGGACCGTGCCCCAGGCCCATGCGCAGGACCGTGAGCTGTTCTGGCCGCGCGGCAAGACCCTGGGCGGGTCCTCTTCGCTGAACGGCATGATCTACGTGCGCGGCGCGGCCACCGACTATGACGGTTGGGCGGCCCAGGGCAACGCGGGCTGGAGCTGGGACGAGGTGCTGCCCTACTTCCTGAAATCCGAGGACTATTCGGGCGATCCCTCGCCCATGCACGCCAAGGGCGGGCTGCTGCACGTTACGGCGGAAATCCAGCCGCATGAGATCAACAAGGCCATGGTCGAGGCCGCGGTGCAGGCGGGCCATGCCTACAACCCCGACTGCAACTCGGGCGACCAGATGGGCGTGGGCTTCTGCGATCTGAACACCCGCGACGGCAAGCGCCAGTCCACCGCCGTGGCCTTCCTGCAACCGGCGCTGGAACGGCCGAACCTGACGCTGATGACCAATGCCCGCGTGCATCGGGTGGAAATCGAGGACGGCCGCGCCACCGGCGTGACCTACATGCAGGCAGGCGAGATGCACACCGTGTCGGCCGCATCCGAGGTCATCGTCTGCGGCGGCGCCATCGAAAGCCCGCGCATCCTGATGCTGTCGGGCGTAGGCCCCGCCGATCACCTGGGCGAGATGGGGATCGAGGTGAAACATGCCCTGCCCGGAGTCGGGCAGAACCTGCACGATCACACCCTGCTGCCCGTCACCTGGGAGGCCGAGGGCCAGGTGCCCCCGCCGCCGCATATGGGCATGACGCCGCTGCACACGCATCTCTTCGCCAAGTCCTCGCCGGATCTGCCGGAACCCGACATGCAGCCCCTGGGCCTCTTCGGCCCCTATTACGCCCCCGAGCAGGACGCCAGTGTCACCAACGCCTTCACCTTCAACGCGGGCGGCGTGAAACCCACCTCGCGCGGCGAGGTCCGCCTGTCGTCGGCCGATCCCGAAGACCGGGTGCTGCTGGATCCCAACGTGCTGGCCACCCAGTATGACGTCGACACCCTGGTCGCCTGCGTGAAGATGATCCGCGAGATCGCCGAACAGCCCGCCCTGTCGAAATGGATCAAGCGCGAGATCTACCCCGGCCCCGAGGCCCAGACCGACGCAGAGCTGGCCGATTATGCCCGTTCGGCGGTGATGAGCTATCACCACCAGTGCGGCACCTGCAAAATGGGCAGCGACGAGATGGCCGTGGTCGATGCGGAATTGAAGGTGCATGGGGTCGCGGGGCTGCGCGTGGTCGATGCCTCGATCATGCCCTTTGTCACCACCGGCAACACCAATGCCCCGGTCATCATGATCGCCGAAAAGGCCGCCGACATGATCAAGGGCGCCTGAGGCGCAACGCCCAGAACAGACAGGGGGCCGGGCGGCGGAATGCGGCCCGGCCCCTTCGCTTGCCTGATCTGTTCCGGCCCGGCTCAGGAGGCGCGGGCGGCCTCTTGCCCGGCGCGCTCGTCCTCGCCCCGGGCAGCGGCCAGGATCATGGCGGCGGCGCGTTCGGCGATCATGATCGTCGGCGCGTTGGTATTGCCCGAAATCAGCGTCGGCATGACGCTGGCATCCACCACCCTCAGCCCCTCCAGCCCATGCACCCGCAGTTGCGGGTCGACCACGGCGCCTTCGTCCACCCCCATGCGGCAGGTGCCCACGGGGTGATAGATGGTGTCGGCCCGGGCGCGGATGTGCCGCTCCCACTCGGCATCGGTCATGTCGTCGACCACCCCGTGCAGCTCGCGGTCGCGATAGGGGGCCAGGGGCGCGCCCAGCATCAGCCGCCGCGCCTGGCGGGCGCCTGCGATCAACAGGTCCAGATCGCGGCGGTCCGACAGATAGGCCGGGTCGATCAGCGGATCGGCCAACGGATCGCCCGAGGCCAGGCCGACCTGCCCGCGCGAGAAGGGGCGCAACACGCAGACATGGCAGGAGAAGCCATGCCCCATGTGCAGCCGCCGGGCGTGGTCATCCACTACCGAGATGACGAAATGCAATTGCAGATCCGGCCGGTCCACCTGCGGGCTCGACCGGAAGAAGGCCGCCCCTTCGGCAAAGGGCGTGGCCACCATCGAGCGCCCGTCGCGGCGCCAGCGCGCCAGGTGGCGCAGCAGCTGGCCCGTGGCGCGCAGCCCGATGCCGAAATTGTCGGTGTCGCGGCTTTTCCAGGCCAGGATGAAATCCAGGTGGTCCTGCAGGTTCTGCCCCACCCCCGACAGCTCGTGCCGCATCTCGATGCCATGCGGGGTAATGTCCTCGGGACGGCCGATGCCCGACAGTTGCAGAAGCTGGGGCGAGCCGAAGGCACCGCCCGCCACGATCACCTCGCGCCGGGCGCGGATCTGCTGCACCCGCCGCCCGCGCCGGATCTCGACCCCGGTCGCGCGGTGCCCCTCCAGCAGGATCCGCTGGGCCCGGGCGCCGGTCAGCACCGTCAGATTGGCGCGCTGCCCCATCACCGGATGCAGATAGGCGGCCGCCGCCGAGCAGCGCTCGCCATTGCGGGCCGGGTCGTGGAACTGGGTCACCTGGAAAAGGCCGATCCCCTCATTATCGCCGGTGTTGAAATCGGCACGCTCGCGCAGCTGAAGCTCTTGCCCCGCAGCGACAAAGGCCCGGGTGATCGGGCGCGGCGCCTTCTGGTGCGACACCTGCAAGGGCCCGTCGCCGCCGTGAAAGGCATTGGCCCCGTCCTCGTGCCCCTCGGCCTGGCGGAACCAGGGCAATACACTGTCCCAGTCCCAGCCGTCGCAGCCCAGATCGGCCCAGCCGTCGTAATCCTGCCGCTGGCCGCGCACGTAAAGCATGGCGTTGATCGCCGAGGATCCGCCCAGGGCGCGCCCGCGCGGCTGGTAGCCGCGCCGCCCGTTCAGCCCGGGCTGCGGCACGGTATGAAACGCCCAGTTGTTGATCTTGCCATAGCCCGGCAGCATGGCCACCGCCCCGGCGGGCATCCGCACCAGGATCCCGTCGCCGCGCCCGCCCGCCTCGATCAGGCAGACGCTCAGCTCTGGATCCTCGGACAGGCGCGCAGCCAGCGTCGCCCCCGCCGAGCCGCCGCCCGCGATCACGTAATCGAATTCCATTGGTCCCTCCCACAACGCCCGCCCCCTCCCCGGGCAGACCTCGGAAGGATCTTGGCGCATTCACCGCGCGCCGTCGATAACCGTATGGCAAGGCGACGGAACGTCGGGCGGGTCAGATCAGCGGGCGCTGGACCAGGGGCCGGTCGCGCTCCACCCCCGCCAGGGCGCAAAGCGCGGCCTCGTCGAGAATCCGCAGACGCCCGTCGCGCCAGTCGGCCAGGCCGCGTTCGCGCAGCTTTTTCAAGGTCTTGTTGGTATGCACCAGCGACAGGCCCAGGGCATCCGCCAGGTCCTGCTGCCGATAGGGCAGCGGCATCGCACCCTCGGCCAGCAACCCCAGGGCCTCGGCCCGGTCCCACAGGCGCAGGAAGGCGCGGGCGATCCGCTCTTCGGCGCTCATCTGGCCCAGCATGGCCAGGCTTTCGCCCAGGAACCGTTCCTCGACCGCCGCCAGCCAGGTCAGGTCATAGGCCCGTTCTGGATGGTCACGGAACAATCGCCACAGGCCCGATCGGTTGAAGACACACAGCCGCATCTTCGTCGTCGCCTCGACCGTATGGTGCATCTGCTGCATCACCCCGGCCTGCAATCCGATGAAATCCCCGGGCAGGACAAAGTTGATCACCTGCCGCTCTCCGCCCTCCAGCGTCTTGTAGCGCAGGCCCTGTCCGTCCAGCACTGTATACAGGTGCGGGGCATTCGCCCCCTCCATCATCAGCTGCGCGCCCGGTTCGACCTCAAGCTCGCCGGTCTTGAAGCTGCGCATGAAGGCGACCTCGCGTTCGCTCATGGGATCGAACAGCGGGCGGGGGCGCAGGGGACAGTTACGGCAATCGGTTGCCATGGCAGAAATCCTCGGGTGCTATGTCACAGTTTAATGCGCCTGCGTCCGGTTTGTTCCACTGGGGACGAAAGGAGGGCCCATCATGACCCCAACGACCGAGCTGGCCCGGGCGAAAGATCTGCCGGTCTACCTGGTGCTGGAGGGCGATCTGCTGGTCGCCACAGACATATCCGACGCGCTGTCGGCCCGTGGCCCCTGCCGGGTGGTGCATGTGACCACCCCCGAAGAGGTCGCCGCCGCCATTGCCACCGAGCCGGTGCTGGCCGCCGCCTTCGTGGAAATGCGCCTGGCCGCCCTGCGCGAGGCCGGGCTGGCCGAGGCGCTGGCGGCACGCGGGGCGCAGATGATCCTGACCACCGGCGAGGCCGACCTGGAGGCGGTTCTGGCCCTTGGCTGGTTCATGCTGCTGCGCCCCTTCAGCGACGAGATGATCCGCGCCGTCCTGCCCGCCCAACCGGCCCTCTAGGCGGGGCCGCCCGCCCCCCTGCCCGGCCCGGCCCATTGGCGCCTCCTTGGGTCGCCCGGGGCGCGGGCAACAGGGCGCAATCTTTCGAAAATATCCTCTTTCGCATTCCACCCGTCGCGCCCGCCGGTTACTCTGCCCGGACAGCAAGGGAGGCCCGCATGGCGTCTGAAAACGTGACGGATCGAGAAACCGACCAGACCCTCGGGCAGCTGGCCTATGACCGGATTCGTTCGGACATCCTGAAGGGGCATTTCGAACCCGGCAGCCCCCTGCGCCTGCAAGCGCTGAAGGACCGCTACGGGTTCAGTTTCTCGCCCCTGCGCGAGGCGCTGAACCGGCTGCAAAGCGAACAGCTGGTGGTGTCCTATGCGGCGCGCGGCTTCCGCGTGACCGAGATCTCGCTGGAAGAGATGTGGGATGCCATCGACACCCGCATCCTGATCGACTGCGAGGCCTTCCGCCGCTCGATCCGCCAGGGCGACGACGATTGGGAAGCCCGGGTGATGGGATCCTTCCACGCCCTGTCCCGCGCCTTCGAGCGCAACATGGAGCTGGGCGATGCGGTGACCGAGGACCAGGTCAGCCAGCTGGAGGACCGCCACCGCGCCTATCACGGCGCCCTGGTCAGTGCCAGCGGGTCGAACTGGATGCGGGTCTTCTCGACCCAGCTGTACAACCAGACACAACGCTACCGCTGGCCCTATTTCACCACCCAGGGCGGCAATGTCTTTCTGAAGAAATCCTACCTGGCCGAGCATCGCGAGATCGCCGAGACCGCCGTAGCCCGGAAGGAAGAGGAGGCCGTGGCGCTGATGGCCAAGGGGTTCCGCCGCACCGGCGAGATCATCGAAGAGCTGTTGAAGGGCGGCGGCACCCTGGGCCGCAATCCCTGAAGCTGGGCCCCGCCCCAAAGGAAAAGGCCCGCGCAACCGGCGGGCCTTTGTCGTTTTCGGGGGCCTGGCCGGGCCTCTGCCCTAGCGGATCATGCCCGGCAGCCAGGTCGCCAGCCCGGGCCAGAAGACCAGCGCCAGGATCAGCAGGATCGAACAGGCCAGATAGGGCATCACCGCGCGGGCGATCTGGCCCAGGGTCGTCCCCTTGGGCGCCACCCCCGCCATGACGAAGAGCAGCAGGCCGAAGGGCGGCGTGGCCAGGCTCATCTCCAGCGCCAACAGCAGGACAACGCCGAACCACACCGGGTCGATCCCGTACATCTGGGTCAGCGGCATGAAGATCGGCAGGGTCAGCATCATGATCGACAGCTGATCCATGAACATCCCCAGCACCAGCAGCACCGCCAGCATCGCCGCCAGCATCCCGTAATGGCCCAGGTCGAACCCGGTCGCGAAAGAGATCATGCCCGAGGAGGCCCCCGAGAAGGCCAGCAGCTGCGAGAAGGTGGTCGAGCCGATGATGATCATCAGCATCATCCCCGAAACCTTCAGCGTGCCCATCATCGCCTTGACCAGCACCGCGACCGACAGCTTGCCGTAGCACAGCGCCAGCACCCCCACCGAAACCGCGCCGAAGGCCGCCGATTCCGTGGGCGTGGCCCAGCCCAGCAGGATCAGCCCGATGACCGAGAAGACCACAAGGCTCATCGGCAGGACGTTCACCGCCAGGGTGCGCAGGATGGTTTTCAGCGGCGGGCGTTCGACGTCGTAGGAGGGCGCGGCGTCCGGGTCCAGCGCGATCGAGATACGGATGACGGCGACGTAAAGCGCCATCAGGATCAGCCCGGGGATCAGCCCGGCAATCAGCAGCCCGCCCACGTCGATCCGCGCCAGCGAGCCCAGCAGGACCGCCAGCGACGAGGGCGGGACGATCATCGCCACGCCCCCGGTGGCAATGATCGGCCCCATGATCAGATGCGGCTTGTAGCCCCGGCGCAGCATGTCGGGCATCAGGGTCGAGCCCAGCATCGCCGTATTGGCCATGGACGAGCCCGACAGCGTGGCAAACAGCGTGCCACCGCCCACGGTCATGTAGCTGAGCCGCCCACGCAGGCGGCCGAAACACATATCCAGCGCGTCGAAGACCCGCACCGCAAGGCCGGTGTGGAACAGCAGCTCACCCATGATGGTGAACAGCGGCACCGGCACCAGCGAGAAGGTGGTGACGGAATCAGTGGCATTGGCGACCAGCTGGTCGATGCCGCCGAAGCCGCCCATGAAGACCAGCACCCCCAGGGTGTTGATTGCCAGAAAGGCGATGGCCACGGGCATCCCGAGGAACATCAGAAACAGCAGGCCGCCCAGCAGAAGGGCGGTGGCGGAATACCACTCCATCACGCGCCCCCCGCCGAGCCGGTATAGACCCGGCCCCGCAGCGCCAGGCGCGCGAACTCGACCGCCGTCAGCGCCAGGCCCAGCGACAGCCAGGCGTAAAGCAGCCAGCCCGGCAGGGTGACCGAGCGCATGTCCATGTTCCCCGCCGCGTAGCGGTCCCAGCCCACGGCGGCGGCGCGCCAGGCCAGGACGGCCAGCACCACCACCGACAGGATCTGCACCGCCATGGCGACGGCGAAACACAGCCGCGTCGGCAGCATCGAGGTAAAGGCGGTGATCGCCACATGCCCGTTCTCGCGCACCAGCCAGGGGGCGGCGCAAAGGGTGGAATACAGCATGGCATATTCCGAAAGCGCGCTGGTCGATTGGAACGGGCGGTGCCCGTTGTTGCGCAGCACCACGTCCACCACGATCAGCAGCGTGATCCCGAGAAGCGCAAGCGCCCCGGTGCCCGCCAGCAGGGTGATGGCACGATCGTAAAGCCTGGCCATGGGTCTGGATGTCCTGTCTTGAAAGAGGTCGGGGGCGCCGCCTGGGCGCCCCCCGTCAGGATCGGCTCAGCAGGGGCCGGTCCTGCCTGGCAAAGGCGTCAGTCCTGGTAGAAGGCGGCGCGCAGGGCGTCGTAATGCGCGCTGCCCGAGGCCTGAAGCCGTGCCCAGGCAGAGCCATAGGCGCCGTCGAGATAGGCCTGGGCGGCGTCGCCCTCCAGGGTGATGACCTCGATCCCGCCCTCTTGCACCGCCGCGTCGGTTTCCGCCGTCACGGTGGCCAGGCGGTCGCGCGAGCCGAGTTCGTAGTTCAGGGCGGCGGCGTCGATGATCGCGCGCGCCTCGTCGCTGAGGCCGGCGTAGCTGTCGGGGTTCATCACGATCACCAGGTCGGTGTTGAAGAAGCCCGGATCAATGCGGTATTTCAGGTACTTGTCCCAGGACATATCGGTGACGCCCGCGACCGGCCAGCCGATGCCGTCGAAGGTGCCACGCTCCAGCCCGGTGTAGACCTCGGGCACGGGGGCCGAGACCGGCACGGCGCCCAGGCTTTCGAAGAAGGCCTGATAGATCGGCTGCGAACGCAGGCGGGCGCCGTTCATGTCGACGCTGCCGTCCTCGCCCACGCTGGGCGCGTCGACCGACCAGATGTGGAATTGCAGGCCGGACTGGCCCAGGGCCATAAGGCGCACGCCCAGACGCTCTTGCAGGATCTCCTGCATCAGGTCGAAGCCGCCGCTTTCGCGCGCCGCCTCGGGCGTCACGTTGGAACCGACCAGGGCGTCGATCTCGGGCGCCGAGCCCAGGTGATAGGTGGCGGGGCCATACTGGATGTCGACGATGCCGCGTTCCACCGCGTCCACCTGCTGGGTCGGCGGAAAGACCTCGGGGCCGCCCATCATCTGGATCTGCACCACGCCTTCGCCGGTCTCGTTCACCTCTTCGACGAAGTTCAGGAAATCCTGGGTCCAGAACATCGGCACGGGGAAGGCGCTGACGGCTTTCAGCACCTCTTCGGCCTGGGCGGTTCCGGCCTGAAGGCCAAGGGCGGTCAGGGCGGCCAGGGCCAGGCGCCCGGCGGGGCGGGCGACGGTCTGTCGGCGGCTGTCTTGGGTCATGAGGGTCTCTTTCCTGTTGGGTAAGGCGCCGGTTGTCCGGCTTTTTGCCCCTGACCCGGCGCGCCGGGGCGAGGCTTTGGGATAGGGAGATGATTTTGCCTCTGGGGGTGCGGAGTCAAACTCATTTTGCACAATCTATATTTCTTTCGAAAATCTAGCGACCTCCCGGGGCGCGCGGCCCAATTTCTCAGCCCGCGCGCAGGGTACTCAACCGTCAGGCGACGGGCGGGCGCATCAGCCCTTCGGCCTTCAGCCGCTCGGCCAGGGCGCGCAGCTTTGCCTCGCGGTAGGCGGCGACGTCCATGCCTTCGTAGTTGAGGAAGCCCTGACGGGTCTTCAGGCCGATATGGCCCGCATCCATGTTGTCGCGGATGACCTGCGGCGCCTCGTAGCGGGGATTGTCCAGCGCCTTCGACAGGTATTCGGAGGCGTAGTACAGGATGTCGCCCCCGCCCCAGTCGATGAATTCCAGCAGGCCCAGCACCGAGAAGCGGAAGGAAAAGCCGTAGCGGATGGCCTTTTCCAGATCCTCGGCGCTGGCCACGCCTTCCTCGACCATGCGGGCGGCCTCGTTCATCGCCACCTGCTGGATGCGCGGGATCATGTAGCCGGGCGCCGCGACGCAGGTGACGGGCACCTTGCCGGTGGCCTCCAGCAGGGCCGACAGCCGCGCGGTGACCTCGGGCAGGGTCGCCTTGCCGGGCGACAGTTCCACCAGCGGCACCAGGAAGGCCGGGTTCAGCCAATGGGCGTTGAGGAACTGTTCGGGCCGCGCCAGGGCCGGGGTCAGGTCGTCCACCAGGATGGTGGAGGTGGTGGAGGCCAGGATCGCCTCGGGCCGCATCAGCGCCTCGGCGCGGGCCAGGGCCTCGCGCTTCAGCTCCGGCACCTCGGGGAAGCCTTCGAAGACCACATCCGCCGCGCCCAGGGCCTCGGGCGCCCCGGCCTCCGGCACCACGGTCACCCGGGCGGCGATGGTGGCGACCTGGGCCTCGTCGAACATGCCGAAACGGGCCATCATGGTCAGGGTCTCGGTGATCTCGGCCCCGGCCTCGGTGGCCAGCCGGTCGAAATCCGCCGCCTCGCGCGGCTTGAAATCGACCAGCGAGACCGGATGACCGGCATAGGCGAAGACCAGGGCGATCCCCCGCCCCATCCGGCCCGCGCCAAGACAGGCGATGGTCTGGGTCATGCGCCGGCCCCTTCCGCGACCTTGCCCTCTGCCGCGGCCTTCAGCTCGTCCAGCGACAGGCCACCCAGGCCCACGGCGGACAGGGGCCGCCCGGTCTGCATGAAATCCTGGTGGTTGATCGCGCCACCCAGGGTCATCAGGGCGCGGGCCACGGGCACGTCGATCCCCGCCACCTCGGCCATCGAACAGATCAGCGACAGGCCCAGGCGGGTGTCTTCCATCATGTAGCGATGCGAATGCAGGTCGATCTTCTCGCGCCAGTCGCCGCTGTCGGTCAGGTTGGCGCGGGCCTCGCGGTCGTACATCCACATCTCGCTGTCATCGCGGTAGTAATCCGCCAGCGGGAAGTGCGGCGCGCCATAGCCGAAGGCCTCGCGCAGGGCGATGCGTTCAGCGTCCAGCTGGTCGGTGACCGTGCGCACGCAGGGCTGGGTGCCCTCGTTGTGGATGTCCCAGGCCTCGAAATGCTCCAAGGGTGCGGCGTTCATCATGATCAGCGGCGCGTGAATGATCGCACCCGCGTTCATCAGCGCCGCCGAGAGCACGTCCTCGCAGGGTTCGATCACGCCGGGGAAGGCGGTGTCGATGACCTTCAGCGCGCGTTCGGTGTCGGCGACCGGGTAGACGCCCGTGGGCAGGCGCACGGCGCGGGTGGAAATGACCACCTCAGAGAAGTCATGCTTACGCACCAGCCAGGGCAGCGTGCCGGTTTCAGCGAAGGCCACACCCTCCAGCGTGCCGGCGGCACGGGCGGCATCGGCCAGGATCATGGTGCCCAGGGTGCCCGGCGGCAGGTAGATCACCATGCCGGGTTCCAGATGCGGCGCGATGACCGGGCCCAGGTCGGCATGGGCGGGCGCCGGGATCGGGCAGACGATCAGCTCGGCGCCCTTCAGCGCCTCGGCCACATCGCTGGTGACCAGCGTCAGCTGGCCTACGTGGGTGCCGCTGCCGTCGCGCACCGTGATGGTGTTGCCGGTCTTGGCATGTTCGGTGATGTCGGCGGGGTTGCGCCGCCACAGGCGCACCTCGTGACCGGCCAGCGCGAAATCCCCTGCTGCGGCGAGCGAGCCGTTGCCGCCACCCAAAACTGCAATCTTCATCATGTCCTCACTGTCATAACGGGCCCGTCCGATCCGGCGGGCACCCAACTCTGTCCCCCTCAGAGATCCCGAAGGCCCGGCGTGGGTCAATCAGTTTTTTATAAAATTTGATTTTTGTATAAACTTTGCCTGTGCGATGATCATCTTCGCGGCAGGGCATGGGAACAGGACCGGCCCGGTACGGGACACGGGCGGCGGCCCAGGGGGCGCGTCGGGGACATCACAGAGGGGAAAGGGCGGGCCAGGGGCGGCGCGCGTCGGGCAGCGCGGACCCCAGCAGAGGGGGCGGGTGCACTGCCCGACCACACGAGGAGGGATTGCGGCCTGGCCCAGCAAACCGGGGACGTTGATGATCCGCGAACCGGCCGCACCCCGTGCCCCTTGGTTGTGCCGAGTGCCCCGCGCCCGGACTATCCCCCCGAAGAGGGGGGCGGCGAACCTCCGCTCAATCGCCTGGCCGGATCAGCCGGTCCGCTGATCAGCCGCGCGCACGTGGCGGGCGGCCCAGCCACAGCGCCATCAGCTCGGACCGGCTGGAGACACCGTATTTGCGGAAGATCCGTTTGACGTGATCATGGGTCGTATGCGGGCTTTGGCCGATATCATGGGCGATGTTGCTTTCGCTCAGCCCCTTCAGCAGACCGGCCAGCACCTTGTGCTCTTTGGGCGTCAGGCTGGACGAGGCGATGCCGATCCCGTCGCTGATCATCTGCTGGCGATAGAACCAGGACAGGCCACGCAGGGCGAAATTGACCAGACGCGCCTCGGCCCGGGTGAAGGCGGGCTGATCGAACCCCCGGTGCAGACCCAGGAACAGCTCGGCCTCGGCATTCACCGGGATCGCCGCCCAGATCGAATCCAGCCGGTCGATGGCGACGTAGAACTCGCGATAGGCCCGTTCCTGGAACCAGCCGTCGGGGGCCAGGTCCTGCAACATCAGCACCCGGTAGCTGCCCGCCAGTTCCGCATTGCGGGTGGTGGTCACATCCGGGCGACCGATGTCCATCTGATCGAAGGCAGCCCCTATGCGCTGTTCGATCTCCTTGTCGGGGTGCAGCACCGACAGGCTGCGCGGGCGCCAGCCGAACAGCGGATCGTCGGGCGGCCCGTCGGGCATCCGCACACAGCCGATCCAGTCGGCGTTCTTCGCCCCCACCAGGGCGCAAAGCCGGGTCAGCAGGTGCTGTTTCGACGCCGCCGCCTCTCCGGCGCCGAAGGCCGCCAGCTCATCCCAGAGCCGGAAGACATCCGCGACCTGGTCCGGGTCCAGCGTCGCCAGGATCTCCGAGGGGGCCTCGACCGGAAGCGGGGGATGAAGGCGGTCACTGCCGAGTTCTGCGTTCACCTGTCTACTATCCCGCCGTTTAATTTCTGAATGTCTGGAAATACTGAATTTTCCTCCCAAAGCAAGACACGCAGATGTGAGGCAGCCCCCCGGGGGCCTAATCCGGGCGCCCGTGCCCGTCAGAGGGTCACCAGGTGTCGGCCATGCTGGCGCGCAGGCGGGGGGCGGCAAAATCGACGAAGGCGCGCAGCTTTTGCGGCACCACCCCGCCGCGATAGAGCAGATGCACCGGCCAGCGCGGCGGCTCGAAATCCTCTAGCAGGATGCGCAGCCGCCCGGCGCGGACCAGGGGCGCCACCTGATAGGACAGCACCCGGGTCACCCCCAGCCCGGCCTCGGCAGCCAGGATCGCGGTATCGGCGGCGTTCAGTGACAGGCGCGAGCGCACCCGCACATGGTGTTCCGTCTCGCCATCGCTGAAGGACCAGCGGTCGGACCGCATGATGGTCTCGAAGGACAGGCAGTCGTGCCCGGCCAGATCCTCGGGCGTTTCGGGCACGCCGCGTTCGGCCAGATAGTCGGGACTGGCCACCACGACCTTGCGCACCTCGCCCAGACGGCGGGCCCGCAGGGCGCTGTCGGTCAGGTTGCCGATACGCACCGCCGCGTCGATATGCTCTTCGCCGATGTTGATCGGTCGGTCGGTCTGTTCCAGGCGCACATCCACCGCCGGGTGTTCGCGCAGGAACTCTGTCACCACGTTCAGCACATGGATGCGACCAAAGCAGATCGGCGCGGTGACGTTCAAAAGGCCCTTGGGTTCGCGGAACTCGCCCGCCACCAGCCGTTCCGCCTCTGTCACCTGTTCCAGGATGCTGCGGCAGGCGGCCAGATAGGCCTCGCCCGGTTCCGTCAGGCTGAGGCCGCGGGGCGAACGCTGCACGATCTGCGTCCCCAGCTCTTCCTCCAGTTCGGCCACCCGGCGGCTGACCGTGGCCAGCGGGATCCCCTGGCGACGGGCGGCGGCCGAGAGGCTGCCCGCGTCCACGGCGGCGACAAGAAGGGTCATGGCGGCGAGACGATCAGACATGCTTCCACTTTCCGAGAGGCTACTTCCCGACAATGCCGCCTACTGCCGAAATCCGGAACCCGTATATCCCTCTCACAACATCACAGTTGAAGGATCAGACGATGTCCCGCCTTTCCATCCCCGCCACGATCGACGCCGCCCCCGAAGCTTCTCGCCCGCTGCTGGAAGGGGTCAAGAAGCAGCTCGGCAGCGCGCCGAACCTGTTCCGCCTGGCCGCGCAAAGCCCCTCGGCCCTGGAAGGCTACCTGGGCCTTTACGCCGCCGTCGGCAAGAACAGCCTCAGCCTGGCCACCCGCGAACGCATCGCCCTGGCCATCGCCCAGTTCAACGGCTGCGGCTACTGCCTGTCGGCCCACAGCTATATCGGTGCCAACCTGGCCAAGCTGTCGCCCGAAGAGATCGCCGAGAACCGCAAGGGCCGCTCGTCTGAGGCCAAGGCCGATGCCGCCGTGGCCTTCGCCCTGAAGGTGGCCGAGACCCGCGGCCATGTGTCCGGTGCCGATCTGAGCGCGGTGCGGGACGCGGGCTATACCGAGGCAGAGGTCATCGAGATCGTGCTGAACGTCGCCTTCAGCGTCTGGACCAACTACCTCAACGAGGTGGCCCAGACCGAGATCGACTTCCCCCTGGCCGAAGGCGTCACCGCCTGATGCCGCCGGGGTGGCGGCGCGCCTCCAGCCGCCGCCCCGCTTTCCTCCCGTCCCGCCGTTCCCCGAAGACCGCCCCCAAGCCCGCCGCAGAAAGCCCACACCATGCCCCGTCCGCCCCTGCCCCCTTTCACCGCCGAAACCGCCGCCCAGAAGGTGCGCCTGGCCGAGGACGCCTGGAACACCCGTGACCCGCAGTCGGTGTCGCTGGCCTATACGCCCGACAGCCGCTGGCGGAACCGCGACACCTTCCTGACCGGCCAGGCCGAGATCGTCGCCTTCCTGACCGAGAAATGGCGCCGTGAGACCGCCTATCGCCTGGTCAAGGAACTGTGGGCCTTCACCGAGAACCGCATCGCCGTGCGCTTTGCCTATGAATGGCGCGACGCGGCGGGACAGTGGTATCGCTCGCACGGCAACGAGAACTGGATGTTCGACGACACCGGCCTGATGGCCGAGCGCCACGCCTCGATCAACGACCAGAAGATCGCCTCGAACGACCGGCTGTTCTACTGGCCCCAGGGGCGGCGCCCCGACGATCACCCCTCGCTCAGCGACATGGGGCTGTGACCGTGACCCGACAGATCCCCAGCACCATGCCCGGGAACACCATGGACGTGGCCTTCACCCCCGCCGTGCGCGCGATCCAGCGCGCCCGGGGCTCGCGCGAGGGCTATCAGCGGATGGAAGACCGCCGCCCCTGGGCCCGCCGGATGACCCCGGATGTGGCCGATTTCGTCGCCCGCCAGACCTCGGTCTTTCTGGGCACCGCCAATGCCGCCGGTCAGCCCTATATCCAGCACCGGGGCGGCCCGGCGGGGTTCCTCAAGGCGCTTGACGACCAGCAGCTGGCCTTCGCCGAGCTGGAGGGGAACCGCCAGTACATCACCCATGGCAACCTGTCCGAGAACCCGCGCGCCGTGCTCTTCCTGATCGACTACGAAGAGCTGCGCCGGGTGAAGATCTGGGGCCGCGCCCGGGTGGTCGAGGGCGACGCCGCCCTGCTGGCCCGGCTGGCCACCCCGGGCCAGCGCGCCGGGGCCCAGCGGGCGATCGTCTTTGACATCGAGGCCTGGGACCTGAACTGCCCACAACATATCCCGCGCCGCTTCGGCATGGGCCGCATCGCCACCCTGCTGGCCGAGCGCGACGCGCGCATCGCCGCGCTGGAGGCCGAGCTGGCCGCCGCCCGCCGGGGCCAGGACCCCGACCTGGGCCGCTAGGCCCGGGCCACCCCCAAGACCTGCGACCGAAGACCCAAGACCGAAGGACCCGAACGCGGGGTCGCCCCCCGCCTGCCCCGGCCGGACCCCGTCCGCCCGCATTCAGAAGACCTGTGCCAATCGCCTGCCCGCCCGAAAGGAGACCTGCCATGTCCGCGCCGATGCACCCGACCCAAAGCCTGCCCGAAACCCTTATCGTGCTGCCCCCGCTGGGCACCCCCGATCCCTTCGCGCCCGCCCGGCGGGCAGCAAGGGACACAGGCCACCGCCGTCCCGCCCCCTGGGCGCTGCGCCTGGCGCTTTGCCTGATCCCGGCCTGCCTTGGCGCCGGGCTGACCCTGGCGGCAGGCGCCCTGCCCCCGGGCCAGGGCGGCCCGGCGGGCACCACCAGCGCCTGCGGCCTGGCCATCGGCGCCAAGGACGAGGGGCAAAGCGAATTGACGGTGACCGGCCCCCTCATCCTGGGCTGAGCACCGCCAGGCTGACCGGCCGCCATCCGCTCCCCGGTGGTCCGTCAGCCCCCCTGTCCGGCCCCGCACCCGTTGCTGTCTCACGGGCGCCGGGGCCGGACAGATCCGACCGAATACGTCCCGGCTGATCCCCCAAGCGGCCCGGGCGTCCCGACCCGCGGTGTGGCCTGCACCAGGGTCCTCCAGAGCCCCGGGGGGCGCACCTGCCTGTCCAGCGTGCCCCGGGGACCCCTCTTTCTCTCCAGGGCGCAAGCCCCGGGGGAATCCGTGCCGGACCGGCAGGTCCGCGAACCGCCAGCAATGGCACCCGCGCCAGAAATGGCCAAAGTGAAGGAAAGACCATGACCCTGAAATCCACCCTGACCCCGCTGCTGAGCGCCGCCGTCACCCTGGCCGCCCTGGCCGCCACCCCGGCCTTTGCCGCCGACGAATACAACGTGATCAACGGCCTGGGCACCGAGGGGAACCCGATCGGGATGCACGCCATGGACCCGGTCGCCCTGACCACCCTGGGCGCCGTCACCGCCGGCGATCCGGGCCATGCGGTCACCCATGACGGTGTCAGCTACTACTTCGCATCGGCGATCTCGGCCGAGAAGTTCAAGGCCGACCCCGAAGCCTTCCTGCCCCAATACGGCGGCTTCTGCGCCTTCGCCATCGGCTTGGGCCTGAAGCTGGACGGCGACCCGCGCTACGCCGACATCCGCGACGGCAAGCTGTACCTCTTCGTCAGCGAAGGGGCGATGCGCAAGTATCTGGAAGATCCCGAAGGCATCCTGGCCAAGTCCGATGCCCTGTGGGGCGACATCCAGCACACCGCGATTGCTGACCTGGGTCAGTAAGCCGCCTCCCGCCCCGGCCTCCCCCCGAGGCCGGGACGGGGCAGCGCCAGAGCGTGGCGGGGTCCCCCCTGCACGGTCTGGCTTTCGGTCGGGAGGGGCCGAAAGGGCCGCGCCGCATTGCCGGGCGCGGCCCCTGCCAGTCTGGCGGGGCGGAAGATCAGGCCCCGGCGCCGCTGCGATAGGCGCCCGGCGTCTGTCCCGACCAGCGCTTGAAGGCCCGGGTGAAGGCGCTTTGTTCGGAAAAGCCGGTCAGGAAGGCGATCTCGGACAGGGAATAGCGCGTACCCGAGACCAGCTGATGCGCCAGCTGGCGGCGCGCCTCGTCGACCTGCGACTGGAAGGTGCAGCCCCTCTCGGACAGGCGCCGTTGCAGCGTGCGCGCGCCCATGCCCAGCGATTGCGCCACGTCGCCCAGTTGCGGCACGCCGCCGCTCAGCAGCTTGGCGATCTCCTCGACCACCAGCACCTCCAGCGGCACCTCCGCCTCGGGATCCGCCGCCACCTCGGGCAGGACGCTTTCCAGATGGTCGGTGAAGAAGGCCCAGATCGCCGGGTCGCCCTTCAGGGTCGGGCGGTCGATATCCTCCAGCGCGAATTGCATCCCGTCGATCTCGGCGCCGAAGACCGGCTCGATGCCGAAATGCGCGGTCAGCGCGTCGATGGAACCGGGCCGCTCATGGGCGAACTGCACCCGCACCGGGCAGATCTCGGCATAGGCCGTCTCGCGGCACAGCGACAGGGTGGTGCCCATGGCCGCCTCGTTCGACAGCATCCCGCCCAGGCCTTCCTTGCGCGGCTTCTCATGGGTCCAGCAGAACACCCCCTCGTCGGTGCGGTCGACGGTATCGAAGGAAGAGACCTGATTGTGCAGCCGGGTATAGCGCCCCATGCGGGTGAAGGCCTGGCGCAGGGTCGGCGCCGATTTGAAGGCCAGCCCGAAGGCGCCCAGCTCTTCGCAGCGCATCGAGGCGCAGACCCGCATGTGAAAGGTCGGGTTCGGCCATTCACTGTCGGCAATGGCCTCGATCAGGGCGTAATAGCGCTCGGCGGGCAGCATGGCGGCCGGGTCCTGCACGGCCTCCGGGGTCATCCCGGCGATGTCGTAAAGACGCGCCCGGTCCGCCACATGCACCGCATGTTCGATCTGCTTGCGCACGTAGAGCGCCGATATCATCGCGCTGGCCACCCGGTCCCCCCACAGCCGTGACGCGTGCCCCGTCCCGGGGGTCCGGTCCGCGGCCCTTGCGGCCACGCCGGACGCCGGATCCCGCCCCCCGCCGGACCCGCTCACGCGTTCGTGAGTGTTTTGACCCGCATTGGCGCATCGGGTCAAGGGTTTGACATGCCCGGTCAAGACCGGGGGCGCCCCGGCACGTAAGGTCAGGACATTCGAAGGGCAGATGGCGCAAGAAACCCGCTGAGCACTGCGACCGCGCCGCCCCTCGATGCCCCCGTCGCCCACCAGGGCGCTGCCTTCGATCCGGGCCCCCGGGCCCGGATCGCCCGCCCACCGATGCAAGACCCGCGGGGAGGTCCCCGCTGCCCGGTCAGAGCCCTCTGACCGCCCCGATGCCCCCATGCCTGGCGCCCGCCCCGCCGCCCAGGTGCCCAGATAGGAGACCCCCCATGTCCGCCCCCGCGCCCCTGCCCGCGAACCTCATCGTGCTGCCCCCGCTGGGCACCCCCGACCCGATGGCCCGCCCCGGCGCGGCCCACGCCCGGCGCCGCAACCGGGCCCTGACCTGGGGTCTGCGGCTGGCGCTGTGCCTGTGCCTGGCCAGCCTGGGCGCCGGGCTGACCCTGGCGGCGGGGGCCATGCCCCCGGCCCTGAGCCAGGCCCCCACCGAGGTCAGCGCCTGCGGCCTCGATATCGGCCCCGACGACGGTGTCGACGAAATGATGCGCCTCGATGGCGCCGACATGACGGTGACCAGCTCCCTCATCCTGGGCTGAGCACCGCCGCGCTGACCGGCCGCCATCCGCTCCCCCGGTGGCCCGTCAGCCCCCTGTCCGGTCCCGGGCGCCCGTTGCTGTCTCATGGGCGCCGGGGCCGGACAGACCCAATCGCCTACGCCCCGGCTGGTCCCCCAAGCGGCCCGGGCGTCCCAGACCCGCGGCGCGGCCTCTGCCGCGGGTCCTCCAGAGCCCCGGGGTGCGCGCCTGCCTGTCCTGCGCGCCCCGGGGACCCCTCTTTCTCTCCGGGCCCTGCGGCCTGGGGGAACCTGTGCCGGACCGACCGGTCCGCGACCTCATGTCGGACCCAAAGGCCCGCAAACCCAAGCCGGACCCAAGGGTCCGCAAACCGCCAGAAATGGCCAAAGTGAAGGAAAGACCATGACCCTGAAATCCACCCTGACCCCGCTGCTGAGCGCCGCCGTCACCCTGGCCGCCCTGGCCGCCACCCCGGCCTTCGCCGCCGACGAATACAACGTCATCAACGGCCTGGGCACCGAGGGGAACCCCATCGGGATGCACGCCATGGACCCTGTCGCCCTGACCACCCTGGGTGCCGTGACCGCCGGCGACCCGGGCCATGCGGTCACCCATGACGGCGTCAGCTACTACTTCGCCTCGGCGATCTCGGCCGAGAAGTTCAAGGCCGACCCCGAAGCCTTCCTGCCGCAATACGGCGGCTTCTGCGCCTTCGCCATTGGCCTGGGCCTGAAGCTGGACGGCGACCCGCGTTACGCCGACATCCGCGACGGCAAGCTGTACCTCTTCGTCAGCCCCGGCGCGATGGCCAAGTACCTGGAAGACCCCGAGACCATCCTGGCGAAATCCGACGACGTCTGGGGTGACATCCTGCACACCCCGATCGCCGAGCTGGGTCAGTAACCCGTCTCCCGCCCCGCTTCGGCCAGCCCCCGGGGTCGACCCGGGGCGGGACATCGCCGGGCCGCAGGTCTTCCCGAGCCTGCGGCCCGGCCCCATGCCGCCTTGTCCGGCGCCGCCCCATCCCGGGGTCGGCGCCCGAGGCGCGGTCAGCTTTCGATCCGGGGTTTGCCCTTGCGCGCCTCGGGCGCCGAGGGGTCCGACCAGCTGACCCGCAGGGTCACCTCGCAGCGGCCCTCGTCGCGTTCGGCCTTCAGGCGCAGGGTCATCAGCTGCGCGGTTTTCAGCACCAGCTCGTCATCCTCGTCGCCCAGGATAAGCTCACCCTTGGCAAAGCCCTTGGACAGGGCGGTCAGCAGGGTCTTGATGGTCTTCGCGTCCTGCAAGGACTCATGCGAGAACCGGGCATTTCCATTGGCCATGCGACCTCTCCTGCCTCTGCGGCGTCAGCTCATCCGGTCGGGGGCGAAATGTTTCGCCCGCGGGTAGTCCCGGCTTAGTCCGATCACATCTCCACTGGGGAAAATCAAGGTGGCCCCGGCGCCGATCCCCTCCAGCCCCTCCAGCGCGCGCGAGGCTCGGTCCAGGGTCACGTCCCCTTCGAGGTGCAAAAGGCCCCGCTTGGCCAGCAGGCGCTGGCCCGCGTGGTTGTTGACATGGCCCTGCACCACCATGTGGATCCCCGCGCGGTACAGGGCATCGACCCCCGCCGCCGTCAGCTGGCAATCCGAGGCGCGGTACTTGGTGCGCACCAGATTGGCCAGCGGCCCGAAGTAGAAGCCCAGCGAGGCGCGTTCGGCCTCGGCGCGGTAGCGCGCGTTGACCGCCGCCGGGCCCTCGCTGGCCAGGGTGGCGCACATGGCATCACACAGCCCCGCATGGACGAAGAGCAGCGAGCCGCTTTGCGCCACGACCTCCATCCGGTCGTAGAACCAGGCATAGGGGCCGCCGGGTTCAAAGAAGACCGCATGGCACTTCAGCGCCGCCGCCAGGATCTGGCGCCAGGACATGCCGGTGGCCTGGCATTGACGCTCGAAGGCCTCCAGCTTTTCCAAGAGCTTGCGGATTTCCTTGTCGATCACCTGCGGGCGCAGCTCGGCCCGGGCGGCGGTGGCAAAGCGCGCGGCCCAGTCGGGGCCGGGCAGCAGGCGGGCGCGGGCCGTGGCCTCGTCGCCCGGCAGGGCCGCCAGATCGGCGGGGGTGACGAAACGGTCGAGCACCTCGCGCAGGGCGGGCAGGATCTTGCGCCCCATGCGGGCGAAAAGGTGTTCGTTCAGGGCGTTGCGCGGGCCGCGCAGGGCGGCGATGGCCATGCGCATCCGCAGGTCGTGATTGCCCGCCAGGATCTCGACCTCGGCGCCTGCGTCGCATAGCGCCGCGATGGCATCCAGCAGCTCCAGGTTGCTGGGCCCCTTGTCGAAACTGTCGCCCCCCAGCACGATCCGCGCGCCCGCGCCAAAGGCGGTCAGGCGGATCTGCCCGCCCGCGCGGCGGATCACCCCGGCGCCGATCAGCGAGCGCAGGAACCCCTCGGCGTCGGCATGGGGGTCAGAGACGAAGATCACCGGCCGTTCGGGCCAGCGCCAGCCGCCGTGCTGGCGCACCCGATCCAGGCAGTGGGCGATCTGCGGATGCGCCCCCGCCCCGGGCCAGGGTTCCACCTGGCGCGGCAGGTCGTCCAGGCAGGCGTCGGGGTCGTAGACCGGGGGCAGCAGGGCGGGATCCGGGTGAAAGCCCTGTCTGGGATGGTCCATCGGCTGATCCCCCTTGCGTTGCGGCCAGGGTCAGTCCTTCGGGTCGTCCTTGGGTTCCCTGATCTTCCAGGCGCCTGCGATGTGCGACCAGCTATCACGCGGATGATGACAGATCAGTGACGGCCGGGCCTGGTACATCGACAGGCGGGGGATCTCTGCCGGGTCCAGCAGGCCCAGATGGGCGCAGGCATGGCGGAAGGAGGCGCCGTGGCCCACATGGATCACCAGCTGGCCGGGCCGCGCGGTCTGGCGCAAATGGCGGGCAACCCGCGCGCCAGCCTCGGTCAGGCTTTCGGCCCCTTCCAGCGGCAGGCGATAGGTGCTGTCGGATTTCCACCCCGGCGGCGGCGGCGCATGGCGCGGGTCACCGGCCAGGGCGGCCTCGATCTCATCCAGGGTCAGGTTGGCGGCGCTGCCCAGGCCGCGCTCGGCCAGATCCGGGGTCTCGGTCACCGTCTCGACCCCATGGCCCAGCTCTTGCAGCCGCGCCAGAAGGCCCTGCGCCGTCTGCCAGGCGCGCAGCTGGTGCGAGCTGTAGATCACCGGCGCCGGGCGCAGGCCCTGCGCGGCGATCATCGCCGACAGCAGGTCGGCCCCCGCCCGCGCCTGGGCCTGGCCCGCCTCGGTCAGCGGCCAGGGTTGACGGGCCGAGGGCACGCCCGGGCGCTGCGCATAGGCGCCGTGGCGCAGGAAGGCGACAAAGGCGCGCTCAGCCATCAAACAGCGCCTTCCCCGCCGCCGCAAGGGCGTCGAAATCGACCCGGCCAGAGACCTCGCAGACCCGCACATCGGCCAGGGCCGTCAGATAGGGGGCCGGGTCCAGCTTGGCCCCGTTGGGCTCGAAGCTGCCATCGGGGCGCTGGTAGAAGGGGCCGGGGCTTTTGACGATGGCGCCCAGAAGATCGGGGCGGGCTGCCAGGGCGACCTCGGCCACCCGGGTGGGGGCGGCGGCGTCGCGGGCCCAGTTCAGCACCCAGAAATCGGTCAGCGGCGCGGCATATTGCACCCGGCCCGGCCCGTAGACCTCGGCGATCATCAGGTCGTGCTTGTCCTCCAGCGCCCAAAGCGCCTCGGGCGGCAGGGCCCGCAGCTCGGCCTGGCGCGCCGGGCTCAGCATCGGGGTCAGGCGCGGATTGCCAAGGATCGTGCCCGGGTTGATGCGCGGCTGCTTGGGGATGCCCAGGGCCTGCGGCGGGGTGCCCGGCGCCCCCGGTGCGACCAACACCCGGTCGTTGCTGAGAAAGCGCAGCCCGTCCAGGTCCATCAGCCGCAGCACCGAGGTCGACTTGCCGCCCCCCGACAGGCCCGAAATCGCCAGGGTCCGCGCCCCGTCGGTCACCGCCGCCGCATGGGCCAGAAGGGCGCCCGCGCGCAGCCGGTCGTTCAGGATCTGGGTATTGATGAAGTTGATGACGGTGCTGTCGTGCGCCTCCAGCGGGCCCCAGGCCAGAGCCAGCCCCGGCGCCTGAAGAAAGCTGACACCGCTGCGCACCTTGCGGATCAGCCGCGCCCCTTGCAGGTCGCAGACCGCATCCTTGCGCCCCGCCTTGCCCGGCTCGCGCTGCCAGTCCTGCCAGTCGGGCGCGGGCGTCAGGGTTTGATCGGGCAGCAGGTGCACCGCCGCGGCAGGCCCCTCGGGCGCCTCGCACAGGGCCTCGGCGAAATAGGCCATCAGCCGGGCGCGCAGGGGGCCGGGGCAATGGACGGCCAGGGTCACCGGCCCCACCGACAGGTAAAACGGCACCGCCGCCCGGGCCGGGGTCAGGTCAAGCCGGGCCAGCACATCCTCGGCACGGCGATAGGGGGGCAAGGGTTCGGTCATGGGCGCAGCTCCGTCAGGACATGGTCGGCCACCAGGGCGGCGGCGTCGATGCCGCAGCCCTTCAGCGCACCAGAATAGCCGCCGAAGGCCGACACCTCGAAGACGATCGGCCCCTGGGGCGTCAGGGCGATATCGACGGTGGTGAAGGTCAGGCCGAACGGCGCCTGGGCGCGGCGGCCCAGCTCGATCAGCTCGGCCGAGGGCGTGTAGGGGGCATATTTGCCGCCCGAATGAATGGTGGTGTTCCAGCTTCCCGTTTGGCTGACCCGGGCATAGGTGCAGACATAGGCGCCGCCCAGAAAGACCATGCCCAGATCGGCGCCCGACAGCTCGGCCTTTTGCTGGATGTACATCACCGGGTTGGCGGCGCGGAAGGCGGCGATCTGCGCCTCGGCATCCGGCGCCCCGGCCTCCAACAGCAGCATCCCCCGCGCCTTGGTCGAGAAAAGCGGCTTGAACACCGCCGCGCCGTAACGATCCAGCGCGGCGCGGGCCGCGCCTGGGTCTTCGGTGACGGTGGTGGGCGGCATGGGGATATCCGCCGTGGCCAGGGTCATGGTGCAGGCCAGCCGGTCCATCAGGCGGATCACCCGTTCGGCGGGGCTGAAGACGCGCACGCCCTGCGCCTCGGCCAGGCGCAGCATCTCCAGCCGGTCCAGGGCATGGGGGCTGTAATCCTCGGCGACCTTCTTCAGCACCAGGGCGTCGAAACCGCACAGATCCTGCCCCTCGTGCAGCAGCCGCCCGGCGCCCAGGTCCATCTCGACCCGGCCCATGTCGATCACATGGCGCTGGCCGGTGCGCGCGGCGAAGGCCTCGGCCAGGGCCTCGGTCGACCATTTGCCGGGGGTGCCGATGATGCCGATCTTGTCAGTCACTGAACAGGGTTCCTTTTGGCAGGCGGAACCGCGCCTCGCGCCCCTCGGGCACGGCCAGCGCGGTTTCCAGCAGGTAGCGAGCCCGCAGCAGCATCCGCCGCGCGTGCTTGTCGTCGACCACGAAGCGGGTCGAGCTGGCGAAGGACCGCGCCAGCCCAAGGGCCAGGCGGTAGTCGAAGGTGGGATCGGACTGGCGGCGGGCGAATTTCGCCGCCATCTCGTGCATGTCGGTGGCCACCCGGGCGATGCGCGCCCGCATCCCCGCCTCCAGCACCTGAAGGCGATAGTTCGACACCATGAAGACCGAGACGTCCTGCACGTAATCCATGTAGCGCGAGCGGTGCAGGTCGATGAAACGGATCTTGCGGCCCACGGGGTCGTAGATCACGTTGTCGAGGTTGAAATCCCCGTGGATATAGACCGAGAAGGGCGCGGGCAGCCGCGCCTCGCGCGCCGCCGCCGCCGCCACCAGCCGGTCGAAGGCGGGCAGTTTCAGACCGTTGATCGACTGGTCCCCCCTTGCGGGACGCGGGTGCAGGCGGCGCACGTCCGGCATCCGCCGGGCCAGCTGCTCCATCGCGCGCATAGCGGCGGGCTCTTCGGTGCGGGTCTGGCGCCAGATGTCGCGCACCGTCTTGTGCAGCGCCTTCTGCGCCTCGGCCAGGGCCGCGTCGCTGCCGCCCAGCACGATATCCTCGAAGGTCTCGCCCTCTAGGTGCTCGATCAGCAGGGCGGCGGATTTGCCGCTTTTCTCGTAGGACAGGATCTCGGGCGCCAGGCCGGGATAGACCGAGTTCCAGCTTTTCACCCCCACCCGCTCTTCCTTGACCTTGCGCCGGTCGCCGTCCTTGAACACCGCCGCCACCGTCTGACCGCCCGCGCCGCGCAGGCTGACCGAGGAAATCGCGCTGCCCGAACGGGTCTCGGCCAGGGGTTGCAGGGTGATTTCCTCGTCCTCGCGGGCCACCCCGTCCAGCACGCTGCGCAGGGTGAAATAGCGTTCGAACCGCACCGTCTGGCCGATGTTGATCGACAAGATCGCCTCGGAGATCGCCTGAAGCGCCTCGCCCATGCGGGTCACCTCGTTCAGCATCAGCAGGCCGTAGGCCAGATCCTCGGGGTGCTGGCTGTCGCGCATGTCGCGGGTGTAGGTGCGGAACAGCCGGTCGCGGAAGGCCTCGATCTCGGCCCGCGACTGGCCGATCTCGACCGCCAGCTTGCTGTCGCGGGCCTCTAGCGCGGCGGCGATACCGGCCACGGTGCGCCGCACCAGATCCACGGGCGCCACATAGCTGTCGGCGCGCAAAAGCTTGGCCCGCGTCGCCTGTTCGCCCTGTTCCACCGCCCGGCGGCCCAGGCGCGAGATCAGGTCGAGGTTGCGCGCGATGGTGTCGATGCCCTGAAGGCGCAGCTGGCGCCGGTCGCCCGCCTTGGCGCGCATCATCCCCGCCAGACAGCCCTTGCGCACCCGCGAGGACAGGTTGTGGGCATAGCCCGCCCGCTGCACCAGTTGCAGCGCGGTCTCGCGCCGGGGCGCCTCGAAATAGCGGGCCAGGCGGGCCAATTGCCCGTCCAGCTCTGCCAGCAGGAAGGACATGTTCTCGGCGATGGGATCAGGGCGTGGCATGGCGGGGCCTTTCCGAGGGCGACATCCGCCCCACAGCCGGGGGCCCGGGCGGCCCCTTGCGGATGACAGCACGACTTGTCGGGCGTATGACAGCATCCATGTCCATGCGGCCATATGCGCCGAACCCCGGCGGGGATGCAAAGCCGGAATGGGCGCCAGGGCCCCAATTGCCGCCAAAGACAGGAGCGCGCGCCGAAATGCCGCCAATCACCGTCACCCGAGAGCTGCATCTGCCCGACGAGTTGCGCGTCGCCCGGGCCGAGAACAGCCCGCATCTGGGCCCGCGCATCCTGTTCTTCAGCGGCGGCAGCGCGTTGAACGGCATCTCGCGCCAGTTGAAGCGCTATACCTTCAACTCGATGCATCTGATCACCCCCTTCGACAGCGGCGGCAGTTCGCAAGAGCTGCGCCGAGCCTTCGACATGCCCGCCGTGGGCGACCTGCGCTCGCGGTTGATGGCGCTGGCGGATGAGACGGTGCTGGGCCAGCCCGATATCTACGCGCTGTTTTCCTACCGCCTGGACCGGCAGGGCGATCAGGCCGCCCTGCGTGCCGAGCTGGAACGGATGCGCGCCGGGCGTCATCCGCTGATGACGGCCGTGGCGCGGCCCATGCGGCAGCTGATCCAGGGCCACCTGGGACAGTTCCTGGAGGCCGCCCCGCCCGGCTTCGACTATCGCAATGCCAGCATCGGCAACCTGATCCTGGCGGGCGGTTACCTGGCCAATGACCGGGCGCTGGAGCCGGTGCTGTTCCTGATGTCGAAGATGGTCGATGCGCGCGGCACCCTGCGCGCGGTGGTCGACGACACGCTGCACCTGGGCGCCGAGCTGGCGGACGGGCGCCGCGTCATCGGGCAGCGCGAGATCAGCGGCAAGGAGGTTGCCCCCCTGCCCGCCCCGATCCGCCGCTGTTTCCTGGCCCAGGACGGCGCCGAACTGCCCCCGGGCCAGGTGAAACTGCCCAAGCGCAACCGCCGCCTGATCGAAGAGGCCGACGTGATCTGCTATCCCCCCGGCAGCCTCTATTCCAGCGTCATTGCCAACCTCCTGCCCCGGGGCGTGGGCCGTGCCATTGCCCGGCGCCGGGGCCCCAAGATCTACCTGCCCTCGCTGGGCCAGGACCCCGAGGCCCAGGGCCATGACCTGGCCGATCAGGTGGCCGCCCTGCTGGCGCCCATGCAGGCCGACGCAGGCACCGCCGCCGCCGCGCCCAGCGATCTGATCAGCCATGTGATCTGCGACAGCGGCACCGATGCGGCGGCCTGCGCCGCCGTCACCACGCGCCATGGCATCCCCTGCCACCGCCTGCCCCTGGCCGGACCCGAGCCGGGCAAATACGACGCGGGCGAGGTGGCGCGGCTGCTGATTTCTCTGGCCTGAGCGGGCGCCCCCCTAGCCCGCCGTGCCGTGGCGCCGGATGGTGAAGCCCTCGTCGGGGCCGGGCGGGGCGAAATGGGCGGCGAAACGGTGGAACTGCGCCTCGGTCGCGGCGAAGGGGTGATCGGCGTCGGCATTGCGCGCCCGCAGCCGCGCCAGGCAGACCGCGTCGGGGGGCGTCAGCAGGTGCAGCTCATGCGCCACGCCGGTACGGGCGATCAGATCGCGCATCCAGCCGCGTTGCTCGACCGTGTTGGCCGGGAAATCCAGCACCACCGACAGGCCCGCGCCCAACAGGGCCTCGACATGGGGCGCCATGACGCTGCGCAGCCGAGCGGCATAGTGCAGGTAGTCGGCGCCCGTGGTCATCTCGGGGCCAAACAGCGCGGCCAGCCAATCATCCTCGGCCAGGCGCAGGTGGCCCGGGCGGCGGGCCAGCCGGGCGGCCAGGGTGGACTTGCCCGAGGCGATCTTGCCGCACAGCAGATGCAGCATGGGCGGCGCGGCGGGGGATGAGGGCATCGGCGGGGCTCCTGCGGGTCGGACGGACCCGAGATCAACAGGCCCCGGCCCGCCGCGTCAATGGCAAAGCCCCGCAGGCGCGCGCGGAACGGCTGCGCGCCCGTCGGCGTTCAGCCCTCGCCCGCCGCCTCGGCCTCGGCCCGGTTGCGGGCGGCGGCGATGGTGCCCGCGCGCAGCATGTCGAGGCTGCGTTGCAGCTCGGGGTTGGTGATGTCGCGGGCGATGACCACGATGCGTGAGCGGCGATCGTCGCTGGGCCAGTCGCGATGCGGCACCGGGGAATCGAAGACCTGCTGCACCCCGTGAAAGACGAAGGCCGCATCGACCCCTTCCAGAAAGACGATGCCCTTCACCCGCAGGATGTCCGGGCCCTTCAGCTCGATCAGGGTCTCAAGCCACAGATCGAAGACCTTGTCGGGGATTGGATCGTCCAGCACGATGGAGGCAGAGCCGATGCGGCTGTCATGGGGCGAGAACTCGGGCGTGGCGCGCGTGGCCTTGCCCCCGAGGCCCGAGAGATTGGCCAGCGGGTCGGCGCCCGCTGCGGCGGCGGGCGCGCTGGCCCACAGCACCGCCTCGGCCGGTTTGGCGTCCTGGCGCAGACCGCTCAGCCCCCAGATCTGCTGGGTCACGCCCTGGCCCCGTTCGGCCCGCATCAGGCGGGCATTGGGGTTGATGCCGCGCAGGCGCGCCTCGAAGGCGGTGACATCGGCCTCGGCGGCCAGGTCGGTCTTGCTGAGCACGATCAGGTCGGCCATGGCCGCCTGCGACACCGCCTCGAACTGGGCATCCAGCGTGGCGGGGCCGTTGACCGCATCGGCCACGGTCACCACCCCGTCCATCCGGGTCACCCGCGACAGGAAGGGCTCGACCACCAGGGTTTGCAGGATCGGGCCGGGGTCGGCCAGGCCGGTGGTCTCGATCACGATCCGTTCGAACTCCAGCTCCTTGGCGTCGCGGCGGTCGATCAGATCGGCCATGGTGGTGGCCAGATCCCCGCGCACCGAGCAGCACAGGCAGCCCGATTGCATCAGCACGATCTCGTCGCTGGAGGACTGAATCAGGTCGTGGTCCAGACCGGCCTCGCCGAACTCGTTCACGATGACCGCGATCCGCGCCGAGGCGGGATCGTTCAGCACCGCGTTCAGCAGGGTGGTCTTGCCCGCCCCCAGAAATCCGGTGAGCAGGGTAACGGGAATGCGGCGGTCGAGCATCGGGACGGGTCCAGTTCTTGCGGTCGTGGTCTTGCCAGCGGCAGAGGTCCGGCGACCCCCGCGCAGCTGCCGCCACTATGCCCGCCCCGGCGGTCAGAGACCATGGCCAAAGCCGGGCGTCCCCCCGGGCCAGACGTCAAGGCGCCCGGCCCGGGGATCTGGCGATCAGGCAAAGTGGATCGTCTTGCCTTCCAGGTAGTTGTCCAGCCCCTCGATCCCACCTTCGCGGCCATAACCGGACTGTTTCACGCCACCAAAGGGCATGGTCGGGTCGATGATATTGCCGTTGATCGTCAGACCGCCCGATTTCACCTGCCGCGCCATGCGGTAGGCACGTTCGCTGTCGGCCGAGAAGATGGCGCCGTTCAGCCCGTAATCGGTGGCATTGGCCTTGGCCACGGCATCGGCGTCATCCTTGTAGGTGATGATCGAGACCACGGGGCCAAAGATCTCTTCGCGGGCGATGGTCATCTCGGGCGTCACATCGGTAAAGACCGTGGGTTCGAAGAAGAACCCTTTCTCCAGCCCCTCGGGGGTGCCGCCGCCCGTGGCGATCTTGGCACCCTCGGCCAGACCGGCCTTGATATAGCCCTCGACCCGTTCCTTCTGGCGCCCCATGGCCAGCGGGCCCATCTGGGTGGCCGGATCGGCGGGATCGCCCACCTTGATCCCCTTCACCGCCCCGACGAAGAGGTCGGTAAACTCCTGCGCGCGGCTTTCGGGCACCAGGATCCGGGTCAGAGAGAAGCAGACCTGCCCGGTGATCGGCATGGTGTACATCATCAGCGAGGGCAGCGCGGCCTCGAAATCGGCATCGTCCAGCAGGATGGCCGCCGACTTGCCCCCCAGTTCCAGCGAGACGCGCGCCAGACGTTCGGCGCAGACGCCCGCGATATGCTTGCCCGCCGCCGTAGAGCCGGTGAAGGCCACCTTGTCCACATCCTTGTGGCGCACCAGATAGTCGCCCACCTCGCGCGCGGCGGGCACCAGGTTGAAGACGCCAGCGGGCAGGCCCGCCGCCTCGATGCATTCGGCCAGGATATAGGCCTCAAGCGGGGTTTCGGGCGACGGTTTGGCCACGAAGGTGCAGCCCGCCGCCAGACCGGCCGCGATCTTGTAGGTCAGCAGCACCATCGGCGCGTTCCAGGGGGTGATCGCGGCGCAGACGCCCACGGGTTCCTTGGCCACCACCACGCGGCCGCCATTGGCGCGCTCGCGCTCGTCAGTGAAGCTGTAGGAATTGCTGTCGATCAGATCGGCGTAGTAACGGAACAGGGTCACGTTCTGCGGCGCCAGGATCTTGGTCAGGGTGATCGGCGCGCCCATCTGGCCGGTCCAGCTGCTGGCGATCTCGTCCAGACGGGCCTCGATATTGTCGGCCACCTTGCGCATGTAGTCGGCGCGTTCCTTGGGGCTGAGACGCGGCCAGGGACCGGTGTCAAAGGCGGCGCGGGCCGCTGCGATGGCGTCGTCCACATCGGCGGTCGAGGCCTCGGGATAGGTCATCACGGTCTCTTCGGTGACCGGCGACACCACCTCCAGCGTCTTGTCGCCCTTGGGGTCAACCCATTTGCCACCAATGAAAAACTGCGTCGGCGCCCGCAGGCCGGGGGTCTGCATGTTCATGGTCTCACTCCTCCATCAACCATTTCGCGGCGGATCTTCTCGCACATCGCACGCGAGTTCCAGAGGGAAAGGGTCAGGAAGGCAGACGGGCCGGTCCTTGCCGCCGTGCGGCCTGCGTCAAACTACGCCATGTTCCGCCCCGCCGCCCGGTGGCACATAGCGCCTATGATGACTCTGACGTCCATGATTTGCGCCGCCCGTCCCATGATTTGCGTCCCCCGCACCGTGGTTTGCGTCCCCGCTCGCGGCCCCTGCCGCGCCGCCAGCCGGGGCTAGTCCCCCCGCCCCCGATCTGTCGGGGCGCAAGGCCTCTCCCCGCCTTGGTCCCGGCCCCTTCGCCCCCCGTGCCCCGGCCCTGCCCGGGCACCTGACCGGAGATCGCCATGATCCCTCTTCTCCCCATGTTCCGCCCTGCCGCCCCGTCCCCCTGCCCGGCCCTGACCGCGCCCCTGCGGATGCGAGGCGCGCGATGAAACTGACCGGACAGCGTATCGCCCTTGCCCTGACGGCCCTGGCCGTGGTCACCGTCTTCGCGCTGGTGCTGCTGGCGCCCCGGATCCAGGCGAACAAGATCGCCCTGCTGGGACGCGGCGACTACGTTCTGCAAAGGACCGATGGCGGCACCTTCACCGAAGAGACGCTGCAACAGGGGCCCTCGGCGGTCTTCTTCGGCTTCACCCATTGCCCTGATGTCTGCCCCACCACCATGGGCGAGATCGCCCTGTGGAAGGACGAGGTGCCAGGCGCGGCGGATCTGCCGGTCTATTTCGTCTCGGTCGATCCGCAGCGCGACACGCTGGACCTGCTGGGCGATTACACCGGCTGGGTGCCCGGCGTGACCGGGGTGACCGGATCCCTGGGCGAGGCGGCCAAGGCGGTGAAATCCTTCGACATCTACGCCCGGCGCATGGATTTGATCGGCGGCGGCTACACCATGGCCCATACGGCCTATGTCATGCTGTTCGACGCCGACGGGCTGTTCGTCGAGACGATCCCCTATCAGGCCCCGCCCGAGGTGGCCGCCGAGAAGCTGGCCAACCTGCTGGCGGGCAACCCGGCGGGACGCGGGGCGCAGATGCCCGACGATCTGCTGGGGGTGATCTGCTACACGGTGCAGGGCAAGCTGATCTGACCGGTGGGGCGGGCGGAGCGCAGCCTAGCCCTGCCCCTGTGCCCCGATCACCGCCAGCGCGGCGCGGTGCAGCGCGGGCGTGGCGGCGGCCAGAACCTGGCCGGTCGAGGCCAGGGTCAGCGGCGCGCCCGACCAGTCGGTGATCACGCCCCCCGCCCCTTCGATCACCGGCACCAGGGCCATGTAGTCGTAGGGCTGAAGCTCGGCCTCCAGGATCAGATCCACATGGCCCGAGGCCAAGAGGCCGTAGCTGTAGCAATCGCCGCCAAAGCGCCGCGCCAGACAGGCCGCGCTGAGGGCCTCGAAGTGGGGGCGCTCGGCGGCGGTGAACTGATCGGGCGAGGTGGCAAAAAGCGTGGCCCCCGCCAGCTCGGTCCGGGCCGAGACCTGGCAGGCGGTGCCGTTCAGCCGGGTTTCCCCGCCGCTTTTGCCGATCCAGGTTTCCCCCAGAAGCGGCATGTCGATGGCCCCCAGGATCGGCTGGCCGTTCTCCAGCAGGGCGATCAGCGTTCCAAACAGCGGCACCCCGGCGATAAAGCTTTTGGTGCCGTCGATCGGATCCAGCACCCACAGATGGCGGGCCTCGGCCTGGCTGGTGCCAAACTCCTCGCCCAGGATGCCATGGCCCGGGCAGGCCTCTTCAAGCACCTCTTTCATGGCACGCTCGATGGCGCGGTCGGCCAGGGTGACGGGGCTGAGGTCGCTTTTGCGTTCCACCGCCAGCGGGGTGCGGAAATGCTGCCGCGCCAGCGGGCGGGCGGCGGCCAGCATGTCGCGCGCCACCGCTTCGTATCGGCAAAGGGGGGCGATCATGCGGGGCGGCCCTCCGGCAGGTCCGGGGCCAGCAGGACATGGCCGTGGTCGATCTGCTCGGCGATCTCGGGGGGCACGGCATCGCTGACCAGCGTGTCCACCTGTCCCCAGTCGCAGACATGGATCAGGCCCGACTTGCTGAACTTGCCGCTGTCCATCATCACCACCGTCTCGTCGGCACGGTCGATCATGGCGCGTTTGAACTCGACCTCGAACAGGTCGAAATCCTGACAGCCGCGCGCCGAACCGGCGACCACGGACATGACGAAATAACTGGGGCTGAAACTGGCCAGATAGCTGATCGTCGCCGCCCCGGTCAGGGTGCGGTCGGCCTTGCGCAGCTCGCCGCCGGGCAGGATCACCCGGTGCTGGCCATCGCCCGCGTTGAGGATCTGCGCGATCTCCAGCGAGATGGTCAGGATCGTCATCGGCTCTCGCCGGGTCAGTTCGCGGGCCAGGAAACAGGCGGTGGTCGAATTGTCCAGCAGCAGGGTGGCGCCGTCGCGGATATGGCGCGCGGTGGCCGCCGCGATGGCCGCCTTGGCCGCCGCATTCTCGGACAGGCGCCGCTCGAACGGGGGTTCGGTGCGCGGCATCGACAGGCGCACACCGCCGTGGAACTTCTCGACCAGCCCCTCGGCCGAGAGGCTTTTCATGTCGCGCCGGATCGTCTCGTCCGAGACGTCGAACTCTTCCGCCAGAAAGGTGATCGCCGCCTTCCCCCGCGCCTTCAGCAGCGCGAGGATCTGCTCTTGTCTGTGACTGCGTGCCATGTCCCCTCCGCTCAGTCTGCCGCGAGGATAGCGCGTCCGGTGCCGCGATCGAAGAGGCGCAGGCGGGACATGTCGAAGTCCAGCCCCACCTCGTCGCCCGGCAGGGGGGCGCCCTGCACCGGGCTTTTCACCACCATGCGGTCACCGCCCAGGGCGACCTCGACCAGGGCCTCGGCGCCGATCAGCTCTCGGTGGGTGACGGTGGCGCGGGCCATGCCGCTGGCCGACAGGGTCACCTCTTCGGGGCGCAGCCCGATCAGCACCTCGGCGGGCAGGTCGCCGCCACGGGCCAGATCCGCCACAAAGGCGTCATGGCCCAGCTTGCCCCCCGCCGCCCGCGCCGGGATCAGCGCCATTTCGGGCGAGCCAATGAAGGTGGCGACAAAGGTATTGGCCGGGTTCATGTAGATGTCCATCGGCGCGCCCACCTGTTGCAGGTATCCGTCCGACATCATGGCCACCCGGGTGCCCAGGGTCATGGCCTCGATCTGGTCGTGGGTCACGTAGATGACGGTCAGACCCAGCTCGGAATGCAGGCGCTTCAGCTCGGCCCGCATCCGGTTCCGCAGCTTGGCGTCGAGGTTCGACAGCGGCTCGTCAAAGAGGAAGACCTTGGGCTGGCGCACCAGGGCGCGGCCGATGGCGACGCGCTGCCGCTCGCCCCCCGACAGCTCTTTCGGGCGCCGCTCCAGCAGGTCGGTGATCGACAGGATCTCGGCCGCCTCGCGGATGCGGGCGTCGATCTCGGGTTTGGACAGGCGGGTGGTCTTCAGCAGGCCGAAGGCCATGTTCCGATAGGCGGTCATGTGGGGGTAAAGCGCGTAGGACTGGAACACCATGGCGATGTCGCGCGCCTGGGGCTGGGCATCGGTCACGTCCTGCCCGTCGATCAGCAACTGGCCCGAGGTGATCTCTTCCAGCCCGGCGATCATCCGCAGGGTGGTGGACTTGCCACAGCCCGAGGGGCCGACAAGCACCATGAACTCGCGGTCCTCGATGGTCAGGTCGATGTCATGCACGGTCTTCCGGTCGCCGTAGGACTTGCAGATCTTGTTCAGTTGGACGGTCGCCATGTTGGGTCTCCGGTCTGTGGCGTCACTTGACGCCGGTATGCATGAAGCTGTCGATGAAGCGGCGCTGGAAGATCACGAAGAGCAGCAACAGCGGCGAGACAACGATGGTGGTCCCGGCCATCAGGCGGGGCCAGTCGGCGCCGCTGTCGGCCTTGGCCAGCAGGCCCAGCCCGATGGGCAGGGTGCGGATGCCCTCGGAATTGGTCACCAGCAGGGGCCACATGTAATCGTTCCAGTGGGTCACGACCGAGATGATGCCGAAGGCAATTAGCGTCGGTTTCACCAGCGGCAGGTAGACATGCCACAGGATCGACATATGCCCGCAGCCATCCAGGCGCGCGGCATCCGACAGCTCGGCCGGCACCTGGCGGAAGCTTTGCCGCAACATGAAGGTGCCGTAGCCCGAGGCGACGAAGGGGACGATCATCGCCGGGATGGTGTTCACCAGCCCCATTTCGCGCAAGGTGACGAAGTTGGTCAGGAAGATCGCGTAGATCGGGAACATCACCTGCAACAGGAACAGGGTGAACAGCAGGTTCTTGCCCGGGAAAGTCAGCCGGGCAAAGGCATAGGCGGCCAGGGTGATGGTCACCAGCTGCCCCGCCAGGATCGAGCCGGTCACGATGACCGAGTTCACCAGGTAGGTCCCGAAAGGCGCCACCGACAGGGTGCTGGGATAGTTCGAGAAGTTCAGCGACGTGGGCCAGAAGCCCGCGCTTTGGTCGAAAACCTCGGTCTGGGTCTTCAGCGAGGTCACCAGGATCCACAACAGCGGGCTGAGCCACAGCAGGGCCAGCGGCAGCATGACGGCGTGCAGCCAGTTCTCGCGCAGCCACTTGCGGGCGCGCGGTCGGCGCGCGGGCACCGTGGCGGCGGGGCGGTCTGCGGCGGGGGTCAGGGTCGCGTCGGACATCAGCGCTCTCCCAGGTAGTGGACGCGGCGGCCCAGGGTGACGGACACCAGCCCGATGAAGCCCAGCACGGCGATCAGCAGCGCATTGGCCAACGCCGAGGCATAGCCGATGTCCTGATACTGGAACCCGTTCTGGTAGATGTAATAGGTCAGCACGTTGGTGCTGTCGGCGGGGCCGCCCTGCGTCATCACATAGACGTAGTCGAAGATCTGATAGCTGTGCAGCGTGCCGATGATGATGACGAAGTAGAGGGTGGGCGAGACCAGCGGCACGGTGATGTGGATCAGCCGGTGCCAGCCGCTGACCCCGTCCAGCCGCGCGGCCTCGTACAGGTCCGAAGGCACCAGTTTCAGCGCCGCCAGCAGGATCAGCATGAAGTAGCCCGAGTATTTCCAGATGCTCATGATGACGATGGCGGGCAGCGCCCAGTCGCTGTCGTAAAGCCAGTCCAGCCGGGGCAGGCCCAGGGTCGTCAGCGCCTCATTGATGGGGCCGTAGCCCGGCGCGTAGAGGAAGACCCAGAGCATACCCGCGGCCACCGAGGGGATCATCACCGGATAGAAGAAGGCCGAGCGATAGATCGCCATGCCGCGCAGCTTGCTGTCCATCGCCACCGCCAGCAGCAGGGCGACGATGATCGACAGGGGGATTGTCGTCAGCGTGTAGAAGGCGGTGTTGCCCAGCACCTTCCAGAACAGCCGGTCGTCCAGCAGGCGCAGATAGTTCTCTGCCCCCAGCCAAAAGATCTCGGGATCGCCCAGAAGGACGTCGTGCAGGCTGAACCAGACCGACCGGATGATCGGCCAGTAGGTAAAGACGGCCAAGAAGATCAACGATGGCAGCAGCAGCGCATAGGCCAGCAGCATCTCGTTCCGGCGCGCGCGGGCGAAGGATGACGACATTTGGAACCCTCGGAAACAGGTACGAGGAGGCGGGCCGGGCGGCCCGCCTCCCCCAGGTCATGTGGCGGGATCAGCCCTGACGACGCAGGACGCGCTGGATCTCGCGGTTGGTATCGGCGGTGGCCGTGGTCAGCGCCGCCTCGGGGGCAATCTCGCCCGCCAGGGTGCGGTCGATGGCGCTTTTCAGGTTGTCGCGGGCGCGGGAATAGGCCGGAACCTGAAGGAAGGCGCCCGAGTATTCGGCCTGTTTCATCGCCACTTCGGCCTGCGGCACCTCCGAAAGGTACTGCTGCATCTCGGGCTGCTGCCAGGAGGATTTGCGCACGGCCAGATAGCCGGTCGCACGGCTCCAGGCGGCCTGGTTCTCGGTGTTGGTCATCCAGCGCGCGAAGGTCCAGGCGGCCTCTTTCTTGGCGTCCGACTGGTTCTTGGCGATCATGATGGGGCCGCCCCCTTGCGAGGCGCCGAACTGCTTCTTCTTCGGCATGAAGGCCACGCCGACCTCGAAGGGCGAGGAGGTGCGCAGGTTGGTCAGCGAGCCGGTCGAGTGGTAGAGCATCGCGGTGGAGCCGGCCATGAAGTCGTTCGCCGAGCCCTGCCAGGTCGAGGCCGGGGCCATGCAGCCCGCGTCGACCATCTTCTTCCAGAACTCCAGCGCCTCGATCGCCTCGGGGCGATCCCACAGCACCTTGTCGGCTTCCCAGGGCACCAGGCCGTTCTGACGGCAATAGCCCTCGAACATCCAGTCGTGCCAGCCGCCGCCGATGGTCAGACCCCAGCGTTTCAGCGCGTCACCCTCGCGGATGGTCAGCGCCTGGGCGGCGGTCATCAGCTCGTCCCAGGTGACGGGGGCATCGCCCAGACCGGCCTCGGCGAAGGCGTCCTTGTTGTAGTACAGGACGGGGGTCGAGGGCTGGTAGGACAGGCCGTAAAGGCGCCCGTCGGACACGGCGGTATCCAGGAAGCCACTGATGAAATCGTCGTAGATATCGTCGGCCTTGGCCTGTTCGGTGATGTCTTCCAGCGCATCCAGCCCCAGGAAGGTTTGCAGCGACGAGTTGATCGGCAGCCACAGCGCCGGCGGTTCGCCCACACCCAGCGAGGTGATCACCTTCTGCTCGGTATTGTCGTAAGAGCCCGCGTAGATCGCTTCGACCTCGACGCCGTCATGGGTCGCGTTGAACTCGGCAATCATGTTGGAAATGATCGTGTTGATGTCGCCCGAGACGCCCACGGGGTACATGAATTGCAGCTTGACCGTTTCATTGGCCCGCGCCGGGGTCAGGAGGCCGGGCATGGCGCTGACGAAGGGGGCGGCCAGACCGGCGGCCATCAGACGGCGGCGCGTCAGCTTGGAATTTGTGGTTTTCATCTAGATTGTCCTCGCGAATGTTGGAGTTCATCACAGTCCGAACAGCTTGCAGGGTCCGATCCACATCGCACCTCAGCCACAAAACGTCATGTATAAGGCAAATATCACAGCAATATGACTGTCTAGCCGCAAATACCCCAGGCGCCAGCCTGCGAGATCGAAGGGTTGAAAATTGTGCATATTGTGGATTTTAGCCCGAAAAATCCATGATCTCGGCATCAGAGCCGGGCAAAAATGCGAAAATTTCTCAAATCTGACATGGTTATCCGGCAAGAGGATGACGGTCTTTCACCCAAATATCCTCAAAAGACTCAGGAGACCCCCACATGCTGATCGCCCATCTGACCGATTCTCACGTCCTGGCGGGGGGCCGCAAACTGGCCGACCGCTTTGACACCGGGGCAAATTTCGACCGGCTGATCGCCAGCCTGGCCGCCCAGCCGGTGCAACCCGACCTGGTCGTCGTTTCGGGCGATCTGGGCGAGGATGCCACGGCAGAGGAATATGCCCATGTGGGCGAGGGTCTGCGCCGTCTGGGTCTGCCGGTGCTGGCGGTGCCCGGCAATCACGACAAGCGCGCGCCGATGCGCGCCGCCCTGCCCGAGATGACCGGCCAGACAGCCCAGGGGCATCTGTGCCTGGCGCGCAGCGATCTGCCGCTGGCGGTCATCGGCCTGGATACCCTGGTCGAAGGCGCCCCCCACGGCGAGATCTGCCCCGACCGGCTGGCCTGGCTGGATCAGGCCCTGGCGGACTGCGCCGGGCGCGATGTGCTGCTGTTCCTGCATCACCCGCCGATCACCACCGGATTGCAGGACATGGACGGGATGGGCCTGCTGACGGGGCGCGACGCCCTGGCCGAACGCGTCGCCGCCCATGGCCGGGTGCGCGCCATCCTCTGCGGGCACATGCACCGCGCCATCATCGGCAGCTGCGGTGGCGCCGATGTGCTGGTCGCCCCCTCGGCCTCGCATCAGATCGCCTTCGACCTGCGCGCGGGCAGCCCCTACAGCTTCTCTGACGAGCCGCCGCAATACATGATGCACCGCATCGCGCCGGGCGGCGCGCGGGTGTCGCATGTGGTGAGTGTCTGAGGCGCGGCTCGGTCTCAGCCCGGCTGCGCGTCTGCCAGGATCTGCTGCGCGCGGTCGATCAGGGGGCGGTCCACCATCTTGCCGTCCACCTGCACCACCGCCCCTGCCGCCGCCTCCAGCGCGGCGAGGATGCGTTCGGCCCAGTCAACCTCTGCCACGCTGGGCGCGAAGCCCGTGTTCACCGCGCCGACCTGGGCCGGGTGGATGCACAGCTTGGCCCCGAAGCCCAGGGCCCGGGCGCGGGCGATGTCGGCGGCGATCGCCTCGGGCGCTGTCAGCTCGACCGTGACGCCGTCGATGGGCGGCGGCAGGTCACCCAGCCGGGCAGCCAAGGCGATCTCGAACCGGGCGGGGTCCAGCACCGGGCCAGTGCCGGGGATCCGTGCATCGGCGCCGAAGTCCAGATTCCCGAAGGCCAGGCGCGCGACCCCGGGCAGCCGCACCGTATCACGCAGTTGCGCCAGCCCCCGTGCCGTCTCGACCAGCGCGATCAGCGGCCGGTCTGGCAGGCGTTGCGCAAAGGCCGCCACCGCATCGGGCTCGGCCTTGGGCAGCATCACGGCCACCCCGGGCAACGCCGCCAGCATGTCCAGATCCGCCGCGTGCCAGGGGGTTCCGGCGCCATTGATCCGCACCAGCCCGACGCCGCCCCCGGCAAACCAGGCCTGGACATGGGCGCGGGCCTCGTCCTTCTGGGTCGGGCCCACGGCATCCTCAAGATCCAGAATGATCGCCTCGGCCCCCGACCCGGCGGCCTTGGCGAACCGGTCGGGACGCTGCCCCGGCACGAAGAGGTAACTGCGCGGAGACCTGGCGCCGGGGCTCACGTCGCAGCCCCCGCCGCGCCGAACCCGGCGCTGGCCTGCATCGACAACGCCCCGTTCGGCCCGGCCGCCCAAAGCGACAGCCCGGTTTCACCCCCGTCCGCCTCGGACGGGGCTGCGTTCAGGGTGAAGGGCTGACCGACGATCAGCGGGCTCATCCCCCGGAACGAGAAGCTGCGCAGGGGCCGGTCGGGCCAGGCGCGGGTCGCCAGGCCCTGCAACAGGGTCGCGGTCAGCGGCCCATGAACCACCAGCCCCGCATAGCCTTCTGCCGCGGTGGCGTGCAGGTGGTCGTAGTGGATGCGATGGCCATTCGAGGTCAGCGCGGAATAGCGGAAAAGCAGGGTGGGATCGGTGCTGACCCCCTCGCAGAAGGCAGCCCCGTCCGGCGCCGCCGGGGGCGTGGGCGCCGGGGCGCCGGGGGCCGGGGCATCGCGATAGACGATGTCCTGCTCCTCGTCGATGCACAGCGCCCCGTCGGCGCTGATCCGATGGCGCAGCGTGACGAAGACCAGCCGCCCCGAGCGCCCCGATTTCGCGGTGACGTCGATGATCTCGCTGTGTTTCTCGGCCTCGGCGCCGACCGGCAGCGGCGCGTGATAGCGGATCCGCCCCCCGGCCCACATGCGGCGCGGCAGACCGGTGTCGGGCAGGAAATCCCCCAGCTTCGGATGGCCGTCGGCGCCCAGATCAGAGCGGCGCAGGAAGGGGTTGAAGAACAGCCAGTGCCAGCCTGCGGGCAGGGCCGCACCGGGCGCCGGGGCGGTGGCCATGTCCAGGGTCGCGGCCATGGCGGCGACGCGGTCGGGCGCGATGCGCTCGGCGCGGGTCTCGGTCCGGCCGATGGCCTCTGTGGGATCGCCCAGCAGGGCGGTGTCGGATGTCATGCTCTTGTCCTCCTGTCGCGGTCAGTAGATGACGCGCGCCTCTTCCAGCCGGCTGCGTTCGGCGCGGCCGAGCCCCAGCAATTCGCCGTAAACATAGTCTTCATGCGCCCCCAGCCCGGGGGTGCCCCGGTCCAGGCCGGGCGCCCCGCTGGCCGAGAACCGCGCCGGGAAGCCGACCGCCTTGCGCCGGGTGTCGTCGGTTTCGGCCACCTCGACCACGGCGCCCCGCTGGGCCATGTGGGGATCGGCGGCAATGTCGCTGGCCCGCCAGGAAACATGGGCCGGAATGCCGACGTATTGCAGGGCCTTCGCCGCGGCCTCGGCCTCCAGCGCCTCGGTCCAGGCGGTGGTGATCCGGTCCAGCTCGGCCCGGCGGGCGACGCGGTCCGGGGCGGTGGCGAAACGCGGGTCGCGGGCCAGTTCGGGGCGGCCGATCAGCCGGGCGAAACTATGCCATTGCCCATCCGTGGCCACGGCGATGGACAGCCAGCGGTCCTCCTCGCGCGTGGGATACAGACCATGGGGCGCGTGCTGCGGATCCATGTTGCCCAGGCGCGGCACCTCGACCCCGGCCGAGGCGGCGGTCAGCGCCTCGCCGACCAGCGACGAGGCCACCTCGCGCGCGGCCACGTCCACATGGCAGCCCTGCCCGGTGCGGCGGCGGCGATGCAGCGCCGCCAGGGTGGCCAGGGCCGCGTTCATCCCCACCGAATGGTCCATCACATGGCGCATCTCCATCGGCGGGCCATCGCTGTAGCCACTGAGATACCCCAGACCGCCCCAGGCCCCGAACAGGGGCGCGTAGCCGGCGAAATGGCTGTCGGGCCCGCTTTGCCCCGAGGAAGAGACAGAGGTCATGACGATATCGTCTTTCACCGCCCGCAGCGCCTCGTAGCCGAGGCCCAGGCGCTCCATCACCCCGGCGCGAAAGCTTTCGGCGGCCACGTCCGAGGCGGCGACGATGCGCCGGGCCAGGGCCACGCCTTCGGGGTGCTTCAGGTTCAGCCGGACGGAAAACTTGTTCGAGGCGACCTGGTCGAAGGTTGCGGGCCCGGCGCGGCCATAGACCGCATGGGGCTTGCGGAAGATGTCAGGGCGCAGGGCGCTTTCGATCTTGATGCATTCCGCCCCGAGCTGCGACAGCATGTGGGTGCAGAAGGGCCCCGCCGCATGGACGGTGAAATCGGCGATGCGGATCCCGGCGAGGGGCTTGGCGGCCTGAGATGTGGCAGTCATGCGGTGACCCTTCCGTCTGTGAGGCGATCCGTGACGGCGTCGTCCGCCGATGGCTGGTCCTGCCCCGGCGCGGGCGGGCCCGCGTCCAGCGACAGCGGCACCTCGGCGAACCGGAAGGGCGCGGGCTGGATGCGCAGGCCGGGATGGCCGGGCACGGCGGCGAATGTGCCCCGGGCGACCTCATGCGCGCCGCCAAGGATCTGTGCCGGACGGCTGTAGCGCGCCATGGGCACTCCCAGTTCCTGGGCACGGGCGACAAGGCTGTCGACCGGCTGATCGCGCGCCCAGGATCGGATGCGCAGGTTGATCTCTGCCCCCCGGGCAGAGCGTTCGGCGGGATCGCCCAGGCCCGGGTCGGCGGCCCAGTCGGGATGCCCCATCAGCTTGACCAGCCCCTGCCACTGGCGTTCCTCCAGCATCAGCAGCTCGACATAGCCGTCGCGGCATTCGATGACGCCGCCATAGCGGAAGGACCGGCTGTGGCGATGCTCGACCGAGCCGTCGCCCAGCCGTTGCAGGGCAAAGGCCCCGACAGCGACATTGGCGTCCTGGACCGAGGCATCGACGAGCTGTCCCTCGCCCGACCACAGGGCGGCCAGGCCCGCCAGGGCGGCGGCCACGCCTCCCTGCATCTCGGCGAAATGCCCGGCGATCTTCAGCGGCGGGCGATCGGGGAACAGATCCACCGACAGCCCGTTGGGCAGCAGGAAGCCTTCGCCGCCTGCGTGCACCAGATTGATCTCTTCCGCGCCCCAGCCCGCCTTGGGGCCGACCGCGCCGAAGGGCAGGACCGACAGGTGCACGATCTCGGGAAAGCGTGCCCGGATCGCCTCCGGGTCCAGGCCCAGGGCGCCGCGCGCGGCGACGGGGCTGTCGTCGATCAGCATCTGCGCGCCCTCCAGCAGGGCGGCCATCTCGGCCCGGCCCTCGGCCCGGTCCAGATCGCAGATCACGCTGCCCTTGCCCGCCGCCAGATAGGCAAACAGGGCGCTGCTGCCATCCTCCAGCAGGGGCGCCCGGCGGCGCAGGGGGCACAGCGACGGAGGTTCGACCATCACCACGTCGGCCCCCATGGCCGACAGCAGACGCCCGGCCCAGGCCCCGGCCACACCGGCGGCATGTTCGATCACGCGGATTCCCGACAGCGGCTTGTCCTGCACCATCGCGCGCCCTCCCCTCTTTCTTGGTTCTTTCCGGTCGGTGGGCGGCGCCGGTCGCCCGGCGCCGCCCTTGCCTCAGCGCACCACGGGGAGGTCCAGATCCAGGTCGCCGCCATCGAAGAAGACGCGGATCTCGGGATCCCGGCTGGGCAGGATCACCGTGGCCAGGCCGGGGGTGGTGATCTCGCCGCGCTGGTTCTCGCCCCAGATCTCGAGATCGACCAGCGCATGGCCGTCCTTGATGTACTTACGGGCCACCTTGCCCTTGCACCAGGTGCTGTCGCCCATGGTGTTGAAGCGGCGCATCTCGGTGCGCACCCGCTTCAGGAAGGCGGCATCGCCCATCCAGTTGGTGACCAGGCTGGCCATCCAGGAGGACCGCTGCGGCCCGTAGTCGTAGACGCCGGGCACCCCCACCTCCTTGGCGGTGCTTTCGCGGTGGTGGCCGATGCCGGTGTACTCGATGCCGCCGCCCGCCTCGGGGTTGCGGAAGAAGTGGCCCGGGTGCTTCATCGCGGCCTGGAAGACCACGCCATGGGTATGGCCACGGCCACAGCCGACGAGGAAGCCCATGGTATCCATCAGCGACAGCGGACCGCGCACGATGGGATCCAGGCTTTCGCCCTCGGTCACATCTTCCCAGTAGCGCACCGCGCTGCCACGGATCCGCTGCGGCTCGCCGATGATCGCGGCGTCCAGCGCCTCGTATTCCTCGGCGGTGTATTCGTGGGTCTTGATGTCCTTGTACTTGCCCGCGTCCCGCGCCGCCTTGCGCTCATGGCGGGTACAGGTGCCCAGGGCCCGCGCCACCAGCTCGCCGCGCTGGTTGGTATAGCTGGCCTCGACATATTGCAGCACCAGACGGCCCGAGAACTTGCTTTCCTTCTCTTCGACACCGACGACGCGCTCGATGGCGCTGATGCGGTCGCCGGGGCGGATGTGGCGGAACATCTCCCAGTCGTTGCCGGCGTAGAAGCCGTGCACCCCTGGCAGACCCCAGCGGGTCCGCCCGACCCAGCCGAAGGCCATCGGGAACATCGGATGCGCCACCTGGCCGCCATAGCGGGAATTCCGGCCATATTCGGTTTCGCGATACAGCGGGTTCAGGTCGCCGATCCCGTTGCACCAGTTGCGCAGCGTGTCGGTGGTGGCATCCTGAAGATAGGGCCCCTCGGGGCGCAGTTGCAGCCCGATCATGTCACGCGCGGCGGCGACCGCCTCATCCGTGATCTTGCCTTCGGCCGGGGCCCCGCCGACGGCGTCGGCCTTCTTCTCTTTCACATCCACGATGGTCACGGGCGCGTTCTCCTCTTTCGCGTGTCCGGGGCTGCGCCTCACTCCTGCGCCGCCTGCATGGGGTGGCCTCGGGGGTCCCTCGGCCGCCCCCCTCACTTAATGCATTTTATTTTTTCCGGTCAACAGAGGAAGCGCGAGATAATGCATTTTCTTAAAGCAAACACAGGCCACCTCGGGCAAAACGCCGGAAATCCCCCTCGAAACCGAGGGAGATTTCCTATTTTGATGCATTGTTTACCGCAAAAGGTCAGAAAGAGACCTGAGCCGCCGTGGTGACGGTGGAGAAGCGCCGCAACCCCGACAGGGCATGGTCATGCTCTTCCTCGGTGGCCCCGGCGCAGCAGTCTTCCAGCACCACGCAGGCATAGTCGCGATCATGGCCTTCGCGCACCGCAGCCGAGACCACGCCATTGGTCGACACGCCCGACAGGATCAGCCGCCGGATCCCCTGGGCGCGCAGCAGCGGCTCCAGCTTGGTCCCGTAGAAGGGGCTGACCCGGTGCTTGATGATGTCCGGGTCCCCGGGCTGCGGCGCGAAATCGGCCAGCACCTCGGTCCCCCAGCTGCCCAGGCCGAAGACCCCGGCATTGCGGGCCTTGGAAAAGACCGGCGATCCGGGCGGGCATTCGGCATAGTCGGGCGAGAAACCGACCCGCACATAGGCCACCATCACCCCGGCGGCACGGGCCCGGGAAATCGCCAGGCGGGTGTTGTCGTAGACGCCGCGCGCACGGCACAGCGGCACGTAGGACTTCGCCCCCATGCCGTCCGGGTGGACCAGGTCATTGAGCATGTCCATGACCAGAAGAATGCTGTCGGGTTTGCTATCTGCGGATGGCATCGGGTACTCCTTGCTGTGATCTCGCGATGAGGGGAACACCGCGATACGCAAGGGGTCCCTGCCCTATCCGGTGTAGCTTTCCTTGAATTCGTCCCAACCGGCGCGGATGTGGTTGCGCAGGGCGGCCAACATGCCCGCCTCGTCCCGCTGCAAGATCGCGCTGAGCATCGCACGGTGTTCCTGCGAGGCCCGGTCGACGCGGTTTTCCAGCTTGTTGATCAGATCGAAGGGATAGCGCGCCCAAAGCGCGCGCACGAACCGCAGGGTCTGCGGCAGGTCGGCCGCCGCATAAAGCACTTCGTGGAAACGGTAGTTGATCGCCCGCACCGCATCGCGCTCGCCGCGCGCCGCCGCATCTTCCAACTGCGCCTGCAACGCCCGCAGCTCTTGCAGCTGCGCCTCGGTCAGACGCTCCATCGCGCGCAGGGCCAGCTTGCATTCCAGCGTCATGCGCAGGTCGACGATCTCTTCCGTGGCATGGATGTCGAAGGGGGCCACCGTGGCGCCACGGTTCGCCGTGCCCAGGATAAAGCCCTCGGCCGCCAGAAGCTTGATCGCCTCGCGCACCGGCGTGATCGAGGTGCCGATCTGCTGCGCGATCTCGGCCTGCTTCAGCTTCGAGCCCCGGGGAAACTTGCCCGAGATGATGCCCTCTCGCAGGTAATCCGCGACCAGCTCTTCCTTGGTTTGGTGTTTCAACATCCTGACGTTCCACCCAGACTTCCGGACCCTTGTAACATCCGGGGGCTCGGATAATGCAAATTTTCATCCCGCATTTCTCGAAACAGGCGCCACGTCAAGGCGGAAGACCTCCTGCAACCCGGACTCTTCGGCCACCGGGTACAGGTCCGCGATGCGGGGGTCATGGGCGGGCAGGACGTGGTCGTCGCTGTCGGCCAGTGCGCGGATCACGTCATGGGCGTCGATCATCTGGGCCGAGCTGTAGACCACGGCAAAGGGAATGCCGCGCTCGTATTCCTCGTAGTAATGCAAGGCATCGGAGGCCAGCACGACCCAGCCCCGCGCGGTGCGCACCCGCACCACCTCCTGGCCCGCGCAATGGCCGCCCACCCAGTGCACCGTGACCCCGTCGGCGATCTGCGCCTCGCGCCCGTGCAAAGTGAGCCGCCCGTCGTGCAGCAGCGAGACCAGGCGGGCGATCTCATCGGGTTCATAGGCGCGCCGGAACCAGGGCTTTTCCATGTAGGGGCCGGTGACATAGGCCATTTCCTCGGCCTGCATGTGAAACCGCGCGGCGGGAAAGGCATCGAGAAAGCCCAGGTGGTCGTAATGGGCATGGGTCAGGATCACGCATTCGGCCTTTGCCGCCTCGACCCCCAGGGCCGCCAGCCCGGTGACCGGGCTGAGCAGGTGGCTATGGCCGTGCTTGGCGGCCTTGGCCGGATCCATGCCGGTATCCACCACGATATGGCGGTCGCCGCAGGTCAGCAGCCAGGAGTAGAAATCCAGCACCAGCGGCGCGTCGGGCTGGGCGTCCAGGATGAAGTTCTGCCCCCGGGTGCGGGCGGTGTTCACCGCATGACGGATGCCGTAGATCTTCCAGGTGTCAGCCATCGTCGCCCCCTTCTTATGCCGCCGAGGCCGCGCCGAGGTAGGCGTCGATCGCCTCCTGGCGGGCCGCGCTGTCCTGCAAGTCGGCCGCGCTGCGATGCCCGACGATGGCCCCGCCCCGCAGGAAGTGCAGTTCGTCACAGATCCGCATGGTCATCGCCAGGTTCTGTTCCACCAGCATGATGGCCAGGTTCGTCTCGGCCCGGATCGCGCCCAGGCGATCGAAGACCCGACGCACCAGCATCGGCGCCAGACCCAGCGAGGGCTCGTCCAGCAGCAACAGGCGCGGCCCGGCCATCAGACCCCGCCCGATGGCCAGCATCTGCTGCTCGCCCCCCGACAGCCGCCAGGCCGAGCGGTCGGCCTTGTCGGCGATCTCGGGGAACAGCTCCAGCACCATGTCGGTGCGCCTTTTGCGCTCGCGCCCGGGCACATGATAGCCGCCCAGGGTCAGGTTCTCGCGCACCGTCATGTCACCGACGATCTCGCGCCCCTCGGGCACGTAGACCACCCCGCGCCGCACCCGGTCGCGGGCCGGCAGGGCGCTGATGTCCTGACCGTCGAAGTGGACCCGCCCCCGCCCCGGGATCAGCCCCGCGACGGCCTTCATGATCGAGGTCTTGCCCGCCCCGTTGGCCCCCAGCAGGGCCGTGACCTGGCCGGGGCCGACGGTGAAGGACACGTTTTCAACCGCCTGGGCCTTGGCGCCGTAGAAGACAGACAGGCCGGATACGTTCAGAAGATCAGTCATCGTCGCTTCCCAGGTAGATCCGCACCACGTCGTCATCCGCGCGCACCTCTTCGGGGCTGCCGCAGGCGACGAAGGCGCCGAAGTTGAGGACGTAGATCCGGTCGCAGATGGACATGACAAGATCCATGTCATGCTCGACCACCACCATCACCAGATCGGGCGAGGCCAGCTTGCGCAGGCTGCCCATCAGGTCGCGGGTCTCGGAATTGTTCAGCCCCGCCGCCGGTTCGTCCAGCAACAGCACTGCGGGCTTGCCGACAATGGCGCGGGCGATCTCGACCAGGCGCAACATGCCCGGCGGCAGTTCCGAGGGCAGCTTGTCCGCCGCCCCCGCCAGGCCCAGATCCGCCAGGGCGGCCTCGGCGGCGGCGCGCATCTGCGCCATCTCCTCGCGCCCGCGCCGGGTGGGCAGGAAGGCATGGATCCAGCCCGCGTGATGGTTGCGCGCCACGCCGATCATGACGTTTTCCAGCACCGTCAGATCCGGGCTTAGCGCCACATGCTGAAAGCTGCGCACGATCCCCTTGTCGGCCCGCGCCGCGGGCGACAGCCCGTCCAGGCTGTGGCCCGCATAGGTGATCTTGCCGCTCTGGGGCCGATAGGCCCCGGTCAGCGTGTTGAACAGGCTTGTCTTGCCGGCGCCATTGGGGCCGATCAGCCCGGTGATCTCTCCGGCGCGGAATTCCACGTCCAGATCCTTGAGCACCTTGATCCCGCCGAAGGACAGGGCGATGCCCTCGCCCTTCAGCGCAGGGGTTTGCGTGTCCATCAGGCACCGCCTTTCCGGGTTGCGACAATCTCTTTCAGGCGCGGCAGGTAGTGGCCCAGCAGGATCATCCCCAACAGGGCCAGGCCGTAGAAGACCGGGATCCAGGCGCCCGAGGCCGACAGGAACTGCGGCACCAGGGTCAGGAAGGCGCCCCCGATAAGGGCGCGCGGCAGGGACAGCCCGTAGAAGCTGACCACCGAGCCCACCAGGAGGAAGATCGACGACCACAGCGTGAAGCCAGAGGGCGACACGGTCGAGCCCGCAAAGCCCAGCATCGCCCCGCAAAGCGCCGCCACCCCGCCCGAGATCCCCATGACGGCGATCCGTGCCCAGTCGCGGCGCGTGCCGAAGGCATCGGCGGCGGCCGGATGGGCCTTGGCCAGCAGCAGCTTCAGCCCCTGCCGAGAGCCGCGCAGCCGCGACACCGCATAGACCGCCGCCACCAGCACGATCAGCGCCGCGTAGTAGCGTTGCAGGGACATGGCCACGCCCGGGATCACCGGCTGCGACACATAAAGCCCCTCATAGCCGCCGGTCAGCCCGTCGGCATTGTTGATCAGCTCCGGCACGGCCAGGGCCAGCGCCATGGTCGAGACCGCCAGGTAGATCCCCGACAGCTTGCGCGAGGGCCAGGCGAACAGAACGCCCGAGATCACCCCGAGCGCCAGCGCCACCGGCAGGCTGACCAGCAACGACAGCCCATAGCGCGTGTCCAGCACCGCCACCGCATAGGCGCCGACGGCGGCAAAGAAGCTGTGCCCGATCGAGACCTCGCCGCCGTAGCGGACCAGGATCGAGACCGACAGCACGCCGATGGAATTTGCAAAGCAGATGCCGAGGGCGAAGATCCAGGACCCGCCCAGCAGCAGCGGCAGCAGGGTCAGCCCGCCCAGCAGGGCGAGGGTCAGCGCCTGGCCGGGGTGGATCGCCAGGCCGCCGGGCCGGGCCGCCCCGGCCCCAGAGCTAAGCGACAGGTTTTGGTCAGACACGGCTGCCTCCAACTCTGGCCAGGATGCCATTGGGGAAGATGTTCAGCGCCAGAAGGATCACCGCCAGCAGGAAGGTGCTGGAGTATTCGGGCGAGACGTAGAAGGTGAAGAGGTTCATCAGCACCCCGATCAGGATCCCGCCCAGCAGGGCGCCTGGCAGGCTGGCGAAGCCACCGACCACGGCGGCGGCGAAGGCCTGCAACATGAAGGCGGCCACGGTGGTCACGCTGAGGAAGGTGGTGGGCACGATCAGCAGCGCCCCGATCACCCCCAGCACCGCCGCCACGATCCAGGAGAACAGATGCACGTTGCGCAGGTTCAGCCCGCAGACCTCAGCCGCGAAGGGGTTCTCGGAGATGGCCCGAAAGGCGATGCCCAGCTTGGTGTAGTCGATGACGAAGAACAGCGCGCCGATGGTCAGGATGGCCACGGCCAGCACCGTCAGGTCGTAGCCGGTGACGAAAAGCCCCAGCACCGACATGGAAAAGCGCGGCACCGGCAGATCCAGGCTGACGATATCGGCGCCGAAGATCAGCAGCGTCGCCCCCTGGGCGATCAGCCCCACGCCCAGGGTGGCGATGGTGGCGGTCAGGTCCGATTCAAAGACCAGCGGCGCGATCACCGCATAGGTCAGGAAGGCGATGGCGATCACCGCCAGCACCGCCAGCAGCACCGCCGTGCCCCAGGACAGTTCCAGCAGCACGCCGCTGGAAAAGCCGTAGATCAGGAAGGCGGCAAAGCCCGCCACATTGCCATGAGAGAAGTTCACCACCCGGCTGGACTTGAAGATCATCACCAGCCCCAGCGCGCCCAGCGCGTAAAGGCATCCGGTGATCATCCCCGACCAGGCCAGCGGAAAGAGATCGCGCAGCAGGTCGATCATGCCGCTTCCCCCTTGCCCTCTTCACCGGCCCGCGGCCCTGGGGTCTCCATGACCCCCTTCTCGACCAGCTCGATCACCCCGGGGAAATAGCGCCCCGACAACCCGTGATGCAGGGCGGTCTCGTAGTAGCTGCGCGCGGTGCCGGCGGCGGGAAGCGAGACACCGGACTGTTCGGCCAGCTCGAAGACATAGGAAATGTCCTTCAGCACGTATTCCGGCGAAAACGCCTTGTCGGGGAAGGCGCGGGGCAGCATGGCCTTCATGCCGTGGTTGCGCAGCACGAAGCTGTCGCCCGAGCCCTTGGAGACCGCATCCAGCAGCACCTCGGGCGCGACGCCTGACTTTTCGCCCAGCACCATCATCTCGGCCAGCGCCACGGTATTGGCGAAGACCAGCATGTTGTTCACCAGCTTCAGCACCTGGCCCGCACCCACATCGCCGCCATGGGTAATGTCGGTGGCGATGTATTTCAGCAGCGGATGGATCCGCTCGAACAGCGCTTCCGACGCGCCCACCATGATGGCCAGCTTGCCTTCCTGCGCCGCCTGCCGCGTGCGGGCCACCGGCGCATCGGCAAAGGCGATCCCCAGCGGGGCCAGCTCGGCGGCGACGGCACGGGCGGTCTCGACCGGGGTGGTCGACAGATCGACGATGGCCGAGCAGCGCCCCCTGGCGGCGGCAATGGCCGCGCTGACCGCCTGCACCTGCGGGCCGCCGGGCAGCGACAGGAAGATGACGTCGGCCTGTTCGGCCAGGGCCTCGACCGAGGGCACGCGCCGGGCGCCGGCCTCGGCCACGGCGGTCAGGGCCGCATCTGACAGGTCGAAGGCCAACACCTCGGCGTCGTGTTTCAGGGCCATGTTGCGGCACATGGGCCCGCCCATCACGCCCAGGCCGATGAATCCGATTGTGTCTGTCTTGGTCATGATCTCAATCCATCAACATGCCACCGTTCACATCCAGAACGGTGCCGGTGATCCAGTTGGAAGCGGGCGAACACAGGAAAAGGATCGCCTGGGCGATATCCTCGGGCTGGCCGTAGCGGCCCAGCGGCACGCTTCCGTGGGCCGAGGGGGCGGCGCGTTGGGTCACGGTGTCCCACATCGGGGTCTCGACCGGGCCGGGCGCGATGACGCTGGCATAGACGCCCTTGGCGGCGCCTGCCTTGGCAACCCATTTCATCAGCCCGTGCACCGCCGATTTCGCCGCGACATAGGACGGGCCAGAGGCCACGCCGCCGATTTTCGACGCGATCGAGCCCAGCGCCACCATCTTGCCCATCCCCTGCTCTGCCATGACCGGGAAGATGGCGCGGACCGGGTTCACCACGCCCATCAGGTTGACGTCGAGGATCGAGCGCCACTCGTCATCCGTCGACTCCCACAGGGGCTTGTGGGAAATGGTGCCCGCGCAGAGCACCAGCGCGTCGATGCGGCCATGCTCTGCCAGCACCTCGGCGACCAGGGCATCGGTCGCGCTTTGCGAGGTGACGTCATAGGGCCGGTAGCTGACCTTGTCGGTGCCGTAGTCGGCGGTCTCGGTGATGTCGGTGGCGATCACGGTTGCGCCCGCCTCGGCCAGGGCCAGGACCGTGGCCCGGCCGATGCCGCCTGCCGCGCCGGTCACTATGGCGATCTGTCCGTCCATGCGCGCAGGCGCGCTGACTGGTGTCAGGGTCATCCCTGTCTCCCGGTAACTGTTCGATTGCGTGAAGGCGCGCCCGGCCCCAGACCGGGCGCCCCTGATGGGCCAAGCAGGATCACTCGGTCTGCATGTCCTCGAAGACCACCTCCGGGTAGGCCCGGAAGGGCTGCACCAGCTCGAAGCCGTCGGCGGTGGCCTGGATGATGCCTTCCTGGCGGGTGCCGCGATGGTCGCCCTCACGGAAGGACACGCCCCGGGCGCCGCCCACATCCGCCCCGTCCAGCGTCTCGAGCGCCGCCACCAGGTTCTCGCGGGTCAGCTCGTTGCCCGACGCCAGCAGCGCCTCGAACCCCTTGTGGAAGATCGCCGCATTGCTCCAGCCGTTGAGGCCGAAGACACCCACGGGATCGTCGGGATAATAGGCCTCGATCGACTGGCGATAGGCCGCCACTTCGGGGGCATCGCTGGACACCGGCAGCAGCCAGGAGGCGAAATAGACGCCATCCAGCAGATCCCCGGCCAGCTTGCGGGTCGAGGGGTCGGCGGTGAAGAAGGGCGCGAACCATTCCACGTCCAGCCCCTGAAGATCCGCCGCCTTCAGCGCCGCCGCCAGGTTGGCGTTCGAACCGAACAGGATCACCGCCTCGGCGCCGGAATTGGCCACCTTGCGGATATGCGGGCTGAAGCTGGTGGTCTTCACGTCGAAGGGCACCGATTCCGCGGGCTCCATCCCCAGGTCCGCCATATAGGCGTCAAAGCCCCGCTTGGCGGATTTGCCCAGCTCGTCGTTCTCCCACAGCAGGGCGACCTTGCTCAGCCCCAGCTGGTTGACCGCATAGTCCAGGTTGGACGCCGCCGACCATCCGTAGTCGGGCAGCAGCGGGAACACCGTGGGTTCGACGAAAAAGGCGCTGGCCCCGCCGATCGGGCCGACCACCGGCAGGCCAACCTCGCGGGCATAGGGCAGCACGGCCACGTTGGTGGCCGTCCCGATGGGCGCGGCAAGGGCAAAGATGCCGTCGTCCTCGACCATCTGCCGGGTCACCGCGACAGAGCGCGCCGGGTCATAGCCGTCGTCCTTGGTGACATAGTTGACGGTCCAGCCGTCGATGCCGCCGTTCTCGTTCAGATTGCGATAGTAGGCCTCGGCGGCGTGCGTCAGGATCGCGTAGAACGGCACCGGCCCCGTCACCGGGGTAAAGGCCCCGATGGTGACAACCTTGTTTTCCGCGTCGATTCCCACGTCTGCCGCCATCGCCGGTGTCACCAGGACGCCGGTGGCCACGAGCGCCGCTGCACGCAGCGGCCCCTTGAGTTGCTGAAACATTTTCTCCTCCCAAAGGGGTGTTATCCCCGGCTTGACGATAGGTCTGCGTCGCCGCGCACGTCAATATAAAATGCATTTATTCTGAGGGCAGCCCCGCAAACCCCTTTCTTTCATGGCAATAAAGGCCAATCTCAACGGAATTTTCTGCCCCGCGGCACCCTCTATAATGTCTATAATGCATTTTTTAGTTGTCAGCCTCCGAGTCATCTGACACCCATGTGGCCCATGCGGCCCGGCACCTGTCCGGGCGGAACAAGGGAGAAGGCCATGAACAGCGGCGTGCTGGCAGGAAAGACCATCGTCGAACTGGGGAGCATGATCGCCGCCCCCTTCGCCACCCACATTCTGCAACAGCTGGGGGCCGAGGTGATCAAGATCGAGCCCCCGGGCGGCGAGACCACGCGCAAGCTGGTGCGCGGCGGGCCCAGCGGCAGCTACCTGGCCTTCAACCGCGGCAAGAAAAGCCTGTGCCTGGACCTGCAATCGGAGGCCGGCAAAGAGATCTTCGCCCGGCTGATCGCCAGGGCCGACATCGTGGTGCACAACCTGTCGCCCTCTGCCGCGCGCAAGCTGGGCGCGACCTTTGCCGATTGCGACGCGCTGAACCCCGACATCATCCATTGCCACATCAAGGGCTACGGCGCCGGGCCCCTGGCCGAAGAGGTCGCCTCGAACCCGATCGCCGAGGCGGCGACCGGGGTGATGTTCTCGAACCGGCAGGACGGGCGCCCCACCCGGCTGGGCCCCTCCTATCACGATCAGTTCGCGGGCTGTTACGCCGCCATCGCCGTGCTGACGGCGCTGCTGGCGGGCGACCGTGCCAAGCGCGAGATCACCCTGGGCCTTTACGAGACGGGGCTGCATATCGCGGCGCGGGATCTGCTGGGCGTGCAGCTCAAGACGCAGATCCTGGGCCGGGCCGAAACCGAACCCTCGGCCGAATTCAGCATTCCCGGCTATGGCGCCTATGAGACCCGCGACGGGCGGTGGATCTATCTGGTGATGCTGAACGACGCCCATTGGAGCAAGTTCTGCACGGCCACCGGCCTGCCCGCTGATCCTGCCCTGGCCGGGCTGCGCGACCGCCGCCGCGCCCGCCCCCAGGTCGAGGCGCTGGTGCGCGAGGCCGTGGCGGGGTTCAGCTATGACGCCCTGGCCGAGAGGCTGGGCGCCCAGGGTGTGGGCTTTACCGAGATCCTGTCGACCGACCGGGTGATGGAGGCGCCCCAGGCCCAGGCCCCGGGCAAGGCCAGCACCTTCGGCTTCGAGGCGTTGTCGTTCCTGGGCCCGGACCTGCCCCTGCCGGGGCTGGTGCGCGACGAGGGGTTGGACGGCGCCCCGCCCCTGCTGGGCGAAGACACCGAGGCGCTGCTGGCCGATCTGGGCTATGGGCCAGAGAGGATCGCCGCGCTGCTGCAAGAGGGCGCCGCCCTGCGCGCCGATCCGGGCCAGGAACTTTGGGCGCGCCCGCGTGTCAAGGAGGCCACCCCGGGCTAGGCCGCCGGGCGGTCAGGACACCTCCAGCCGCAAGCGCTCGATGTCGCGCTTCGGCGGGTTACCGAAAAGCCGCGCATATTCACGACTGAACTGCGACGGGCTTTCATAGCCGACGCGGAAAGAGGCGGTGGCCGCATCCAGGTGGTCGTTCAGCATCATCTGCCGCGCCTCGTTGAGGCGCAGCCATTTCTGGTACTTCAGCGGGCTCATGGTGGTCAGGTCGCGGAAATGCTGGTGGAAGGTCGAGGCGCTCATCTGTGCGCGCTCGGCCAGTTCCTCGACGCGCAGCGGCTCGGCATAGTTCAGCTTCATCCAGTTCAGCAGGGCCAGGATGCGCTGATTCGGATTGCCCGCCGCCACGAAGGACCACAGGCGGGGCCCCTGATCGCTGAGCAGCAGCCGATAGTGGATCTCTTGCAGGATCAGCGGCGCCAGTACGGGAATCGCCGCCGGTTCCTCCAGCAGGGCAACCAGCCGTTCCAGCGGCGAGATCAGCGCGGGCGTCACCTGGCCCACGGCGACGCTGCGGCGCTCGGTGCGCTGGCGCGGCGGGGCCAGGTCGCGCGCCACCATCTCGGCCAGCATTCGCTGGTCCAGTTTCATCACCAGGCCCAGACAAGGCACCTCTGGCGTCGCCTCGATGATCTGCGTCTGGCCGGGGATTTCCAGCGAGGTGATCAGGAACCCCGCCGGATCGTAGCGATGCGGTGCGCCGCCGACGAACATCTGTTTCGCCCCCTGCGCCACGACCAGAAGGGCCGGTTCGACCAGGCAGATGTCAGGCTCTGTCGGGCGGGTGCGCCGAAAGAAGCTCAGCCCGTCGATCGGGGTCGTGACATCCTCGGCCGTGCCGCACCAGGCCTGGATCCCCGCCGCAAGGGCCTTGTGCGCTGTCGGTGCGGGAGGGATCTGGGGGTCGGGCATGGGCGGTCTGGGTCCAATGGGTCGGCAGGGCCACCCGAAAGCGGCCCCACCCGTCTATCACAGGTTCTCGGTAAAGAAGCTGGTGAACTTGTCGAAGGGGATCTTGCCCAGCTGATCGTAAAGGTCGGTATGGGTCGCGCCCTCGACGATATACAGCTCCTTCGGCTCGGCCGCGTTCTCAAAGGCGGTTTCGCTGAAGTAGCGCGAATGCGCCTCGGACCCGTGCACCAGCAGGACGGGCCGCGGGGCGATCTCGTCGATGTAGGTCAAGAGCGGCATGTTCATGAAGGACAGCGGCGTGGTGTTGGTCCAGGAGGCGTTCGAGTTGACCGAACGGGCGTGGAAGCCGCGGTTTTCATCGGTGTAGTAGGCCGCGTACTGCTTGACGAAAAGCGGGGCGTCTTCCGGCAGGTTCTGCAGCGCGGTCGGGCTGTAGGAGGGGGTGCCCGCTTCGGCATCGGCCCAGCGCTGTGCGTTCAGACCCTTGCGGGCCTCGATGCGCTGCTCTTTCGAGGTGCTGTCGAAGTAGCCCTGCGACATCATCCGGCTGATGTCGTACATCGTGGTCGCTGCCACGGCCTTGATCCGGGTGTCGGCAGCCGCCGCGTTCAGGCCCATGCCGCCGAAACCGCAGATGCCCAGGATGCCGATCCGTTCACGGTCGACATTGTCCAGCAGGCCCAGGAAATCAACCGCGGCGCTGAAATCCTCGGTGTTGATTTCGGGCGAGGCCAGGTTGCGCGGCTCACCACCGGATTCCCCGGTATAGGAGGCGTCGAAGGCCAGGGTGACGAAGCCGCGTTCGGCCAGGGTCTGGGCGTGCAGGCCCGAGGATTGCTCTTTGACCGCGCCAAAGGGGCCGCTGACGGCGATGGCGGCGAAGGGGCCCTCGCCCTTGGGGGTGTAAAGATCGCCCGCCAGCGGAATGCCGTAGCGGTTGGTGAAGGTGACCTTGCGGTGATCGACCTTGTCGCTTTTGGCGAAGGTCTTGTCCCACTCCTGCGTCAGTTCCATCTGCTTTCCTTTCGAATTGTCTTGCCGACACACCGGCCGGCGTTGACGACCAGATAGTCCGGCAAGGAGCGGAGCAGATAGAACATTCCGGCGCAATCCTTGCCTGATCCTCCGACAGACAGAGATTTCCGCGTCTCGGCAGGTCAAGACAGCCCGGCGCGCACGCGAAATCGCCCCATGCCCGGCGGGTGCCGCCCGCGACCGGCAGGGCCTGCGGCGCCCTATCGGGCGGCGTGGGCCAACAGCAGGCTGCTTTGCGAGTTCACCACGCCGGGCACCTCGCGGATCTCGCGCAGGATCTGGTCAAAGCTGACCAGGCTGTCGGTGCGGATGTCCACCACCAGATCCCAGGCACCGCTGGTCGACCAGACCGTGGTCACCCCCGCAATCCGCGACAGGGTGTGAATGACCTGCCGCGACATGCGCCCCTGAAGTTCGATCATCGTGATGGCGCGCACCTCGCCCTCGACATCGACGTCGGTTTCAATGGTGAAGCGACGAATGCGCCCGCTGCGGCGCAGGGCGTCCAGCCGTGTCTTTACCGTGGTGCGCGACAGGCCGGTGACCTGCGCCAGTTCGGTGACCGACATCCGGGCATCGTCCCGCAGCGCCGCGATCAGGGCGCTGTCGCGGGGCGAAAGGCTTTGGCTGCTCGAAGGCCTTGGCGGATCGGTATCGTCCATATTGACCATACTGCTGCGCAAATTGACCAAAATCAATTTCCAATTGTCCATCTTCTCAGTCAAAAACGCCGTTTTCCTGCCGCATCTTCGGGGCACCCCACCCCAACACAAAGACAAGCCGATGACGAAAACCTGTGCCCTTCTCGGCGCCCCGATCGAAACCGGCGCCTCGCAGCGCGGTTGCCTCATGGGCCCGGCCAGCCTTCGGACGGCGGGCCTGGGCGAAGAGATCGCGCGCCTTGGCTGGCAGGTCACGGATATGGGCGATGTGGCGATCCCGGCCCAGACCCCGCTGGCCCATGCCAACCCCGCGCTGCACCATCTGGCGGAAACCCGCGCCTGGATCGCCGAACTGACCCGCGCCGCCTATGAGGCCGGGCGCCAGGCCGACGTGCCGGTCTTCCTCGGCGGCGACCATTCCATGGCCGCGGCGACCCTTCCAGCGATGGCCCAACGGGCCGCCGAGGCGGGCCGCCCGCTTTTCGTTCTGTGGCTGGATGCGCACCCGGATCTGCACACGCTGGAGACGACGACCAGCGGCCACCTGCACGGCACCCCCATGGCCTATGCCCTGGGCCTGCCCGGCTGCGACGCCTATCCGCCCTGTGCCCACCCCCTGCGCCCCGAGAACATCTGCATGATGGGCATCCGCTCGGTGGATGAGGCCGAACAGGCGGTCATCGCCCGGCTGGGGATCGAGGTGCAGGACATGCGCGCCCTGGACGAGACCGGCGTGCTGGCCCCGCTGCGTACCTTCCTGTCGCGTCTGGCCCAGGCGGACGGGATGCTGCACGTCTCTTTCGACGTGGATTTCCTTGACCCCGCCATCGCGCCCGCGGTCGGCACTACCGTCCCCGGCGGCGCCACCTTCCGCGAGGCGCATCTGATCATGGAAACCCTCTGCGACAGCGGCCTTGTGACCTCGCTCGACCTGGTCGAGCTGAACCCCTTCCTCGACGAACGCGGCCGCAGCGCGAAACTGCTGTGCGACCTGACCGCAAGCCTGTTTGGCCGCCGCGTTCTGGACCGCCCAACCCGGAGTTTTGGATAATGGCAATCGCCCCTTCGCAGCTGGCCTATGTGCCCTTCGTCTCTGTCGAGAACATGATGCGCCTGGTGCATCACGTCGGCATCGAACCCTTCCTGACCGAACTGGCAGGCTATATCGAGGAAGACTTCAAGCGCTGGCCCGAGTTCGACAAGACCCCGCGCGTGGCGGCCCATGTCCCCGACGGGGTGATCGAGCTGATGCCGACCGCCGACAACGCCCTTTACGGGTTCAAATATGTCAACGGCCACCCGAAGAACACCCGCACGGGCCACCAGACGGTGACCGCCTTCGGCGTCCTGTCCGAGGTCGAGACGGGCTATCCCGTCCTGCTCAGCGAGATGACGGTGCTGACCGCGCTGCGCACCGCCGCCACCTCGGCGCTGGTCGGGCGCTATCTGGCGCCCAAGGGGGCAGAGGTCATGGCGATGATCGGCAATGGCGCCCAGTGCGAGTTCCAGGCCATGGCCTTTCGCGCCCTCTGCGGCATCGGGCGCCTGCGCCTTTACGACATCGACCCCGCCGCCACCGAAAAGGCCGCGCGCAACCTGACGGCGCAGGGGTTCGACGTGGTGGCCTGTACCAGCGGCGAAGAGGCGGTGACCGGGGCGCAGATCCTCACCACCTGCACCGCCGACAAGCAATATGCGACGATCCTGACCGACAACATGGTGGGAAGCGGCCAGCACATCAACGCCATCGGCGGCGACTGCCCCGGCAAGACCGAGCTGCACCGCGACATCCTGCTGCGGTCCGACATCTTTGTCGAATATCCCGAACAGACGCGCATCGAGGGCGAGATCCAGGCGCTGCCCCCCGATCACCCGGTGACCGAGCTGTGGCAGGTGATGCGCGGCGAGGCCCCGGGCCGCCGCGATGACCGTCAGCTGACCCTCTTCGACAGCGTCGGTTTCGCCACCGAGGATTTCTCGGCCCTGCGCTATGTCCGCGACAAGATCAGGGGCACCGAATTTGCCGTCGATCTGGACATGCTGGCCGACCCGGACGATCCGCGCGATCTGTTCGGGATGCTGGCGCGCTCGGCCCAATAGCAAGCCCCTGGGACCTTGGGCGGGCGCCCGTTGCGCCCCGGGGCCTCAGCCGCGCGCCGCCGGGGGCTGCGACGGGCCCGCCCGGCCTGCATAGGTCCGGTCCTCGATGCTGATCTGGGCCAGCTCGGCCCGGCAGGCGGTCAGAAAGGCGGCCTCGGCGCTGGACTGCTGCCGTGCGGGGTTGGTCACCAGGTGGATCGACACCAGCGGCAGGGCGTCATAGGGCGGCAGCTGGCGGATATTGCCGGCGATCTCGTCCCGTTCGGCGACGTGCAAAGGCAAGGCCCCGACCCCCAGATTGGCCATGATCATGCGGCGGATCTCGGTCAGGTTCGACGACACCCCGCGCCAGCTGTTGGCCAGACCCGCCCGCGCCCGCAGCCGCGAGACGGCCTCTAGCGGGCCGCCCTCGGCCTCGGTGTGGAAGGCGACGAAGGGTTCGCCCTTGATGTCGTCGGGCTCGATCGTCTCGGCGTGGAACAGGGGATGGCGGGCGCCGCAGTAGAGACCGAAGTATTCCCGGTACAGCAGGGTGGTCTGAAGGCTTTCGGGCTGCTTCGTCAGCAGGCAGATGCCCAGGCTGGCGCGGTTTTGGGAAATCGTCGTCACCACGTCCTGGCTTTCCTCGACGCTGAAGGAAAAGGTGGTGTGCGGATGCGCCTGCGAAAAGCGGCTGAGGATGTCGTCGAAATGCACCGACATCACCGAACTGGTCGTGGCGATCGAGATATGCCCCCGCAGGTCGGTTTCCTCGGCGGCCATCAACGAGGGCAGCTGCGCGATCGTGCCGAAAATTCGGGCACATTCGCGATAGAGCGCCTGGCCCGCGCGGGTGACGCCGAACTCATTCGGCTTGCGGATGATCAGCTGCTGACCCGCCGAGGTTTCAAGCCGCTTCAGGGCGGCCGACACCGTGGGCTGCTTCAGCCCCAGTTGGTCTGCGGCCTTTGAAATACCGCGCTGCTCGACGATCACCATGAAGGTGCGCAGCAGGTTCCAGTCCAGATTCCAGGGAAAGCGCTGTTGCTTGGGCAGGAGCATAGATCAGATCTATAATTAAGGTAGGGTATATTTATTTGCGCAATGCAAATGTTACATGCAAGCCTTTTCGCCGAGCGGCACGGTATCGCCAAGAATTTCCCGGACGCGCTCCCAGAAATGACCAACAGGAGACAAGACATGACAATTCGCCGTACTTTTCTAACCTCCACCGTCGCGGCCCTGGGCCTTTCGGTGCTGGGTCTGAACATGGCCGCCGCCGAGGAACTGGACACGCTGAAGGAAAAAGGCGTGATCCGCATCGCCATGTCCGGCGCCTATCCTCCGTTCAACTTCGTCAACGACCAGAACGAGGTCGTGGGCTTCGACCCGGCCATCGGCACCGAGATTGCCAAGCGCATGGGCCTGGAAGCCGAGATCGTCACCACCGCCTGGGACGGCATCATCGGCGGCCTGCTGGCCAACAAGTATGACGCCATCGTCGGCTCGATGACCATCACCGAAGAGCGCGACGAAGTCGTCGATTTCGTCGGCCCCTACTATTCCGACAAGCGGGCCATCTTCACCCAGCCCGGTTCGGGCATCGCCTCGCTGGAGGATCTGGACGGCAAGAAGGTTGGCCTGACCCTGGGCGAGACCCACGAGGACTGGGCCCGCGAGAAGGGTTACGACATCAACACCTACAAGGGCCTGCCCGAGCTTCTGCTGGAGCTGGAGAACGGTCGCGTGGATGCCATCGTGAACGACTCCATCGCCGCGATCCTTGCCATGGGCGAGAAGGGGCAAGAGTTCGAGATGTTCGGCGACCCGACCACCGAACCCTTCGGCGCGGGCATCGCCATTCGCGAAGGCAACCCCGAGCTGGCCGCGGCCATGCAGGCGGCGCTGGATTCGATGATGGAAGACGGCACCTATCTTGCCATCGCCGAGGAATGGATCGGCGCCGACATCCGCTGATCAACGGCGCCCTGTGCCCCCCGGGGCGCAGGGTCCCCTGCCGTCGCACTTACTGCCCGAAGGACGCATCGCATGGACACCGAACTGATGCTCAAGGTCTACCCCTTCTTCCTGGAGGCGGCCTGGGTGACCATATTGCTATCGGTTCTGACGGCGATCCTGGGGCTGATCTGCGGCACCCTGGGCGCGGCGGCGCGCCTGTCGCGCTTTGTCCTTCTGCGGTTTCTGGGCGCGGCCTATGTCAGCCTGTTTCGCGGCACCCCCGCCCTGATCCAGCTGTTCATCCTCTATTTCGGCGGCCCCCAGATCGGCATCCAGCTGGACGCCTTCGAGGCCGGGGTGATCGGCCTGGGCGTCAACGCGGGCGCCTATATGACAGAGACGATCCGCGGCGCGATCATTGCCATCGACAAGGGCCAGCGCGAGGCCGCCCGCACCCTGGGCATGAGCAGCTGGCAGGCCACCTACAAGGTAATCCTGCCCCAGGCCGCGCGGCTGATGGTGCGCCCGCTGGGGGTGAACCTGAACATGCTGATCAAGGCCACGGCGCTGGTGGCGGCCATCTCGGTGGTCGAACTGACCTACACCGCACAGCGCTATATCGGCTCGACCTACAAACCCTTCGAAATGTTCCTGCTCGCGGGGGTTCTCTACATGATCATCATCTTCGTCACCGGACGCGGCGTCGCCTGGCTGGATCGCAAGGTGCGGATCAACTGATCGCGAAAGGCAACGAAGATGGGTCTCGATTTTTCCATTGTCCCCAAATACCTGGACATCATCCTGCTGGGGGTGGCCTGGACCATCGGCATCACCCTTGGCGCCGCCGTCCTCAGCTTTATCGGGGGCGTCATCTTCGCGGTGATCGCGCTTTACGCGCCCTGGATCATCCGCCTGCCCTTCCGGCTGGTGGAATGGGTGTTCATGGGCACGCCGCTGCTGTTGCAGCTGTTCCTGATATACTTCGGCCTGGTGCAGATCGGCATCGACCTGCCCGCCTTCGTCGCCGGGATCATCGGCCTGGGCCTGCACTTCGCGGTCTACAATTCCGAACTGATCCAGACCGCCATCCTGGCCGTCGACAAGGGCCAGATGGAGGCCGCGCGCACCCTGGGCCTGAGCCGGGGGCAGGCCCTGCGCAAGGTGGTCGTGCCCCAGGCCGTGCGCGACGTGATCCCGCCGATCGGCAACAACATGATCGCCCTGCTGAAGGACAGCGCCCTGGTCTCGGTCATCGGCGTCAGCGAGCTGACCCTGTCGGCGCAGCGCGTCATCGGCAAGACCTATCGCCCCTTCGAATTCTACATCGTCGCGGCGGCCTTCTACTACGTCATCAACCTTTGCATGGAATGGGTGCAGCGCAAGATCGAGCGCCGCATCTCCGTTTCGCGCTGATCCCGGGAGGCGCATCATGAGTGATCCAACCCATTTCGTCGAAATCCGCCACGCGCAGAAATCCTATGGCTCGCTGGAGGTCCTGAAGGACATCAGCCTGACCGTCGAGCGCGGCCAGATCGTCGGCATCATCGGCTCCTCCGGGTCCGGCAAGTCGACCCTGCTGCGGGCGATCAACGATCTTGATCCGCTGACAGGCGGCGAGGTCTGGCTGGATGGCACGCAGGTCAACAAGAAGCTGCCGCACCGCAAGTACGAGGCGCATATCAACGCCATGCGCCAGCAGGTCGGCATGGTGTTCCAGCACTTCAACCTGTTCCCCCATATGACCGCCCGCGAAAACGTCACCATGGCGCCGATGCTGCTGAAGGGCATCTCGAAGGCCGAGGCCGACACCCTGGCGGAAGAGCAGCTCGACAAGGTCGGGATGCTCGAACGGATCGACTATTACCCCTCGCAGCTGTCCGGCGGCCAGAAACAGCGCGTGGCCATTGCCCGCGCCCTGGCGATGAAACCCAAGCTGATGCTCTTCGACGAGGCGACCTCGGCCCTGGACCCCGAACTGGTCGAAGAGGTCAACCAGGTCATGAAGGCCCTGGCCGAGGAGCATATGACGATGATCATCGTCACCCACGAAATGGATTTCGCGGCCTCGGTCTGCGACCGCGTGCTGTTCATGGATCGCGGCGTCGTCGTCGAGGAAGGCCCGCCCGAAGTTCTGTTCAAGACCCCGACCCAGGAACGCACCCGTGCCTTCCTGCGCAAACATCTGGAAGGTGCAGCGTGAGCGACGATTCGTTCCTTTTCTACCAAACCCGCAACCCGCGTCCCTTCCTGGACCGTGGCGAGGGGATCTATCTGTTCGATGAGGCGGGCAAGCGCTATATCGACGGATCCAGCGGCGCGATGGTGTCGAATATCGGCCATTCCAACCCGCGCGTGCTGGCCAAGATGAAGGCGCAGATGGACAAGGCGACCTTCGGCTATCGCCTGCATTTCCGCACCCATCCCTCGGAAGATCTGGCCGCCAAGACCGTGGCCATGACACCCGAGGGGCTGGATCGCGTGTTCTTCGTCTCGGGCGGCTCCGAGGCGGTGGAAAGCGCGGTGAAACTGGCCCGCCAATATGCGCTGACCCAGGGCCAGGGCAGCCGCTACAAGGTGATCTCGCGCTTTCCCTCCTATCACGGTTGCACCTTCGGGGCGCTGGACCTGACCGGCTATGATCCGCTGCGCGAACCCTTCGCGCCGATGATGGCCGGAATGCCCAAGGTCGCCGCCCCCGCCACCTATCTGGACCGCGACAACCTGACCGAAGAGGCGCGCGGCCTGAAATATGCCGAGCTGCTGCGCGACCGCATCCTGGAAGATGGCCCCGACAGCGTGCTGGCCTTCGTCATGGAGCCCGTGGGCGGGGCCTCGACCGGGGCGCTGGTCGCCCCCGACAGTTATTACGGCCGGGTGCGCGAGATCTGCGACGAATTCGGCGTGCTGCTGATCTATGACGAGGTGATGACCGGCGCCGGGCGCACGGGTCGGTTCCTGGCCGCCGAACACTGGGGGATCACCCCCGATATCGTCGCCATGTCCAAGGGTTTTGGCGCGGGCTATGCGCCCCTGGGCGCGATCATCGCGGGCCGGCGCCTGGTCGATCCGGTGCTGGACGCAGGCGGCTTCCTGCACGGGTTCACCTATGCGGGCAATCCGCTGGCCTGTGCCGCAGGGTTGGCCGTGCTGGAAGAGATGGAAGACCAGGGCCTGGTCGAGAACGCCGCCCGCATGGGCGAGGTGCTGATGGCGGAACTGCGCGCCCTGATGGACGACTATCCCTTCATCGGCGACGTGCGCGGCAAGGGCCTGCTGACGGCCTTCGAGTTCGTCTCGGACCGCACCACGATGGAGCCGCTGGATCCGAAGCTGAACGCCTATGACAAGCTGGTGGAACTGGCCTACGAACGCGGGCTGATCATCTATTCGCGCCGTACCCGGGGCGGCACCTCGGGCGATCACTTCCTGCTGGCGCCGCCGCTGATCATCACCGAGGCGCAGATCCAAGAGATGATGACCCTGCTGCGCGATGCCCTGGATGCCTTCGCCCAGCAGGCGGGCCTGGCGGTCGGGGCCATGGCATGAAACTGCCCGACAAGACCTGCACCATGGAAGGTGCCATTGCCCGGATCCGGGATGGCGACACGGTGATGGTCGGCGGCTTTGGCGTGCCGGGCACGCCGATGTCGCTGATCCATGCCCTGGTGGCCCATGGCGCGCGCGACCTGACCGTGATCAAGAACGACGCCAACGAGCCCGGCATGGGCATCGACCACCTGCTGCACAGCGGTCAGGTGGCGCGGCTGATCACCACCCACCTGGGGCTGAACGCCCATGCGATCGGCCTGATGAACGCGGGCGAGATCGAGGTCGAGTTCACCGCCCAGGGCATCCTGGCCGAACGCATCCGCGCGGGCGGGGCCGGGATTGCCGGGGTGCTGAGCGACGTGGGCATCGGCACCGAACTGGCCCGGGGCAAGCAGATCGTCGAGGTCGCGGGCAAGCCGCATCTGGTGGAAACCGCCCTGCGCGCCGATGTGGCGCTGATCCACGCGGACCGCGCCGATCCCTTCGGCAACCTCGCCTATTGCGCCACCGCGCGCAATTTCAACCCGGTCATGGCCAGCGCCGCCCGCTGCGTCATCGTCGAGGCCGAAACCGTGGTGCCCTGCGGCGGCCTGGCCGCCGATGCGGTCCACACCCCCGGGGTCTTTGTCGATCACGTGGTGGCGCTGGAAACCCTGACGCAGGAGTATGCCGTTGTCCGACGCTAAAGACCGCATGATCGCCCGCGCCGCGCGCGAGATCGCCCCGGGCATGGTCGTCAACCTTGGGATCGGCCTGCCGACCAGGGTGATCAACCATGTGCCCGCCGACCTTGAGGTCTGCCTGCACACGGAAAACGGCATGGCGGGCATCGGCCCGACCCTGCCGCCCGAGCGCGCCGACCGCAACCTGATCGACGCGGGCGGCGCCTATGTCTCGACCGTGCCGGGCACCGCCTTTTTCGACAGCGTCACCAGCTTCGCCATGGTGCGCGCCGGGCGGCTGGACCTGACCATGCTGGGCGCCTTCGAGGTGGCGGCCAATGGCGATCTGGCCAACTGGAAGATCCCCGGCAAGTTCAGCCCCGGGGTGGGCGGCGGGATCGAACTGGCCCAGAAGGCGCGGCGGGTGGTGGTGCTGACCACCCATACCGACCGCGCGGGCAATCCCAAGCTGAAGGCGGACTGCACCCTGCCGCTGACCGCGCGCGGCTGCGTGGCCCGCGTCTTCACCGACATGGCGGTGATCGACATCGGCCCGCAGGGCTTCGCGCTGGTCGAGATCGCCGAGGGCCTGACCCCGCCCGAGGTCGCCGCCGCCACCGGCGCCCCGCTGCACATCCCCCAGCCCCCCGTTCCCAGCTTCTGACGAGATCAAGATGAAAGACGATTTGTCCTCTCGCCTGTGCGAGGCCGTTGACGCGGCCTTTGACGCTCAGGTCGCCTTCCTGTCCGAGCTGACCGCCCACCCCTCGACCCGGGGCAACGAGCAGTCGGCGCAGGATTTCATGGCCCGCGAGCTGACCGCCCGGGGCCTCGATGTGGATCGCTGGCAGATCGACGTGGCCGAGATCCAGCACCTGCCGGGCTTCTCGCCGGTGCTGGGCCCCTATGACGACGCGGTCAACGTGGTGGGCACCCGGCGCGCGCGGACGCAACAGGGCCGGTCGCTGATCCTCAACGGGCATATCGACGTGGTGCCAGAAGGGCCGCTGGAAATGTGGGACAGCCCGCCCTATCAGCCGCGCGTCGAGGATGGCTGGCTTTACGGGCGCGGCGGCGGTGACATGAAGGCCGGGCTGGCCTCGAACCTCTTTGCGCTGGACGCGCTGGCGGCCTGCGGGCTGGCGCCTGCGGGGGATGTCCATTTTCAATCCGTGGTCGAGGAGGAATGCACCGGCAACGGCGCGCTGGCCTGTCTGGCGCGCGGCTATACCGCCGATGCGGCGCTGATCCCCGAACCCTTTTCCGAAACCCTGGTCACGGCGCAACTGGGGGTGCTGTGGTTCCAGGTCCACCTGAAGGGCCTGCCCACCCATGTGGCCTATGCCGGGACCGGCTCGAACGCCATCGAGGCGGCGATCCCGTTGATGCAGGCGCTGCACGAGATGGAGCACCGCTGGAACGCCCCCGACCGGCGCACCACCGATTACGCCCATATGGACCATGCGCTGAACCTGAACATCGGCAAGATCCAGGGCGGCGACTGGACCAGCTCTGTCCCCGCCTGGTGCGTCTTCGACGTCCGCATGGGCCTCTTCCCCGGCCAGTCCATCGACGCCGCCAAGGCCGAGATCGAAGCGGTCATCCTGGATGCCGCCCGCGACAACGCCTTCCTGCGCAATTCGCTGCCCGAGATCGTCTATCACGGCTTCCACGCCGAGGGTTACGCCCTGTCCCAGGACAGCTCGGCCCGGGCCGCCCGCGCCATCGACGCGCTGGACACGGCGCATCGCACCGCCACCGGCGCGGCCCTGGAACGCCAGGCGATCACCGCCACCACCGATGCCCGCTTCTTCGGGCTTTATGCCGACACCCCGGCGCTGGTCTATGGGCCGCGCGCCGAGGCGATCCACGGCTTCAACGAACGCGTCGAGCTGGAAAGTATGCGCCGCGTCACCAAGGCCACCGCCCTGTTCATCGCCGATTGGTGCGGTGTCGAACCCCGTTAAGGAACCTCCCCATGCGACCCCTGCGCGATGCCGTCATCGTCTCCACCGCCCGCACGCCGATCGGCAAGGCCTATCGCGGTGCCTTCAACAACCTAGAGGCGCCGAGCCTCGCCGCCCCGGCGGTGAAGGCCGCCCTGGCGCGCGCCGGGCTGACGGGGGCCGAGGTCGAAGAGACGGTCTTCGGCTCTGCCCTGACCCAGGGCACGGCGGGGGTGAACGTGGCGCGTCACATCGCCCTGGCCGCCGGGTTGGCCGACAGCACCGCCGGGGCCACCGTCGACCGGCAATGCGCCTCGGGGCTGAACGCCCTGGCCATCGCCTCGCATATGGTGCGTTGCGAGGGGGTCGATGTGGCCCTGGCCGGCGGGCTGGACAGCATCTCGCTGGTGCAGAACGAGCAGTGGAACGGCTTCCGCTATCGCGATCCGACCGTGGCCGAGGGCTATTACATGGCCATGCTCGACACCGCCGAGGTGGTGGCGGAACGCTATGGCATCTCGCGCGCCGCGCAGGACGCCTATGCGCTGCAAAGCCAGGCCCGCACCGCGCGCGCGCAAGAGGCTGGGCTCTTTGCCGAAGAGATCGTGCCGGTCAGCGCGGTCAAGCGGGTGACCGACAAGGCCAGCGGTGACAGCCACGACGCGCCGGTGACCCTGGCGCAGGACGAATGCAACCGCCCCGGCACGACCCCCGAGGCCCTGGCCAGCCTGGGCGCGGTGCGCGGCCCGGGCAAGACCGTCACCGCAGGCAATGCCAGCCAGCTGTCCGATGGCGCCGCCGCCCTGGTGGTGATGGAGGCCGCAGAGGCCGCCCGGCGCGGGCTTGCCCCCCTGGGCGCGCTGCGCGGCTTTGCCGTGGCCGGTGTCGCCCCCGAAGAGATGGGCATCGGCCCGGTGAAGGCCATCCCGCGCCTGCTGGACCGCGCCGGGCTGTCGCAAGACGACATCGACCTGTGGGAGATCAACGAGGCCTTCGCCGCCCAGCTTCTGTACTGCCGCGACCGGCTGGGCATCCCCGACGAGCGGCTGAACGTCAACGGCGGCGCGATTTCCATCGGTCATCCCTATGGCATGAGCGGCGCGCGTATGGCAGGGCATATCCTGCTGGAAGGGCGCAGGCGCGGGGCCAGGTGGGGCGTGGTGTCGATGTGCGTCGGCGGCGGCCAGGGGGCCGCCGGTTTGATCGAGGTCTTCTGAAGGAAGGGCACATGGGCCTGTTATCCGCGTCTGAGCTGACTGAGTTGACTGCGCTGCGCCACGCGCTGCACCGGCGCCCCGAGATCTCGGGCCAAGAGCGCGAGACCGCAGCCCGCATTGCGCAGGAATTGCAGGCCCTGGGCGCCGACCGCATCTGGCAGGGCCTGGGCGGCCATGGCGTGGCGGCCGAGTTCACTGGCCAGGCGCCGGGGCCGACCGTTCTGCTGCGCTGCGAACTGGACGGGCTGCCGATCCGGGAGATTTCCGACCATCCCTACAGGTCCGAGATCCCGGGCAAGGGGCACCTGTGCGGACATGACGGGCATATGGTCTGCCTGCTGGGCGTCGCCCGTGTCTTGCGCCAGCGGCCCGCGCGTGGCCGCGTGATCCTGCTGTTCCAGCCCGCCGAGGAAACCGGCGCCGGGGCCCAGGCGGTGATCGAGGATCCGCGCTGGCCCGAGCTGCGGCCCGACGTCGCCTTTGCCTATCACAACCTGCCCGGCCGCCCCCTGGGCGAGATCGGCCTGCGCCCCGGCCCCGGCAATTGCGCCTCGCGGGGTATGCAGGTTCTGCTGGAGGGCAAAAGCTCTCATGCCGCCGCGCCCGAGGACGGGCTTTCCCCCGCCGCCGCGATGGCCACGCTGATGACCGCCCTGTCCCAGCTTGGCCAGGGCCGCATCGGCGACGAGGATTTCTCGCTCGCGACGCTGACCCATGCCCGGCTGGGCGAGCCGACCTTCGGCATCGCCCCTGCCGAGGGCGAGCTGCGCGTCACCCTGCGCTCGATGACCAACGCCCGGATGGAGGCGATGATCGCTGAGGCCGAGGCCCTTGTGCGCCGCCATGCCCAGGGCCTGCGGGTCGAGATCACCTGGCACGACGTTTTCCGCGCCGTGGTGAACGACGCCGGGGCCACCGACATGGCCCGCCGCGTGGCCACGGACCTTGGCCTGCGGATCAACGAAATGGCGTTGCCCCTGCGCTGGTCCGAGGATTTCGGCCGTTTCGGCGATGACGGCGCCCAGGCGGCCCTGCTGTATATCGGCGCGGGCGAGGGGCATCCGCAGTTGCACAATCCCGACTACGACTTCCCCGACGCGCTGATCCCGGGTGTGGTGGATCTCTACTGCGGCCTCCTCGAAGAGGTGCTGCACCTGCCTTCCCGCTAAGCCCCCGGCACCGCCCGATGGGCCCGCCTGCGCCCAGGCCGTGCGGTCAGGCAGGCCTGCAAGGGCGCTAGGGCAAGCCCGCGTTTCGACCCTTCGCCGGACCGCCGCCCCGCCCGGGCCACCCATCGCAGCGAAACACGACACAAGGCCGCGCGCGACATCCCGCGCAGCACCGGCCCCGACGCCTGCCCGCGGCGAGGGGAACGCTAGACCCGCCCCATCTAAAGCACTAAGTTCAACCGTTCCCGCTTCGACCAACCCGTGCCCCGTCGCCATGACCCCGAGACGCCGCGCCCATCTACCCAGCCGACAGCCCGCCTTCCTCTGCCGGGGGCAGGCGGCATTGCCAGGACAAGTGACATGAAACGTCTCGACTTTCTTGACGGGATGCGGGGGTTCTTCCTGCTGACCATGGCCCTTTCCCACCTCGTCCTGCAGGGCGGTGTCTGGCTTACGCAGGTGCATTTCCGCCAGTTGATGTTCGTCGAAAGCGCGCAGGGCTTCGTCTTTCTGTCGGGTCTCATGGTCGGTCTGATCCAGGGACGGCGCCTGCTGCGCCACGGTCGCGCGGCAATGCGCAGGTCCATCCTGTCCAGAATGGCGGAACTCTGGCTCTGGACGGTCGGGCTGATCTTCCTGGCCCTGCTGGCCCGGGATCTGGCCCCCGGGGGCTATCTGGCCTGGCGCAACTGGCTGGGCACCGCGCCGATCGGCGATCCGAAGCGGATCTTCGGGATCCTGACGCTGACCTTCCAGCCCACCTTCATGGACATCCTGCCCATGTATATCTTCTTCATGGGTGCCTCGATCGTGGTCATCCGCTGGGCCGTCGAGGGCCGCTGGAAGCTGGCGGCAGGCCTGTCGGCGCTCAGCTGGATCGCCTGCCAGCTGGAGGTAGCGCGGATCTGGTCGAGGCCACTGAACGAGGCGCTGAAGGCCTCGGATACCCAGGGGTTGCGCATGGCCTTCGATCCCATGGGCTGGCAGATCCTTTTCATCGCCGGGGTCATCCTGGGCGCCCTCTGGGCCAGCGGCCGCATCACCTGGGACACCGTCTTCGGCCCGAAGACCCGCGGCCTGGCCTTCTGCGCCCTCCTGGTCATGCTGCTCTTCGCGCCGCTGCGCTTTGCCACCGCGCACGGTCTGATGCCGAAGGAGATGCTGGAGCTGTTCTGGCCCTTCGACAAACGTTCGAATTTCAGCGTGATCTACCTGGCGAATTTCGTCGCCGCCGCCGTCCTGTTCAGCTGGCTGGCAATCGCCGGGCGCCAGGACCGGCTGGCCCCGGTCCGCATGATCTCGAACGGTCTGCGCTGGTTCTTCACGCGGCCCGCGCTTTGCCTTCTCGGGCGGCATTCGCTGCATGTCTATGCCTGGCATGTCGTGCTGATCTATGCAGTGCGCTACTACGACAGCACCTGGGGGCCGAGCGGAGCAGGGATCAACACGTTCCTCGGCCTCTACGTGATCGCGCTGATGTGGGTGCCGCCCCTGATCCGGGAACGCGCATGGAAACGCCCGATCGCGGCCTGACGCCCCAAGCGTCTGAGCGGTGGTCAGGACACCTTCCCGCGACAGGACCAGACCACGACGGGCGCGGAGCGGGCGACCCGCCTAGCCCATGCGCCACCCTGCCAGGCGGAACGAGAACAGACCGCATTTGGCCGCAACATCCAGACGGTCGGCCCTCTTTCCCGGCAGCCCAACGGCTCGGGTGGGGCCTGCCCTCGCGCCTGCGCCGCAAACCTCCCTCCCTTGCGCGACAGGCGCGTCCTCTGTAGAAAACCCCCAGCTACGCCATTTGCAGCGAACCCAATCCCCAGATCCGGTTCCGCGCATGGCTCTTTCCTCCTCGGCTGTCAGCACCCTTTACCAAAGCGAACGCGCGCGGTTGCAGCGCTTTGCCCAACGGCTGACCGGCAATGCCGCCACCTCCGAAGATCTGGTGCAAGAGGCCTTCCTGCGCCTTCTGTCCCGCCGCACGGCCGACCGGATCACGGTGGAAGAGGCCTATGTGACCCGCGTCCTGCGCAACCTTGCGCTCAACCACCTGCGGCACCTGCGCATGGGGGGCGAGATCGCGGTAGAGGACAGCGTGCTGGCCGCCATGGCCGACAGCGGCCCGGCGGTGGATGACCGGATCATCGCCCGCCAGTCCCTGGAGCAGGTGCTGCGCGCGATCCTTACCCTGCCGCCACGGCGGCGCGAGATCTTCGTGCTGCACAGGTTCGAGGATCTGACCTATGACCAGATCGCCGCAAGGCTGGGGATCTCGCGCAACACCGTGATGGTGCAGATCGTCAACGCCCTGGCCGACCTGAGGCGCCAGCTGTGACGACACGCGCGCCAGCCCCTGACAGCGACGCCGATGACCAGCTGCTGCGCCAGGCGCTGGAATGGCTGGTCCGGCTGCGCGATACCCAGCTCGACCAGGCCGAGCAACGGGCCTTCGAGCACTGGCTGGCCGAGGAGGCCGCGCACCGCGCCGCCTGGGAGGAGGCGACCCGGCTGTGGGACAGTTTCGAACCGGCCCGGGCCGAGGTGCAGGCGATGCGACGCCGCGACCGGGCCCTGTCCCGGCGCGACCTTCTGCGCGGCACGGGCGCATTGGCGATTGCGGGCCTCGGCGGCTGGACCCTGCTGGCCCGTGGCGCGCGGATCGAGACCGCGCCCGGAGAGATCCGCAACCTGGCCCTGGCGGATGGCACCCGGATCACCCTGGGCGCACGCTCGACCCTCGAGACGCCGGACAAGGGCGCCCCGTTGATCCTGCACCGGGGCGGCGCCTTCATCGACCGCGCCGGGCCACCCGGGGCGCCGCCGCTGCGGCTGGCCTTCGCCGGGGCGACGCTGAACTGCGCCAGCGGGGCCTTCGACCTGGCGCTTTGGCCCGACCGCGCCACATTGGCCGTCGCCCGGGACGCGGTCACGCTGCATCCAGGCGGCGGCGGAGGGGCAGAACGGCTGGCGGCGGGCTGGCACAGCTCGCTGCGCGATGGCGCGATGAGCCCGCCGCGCCCCCTGCCCGCCGCGACCATCGGCGCCTGGCGAAAGGGGCGCCTGATCTTCCGCGACGCGCCCCTGGCCGAGGTCTTCGCCGCGCTGGATCGCTATCGCGGCGGGCGGCTGCTGTGTCTCGACGCGCAGACCCGGCAGATCCCGGTCACCGCCGCCTTCGATGCCGCCACCCCCGACGCCGCGCTGGCCAGCGTGGCCGACAGCCTGGGGCTTTCCCTGATCCCGCTGCCGGGCGGCCTGACCCTGGTGCGGGCCTGAGGCGGCGAAAAAAATTCTTGGCGGCCTTAATGACCTGCCCCGCCCCGGGTGTCGAAGAGGGTAAGGGCCACAGGGCCCGAAACTCAACGCCCCAGGACGCGGGCAGGAACGGGACGACCCATGACCGACGATCACATCATCCTTCACCGGCGCGCAGGCACGCGGGTGTCACAGCTGGCGCTTTGCGCGATGCTGTCCCTCGGGGGCGGCTACCTGGGCAGCGCGGCCCCTGCCCTTGCCCAGGCCGAGGCGGCACAGACCTTCGCCATCCCGGCGCAACCCCTGGCCGCCGCCCTGCTGGAGTTCTCCGAGCGCACGGGCCTTCAGGTCTTTGCCGAACAGCGCCTGGTGCGCGGCCAGCGCAGCGCCCGGGTCGAGGGGCAAATGACCCCGCAGGCCGCCCTGACCCGCCTGCTGGCCCCCAGCGGGCTGGGATACCGGGCCACGGGCGACAGGGTGCTGGCCATCGTCGATCCGCAGGCGGGTCTGCCGGGCGACAGCGCCGAGGCGGGGATGCTGCTGCCGCCGATCCAGGTGACCCTGCCGCAGGGGGGATCTGGCGGGCGCGGCTTCCAGGGGGCCTCTGACAGCCTGTATGAAACCGCCGCCAGCGTCAGCGAGGTGACCCGCGACACCATGACCTCGGCCCGGGTGCGCCATGCCAACGACCTGCTGGACGACGTGGCCGGGGTCTATACCGCCGACAACCCCCAGGATCCGGGCGTGAACATCAACCTGCGCGGCCTTCAGGACCAATCGCGGATCGCGACCTCGATCGACGGCGTGCGGCAGAACTTCCAGCTGTCGGGCCACGGGTCCACCGGCTATGTCTACCTCGACCCCTCGATGTTCCGCGCCGCCCATGTGGACAAGACCGTCACCGCGGGCCCCGGTGGCGCCGCCTCGCTGGGCGGTCAGGTCGATTTTCGCACCCTCGGCGCAGAGGATCTGATCGCGGAGGGCGAGACCCAGGGCGGCCAGGTCATCGCCTCGACCGGCAGCAACGGCTATGATTTCGCAGGTTCCGCCTTCTGGGCCCGGCGCCTGTCCGACCAGATCGCGGTGACCGCCGGGATCAGCCGCCGCAAGCTGGGCGACTATGACATCGGCCATGACGGCGATATCGACGGCTACTTCGGTCCGGTCAGCGAACCGGCCGATTACACCAGTTCCGAAACCCTGTCGGGCCTGGCCAAGATCGAGCTGACGCCGGATGACGACCAGACGCTCACCCTCAGCTGGCTGGGCTTCTCGGGGGACTACAGCACCGGCACCGGCCAGTACATCGACACCAACGAGACCACCAACCACACCCTGCGCGCGGGCTACAGCTATGACCCCGCCTCGCCCCTGCTGAACCTGAACGCGGATCTCTGGGCGAACCGCACCCGCGTCGACCAGTACCGCCCGCCGCGCACCTACTACGGCGCCTTCGACGTCAGCTACGAGATGATGAGCTACGGTGCCTCTGTCGACAACACCAGCGCCCTGGTGCTGGGCGGGCGGCCGCTGTCGCTGCGCTACGGGATCGAGGCCTTCCAGGACAATACCGAGACCCGCTCGACCGGATCGGACCCGACGGACGATCCGCAAGGCGCCTGGTACGCGGGCGCCATGCCCGAGGGCACCCGTGACGTCGCCAGCGCCTTTGCCATGGCCGACTACCAGCTGTCCGACCGGTTCGGCCTGCAACTGGGTCTGCGGCGCGACAGCTACGATCTGTCGGGCACCGCGCTGATCTACGACGAGGACACGCAGGACTACTTTGAGGAGCAGGTCGAAAGCTCGGGCGCCCGCTGGCTGCCCTCGGCCCGGCTGACCTTCGAGCCCGGCCCGAACCTTGACCTGTGGCTGTCCTACAGCGAGGGCTACCGCCCGCCCGCGATCATGGAGGTCGCGACCAGCGGCACCCATATCGGCAGCGGCGGACAGTTCTACATTCCCAACCCGGCCCTGCGCCCCGAAACCTCCCGCACCTGGGAGATCGGCGCCAACTACAGCCGCGATGATGCCCTGCTGCCCGGCGACAGCCTGCGCCTGAAGGCCGTCGTTTTCAGCCGCGAGGTCGAGGATTACGTCTCGCTCTGGTACAACAGCGACTTCCGCTACACGAACATGAACTCGAACGGCACCAGCACCTTCGACGGGGTCGAGCTGGAAGCGGCCTATGACAGCGGACGCTTCTTCATCGGGGGCACCTATTCCTGGATGGATGCCGACATCGACACCTCCTACACGCTGACCCAGGTTATCGCGGGGATGGAGTTCACCTACGACGTCGAAGGTGGCCTCTTCGTCTACATGCCGCCCGAGCAGAAGGCGACGCTGGAGGCCGGTGTGCGGCTGCTGGACGACCGCCTGACGCTGGGCACCCGGGCGACCTGGGCCTCGGATTCGGTCTATGGCGGCTCGGCGGGCTATCAGTCCGACGTCTCGGGCTTCACGGTCTATGACCTTTTCGGCAGCTATGCCCTGTCCGACAGCGCCATGGTCAACTTCGGCGTCGAGAACGTGACCGACCTGGCCTATGCGGATGTGCTGGGCAACCCGAACTACGGCGCACCGGGGCGGACCTTCACGATCTCGCTCGACACGCGGTTCTGACAGGGGCACGGCAAAGGGGCGCCGCAGGTCGGCGCCCCCGGACTTGCCACCGAAGGCAGCCGAGCACCCAAGCAGAGCAAAACACGCGCCCCGACGCCTACGGCAGATTTTCCCTGAAGTAGATCTCCAGTTTCAGAGGCTTGGCGGGGGTTTCCGGCTGAGACAGAGAGCGGATGGCCCGGTCGATCAGATCGTCCGGGTCCTGATCGAACACCGCATCCATCGTGCCGTCCAGCAGCGCCCGGCGCGTGTCCGGCGTCAGCCCGTGGCCGACAAAGACCACGTCGCCGCGGTCCAGCTCGCGCAGGGCGCGGGTGATGCCCCCCGACGAGCCGCCGACATTGTAGATCCCCAGCAGATCCGGTTCCTGTTCCAGCAGGGCCAGGGCATGTCGGTAGTTCTGCGCCGCATCGTCGTGCCCCTCTCGCAGGCCGACCAGCCGCAGGCGGGGAAACATCTCCTCCAGCTCGCTGAGAAACCCCGCCTCGCGATCACTGTGCGCGCGGTAGTTGCGGCTGCCCGCGACCAGCGCCACCGTACCCTCGCGCCGCCCGGCGAACCGCCCGACCAGCAGCCCAGCCGTGCGCCCGACGGCATGATTGTCGAGCCCCACATGCGCCACCCCTGCCCGTTCGCCCAGGTTCGAGACGATGGTGACCAGCTTCGTGCCCCCGGCCGCGACCTCGGCGGCGGCGGCGCGGACCTCGGGGTGTTCGATGGCGAAGAAGGCGATCCCATCGGCCCAGTCCGCACTGCGGCGCAGCGCCTCTGCCAGGGCGCCCGCGTCGAAGCTGTCGATGAAATAGCACCGCAAGAAGGGGTCGTTGGCCCCGGAGCGATCGACGCGTTCCCGTACCCGGTCGCCGAGCAGTCGCAGATAGGGGTTCATCCCGGCAGGCAGCAGGACGGTGACATTCATGGGGCGGGCGGCCCCGATCGTGGCCAGCTCGTCATCGCCCAGATAGCCGACCGCCTGCGCCGCCTCCAGGACCCGGCGCCGGGTCCGTTCCGCCACGCCCTTGCGCCGGTTCATGACCCGATCGACCGTCGCCAGCGAAACACCCGCGCGGGCGGCGATATCCACCAAAAGTGGCCGGCTGTCCTCACCCGTCATGCGTATCCCTCAAAATCCATCAATTCAAATCACTGGACCTAGCTTTCCGCCTTTCCATACCATGTGTCAAAGCCCACGGATACTTGTGCGTGTCGCGGGGGCTTCCCACGGGGGGACATCAAAACACGTCAGATACTCTGGGAGGAGAGAGACATGAAAACTTCAGCCAAACTGCACCGCCGGTCCATGCTTGCCCTGGGGGGCGCGGCCCTGGCCGCCCCCTGGATCGCAGGCCCTGCACGGGCGGCGACCAAGCTGCGCTATGGTCACAACAACGAAGTGGCCTCGGTCGCGGGCGCCCAGGCCGACTGGTTCGCCGAGGCGCTTGGCCAGACCTCGGGCGGCGATATCGAGGTGCAGGTCTTCCCCAACAGCCAGCTGGGCAAGTTGCAGGAACTGGCCGAGGCCGTCTCGCTGGGCACCATCGCCTTTTCGCATAACACCGCCGGGGCGCTCGGCTCGCTCTACCAGCCCTTCGCGGCGCTGGACACGCCGTACCTTTACCGGGACGTGGATCACCTGATGGCGGTGACGGACGTCGAAAGCCCGGTGATGCAAGAGCTGAACGAGGGCCTGATCGCCGCCGCCAACGTGCGGGTGATCTACGCCCACTACTTCGGCCGCCGCAACCTGACCTGCAACAAGGCGGTGATGTCGCCCGCCGACCTGGCCGGGACCAAGATCCGCGCCGTGCCCTTCCCGATCTACACCACCGCGGTAGAGGGGATGGGCGCCGTTGCCGTGCCCGTCGACTGGTCCGAGGTGCCCACCGCCCTGGCCACCGGCGTCGTGCAGGGGCAGGAAAACCCGGTCAACGTGGTGCTGAACGTCAAGCTCTACGAGGTGCAAAGCCACCTCATGCTGACCGGCCACATGTCCAACGCCGAGGTTGTCGTGATGAACGAGGACACCTGGCAGGGCATGTCCGGCGCGGAACAGGACGCCGTGCGCGAGGCCGCCGAACAGACCCGTCAGAAGGCCACCAAGGCCATCCTCGACAACGAAGAGAACGAAACCCAGCAGCTGCGCGACCTGGGCATGACCGTGATCGGCGAAGAGGACGGGCTGGATCTGGCCGCCTTCCGCGCCTCGGTCAGCAGCCTGGTGGATGAACGCTTCGGCCAGCAGTACGGCGCGCTCTACGAGAAGATCGCGGCGGTTTCCTGATGACGCTTCACGAAAGGGGCCGCGCGGTGCTCGCGCGGCTCACCCGTCTGGGCCTTCTCTGCGGCGTGGTCCTGCTGGCGCTGATGGCCAGCCTTGTCGTGCTACAGGTGGCGGCCCGGAACTTCCTTGATCTCGGCCTGCCCTGGGCGGATGAGCTGGCCCGTTTCAGCACCATCGGCCTGGTCTTCCTGGGTGTGCCCTGCCTGGCGGGCCGTCAGGTGCTGGTTTCCGTGACCATGCTGCCCGATGCCTGCCCGCCGAAGGTCCGGGCCTGGATGGCCTTCGCCTGCGACATCGCCACGCTGCTTTTCGCGGCCCTGCTGCTGCAAAGCTTCGCCGAATTCCTGCCCCGCGCGGGCAAGTTCCTGACCCCCGCCATGCAGGTGCCGAACTGGGTCTACTACTCTCTGGCGCTGGTCGGCCATGCGGTGCTCGCTGCCGTCGCCCTCGACCGGGTGATCGCCGCCCTGACGGGCCGCCCGGCCACCGCCCCCTACCATGACCCCCGCGACGATTCCGGACTGCCCACATGAGCCTTCTCCTGGTCCTTCTCTTCCTGGCGCTGCTGGCGCTTGGCGCGCCCATTGCGATCTGTCTCGGCCTGTCCTCGGCGGTGGTGATCTACTGGCAGGGCCTGCCCCTGTCGGTGCTGGCGCAACGCAGCCTGAACGCGCTGGACAGCTCGCCGTTGCTGGCGGTGCCGCTGTTCATCTTCGCCGCCAACCTGCTGAACCTGACCGGCGTGACGACGCACCTTTTCGACCTGGTGCGCATGGTGCTGGGCCGCATCCGCGGCGCCGTGGCACAGGTCAGCATCCTGGTCTCGCTGATCTTCTCGGGCGTCTCGGGCGCGGCGCTGGCCGACATCGGCGCCCTGGGCGCGATCCAGATCGACCAGATGAAGAAGCAGGGCTACAAGGAGGAATTCGCCGCCGGTCTGACCGTGGCCGCCGCCACCATCGGCCCGATCTTCCCGCCGTCGATCCCGATCATCATCTATGCCTCGGTCGCCAATGTCTCGGCGGTGAAACTGCTGCTGGCGGGCATCATCCCGGCGCTGCTGCTGACCGTGCTGCTGATGGTTCAGGTGGCCATCGTCGCCCGGGTGAAGAAACTGCCCCGCGACGACATCCGCGCCGAGCCCAAGGCCATCGCCCGCAAGGCCGCGATCTCCTTCCCGGCCCTCCTGGCCCCAGTTTTCCTGATCGGCGGGCTGATGAGCGGCTTCTTCGGGCCGACCGAGGTCGCGGGCGTCACCGTCGCCTATGCGATCTTCATCGGCGTGGCGATCTACCGGACGCTGACGGTCCGCAACCTGTTCCGGGCGCTGCGCGACACGGTCGAGGCCACGGCCAACATCCTCTTCGTCGTGGCCACGGCGGCGCTGTTCGCCTGGGTGCTGACCCTGGACCAGGTGCCGATGAAGGCCTCAGGCCTGCTGCTTGGCCTGTCGGAAAACCCGCTGGTGCTGCTCCTGATGGTCAACGTCTTCCTGCTGGTGGTCGGCATGGTGCTGGAAAGCATCGCCGCCATCCTGATCATCGCACCGATCATCGCGCCTGCGCTGACCATGGCCGGGGTGGACCCGCTGCAACTGGGCATCGTCTTCGTGCTGAACCTGATGATCGGCCTGCTGACGCCCCCCGTGGGCATGAGCCTCTACATGATCACCATCATCACCAAGATGCCGGTGAACCGGGTGATCGCGGGCGTGATGCCCTTCTTCCTCCCGCTGCTTCTCTCCCTCCTCGTGGTCTCTGCCGTCCCGGCGCTGTCCACCTGGCTTCCCGAAAAACTGATGAACTGAGGTTCCCGATGAGCACTCTTCTTGGCCCCATCCGACAGCTGGGCATCGTCGTCGACGATATCGAAGCCGGCATGAAACACTGGGCGCAGGTCATGGGCGTCGGCCCTTGGTACTATAACCCGCAGGTGCCGATCGAGGATTACACCTATGATGGCGAAAGCTATCAGCCGCATAACTCGGTCGCGCTGGCCAATTCCGGCGACATGCAGGTCGAGCTGATCCAGACCCGCAACGACGTGCCCTCGATGTATCGCGATTTCATGCAAAAGGGCCTGCGTGGATTGCAGCACGTGGCCTTCTGGACGACCGAGTTCGACAAGGATCTGGCGATGATGCTGGACAAGGGGTTCACCGTGAAGATGTCGGGCTGCGTCGGCAAGAACGGCCGCTTCGTCTATTTCGCCGAGGAACATCACCCGGGCACCTGCATCGAGCTGTCCGAGGTGCTGGGCCCCAAGGGCCGCATGTTCGACCTGATCCGCGAGGCCTCGCAGGGTTGGGACGGCTCCGACCCGGTGCGCCCCTTCCCGGACCTTTCGGCGATCTGATCCATGGACCGCATTACCGCCGACTACCTGCTGGAAACGCCCTTCCCCCTGACGGACGTGGCCGCGATGATGGCCGGAGAGCAATCTTCGGGCACCTTCGTGCGCGTCGCGGGCGAAACGGACGAGCTGCGCGCCCGCTCTGCCGCCGAGGTGCTGAGCGTCGAGGACCTCGGAGAGGTCCCCGCGCCCACGCTGGCCTCGGCCTACCTCGACCGCAAGGGCGCCCCCGGTCCGGTGCGTCGCGCCCATGTGCGCATCGCCTTCCCGACCGGCAACATCGGGCGCAACCTGCCGACACTGGCGGCCACGGTTTCGGGCAATCTCTACGATATCGGAGAGATCACCGGGCTGAAGCTGATGAACGTGACCCTGCCCGCCGCCTACCGGGCGCGCTACCCCATGCCCGCGCAGGGCATCGCGGGCACGCGCGCCAGCCTCGGCGTCACCGGGCGGCCCGTCTTCGGCACGATCATCAAGCCCAACGTTGGCATGACGCCTGAGGCGATCGCCTCCCTCGTGGCCGACCTCTGCGCCGCCGGTGTCGATTTCATCAAGGATGACGAGGTCTGCGCCAATCCCGACATCGCGCCCCTGTCGGCCCGGGTGCCGCTGGTGATGGACGCGATCAAGCGGGCCGAGGACGCCTCTGGCCGCCGGGTCATGATGGCCTTCAACATCACCGACGAGGTGGACGCCATGCGCCGCCACGCCGATCTGGTGGCCGAGAATGGCGGCACCTGCGTCATGGCCTCGCTCAACTGGTGCGGGTTGTCTGGGATGGAGACGCTGCGCGCCCATACCGATCTGGCGATCCATGGCCACCGCAACGGCTTCGGCGCCATGAGCCGCCATCCGGTGCTGGGCATGGCCTTCCCGGCCTACCAGGCACTGTTCCGGCTGGCAGGGGTGGATCACATGCATGTCCACGGTATCGGCGGCAAGTTCGTCGACAGCGCCGAAGAGGTGACCGAGGCCGCCCGCGCCTGCCTTGCGCCCCTCACCGCAGGGGCGGATGACCGGGTCATGCCCGCCTTCTCCTCGGGACAGTGGGCGGGCACCCTGCCCTCGGCCATGGCGGCGGCGGAAAGTCCCGATTTCATGTTCATGTGCGGCGGCGGCATCCTGGCCCATCCCGACGGACCTGCGGCGGGCATTGCCTCGCTGCGCGAGGCCTATGCAGCGCTGTCCGAGGGCCTTGAGCTGGCCACCGCCGCGCAGGATCACCCGGCACTGGCGCGGGCGCTCGCCTTCTTCGGGGCGCGTTGATGGGGGCGCGCATTGTCTTCATCGGTGACGATTTCACCGGCGCCTCGGACAGCCTGGCCGCCTATGCCCGGCGTGGGCTGCGCGCCCGGCTGGTGACCGGCGACAGCGCCCCCCGCACCGACCTGGACGTGCTGGGGATCGCCACCGACCTGCGCTCGCTGCCGCCCGCACAGGCGCTGGAGACGCTGCACCGGCTCTGGCCGATGGTCGAGGCCGAGGGGCCGGAGATCCTTCACCTCAAGGTCTGCTCGACCTTCGACAGCGCCCCCGGTGTCGGCTCCATCGGGGCCGTCGCCAGCGAACTGCGGCGCCTTTACCAGCCCGACATTCTGGCAGTGATCGGCGGCCAGCCGAGCCTCGGGCGGCACTGCGCCTTTGGCACCCTCTTCGCCCGGGGGCCGGACGGGGAGGTGCACCGGATCGACCGCCACCCGGTGATGGCCCGCCATCCCGTCACCCCGATGACAGAGGCCGACCTGGCCCGCCACCTGGCGGCCCAGGGCCTGGATCTGCCGCTGCGGATTGCGGCCCCCGACCTTGCCGATCCGTCGCGCACCGCCACGCAGCTGGCCGAAGGCGCGGCCCTGGTCGACGTCATGTCCCCGCAGGACCAGACGCTGATCCGTGCGGCGCTTGACCTGCTGCCGGGGCGCAAGCTGTTGATTGGGGCCAGTTCCGTGGCCGAGATCCTCGGCGGCGACCTCGGCGAGGCCCCCGCCCAGCAAACGACCCCCGCCCAGCAAACGACCCCCGCCCCGCAAACGACCCCCGCCCCGCAAACGACCCCCGCCCCCCAACAGGCCCGGCGCGACGGCGGCGTCCTCGTCTTCGCCGGTTCCCGCTCTTCGGTGACGGCGGCGCAGGTCGGGGCGGCCGGGGCGTTCCACCGCGTCCCCCTGACCCCGGCCCTTCTGTCCCAGAGCGGCAGCGCGGGCCGTCTCGCGGCGGACCTGCCCCCCGGTCGCGACATTCTGATGCACCTGATCCCCGAGGCGGACTATCGCCGCGATCCGGCCTCTCTGGCCGACGTCTGCGCCAGCTTCGTCCAGGAGGTCATGACGACCTACCCCACCCGCGCCCTTGGCCTTGCCGGGGGCGATACCTCCAGCCGGATCGTCGCGCAGCTGGGGTTCGAGGCGCTCGACTTCGACCGGGACTTCGGCCAGGGCGCCTGCGTGTGCCGGGGCCTGCATGTCGATCAACGCCTCGACGCGCTGCCGATCCTTCTGAAGGGCGGACAGATGGGCGCCCCCTCGCTGTTCCGGGATTTCGCTGAAGCCTACTGAACGAAACCGTCCCCAGTGCGCCTGCGCCCTGTTTCCCGCCAGATGATGAAAAGGCCGCTGCCGATGATCAGCACCGCGCCCGCCGCCGCAATCGCATCCGGCACCTCTTGCCAGATCAGCCACCCCAGAAGGCTCGCCCAGACCAGCCCGGAGTAGTCTAGCGGCGCGACAATCGCCGCAGGGGCCAGGCGAAACGCCTGGGTCATCATGGTCATGCCCGCCGTGCCGAACAGCGCAATGGCCACGAAGCTCCAGAGGTCCTCTAGCGTGAGGGGCACCCAGACCAAGGGCACCAGAAGCGCGCTAAGCAGCGCGCTGGCGCCGGTCAGGTAAAGCAGCATGGTCCAGACGCTCTCGCGCGGATCGACCCACTTTGCGCTGAGCATCAACAGGGCATAGACGAAGGCGGTCATCACCGGCAGCAACGAAACCGGCTGGAACGCATCCAGTCCGGGGCGGATGATGACCAGCACGCCCAGGAACCCGACAAGGACCGCGACCCACCGCCTGCGCCCGACCCGTTCGTGCAACAGCAGCGCGGACAGCGCCGTGATGAAGAGGGGGGCTACGAAGATCAGCGCCGTCGCCTCGGCCAGTGGCATGTAGCGGAAGCTGGTGAAGAACAGCAGCGTCGCGCCGATCCAAAGCGCACCCCGCAGCAGGTGCGCCGCCGGCCGGGCCGAGCGCAGCGCCTTCGGCCCACCAATCAGCAGCGTCAGGAGTATCGCGGCTGGCAAGGCGATGATGTTGCGCAGGAACAGGATTTGCAGCGGCGAATATCTGTCCACGAGATGTTTCGCGAGCGCGTCGTTCACGCTCAGGCAGGCGACGCCAACCCCCATCAGAATCACTCCTGCCGCCCTGCTGTCCGCCGATTTCGTTGCCCCTGCCGACATGCTGCGCCTCCCTCTCTCCGCCAGGCAAGGGTAGGTGCTGTGCAAACGTCCGTAAAATATATTACACTCGACCAACTAATATACTCAGAGAACCAAAGGCATGCGGGCAGAGATGGACCTGCGCCAGATCCGGCACTTCCTGACCGTCGCCGATGAATTGCATTTCGGGCGGGCGGCCGACCGGCTGAACATGACGCAGCCACCGCTCAGCATGTCGATCCGACGGCTGGAAGAGGATCTGGGCGTTCAGCTGTTCCACCGCACGACCAAGAGCGTTGCCCTGACGACCACCGGCACCATCCTTCGGCACCACGCGGTCCAGGTCGTGTCGGACTTCGACCGGCTGCCCTCCATCGCCCGGCAGGCCGCACGCGGCGCGCTCGGCACCCTCCGGCTATCCTTCGTGAGCATTGCCAGCTTCGACCTGTTGCCACGACTGGTCAGCCGGTTCCGACAGGCATTCCCCCAGGTCCAGATCGACCTTCAGGAAGCAACCAGCGATGTGCAACTCGACGCTCTGGCGGACGGGACGATCGACGCTGGCATCATCATTCGCCCGTCCGCTGCCCTGCATCCCCAGATCTGTTCCCGCACGCTGCGCCACGACCCCCTGGTGGCCGCCGTATCCGACCGCTGGGCCCCGGCAACGTCCCTCGCATCCGGAACGCTGGACTTCCGGTCAATCGCCGACGCCCCGCTGATCTTCTTCCCCCGCCCTTTCGCCCCCGCCTATTACGACGCGGTCGAGGCGCATTACGCGGACCATGGACGGCCCCTTCAGATCCATCAGGAAGCCATTCAGATGCAGACCATCATCGGTCTGGTCGCAGCCGGGCTTGGTGTCTCCCTGGTTCCCAAATCCATGGCCGACGCCCGCAACACGGGTGTGCACTACCTGGACCTTGCCGGGACGGCGCCACAGGTCGACGTGTGCATGATCTGGAAACGTGATGCAGACCAGCCCGCCCTCCAGGCCTTCCTGGAGTTCATCGACACCTGAGCGCGGGCGGTCCCGGATCGCCAAACTGTTCCCCAGCGCCAAAGGCCGAGGCTGCCGCCCCGGGCCTCTCGCCCTCCTGCGATGCCCGCTTCAACCCGCCGCCTGCCCCTCTCCCCTTCCCGGGGGGCAACGGTGGCAGCGCCAAGACACATGACGCGCACCGCGCTCGCCCAAAAGCGCCGCGCCCGAGCGGCACATGGCGATTCTCGGAGCCGAAACGCAAAGCGAGGCCGCGCGCGACGGCAAGAGCGCGGGCCTTCAGAAGGTCGTATCTGGAACGGAAGGATCCAATTCAGCCAAAACAAGGTTCAACCTGGGTGGCTTACCCAATGTTTCAAAGCTGGATGGAGGAAGTGGCGCACCGGGGAGAACAACGCGGTTTCCTTGAACTACAATTACTTATCGGTCAGATTTCCAAGAATGCGCACCTATAGTATTCAAGGCTTTACGACCTACGTTCCAATACGTTCGGGCCTCGGGAAGCGACCTCACTCACATATACGTTCGAAGACGCGACCGGATAGTGTCCCTTCGCTTGGTGTAGGAGGCCACGCGCGAAGCCTTCGGCGTAGCGCAGCGCGCGGCCGCGGGTGACGCTGGTGGTCACCGCCGTTCTTCGGGAAAGGTTCGGGTTGCGACACTCGACACCAATACGGAGAAGACGATGCGCGATGAAAGAATCGGTGGTGCTTGCTCCTGATTGAACAGCGCGCCGATGGCGATCTCGTGCGCGAGATGCTGGCCTATGCCGCCGAGCGCATCATTGAGATGGCAGTCGAGGCAAAGACCGAGGCGGCGAATGGAGTGATCTATCCCCCCGAAATTCGGACACTGACATAGGCTACGATTTGCAGTCTGCTGATCTTTGAAGAGAAGAAGATCAGAGATGTCGAAACGGAAGCCGCACGCGCCTGAGTTCAACGCGAAGGTCGCGCTGGAAGCCCTTAAAGACGAGGAGACGGCCGCCGAGCTGGCAAGCCGGTTCGGGGTGCATCCGACGATGATCCATCAATGGAAGGCCGGACAAACGACCGCTTCCCAAAAGACACACGAAATCATTTGCGACTTGCTATGCGGGAGCCATCAACACAAGGGACTCGGGTGGTCACCTGACGTTCCCGAAGGTGGCCCAGTACGATCTCAGCCAGGTCGGTGAAGGGGCGCACGTCCGGCGCCAACCTCACGCCGCGGGCCAATAAAGGCACCCGTTCGCGGGTGTGATCCGTACCGACCCAGGATGGATCATTCCCATGATCCGCCGTCAGCAGCAGCACATCGTCGGGCGCCAGTCGCGAAAGAAGCTCCGGCAGGCGGGCATCGAAGCGCTCCAGCGCCATGGCGTAGCCAGAAAGGTCACGGCGGTGACCATAGAGGCTATCGAACTCGACGAAATTCGCGAAGACTAGGTCGCCTGGCGCGGCCTGGTCCGTGGTTTCCAGCAGGCGGTCGAACAACCCCATGTCGTCAGACGCCTTCAGGACGCGATCAATGCCCCGCCCCGCAAAGATGTCACCGATCTTGCCGATCCCATGCACCTTGCCACCCAGTCCCTGCACCCGATCGCAAAGCGTGGGCCCATCCGGCGCAATGGCATAATCGTGTCGGTTCGCCGTGCGGGTGAAGCCAGTCGCGGGCGTGCCGACGAAGGGGCGCGCGATGATCCGGCCAATGTTCATCGGATGGAAGATCTCTGCCGCGACCTCGCAAAGCGCCAGCAAACGTTCCAGCCCGAAAGTATCTTCATGGGCCGCGATCTGCACCACGCTGTCGGCGGAGGTGTAGAGGATCGGCTGGCCGCTCTCCATGTGCCGGGCCCCGAAGCGCGTCAGAAGGTCAGAGCCGGAGCCGTGGCAATTGGCCAGCGTGCCCGGCAGATCGCCGGCAGCGATCAGCGCCGCCATGGCCTCTTCGGGGAAAGCCGGCACCTGGCGCGGGAAGTAGTGCCAGTCGCGGTCCAGCCGGTGGCCCGCCAGCTCCCAATGGCCGGTCTGGGTGTCCTTGCCGGCGGAGGCAGATTGCAGCACGGCCCAGCTGGCCGCAGTACCGGGCGCAGAGGCCTCGGGAGCGCCTTCTCCAGAGGCCAGGCGCAGCGCGGCATCCAACCCCAGGCAATCCATGTTGGGCAGATGCAGCGGGCCCACGCGGCCCCGGTCGTCACAACGCCCCGCCGCACAGGCCTGGGCGATGTGCAGCAAGGTATTGGCGCCGACATCCGGCACCCCGTCGTTGAAAAAGGAATGGGCATCGGGGGCGCCCCCGATGCCGACGGAATCCAGCACGCAGATAAACGCGCGACGCGCCTCAGACATCCGAGAACCGTGCCTCCATGCGCCGCCGCAGATACTCGGCCACCTCGTAGAAAAGCCAGCCAGTCAGCGACAAGAGCAGGACCATACCGATCACCGTCGCCGTATCCGCGTTCTCCTGCCCCATCGACAGCAGGTAACCCATGCCCTCGTTGGAGCCCATGAGCTCACCGATCACCGCCGCTGTCATGGCCAAGGTCGTGGCCACGGTGGCGCCGGCAAAGAGCGTCGGCAGCGAGGCCGGCAGCTCGATATGCACGAAGCGCTGCCAGGCGGTCAGCTTCAGCACCTGCGCCAGGTCCAGGAAGGACTTGTTCACGAAGCGCAGGCCCGACAGCATCCCCGTCATCACCGGGAAGAAGGTGACGATGGCGATCAGCACGATCTTCGGTGCCGGCCCCAGCCCCAGCCAAAGCAGGAGCAGGGGTGCAATGGCGATTTTCGGCGCCGTCTGCAAAAGCAGGATGAGCGGGGTCGCAAGCCGCTCCGTCACGGGGATCCGCGCGAAGATGACCGCGCAGACCACCCCGGCCAGCAGGCCGAAGACGAAGCCCCAAAAGATCTCGACCAGCGTGACCTGGACGTGCCCCAGCAGGCCGGCATTGGCATAAAGGAAGCCAAGACGGTCAAAGACGGTTCCGGGCCCCGGCAAGAGGTACTCCGGCACGTCGAAGAGGAACACGCCCCCGCCCCAGAGGACGAGGATGAGAAAAAGGCCTGCAATCCCGCGTTTCAGCATGGCTTATTCACCGATGGTCGAGGGATCGACCACGAAATCGGTGGCCTTGGGCGCGCTGTCGATCACGCCGTATTCAGCCAGCGTATCCGCGTTGGCCTGCCAGGCGTCGAAGTCCGCCGCGCCCAGGCCCTTTTCCTTGGTCAGATCGCTCTGCCAGACGGAGGCCACGAAGGAGTTCTCGAACGCAGTGGTCAGCAGCTCTTTCTGGTCGGACCAGGTCGGGGTGTACTTCTCGAAGGAGATGTCCAACGCGTCTTCCACGTGGCCGTCGATCACCCACTCGTAGGAGGCGGTGACGGCGTTGGTGAAGCGCTTCACCAGGTCGGGGTCCGAGGCCAAAAGCTTGTCGGAGGTGACGACGACATTGCCGAAGGAGGGCAAGAAGTCGTTCGACAGGATCATCGTGACGTCTTCACCGGCGGCTTCCAGATTGTACTTGCGCAGTTCCGAGAAGACGATGGCGTCGACCTGGTCGCTTTGCAGCGCCTGCACGATGGCACCGGTGGAGACGACTTCCAGCTTGATGTCGTCCATGGTCAGACCGGCCTTCTGCAGACCAACCTGCAGCTGCAGGTAGTTGGGCGACCCCAGCGAGGTGACGGCAACGGTCTTACCCTTCAGATCTGCATAGGTGGAGATGCCGGTGGCTTCCTTGGCCAACAGCGCGCCGATACCGCGCTGGTAGGTGGTGTGCACGACCTTGACGGGCAGGCCGTTGGCCGCAGCCGCGACGACGGCGTCACCGTTGGGGAAGCCGAACTGCACGTTGCCGGCAGCAATGTTGGTCAGGATGTCGGACGCACCGGCATAGATGAACTCGACCTCGATGTCCTGATCGGCAAAGAAGCCGTTTTCGACACCGGCGTAGAGCGGCGAGTAGAAGGGCACTGCGGCGCCGTCGATCTGCATCGTCACCTTGTCGGTAGCGAAGGCGGCCGGGGCGGCGGCAAGCATCGCCAGGGCGGCGACAGTGGTCTTGAAGACGTGGGTCATGGGGAGGTTCTCCTGTTGGGTCTTCTTGTGGTTGCGGGTTTATTTCAGGGCAGCCAGGGCGCGACCGGCGATGGTCAGTAGGCCCCTCTGCGTGGGATCGTAGTCGACCAGCCAGTCGTCCGTGGCACGATTGCCATGCGCACCGATCAGGCAGGCCGCCTGCAGGCCAAGCGCCCGGCCGACAGAGAGGATGACCTGGGCCTCCATTTCGCAGCCGACGGCCCCCTGCTTGAGGAAGCCGTCAAGGAAGGCGCCCTCGGTGCCGTCCGGCAGGGGCCGGTCTTGGCCAAGGTAATAGCTGTCGGTCGAGGCGATGGTGCCGGTATGCGTCACATGCCCCAGCTCGGCCGCGGCGGCGCGCAGGCCGGCCAGGAGCGCCGGATCGGCCAGGGCCTCATAGCCCTGCGCGGCATAGAGAGCGCCGACGCCGGTGTTGCCGATGGCACGGTCTGGGACAAGGTAGTTGCCAACGCCGATCTCGGGCACCAAGGCGGACATGCCGCCGATGCGCACGACCCGTTCGGCCCCCAGGTGCTTCAGCTCGACCAGGGCGATCTCGGCCGAAGGGCCGCCGATGCCGCTGGAACAGATGGTCAGCGGATGCCCCTGGTAGCGCCCAGTGATCAGGGCGAACTCGCGCTTGCGACCGAAGTCCTGCACGTCCTCCAGCATGTCCTTCAGCAGGGCCACGCGGTCGGGATCGCCCGGCACCAGCACGTCGCGGGCGACATCGCCGGGACCGCAGGGCAGATGCGGCGGGCGCCCCCCGGTGAAAGGGAAGCGGGCTGTAGGTTTCTCAGCGGCCATCCTGCACCTTCCAGGCCAGAACGCGGGATTCGATGGCGGTCAGCCCGGCATGCAGGGCGATGCCCAACAGCGAGGTAAGCAGCACGGCGGCAAACAGCAGCGGCGTCTTGTAGGTGGCCCCGGCGAAGGTCATCAGATAGCCCAACCCATCGGAGCCCGAGATCCACTCGGCCAGCACCGCGCCCACCAGCGCCTGCACGGCACCGATCTTCAGGCCCACGAAGATGCCCGGCAGGGCGGCCGGGATGTCGATCTGCCAGAAGCGCTGCAGGGGGCGCAGCTTCAGCAGCACGGCCAGGTCATGCATACGGGAATCGATGCCGCGGAAGCCCGCCAGCGCGCCGATCAGCACCGGGAAGAAAACCAGCGAGAAGATCAGCACCAGCTTGGCGGCCAGCCCCAGGCCGAACCAGACGACGAACAACGGCGCCAGCGCGATCTTCGGCGCGGTCTGCAGCACTACCAGCGGTCCGTCCAGCAGGGTCGACAGGCGCGGCAGCTTGTACAGTACATAGGCCAGCGCAATGCCCGCGACGGCGCCGATGGCCAGACCCATGACGATGTTGTGCACGGTGAACCACAGGTGCGGCCAGAGGCTGCCGTCGACCATCATCTTCCACAGCGTCGAGAAGGTCGCCTGCGGCGAGGGCAGCAGGTACTTGGGCATCCCCATCGGCCCGCTGGCGTACCACCAGGCCACCAGCAAAAGCGCCAGCGCGGCACCGTACTCGATGAAGGAACGGATCTGACGCGGCATCACTCGGTTTCCCGCAGGTCGCTGCGCAGGTCCGATACCAGGGCATGATAGCCGGGCAGCGCCTTGGTTTCAGGCGTGCGCGGATAGGGAAGATCGACCGAATAGGTCTTCTTCAGCCGCCCCGGACGCGGCGACATCACCATGATGTCGGACCCTAGGTAGGCGGCCTCCTCGACCGAGTGGGTGACCAGCAGGATCGTCTTGCCGGTGGCCTTCCATATCTTGAGCAACTCGTCGTTCAGCGTCTCTCGGGTGAGCAGGTCAACGGCCGAGAAGGGTTCGTCCATCAGCAGGATCGGCGGATCGTCGGCGAGGGCTCGGGCAATGGCAGCGCGCTGACGCATGCCGCCCGACAGCTGCTTGGGCAGAGCATCTTCAAAGCCGGTCAGGCCAACCAGGTCGATCAGCTCCTGCACGCGCTTGTTACCTTCGGACTTCTTCGCGCCCGCGGTATCCAGCGGGAAGCGGATATTGTCGCGCACCGTTTCCACGGCAGTAGCACCGCGTCCTGGAAGACGAAGCCCACGGGCCGGCGGGTAGCGCCGGTGTCCAGCGTGATCGTACCGTCCGAGGCCTCCTCGAGGCCGGCCACCAGGCGCAGGAAGGTCGACTTTCCGCAGCCAGAGGGCCCGACGATCGACACAAAGGCACCTTCGGGGATGTGGTGGGTGACGGGCGACAGGGCCAGGACGGAGGCACCGCCGTCCATTTCGAACCGCTTCGTCAGGCCGGAAACACTGATCACGAGGGATGTCCTCTTCTTCGCATACTAGTTTGGCCCCGATTCTGGGCGACAGGCGGCGCGAGGTTCAAGTGCCAACTCTCATTTTTTAGACTGCGTAGCATGTTCTCATCAAAAATGAGAGAATCCGCCCAGAAAAGGGGCGCTCAGTGTGGAAAATCTAAAAAATGCACCTGATTGGCGTCTAGTCACTTCGCCTGAAAACCAAAAATTCCTCGCAAACTTTGGGGAATCGTAGAATCCAGCTAGGATTGCAGGGGCTTGCATCTCGTGATTGGATCATTTCCGAGACGAACCATGACCGGGCGCATTGCGCCGCCAGCCACAAGGACCGTCAAAAAGATCCGTAGGGGGGGGGGCAGCCCGTGACGCAGGCAAACAAGGTGAATTTCGTCGAGCTGGGCGCCCGGTTGCGCGCCCACAGGCTAGGCCGCGCCCTGTCGCCAGAGGATTTGGCCGCCCGACTCGGCATCTCTCGCGCAGCACTCTACCGCGCCGAAAAAGGCGAAATCGCCAAGATCGAGATGCTGACCGCCATCGCGGACGAGCTGCAGGTTTCCCTGCCCTCCCTGCTGGGCGTGGGCATCGAATATGTCGACAACGCCGTCAGCTTCTTCGAGCGGATGCGCCAGATCGAAGAGGATAGCGAGCAGATCATCGGCCTCTTCAGCCCGATCTCCTACTTGGTCACCACGGGTGGCTATGACGCCGTGCTGGCAGACGTAATGCGCGAATCAACCACCGCCGACCAGGGGAAGGATGTCGATCAGATTCTTGATATCCTGAAGAAAAGAAAGACTCGCTTCAATCAGCGCCGGCCGCACCTGGCCTCGATCATCTCGGACGCGGACATCGAACGCTTCCTGCGCGAGGGCCTGATCGGCCGCAGCGAGCTGCCGCCCGCGACGCTGGACACCCGCCGCCGCATGGCCCTGCGCGAAGCACAGCATATCTCAGCGATGCTGCGTGAACCGCTCATCGGAATCCAGGTTGGCGTCGCGCGCGAGCCGATTCCCGCGACCTCCTTCCAGATCGTGCGCAAGGGCAGCGAATCGACTCTGACCATTTCGCCCTTCCGGCTGGGCCATAACCCCAACATCCGGATCGGTGTCGGCCTGATTACCTCGGCCCCCGAGGCGCTGAAGCTGCACGAAGGGATCACCCAACGCCTCTGGGCCAGCTCGCTCAAGGGTCGCGAGGCTGCCGACCACGTCGACGCGCTGATCGAAAGGCACGGGATTCACTAAGCGGCCGTCACCCCCTCCGCTCAAAAACTAGACGGCCTAAAGCTGACCATCCGATAAATTTTCTCTGCCGTCTCATTTTTTAGATTTTTCCATTGACCCCCTGCGCCACCATCGTGATCCTTCAGGCATCAGACAAGATGAGCATGACAGGGAGTCACAGATGTTCCGCAAAACCACCGTCCTCTCCGGACTGACAGCACTGGGCCTGGTTCTGGCCTCCGGCGCGCAGGCGCAGGAATACGTCGCCAAAATCGGTCACCTCGAAAGCCCGGCGCAAAGCCGCAACGTGACGCTTGAGAAGGTCGCCGAACTGGTGAAAGAGCGCACCGACGGCGAGGTCGAGTTCCAGATCTTCCCGCAGGGCCAGCTGGGCAACCAGCGCCAGATGAACGAAGGCGTCCAGCTGGGCACCATCGAGGGCACCGTGGCCCCCGCCGCCTTCCTGGGCGGCTTCAACCCGGCCGTGTCGATCATGGACATCCCCTACCTGCTGCCCGAAGACGACGCCAAGGCGCAGGAACTGCGCGACGGACCCTTCGGCCAGGCGCTGTTGGACACCTTCTCGGACAAGGGCATGTTCGCCGTGACGCTCTGGCCCAACGGCAAGAAGCAGTTCACTTCGAACAAGCCGCTCGACAGCCTGGCCGACTTCGCCGACCAGAAGTTCCGCGTCATGGACAGCTCGATCCTGATCGAACAGTTCAACGCCCTTGGGGCCTCGGCCATCGCCCTGCCCTTCGGCGAGCTCTACACCTCGCTGCAGACCGGCGTCGTGGACGGGGAAGAGAACCCGCTGGATACCATCATGAACATGAAGTTCTACGAGGTGCAGGAGTACCTCGTGGTCTCTGATCACGGCGCCATGGAAGATGTCGTGCTGTTCAACCCGATGTGGTGGGACAGCCTGCCGGCCGAGTACCAGGAGGTGATCACCACCGCCTTCCACGAAGTCATCCCCGAGCTGACCGCCCACAAGGCCGCCGCCGTGGAGGAAGCGCTGGAAACCATCGAGGCCGCCGGCACCAACGTCCGCGTCGCCGGTGAGGAAGAGCGCGCCGCTCTGCGCGAAGCCACCTTCGGCCCGTCCTCCGAGGCCTATGTCGCCAAGGCCGGCGACACCGGCAAAGCCCTGCTGGCCACTTATGAAGAAGCCTACGAGGCGCTTCAGTAAGCCGTTCCCATGGCTTCTCTCCCCGGGCCCGTCTTTCGCGGCGGGCCCTCCCCCTTCCGGCCCCTGCTGCAGGTGGCCCGCCCCGACTGCGCGAGGCACATCCCATGAAATTCCTGACCCTGCTGAGGACGATCGAGCGCAGCCTTCTGGTGGCTCTCTTCCTTGCAATGGTGGTTCTCTATACCAGCTCCGTCGTCACCCGCGAAATCGGAGGCACCTTCGCCTCGCGCTTCGCCTGGGTCGAGGAAGCGGTGCGGATGATGAACCTCTTCCTCGTCTTCCTGGCCCTGGGCCTGGCGCTTGAACGCGGCAAGCACGTCGGCATCACCAATCTGCGCGAACGGCTGCCGGCCGGCGCCATCCGCGCGGTCTGCAAGCTGATCGATCTTTGCGGCCTGCTCTTCGGCCTCTACGTGGCCTGGCTGGCGTTCGGCCTGGTGCAATTCGTCCTGAAGTCCGGCCAGGCCTCGCCCACGCTGGGCGTGCCCATGGGCTACATCTACCTCGCCCCTGTCGTGGGCTTCCTGCTGCTTGCTCTGCGCTATGGCCTTAGCCTGTTCGGCATCATCAACCGCTTCAACGCACAGGAGCAGGCAGAATGATCCTCGCCCTCATCCTCCTTCTTGCCGTGCTGCTGCTCGTCGCCGGCTTCGAAATGTTCCTGGTGCTGGGCCTGCCCGCGCTGGCTTACAAGGAAGCCTTCTACGGCCGTCTGCCTGATGCGGCGGTGGTGCAGAAGATCGTCGGCGGGATCGACCATTCGACCCTGCTGGCCATCCCCTTCTTCATCTTCGCGGCCAACCTCATGGGGTCGGGCCAGATCGCCCGCCAGCTAGTGGGCGTGGTGACCGCGCTGGTCGGTCACAGCCGCGGCGGTATCGGCCACGTGGTGGTCGGCGGCTCGATGGCCTTTGGCGCCGTCTCCGGCTCGGCCCCAGCCACCGTCGCCGCCATGGGCCGCATGGTCTATCCCGAGATGCGGAAGGCCGGGTATTCCGAGAAGTTCTCGCTGGGCCTTCTCGTCTCCTCTGCCGAAACCGCGCTGCTGATCCCGCCCTCGATCACGCTGATCGTCTATGGCTGGATCACCGGCACCTCGATCTCGCAGCTGTTCGCTGCGGGGCTGGGTGTGGGCATCGTTCTGGGCGTGGCCTTCGCAATCTTCGTCGAGATCCAGGCCCGCCGCGACAACGTCAGCCACAGCGACCGCCTGCCCTGGGGCGCCCGCCTGCGCGCCATGTGGAACGCGAAATGGGCGCTTGGCATGCCGGTGATCATTCTGGGCGGCATCTACTCGGGCGTGATCACCCCCACCGAGGCCGCCGCCGTCAGCGTGGTCTATGCCATTCTGGTCGAGACCCTGGTCTTCCGCAGCCTGAACTGGGGCGCCCTGGTCAAGATCACCGAAGACAGCGCGATCAACACCGCGATCATCTTCGTGTTGCTGGCCATGGGCGGTCTGATCTCGTTCTTCGTGACGCTGGCGCAGGTACCGACGGCGATCCTGGGGCTGCTGGACAGCGCCGACGCCGGCCGCATCGGCTTCCTGATCGCGGTGAACATCTGCTTCTTCATCGCCGGCATGTTCATCGACCCGAACTCGACCCTGCTGGTCCTCGTGCCGCCGCTCTACCCCGTGGCGCAGAGTTTCGGCATCGACCCCGTGCACTTCGGGATGCTGGTCACCTTCAACGTCTGCCTGGGCATGATCACCCCACCCTTCGGGTTGGACATCTTCGTCGCCTCCTCGACCCTGGGCAAACCGGTGGCCGACATCATCCGCGGCGTCTGGCCCTTCGTGCTGGTCAACGTGATCGTGCTGCTGCTGATCACCTACATCCCGCAGATCTCCCTCTTCGTGCCGCGCCTGATCTACGGCTGATCCGCGCACTTCCCCGAAAGGTCCTCTCATGACCCTCATCCCTTCGATCCTGTCCGTCCCCCCCTCGCCCGGTGTCACCGCACGCTGCGCCGAGGCCCGGGCCATCGTGCTCTCGAACATGCCGGTCAACGGCGAGTACCGCTTGCTGACCCTGGACGCCCCGGCCGAGGTGCTGGACTGCGCCCCGGGTCAGTTTTTCCAGCTGCTCTGCCCAGTGCCCGAGGGCGAGCACCCCTTCCTGCGCCGCCCGATGTCGATCTACGGCTATGACGCCCACGCAGGGCAGTTGCAGTTCCTCTACAAGATCGCAGGCGCCGGCACCCGTGGCCTGGCCACCTTGCGCGCGGGCGACACGCTGAACGTGCTGGGCCCGCTGGGCCAGGGTTTCACCATGCCCGACGCCTGGCAGAACCTGATGCTGGTGGCGCGCGGCGTGGGCTTGGCCACCCTGGCGCCTCTAGCCCGGATGGCACAGCAACAGGGCCGCAGCCTGACCGCGATCTGCTCGGCCCGCAGCCCGGAACTAGCCATGTCGGTCGACCTCTTCCGCAGCTACGGCGCCGAGGTCATCGTGGTGCATGACGAGGACGGCTCGTCCGAGGTGCCGGCTCTGGAAGCCCTGATTGAGGCGCGCATCGCCGCAGGCAGGGTCGATGCCTTCTACACCTGCGGCTCCCGCCGCCTTCTGACCATGCTGCAGGGCCTGGGCCAGAAGCATGGCATCCCCGGCGAAATCGCTATGGAGCAGCAGATGGCCTGCGGCCTGGGCATGTGCCAGGCCTGCGTCCGCCCCTTCCGCGAAGGCAACGAGGTCGTCCACCGCCGTGTCTGCCGCGAAGGTCCCGTCTTTCCCATCTCGGAGGCCATCGCATGAGCACCCCCGACCTCTCCGTCAAAGTCGGCGAGCTGACCTTCGCCAACCCGATCATGCCCGCCTCCGGCACTTTCTCCGAAGATCTATCGGACGTCTTCGACCTGGATGTGCTGGGCGCCCATGTGCTGAAGACAATCATGCACGGCAAGCGCGCCGGCAACCCGACGCCGCGGGTCTGCGACCTGCAGGGCGGCATGCTGAACGCCATCGGCATCCCGTCCAAGGGGATCGACGATTTCCGCGACCGGATGCTGCCCTATTGGTCCGCCTACAAGGCGCCGCTAGTGGTCTCGATCTCGGCCCACTCGATGGATGAGTTCGCCCGCCTCGCCGCCGAGGTCTCGCTGCCCGGCGTGGCGGCGATCGAGGCCAATATTTCCTGCCCGAACATCGAGGCAGACGGCAACGCCTTCGCGATGCGTCCCGACACCACCGCCGAAGTGATGCGCCGCCTGCGGGCCGAGACGGACCTGCCGCTCTGGGCCAAGCTGACGCCCAACACCGGAGAGCCGGTCGCCGTGGCCATGGCCGCCGAAGCCGAGGGCGCCGATGCAATCGTCACCGCGAACACTGCGCTTGGCATGTCCATCGACGTGCGAACGCGGCAGCCCAGGTTGGGCAACGTCATGGGCGGCATGTCCGGCCCCGCGGTGAAGCCTATAGCGTTGCGCATGACGTACCAATGCGCCCACGCCTGCCGCGTGCCGGTGATCGGCTGCGGCGGCATCGCCACGCTGGACGACGTGCTAGAATTCCTCATCGCCGGCGCCGCCGCCGTGCAGGTCGGCACCGCCACCTTCCGGTCGCCCACCGTCATGGCCCGGCTGATCGCCGAACTCTCGGACTGGATGCAGGAGCAGGGCGTCACCTCGCTCGGCGAGATCATCGGCTCGGTGCAGATCCCGGGCGGAGAGGCAGCCTAATGGACGAGTCAAGCGGCAGAATTGAAGTTTTCGGCGAAGGGCTGTCTGGTATTGAGTATTACCCAGATCACGTTGATGCGTCTTCGGGCGAGCGCGATGACAGCCTGGTTGTGTCTTTTCCCCTCGGCACGTTTTCGATCGTAGAACGCTTTGCTTTCGGGGTGGCAAAGCGCGACGAAAGCGGACTGGAAGAAGACCCGCTTGAGCGCCTTGTCGCCGCCGGTTGCGCGGCGGATGGCGTAGGATTTGCCCGACTGGCGCAGAACCGGCGTGAGGCCGGCCGCGGCAGCGAGCGCGTCAGCGGAACGGAAACGGCGGATGTCGCCGATGTTGGCGATGAGTTCTGCCGTCATCACGACCCCCATCCCGGGCAGGCTCTGGATGAGGGCCGCGTCAGGGTGGCAGGCGAGCAGTTCGGCGATGTCGCGGTCGATCCGGTCGCGCATCTCGCGGGCGCGCAGGGCCTCGGTGGCCAGTTCTTTGACGAGGCGAGCCCGGGTCAGGGCGCCCGGCACGTCCACGGTCTGCGCCTTGGCGAGGGTAATCGCCTCCTCGGTCAGCTGCGCCACGCCGCGCGAGAGCGGGGCCAGGCGCATGATCTTTCTTGCGGCGCTTGCCGGTCGCGCAGCGCGAAGTTCATGCGGGGCGGCAAAGAGGCTGAGGAAGGCCAGACCGGTCTTCGTTCTCACGTCGATCCTGCGCTCAAGTGCCGGAAACACCGAGGACAGCAGGTCGCGCAAACGCGCCAGGCAACGGGTCTGGTCGCACACGATCTCACTGCGCCGACCCACCAGCAGGCGGATGTTCACGTCGATCTCGCGCTCGATGTCAACGGGGCGCAGATCATGGCGTGTGCGCGCGAGCTCGGCGATCGTGGCCGCGTCGCGCGGGTCGGACTTGTTCTCGCCGCCCCGCATCCCCTGCCGCGCCCGGTTCACCGACAGGCCCGGCACATGCACCAGCCGAAAGCCCGCCTCCACGATCATCGCACACAAGAGCGTGGCGGCACCGCCGAGAATGTCGAGCGCGACCGTGACCTCGTCTGCGCCAAGCGCGCCAATGTCCTCGATCAGGGCAGCAATCTGGTCGGGCTGTTTTACTACGGAGCAGCTGAGAAGCGGCTTGGCGTTCCCGTCGATCGCGCAGGCCCAGTGCACCTCCTTGGCCACATTGAGGCCGATAAATACCTTCATGGCAATCCTCCTGTGCCATTCCCCATCAGGCAGCCCTCCCATGCCGTCCTCGCCCTACACAGCGATGATCCGCAGAGCCTAATCAGCGGTCAGGTCAGGCGTTGGGACCGGGTGGTTCTGCCTCTCGAGCCATCGAGGGCGGCCAGCATGATAGCCATGCCCGGTCCCCTGCCTCCGCACAGCATCGCACCAACCGTGCAATCCGCAAAGACACGCGTCGAAACGCAAGAGAAAGGTAGGGCCGCATGATGCTACAATCCCTCAAGAGCCACGACGATGCGGCCATGGGCGCCCTGGCGGCACAGGTCTTCGACGGCATTCGCGCCCTCTCGCCCGACACCGCGGGCGTCAGCCGCCCTGCCTTTTCGGACATCGAGACGCGGACGCTGGACTGGCTGGCCGATTTCGGCCGCACCGAGGGCCTGCACGTCGAAGAAGACGCAGGCCGCAACCTGCTGTTCTGCCTGCCCAAGGATGCGCAGGCGGAAAGCTGGGTGCTGATCGGCAGCCATGTCGACAGCGTGCCCATGGGCGGCAACTACGATGGCCTGGCGGGCGTCGTGGCGGGGCTGATCGTCCTGATCCGCGCCGCGCGCAGCGGCCGTTCCTTCCGGCGCCCGGTCAAATGCCTGGCCATGCGCGGCGAGGAAAGCGCCTGGTTCGGCGCCTGTTACCTAGGCTCCAAGATGCTGACCGGGCAATTGCCCAACGCGGAACTTACCGCGGCCCACAAGGGCGATGGCCGCTCGCTGCGTGATCACCTGGACGGCCTGGGCATCGACACGGCGCCGCTGGCCGCGCGGACCCCGATATGCGACCTGTCGAAGATCGAAGGCTACCTGGAACTGCACATCGAACAGGGCCCGCTGCTTGTCGAACGGGGCCTGCCCGCCGCCGTCGTCTCGGGCATCCGGGGCAACTTCCGCCACCGGCTGGTGCGCTGCATCGGCGAGGCCGGGCACTCCGGCGCCGTGCCCCGCGCCTACCGCCACGACCCGGTGCTGGCCTTTGCCGAACTGATGCACCGGCTGGACGACACCTGGAACCACCTGCTGCGGACCGGGCGCGACCTGGTGCTGACCTCAGGCATCGTGGGCACCAACCCGGCCTCGCACGCGATCTCGCGCATCCCGGACGAGCTGGGCTTCTCGCTCGACATCCGCTCGCAGGATGCGGCGATCCTCGACCAGATGCGCGCATACCTGCGCGAGCAGATGGACGACATCGGCCGCAGCCGTGGCGTGCGTTTCGACACCGGCGCCGAGGTGGCCGTGGCCCCTGCCCTTATGGACCCCACCGTCATAGTCGGGCTGGAGACCGCCATGGCCCGGGTGACGGACGAGCCCTTCATCATGCCCTCGGGCGGCGGCCATGACGCGGCGATCTTCGCCCAAGCGGGCATTCCTGCCGGTATGGTCTTCGTGCGAAACCGCAATGGCAGCCACAATCCCGACGAAGCGATGGAAATCGGCGATTTCCTCGTAGGCACAGCGATCCTTTCCGCCTATCTGGAGGCGGAAGAATGAAGGAAGCCCTGCCAATGCAGCTCTCGCCCGAGACCCGCAAAGATTTTGCGCACCGCACCGCGCGGGCGCTGCTGGACATCGGCGCCGTGGAATGCGCGGGCCAGCGGCCCTTCATCCTGTCCTCCGGCGTGGCCAGCCCGGTCTACATCAATGTCCGCAAGGTAATCTCTTACCCCGCGCTGCGCGAGATGATGATGGGCTTCGCGACCGAGATCCTGGATTCTGAGATCGGGCGCGACCGCATCGATGCTGTCGCCGGCGCCGAAACGGCCGGCATCCCCTTCGCCGCCTGGATCGCGGCCCTGGCCGGCCTGCCGATGCAATACGTGCGCAAACGCGCCCAGGGCTTCGGCCCGGCGGCTCGGATTGAGGGCGTCTCGACTTCCGGCCAGCGGGTCCTGCTGATCGAGGATCTGACCACCGACGGCGCCTCGAAGATCCGTTTCTGCCAGGCCCTGCGCGAAGCCGGGCTGAAGGTGTCGGACGTGCTGATGCTGTTCCACTACGACATCTTCCCCGAGACCCGTGTCGCGTTGGACCAGCACGGCCTGCGCCTGCACGCCCTGGCCAACTGGGGCGACATCTTGACCGAGGCCGAGACCCGCGACAGCTTCCCCCGCCCGGCGCTGGATGCGCTGCGGGCCTTCATCGACGCACCTCTCGACTGGTCGGCCGCCCATGGCGGCGCCGGCAGTCTTTCCTTCTGACCCTTCACGTCCCGTTCCGAAAGGAGACACCTATGTTCACCCCGCTTCTGGAGACGCTCGCCGAACAGGGCAACGGTATCCACGCCTACCGGGCAGCTTCGCAGATGTCGTGGCAAAAGGCCGCCGAGATCCCCGACCATGCCGCCGCCTTCTACCTGCTGGCGACGACTATCGACGCCTTCGTCGACCGCCACGAGCGCATGCCCCTGATGTTCGCCGAGGTCAAACAAAGCTTTGCCACCCTCAAACAGGAGATCGAAGCCCTTAGCGCAGCCTATGCAGCCGGCGACCCAGCCCAGATCCTCGAGGCCCTGAACAAGATCGCCGCAACCCGCGCGGCAGAACTGGACTGAGCGCAAACATCACGGCACCCCAGGCTTTCGAAGGCCGGCTCTTCTTGCGAAGGTCCGGCCTTCTTCGTTCTTCCCTGCCGCGTCCCTGCGGTAAATCGGACGCGAAGTCAGGCTCTGGACTTCGGTAACGGGTCTCCGTCCGTCAGGCGATTTTGCGCTTGAGATCAGATCCCACAAACTGGTTTCGTGAACGCGGTCGTTTCGATTGACAGTTCACGGCTCGAGTCGAGGGGTAATCACGCCGTTTTAAAGGGGGCTTCGTCGTGGAGTTTAAGCGGCCATTCTCAGTTTCTGGACAGGCGTGATCCTGTTATTGCCCATGTGGCGGCGCTCGTTGTTGCAGGACCAAAGCCACTCGGTGGCAGTCTGCTGCACTTCCACGATGCTCTCGAAGACATTGAAGTCCAGCCATTCATGCCGGACCGTCCGGTTGTAGCGCTCGACCTATGCGTTCTGCTGCGGCTTTAGCTCACCTGAGCCCGTCGAGGGACGGAATCTAACGGTTTAGGCGCTTAAATCACTCCAAAACCTCTCACTAGTGTGGGCTTTTTTCTCCAATTAGCCGAGCACGAAAACTGCGGTCCCCTCACCGGTCAGGAGCATATCACCCAGATTTTCAGGGTACCCCCGGGGAGGAGGGGCGCGAGAGCAGACGTTCCTGTGCCGCGCAGCGACGGTTCACTCGCAGCCCTTCTGCGACATTCCTGCCAGGCGCAGCATGACCCCAGGCATCGACACTTCGGGCGTAGAGCGGTAGTTCGCTGCGGCAGCGAATTCGCTTGCGCTACAACAAGAAAGCAGGAATTCGCCACCTACTGCTCAAAGTAACTGAAACGGCCCCTCTTCCCACTGGGAACCAGTAAACGCATTCATCTGGACGCCAAGCCGCCCCGGATCCTCTACCAACAGGTATCTCCATACGCCGTGATCACCGAGGCGATTGACGGCTTCGGTCCAACGCTCGGCCGCCTTCGCCTTGGCATCGGCGTCGTCAGTGACCTGCCCCTTGATCTCGACAATGACGTTCTCCTCCCGATCCGTGACAACGATGAAATCCGGTATGTAGCGCGACAGCAGGCCACGATGCCGGTAGGGGATTGTGAACCCCAGCCGGTCGTTCTTGACCCATCTCTTCACCCCAGGATGGCTGTCGAGAAGGAAGGAGGCACTTTGCTCCCACTTCTTAGTGTCAGCCACCATTGCATTCAGATGACACCTCGTGACCGGGTAGATCGGTTTCGTCGTGTGAAAATCGACGTAGAGCGTGCCTCCCCTGCCCGCTGCACCTTGGGGTATGATGGCGATCTCGCCGCCGCGTGTTGCCGATCCCTTTTTGATGGCTTCAAGCAGGGAGCCGATTGCAGCCTGCATGTATTCGCCGACCAGCAGCACGTCACACGGCCGGCTATCACCCTTTCGATCCAGCTTTTTTTCAAGGAATCGCTTCGCTGCGAACGCGACCTTCGGGAAAAGCTGCTGGACTGGAACTGCTTCGGCGCCGTTGTCCGAGAGCCAGCGGTCGCAGATCTCACGTGCCAACCTGAATGCAACCTGCTGATCGCGAAACCGGGCGCGCCAGTCCTTCAACGAGAGGACCGGGCGTTCGCCCGGCCCGAATGCCGCCAGAGTCCCGTCAGGTGTTGTCAGAGGGGTCAGCTCAACCATCTGCGGGATCTTCATCGGGTCGATCGTCACCTTGGCAACCTTGCTCCAGTCGATATGCACATCGAACTGGCCCGACTGATGGTAGCCGGTCACGATGGGAAAGGTGATCTCGTACTCCGCCTTCTCCGGGACCGAGTAGATGTGGTTCGGATCTGGCGGCGGCGGTTGGGGTCCGACCGGCTTCACCTTGAACGGAATGAGCTCGAAGGGGACACCGAAGACCTTGGCAGTCTCCTCGGCGAACACCTGAGCTTCTTCGTCGAGCGCATAGCTCTTGCGCCGCAATGCCCGTCCGACGACCTGCTCGCACAGGAGCTGTGAACCAAAAGGACGGAGCCCGACGATGTGCGTGACCGTGTTGGCGTCCCAGCCCTCCGCCAGCATCGCGACCGAAACGATGCAACGGACGTCTCGCCCCGGCGGGATGCGCTCATCGATCCATTTCAGCGAACCGTCGCTGTCGTCGCTGGCCACCTTGTCGTTGTGCTTGCGTACCAGCTCGGACCAGTCCTCGGGGATCTTGCCGCCCGGCCATTCCGGTTTGCCCACTGTGTCGAGGATGAATCGCAGCCGTTTGGTCTCATCCTTTGACCCACCTTGCTCGATGTCCTCCATGACCTTCGAGTCAATCCTGACAGTGACCTCCTGCCCGGGCGCATTCCGGAACCAGGCAGGAGAAACCCCGTAGCTGTCGTTCCCATTCGCCAGCCAGTTGTGGACTTCCTTGGCAACGGCGGTGTCCCGGCAGACGACGATGAACACCGGCGGCACTGGATGCTTCTGCTGCTGCTTAGAATGCTGTTCCCATTCTAGGAAACGCTCGTGCCACTCCTGAGCCAGCAGGTTGATGGGTGCGGACGCATAGTTCATCACGATCTCGGGCGTAATGCTTGTGCCGAGGCCATCCTCCTTGGCCTTCGCTTGAACCCATCGCCAGATGTTGAAGTAGGCGGCTTCCTCGGCGCCCGAAACGTCGCGCGCCGGAAGCTGCGGAATCTTTACAAGCCCGGACTCGATCGCATCCAGCAGACCAAAATCTGATACGACCCACAGGAACGGCTTCCCGACTTCATTTCCCGAGCCTTGGATGTAGAACGGTGTCGCCGAAAGATCGACGCAGAGGTTGATCCCACGCCGCCGGCTGCCACCCGCGAGCTTGTTGATCCTGTCCAAGCCCTCGATCCAGATCGTGGCCTCACGAGCGTTCTTCTTCGCGAGGTGCTTGTCCTCGTCAAGGCTTTCCTCGCTCGCGGCGTCTCCTCTGCGGTAAGCGTGGTGCGCCTCGTCGTTGAAAATCAGCCAATGGGTGCTCCTCCCCTTGCCGCTGCCAAGCTCCCGCCGGATGCGCTTGAACCATGCCTGGTCGGACTCGAAGTACTTCGTCTCGACGCTCTCGTTTGCCTTGCCCGCGTTCTTCACTACCTTGACCGGCTCACCGGTTTTCACCACCTTGGCGCTGTCGCCGTTGACCGAGTTGGTCTCCTTTTTCGCCAGCCGATGCCAGTTCGCGATCATGACTTCGCCACGCCGCAGCTCTTCCATCCGGTGCGGCGGGACCAGTTGCCTTGTGCGGTAAAGGCTGAGATCGCCGAGCGCCGGATCCAGTTCCTGCAGCCGCTCGCGGATCGTCACGTTGGGGCATACGATCAGGATGGTGTCCGAGAACCGGTCGTCCCGCGGGGAGGCCACGCGGTTCAGGATCGACCAGGCGGCTAGCATGCCCATGACGGTCGTCTTGCCGCTGCCGGTCGCCATCTTGCAGGCGTAGCGCAGAAAGGCGCGCGCACCGGCCGCCTTGGCTTCAAGCCCCGGCTCGTCCTTCGGGATTTCTGGAAGGCCCTTGCGATAGATGTCCTTCGCCTCGACGAGGAAGATGATCGTCTCGGCCGCTTCGATCTGGGCGAAGAACAGGCGCTGCATCCGCTGATCGCTGCGCCACAGGTCCAGAAGCTCGCGCGTCACCGGGGACGCGCCATCATATGCCACGCCACCACTGTGCACGCCCGCCCGCCAGTCCTTCACTCGGCCGCGGATGGCATTGACGATCTCGAGCTCGACTTCCTCGCCCGCCTGATTCTCGAACAGCTCAGCCTGGTCGCGGCTTGCGCGCCCCCGTCTGGCATGTTCCGGTACGCGGTAAAAGTAGCTCGCCCGGCGGCGGCCATTAGCTTTGTAGGGCGGCTTGGCCTTCTCGATCTTCCAGTGACACTTCGGTTCCTCAAACGGCGAGTTAATGATAGGCGATTCGACCTCGGCGACGGTGAGCGGGGCGTCCTGCTGTGCAGACACGGGCATCAGACGGCATCCTCTTCGCTGCGGGTCGCCATCAGCTCGTTGCCGCGTTCGTCGATCACCTTCACAGCGATGCGCTTCTTGTCACCCAGCGCGAAGGGCTCGCTGACTGTGCCGGCGAGGTGAGACCAGACGCTGTCCTCGAACTGGCCCTTCAACGATTTCTGCAGGTTATCCCAGGCGCTGGTCTTGGGAAAGAACACCTGGCTCGCGTAGAACGCCATTCCGTTGTGATTGGTGTCGAGCATCCAGCAGGGCAGATTCTCGGCGTCGATGTGGTCCGTGTCCATCAGGTGCGGCAGGAAGATGTCGAGCCCGCGTAGCACGATGCGATAGAGTGGCGTGCCGTCGTCGCGCTTGCCCGCCTTCTCCAGCCGCACATCCGGCAGGCCGGTGATCGAGAAGATCTCGCTGCCCTTCGTCGTCTTGAGTAAGTCCGACATCACAACATCCGGCGTCATCGAGATGTAGGCGGTCGGGATCTTCATCTTCTCGAGGATCTCGCGCGCCTTGGCCTGGATCGCGAAGCCGAATAGGAACAACTGGCCAAAGCCCTGCTGCATGGCCTCTATGGCTGCGTTGAACACGTAGTCCGAACCGATGGCGCCGTCTTCGGGGCCGAAGGCGATGGCGATGGTCCTCTCGCTGCCGTTCTTCGCAACGGCCTCCGCATGCAGAAACTCGCGGTCGGCCAGCGGACGGACATTCTCGAGCTGCAACGTCTCGTTACCCGGCAGGCTGAGCGACTTGCTTTGCCGCAGCACCTCGACCATGCGGTCGAGATAAGCGCGCGGGTTGGAGGTTTGCGTCTGCGCCGCAACGGTGTCGCCTTCCTCCTCCATGCTCACGGCTGCCTGGATGGTGGCCTCGACAGTGAAGGGGCCGCACACGCGGGTGATCTTCTTATTTTCCTCTGGCCTGTCTACCACCACAACGAAATCTGGCTCTTCGCCTCGTGTGATTGATCCCAGCGTCAAATGTGGAACGAGCCCGCCAACGTCTTCGCCCCGCCGGTTCTTCTTTCTCTTGTATAAAAAGCCGCCTTCTGGACCGCGGGACGGGTTCTTCAACTGATACCAAGGAAAGACTGTCGTCAGCAGTCTCTGGCGAGCCAGCGCAATAGGCACACGGGAGGTATCAACGGTAATCCAGCGCCTTCCCCAATTCTCTGCGGCTACGGCTGCTGTTCCGGAACCGCAAGTAATATCCAAGACTAGGTCACCTGGATCCGAGCTCATAAGCATACATCGAGCTATGGCTTTCACATCGGTTTGGACGACGTAGACTTTGCCTGAAACGCCGACGTTGTCTGTCCAAATATTTGTCAGCGATTGCACCGGGTAGTCATCGAGATAAAGCTTGTACCTCAGAGCTTTCTTTGTGCTGTAGAGGCGGTTGGCCTCGGCTAGTTTCTTCATGCCGTCGCGGTTCGTCTTCCAGCTCTTCCCTGCTGTGGGGGAATACGTTTTCCCATTCCATTTGAAGTCGAACACGCATGACTCAGTGCGGCCAGACGATGCTAAATCCAAGCTTGTGAAAACACGGGCTCCTTCGGGTAGAGGGAGCCCATTGCGCTCTTCTGCGCTTACGGACCGAATTGTACCATCAGCCAGTTCCACAAGACTGAACTGCGTGGCTTCACCAAGCGGCTGATCGCGATACAGACGGTTAAATTTCATTAGTCCCGAGGCGAAAGATTTGCCGTACCAAAGAATGTAATCGCCAACGTTCGCCAGATACTTATTCCGAAGGGGGATTTTAGTTTGAAAGGTTACTTGTGAGACAAAGTTCTCGGCCCCGAAAACTTCGTCGAGAAGCTCGCGCACGTGATGAAGATTTTCATCAGAGATTTGAACAAAGATTGATCCCGACTCGTGCAGAAGCTCTTTTGCCAGAAGCAGCCTGTCTCGCATGTACGCCAGGTATGAATGGAGCCCGAGTTCCCATGTGTCTCTGTAAGCTTTCACCATCTCGGGTTCGCGGATCATGTGATCGTCTGGGCCATGCTTCACATCGCGCTTGCGAACAAAAGGCTGAAAGTTCGATCCATATTGAACCCCATAAGGAGGATCGAAGTAGATCATCTGCACCTGACCGCCCATCCCTTCATACTCGGTGAGCGAGTTCATCACCTGCAGTGAGTCACCGAGGATTAGGCGGTTGGTCCAAGGGCCCTTGTGCTGGTAGGCGTCCAGCCGGTCGGCGATGTCGAGGTCCAGATCGCCGAACAGGTCCAAGGTCTGGCCGCGCGCCTTGTGCGATTTCAGGGTCTCGAGGATCGCCTGAGTCGAATGCCGCTCGTGCACGAACAGTGGCAGCGTAGGCACGGTGATCTGCTGCCGCTCGGCCTTGCCCGCCCAGTTCAGGAAGGGCTTGGTCAGGCTGCGCAGCCGCGCCGCGCATTGTGAGAGCGAGGTGAACCGTTCCTCCGTGCCCTCCCAGACCTGAGGCTCGGCAAAGACCGTGGCCTCTCCCTTCTCCGCGGCCTCTCCCACCAGGTTGAGCAGCCATTCCGCAAAGGGCCGTTCGCCGTTCTCGTCCCACGCCAGTTCCGGCGCGAGGCTGGAGTCGTAGCGATAGGTCTTCGGCGGCTTGCGATGCGAGAACTGCGCCTCGACCCCGACATCAGGGCGCAGCACAGCCTCGTCGGCATGTGCATAGGCGGCCGCCCCGTTCCCAGCCGGCATGGCAGCAACCTTGGGCTTCGTCGACGCGGAGGCCGTGGGCTCCGGTGTCTGCCCATCCGTGCGAGAGATCGAGCCACCCCGTCCGCGCCCCTTCGCCAGCAGCCCTTCAGCGACAAGCTTATCGCGAGCAGCGAGGTATTCGACTTCGGTTAGGTCAGGTATTTGCTCGCGGAGCGACGCCATCACGGAGCCATTGCCAATAGCAGTGCCGTCTTGTGGGGTCACGGAAAGGATCAGGTCGGTCAGACTAATGGACATATGACAATTGCGCTCACGAAACGGTGGGTTTTGGCTACCCTATCGAGCGAGTTGCTGGTTTGCACGCCGGATTTAGCTTAGCTGCTCGACGCGACGAAGGGCGGCTTCGAGAAAGCGGCCTTGCAGCGATGGCAGTTATCGTGAACGGCAGTTCTGGGCCGGAATCGCTTGGAACGCGACCGGAGGTTGCTCGTGTGCCATGTCCGGTTCCTGCGCAAAGCTGCCATTGAAGCATTGCCTCATGAAGGTCCGCTTTTGACCTGACGGCACCCCTGAAAGCGGAAGGCCGAGGCAATGCCCCGGCCCTTCTCTCCCCCGGCCCTCAAGCCGCCCGCGCCGCCCTCTCCGCTTCCCATGGCTTCATCGGCGGCAGGGCCTCGGTGACCTGGTGCGCGGTCAGCCCGCCGTAGATCCGGAAGGTATCCCGCAGCTCTTTTAGCGCCGACCACCACAGCAGGTAGTCCCGCCGGGCGCGCGCCTGGTCGCGGGGGTGGTTCTCGATGGTGATCGGGCAGCAGCGCAGATCCACCTCACGCACCTTGCCGCGGCTGGTGTAGCGCGCCTTGCCGCAGGTCTCGGTCACAGCAAAGCGCCCGTGCTTCGTCTGCTTCCAGTCCACCGGTTGGACCTGCGGGGCAAGGTCCGAGCCCCAGCCGAGCGTTTCGCCGGCGCGGCAGAGATCCGCGATCACCAGCGCCATGCGCCGGCCTCCGACGCCCTCCGGCAGCTGCGCCAAGGCATCGGCCACCGCGTCAGCGTCAGGGTGCGGCTCAGAGGTTCCCCCGCCCTGGACCCGGCAGCCAAGCTCCGCCTGCCGCATCAGGATGTGCTCCATGCCGTAGCCCTTGAGCGCACCCTGCGGTCGCTCATTGGCGCCCTGGTCGAAGTCGATGCGGATCTTCTCCTTCTGAAACGCCCAGTCGAGGAGCTGCAGGATGCTGGCCTCGCGCGGAGAGGCGCTACTCAGCCCGCGGGGGCGGTGCCGGAGGGCCATGGTCATGCTGCCTCTCCCTGTGCCTGGCCGCGCCGCACCAGCTCGCGTGCCGCATCCTGATGCGCCTCGTAGGCGTGGAGCCACTCGCGATCCGTGGCGTCGACCGGCAGGCGCAGGCCAAGGCGCTCACGCAGGCGGGCGACCTTCGACTGGGCCGCCCCGGCCCGGTCGGCGATGATCCGGCGTTCCTGCGGGTTCAGCGGAGGACGGTGTTTGCTGAGCCACCAGCGGTATTCCTCGACCAGGCGCCCTTCGGCCTGGGCCGCTCTGCCCGCGGCGCTGCCGAACCAGCTGGCCAGCCCGGGCATTTCCTCCAGCGGGCGGGGCTGCGCCACCTGCGCCAGGGCCACGAAGGCCGCGTGGCTGGGCCAAAAGTCCCGGGCCCGGCCCTCGCCCTTCGAACGCATCGCCTCGAAGAGACGCCGCAGGTTGGCGTCGCTCATGTAGCCCAGCTCATCCGCCAGCCGGTCGAGGCGCTTGCGGCCCTCCTCCGGCTCCACCGCCTTCGGGAAGCGGAACCCGATCCCCTCCAGCGGTCTCAGCAACAGCCGGCGCACCCGGTCCCGCTTCGTCTCGTGATCCTGCTCGATCCGCATCCTCTTGCCCTTTCTCAGCCTTGGCTCGACTTATCCACAGGCTCGACGGCGGCTCTGTCCGCTCAGCGCCTGTTTCTTTCTATTTTCATGTCAGTGTCCCTATCGATGCAGACACTAAGTTAGTGTCCGCTAACGTCTGTTAGTGTCTGTCAGACGTTAGCGGACATTAGCTGACGCTCGCCGGCCCCTTCCGGAACAGTCCCTTGCGGTCCTCGGCCACGCAGGCCTGGATCGCCTCGTGCAACTCCTGCGCCGTACGCCGGGAACCGCCCCGCTGCGCGATGCGCGCGTCGACGTAATCGTTGATCCAGCGCACCTTGCGCCGGTCCTCGGCCAGCGAGGGCGCGAGTTGCGCGATGTCCTCGGTCAGCCGCGCCAGCTTGCGGGCGATCGAGGCTTCCTCGACCCGGGCCGCATGGTTGGCGCGCGCCGCGAAGGCTGCCGAGACGATGCGGGTCACGACCGGGTGCATCAGCCGGACACCCTCGCCACAGCGGCAGGGGATCCAGCCGTGCAATGGGCCGAACTCCAGCTGGCAGAGGGCCTCGAAGTGGGTCAGGTCGACGGCGGGCTGGACCATGCGCGCCAGGCGCTTCACGTCATGGGGCAGCGTGCCCACCGGGGTCTCGCCATGGGCGAGGTTCACCAGTTCGAACCACATGGACTTGCACTCGTGGGTGCCGTTCCAGCGCATGTCCGAAGACATCCAGCGCCGGTGCTCCCACTGGATGAAGGAATGGGAGTCGAGGCGCAGATCCGGGTCGAGCGGATACTCGGGGATCGCCTCCAGATCCATGGGCGCATGAACGGTGAGCCGCGGGGCGGTCACGCGACCTTCCTCCGCTTTGCTGCGGGGATATCGAGCTTGAGCCGATCCCGGCGCAGGCGCACCGCATCCTTGTGGCAGCCAGCAAGCCGGGCGATCTCGGTCAGCCCGCGCTGGCCATCGACCAGCGCCAGGATCTTCCGGGTGATCTCCTCGTCATCGCCCGAGACGGACTTCTCGCGCCCGCCCCGGAGCGGCGCGGGCTTGGGCCGGGCGATCTCCAGCCCGTCCTCGCGCGCCACCCGCTGAATGCGCTGGCGTGCCGTGTGGCGCAGCAGGATGATCTCGCTGATGCTCAGCCCGTCCTTGATGTCCTGGGCGATCTCGCGATCTTTCAGCCGGTCCGCCAGTGTCGGCACCTGCGCGCGCTGCATTGTCCGGAAGCCGCCCTTGAAGGCCTCGTTCCGGGTGATGAGCGACTGGGTCTTCGGGTCCCAGACGTAGTCCCGGTCCATGCCGCTGACGCCCGCGGGGATGCGCCGCTTCTCCTCGGGGATACGCTCCAGCGCCTCGTCGATCAGACGGCGCTCTTCTGCGGTCACGATGTCCATGCGGAACTCTCCAGGGAAAAAGCGGGGCGCGCCGGGAGGGACGCGCCCCCAGTCGGGGACGGACAGATCGGGACCGCAACGCCCCGGACGGCCGCGCGGTCCCGCGGGGCGGCCAGACAAGGTCCGGGGAAGCTGGCGGCGCGGAGGGACTGGAGGACATGGGCCCTCCGCGCCTGGGAGCGCCCTGCCCTGCCCGACAGCCGGCGCTCCGCACGGACCGGCGCCTGTGCCGGGGTCCGTGAGTGGATCTGGAAAGTGATCGGCGCGGGGAGCGCACCGCCAACGAAGGCGCCCTCCCCGCGACGATCGCCCGCCCGTCGGCGGGAGAGGGATGTGAGACGGGCCATCATGCGCGCCGCTCCGCCTTGCCGAGCAACGTGGCGCGGAACTGCATGGCCGCCGTAACCATCTCGTCCAGTTCGGCGATCTGGTCCTGCGCCTCTTTCGGAGAATAGTCGTGCGGGACGGCCGAGGCCGAGGAATGCGCCTCGGCATGGCGCTGCAGCACGTCCGCGAACTCCCGGGTGATACGGTGGATGTCCGAGGCGGTCGAGCCTTCAATGTTCAGCGGGTGGAAAGTACCGCCACCCAGGGCCGCGAAATGCGCCGCGATCGGCACGGCGGCCTCGGGCACGATGCGGCTCAGCCGGTCCAGGTAGTTGACGCCCAGCCCGCCCGGGCGCTGCTCCGAGACTTCCGTCCCGTGCGACAGGGTCGAGACCCCGACGCCGATGTCGTTGGCCACGGCCTCCAGGCCGCCGGCCGCGCGAATGGCGGTCTGCACCGCCGACTGGATCGAAGCGGGCCGCGCCTTACGCATGGGGAAACTCTCCGGGGGTTTTCGCGGGACAAGATTGTCTCCCTGAGCCACAAAGCTCAGGCGAACTGGAATGCCCTTTCGGCGGCTCGCCCTCAGCGGCCCTCATGCCAAAGAGCTCCGGCGGACAGGGAATGTTTGCGCTTAGAGCCAATCTGTTGACGACAAAAAACCAAGATGCCGGGAAGCGACCGCGAGATACAGCATTGCTCACAGCGCTATCACCGACACCAAGCTCAGACGCCAAGCGAGCCCGCCCTAAGATGTTTGCTATGTGGAGCGCAGATACCATGCATCATCTAAATCCACATTTCGTGGATGAATGCAATACCACAATCTGTGGTTTGCCGAACAAACCACATTCGGTGGATTATCATCCCATGGCAGAGGACGCTCCCTACTCAGAAATCGGCTCGCGCTTGCTCGCTATCAGGCGCGCGTTCTCCGACCTTTCCCAGAAGGATTGGGCGGCTCGACACGGCTTCAGCGCGACCAGATACAACAACTGGGAAACGGGGATTCGTCGCATACCCGTCGACGAGGCCGTAGTGCTGGCCGATCTTTACGGCCTCGATCTCGATTTCATATATCGCGGAAGAAGGTCTGGATTGTCTGAGAACGCCTCGAAGGCTCTCTGACTACAGCGGCCCATGTACTTGACCACATGGTCAAGCGGAACGTCCAACTGATCCGCAATCTCGATCATGCGGTCCAGGCGCCGATCTATTTCTTTCATAGCACAGTCCCTAGAACACCCCGCCAACCCGCGCTCTCCTGACGCGGCCGACTTCGCGTTCTCAATTCAACTCAAGCCGAACCCTCTCCCACTCGCACTGGCGTACCCGAGCCAAACCCACCGACCATGACGCTACATAGGGTCATGAACGGACGGAAGATGCTAGAATCAAAAAATCCACCATTGGTGAATTATAACTTGCCACAAACCACGTTTTGTGGATCTTTATTTCCATCACCACAGATGGAGGTATCGATGCTGACCCCTGACGAAAGCGCGCGCCTGCGGTCCGACTGGGCCGCGCGGAAGGCCGCCCGCGGCACCCCGATCTCGCCCGAGCGTCTGGCCCGGCTCACGCCGCACCACCTCGCCGGCGCGCCGACCGTGTCGTCGCAGATGGCCGAGGTCCTGGACATCACCGAGCGTTGCCGCGGCAAGGCCCGCGCCCTGATCGCAAGCCGCGCGCATCCGGAGGGCGCGGCATGAACCTGCTCCCCCTCGCCCTGATCGGCTGGCTTCTGACCACCGCTGCCCTGGTGCTGATCGCGGGGGCGCCGGCATGACCCGTGCTGATCGACGCTCTCTGCCCCGCCTCGCGCTGGAAGGCCTGTGCTGGCTGGCGGTGGCGTTGCTGATCGCCGCCGCGCTGCTGGACCTGCCGACCACGCTCGCCCGCCGGGCGCTCCAGCCCGACGCCACCGTCGGAGGTCAGCCATGACGGGGCGCCTGCTCGACACCCACGCGATCACCGCCTTCCTGGCGCGCGTCGCGCCGCTGAGCGGCGACGCCCTGCACGAGGCTTTCGTCGGCGCGGCGTTGGAAGGAGGCGGCCGCTTTTACGTCCCCGCCGAGGGCCGCGCCGTGCTGACCCTCTACCGGATCTCGGCCAGCGGCCCGACGGAGGCCGACGCGATTACCAACTGGATCAGCCGCGCCCGCGAGGCCGTGGCCGACACCGTCGCGGAGGCGGACGCCCTGCCCGCCTGCCCCTGACCTTCTGACACCGCCACCGGAAAGGACCTGCCATGTTGCACCAGATGCCCCGCGCCGCCGCGCCTGCCCCGGAGATATCCGAGGGCCCGAGCGCCACCGTCGCCCTTGCCGAGCTTCGGCTGGCCGCCAACCGCCTCGGGCGCGTTGTCGAACGCTTGAACACCATCCCGGCGCTCGGCTGCGTGCGGATCCGGTTCAACGGCGACCGGCTCACGCTGGAGGCCACCGACCTCAAGATGACCTTGATGCTGGATCTGGAAGCCCAGATTAGCGGGCGCGCGGATCTGGTTGTGTCGCATCGGGCGCTGGCGGGATTCCTGCGGGCCGCCCGGGGGCCGGTGACCATCACCCATATGCGCGGCGAAGATCACGACCGTGTCCGCCTGTCCGATGGCGAGATCCAGGTGACCCTGCAGCTGAGCATTCCGCCCAGGGACTTCCCGCGGCCCCACGACACTGTGGACCCCGACGGGATGCGCGGCGCCAGCGCGTTCACGCTGTCCGGCGCACAGGCGCTGCGGCTCTTCGATCTGGGGCGGTCCTGCGTCAGCCGCGAGGAAACGCGCTACTATCTCAACGGCACCTTCCTGACGACAAAACCAGAAGTCGGGACGCTGCGCGCCGTTTCTACCGATGGCTGGCGGATGGCCATCATCGACTGCGACGAGCCGGCCAGCTTCACCGAAGGGCCCCGCGCCGACGGCAGCAAGGCGACCGACCGACCCGACGGCCTCATCGTCCCGGTCCGCGCTGTCGATCTGCTCATCGCGATCGCGCGCAAGGCGGGGAACGGGGCCCTGACCTTCCATGCTGGTCCGCGGCACCTGCTGGTGACGGCGCCGGGGCTGCGCCTGGTGATCCAGGGCATCGACGGCACCTATCCGGATTACACCCGGGTCACGCCGCCGGCCTCTGATGCCTTCACCGCGCACCTGTCGGCCAGCGCCCTGAGCCGGCTCCGCACCATCGCCAGCGCCACCTGCTACGGGCGCAGCCTGCCCCTGCGTCTCGATCCCGGCGCCGGACGCATGTCGCTCAGCATGCCGGATGGCGTCGATCTGAGCATCGTGCTGCAGGGCCACGCTGCCAAGGACGGTCAGACCGCCACCTACAGCCTGGCGCTGCTGTCCGAGTTCGCCCGGATCGCGCCTGCCTTCACCCTCTCCAGCGCCGGGCGCGGAGAGCCCGCCCGTATCGTCACCGAGGACCCCGACGCGCTCTGGGTTCTCATGCCGATGCGCGACTGAGGGGGCCGGGTCATGAAGGACATGGGGTTCCCAAAGGCATCCAAGGAAGAGGCCGGGCTCAAGGAAACAGAGGCGGACCGCGAGGTGCGCGACGGCGCCTTCCGCGTCGCGGCGGGCGAGTTGCGGAGCTTCATCGAACGCTTTGAGCGGCTGGCGGCGGAGAAGAAGGACATCGCCGACCAGCAGAAGGAGGTCATGGCCGAGGCCAAGGGGCGCGGCTACGACGTCAAGATCCTGCGGCTCCTCATCGCCCTGCGCAAGCGCGAGCCCGACGACATCGCCGAGGAAGAGGCGGTGCTGCAGATGTACAAAGACGCCTTGGGGATGAGCTGATGCGCTGGCTTCTCTGTGCCCCCGTCCTCGCCTGCCCGACCGTCACCGTCCTCGCGGCCGCCGCCCTGGCGCAGGGTGGCAACCTGGTACAGCTGGCGCTCGTGCTCGCCATGACCCTCGCGCCCTATGACGCGGCACGGACGGTCTGCGACACCCCCGCTCGGCACCCGATGCCCCGCCTGCTGCGCCGGCTCGCCCCCTGCGGCCCCTACCTACTCGGCGCCGCGCCGGGCGCGGGCTGGCTGTTCGGCCAGGCGCAGGACGGCCCCTCGCTGGCGACCCTGGTGCTCTGCACCGGGCTGGCCACCCTCGCCCTGCTGCCCGCCTACCACGCCCTTGTCTGCACCCCGGAGGCCTTCTGATGGACGGAGCGCATCTTCTCGACCTTGAACTGGCCGGTGACACCCGCGCGGCGCCCCTCGGCCCGCCGCTGATCGTCGACAGCTTTGCCGGCGGCGGTGGTGCCTCGACGGGGATCGAGATGGCCCTGGGCCGCGGCCCGGACATCGCCATCAATCACAACCCGGCGGCGCTCGCTCTCCATGCGGCCAACCATCCCGACACGCTGCACCTGAGCGAGAACGTCTATCGCGTCGATCCGCTGGATCATCTGGCGGGCCGCCATATCGGCCTGATGTGGTTCAGCCCCGACTGCCGCCATTTCTCCAAGGCCAAGGGCGGCGCGCCCGTGGCCCGCAACATCCGAGATCTCGCCTGGGTGATCCCCGGCTGGATCGAGCGCATCCAGAAGAGCGGCGGCCAGGTCGATGTCGTCATCATGGAGAATGTCGAGGAGTGGAAGACCTGGGGGCCGGTGATCGAGACCCCGCGCGGGCCGATGCCCTGCCCGCAGCGCCGCGGCGAGACCTTCGACAAGTGGCGCAAGGCGATCCGCAGGCTGGGCGGCAAGATGGAGACGCGCGAGCTCCGCGCCTGCGACTATGGCGCACCGACGATCCGCAAGCGGCTCTTCGTCATCATCCGCTTTGACGGCCAGCCGATTGCCTGGCCCGCGCCGACCCACGGGGCGCCGGACGATCCCCGGGTGATCGCGGGCGCGCTGCAGCCCTGGCGGACGGCCTCGGAGTGCATCGACTGGTCGATCCCCTGCCCTTCGATCTTCGACAGCGCCGAGGAGATCCGGGAGGCGCTCGGCCTGCGCGCCGTGCGCCCCCTCGCCGACAACACCCTCGCGCGCATCGCCCGCGGCGTGGCCCGCTACGTGCTGGAGGCCGAGGCGCCCTTCCTGGTGGCTACTCACTCCATCGTGTGCTCACGCAGCATTGCCCCCTCCATCAGCGGTCATACATACCGTCACGCGAATGGTACGGCAGATTGCTCCTGCCATCTGGACCGCCTCACTTGCCAGTGCCAAATTGGTATTGGTTCGGACACACACACCTGCGAGTTCCAGAAGGACCGAAGCATTCAGAGCCAAGGCTTTGCTGTGCCATTCGCACCATCCCCCTCCAAGGATGCAATTTTGAGCCTGGTTCTGACCTACGCTCAGCAGGGCGGGAACACCCGCGACGCCACGCTGCCCCTGCACACGATCTGCGCCAGCACGAAGGACCAGAACGCCGTCCTGCTGCCGACGCTGATCCAGACCGGCTATGGCGAGAGGCCCGGCCAGGCGCCCCGCGCGCTGGACCTCGGCAGGCCGCTCGGGACCATCGTCGCCGGGGGCGCCAAGCATGCCGCCTGCGCCGCCTTCCTGGCCCAGCAGAACGGCGGGCCGCGCATGGGCATCCACGCGGGTCACGACGCCCGCGAACCGCTCTCAACCGTCGCGGCCAGCGGCAGCCACCAGACGCCCGTCGCCACCTTCTTTGCCAAGTATTACGGCACCGGGGACGGCGCGCACACCGATGCGCCCTGCCACACCATCACCGTGAAGGACCGCATGGCCCACATTCAGGCCGCCCTGCAGGCCCCGCCCTTCACCGAAGCGCATGAGGCCCGCGCCCGCGAGGTGGCCGCCTTCCTGCGCGCCCATGGCGCCTGGGACGGCGGCGACCTGGTCACCCTCGACATCTCCGGCATCCGCTACGTCATCGCCGATATCGGCATGCGCATGCTCACCCCGCGCGAGCTCTTCACCGCCCAGGGCTTCCCCCGCGACTACGTGATCGAGGGCGTCTGGGAGCAGGACAGCCATGGCGCGTGGAACTGGTGCAGCTTCACCAAGAACACCCAGGTCAGCTGCGTCGGCAACTCTGTCTGTCCCCCCGTGGCCGCGGCTGTGGTGAAGGCGAATTGTGGACAGTTGGTCGAGAAGGAGGAAGCAGAGGAGATGAGCAAATGAGCGCCGTAAGAGCATCCGTCGCCGTGATCCGCAATGCAATCAAGGCTGCAAAAGACTGTGGCGTCCCCATCGGCGCTGTCGAAGTTCTGAGAGACGGGTCAGTACGGATCCTTGCCACGCCCCCGGAGGCACTCCTACCTTCCGGAGATCAGGAGGTGAATTCATGCGACGGATTGTTCGGGGAGGCGTCAGGTTGAAGCACCTCAACAGATCGGGCACGTTTCCAAGCGGCAACCCGCGCTTTTATTTCCGCCCCAAGGGCAAGAAAGGGGTGCCCCTACCCGACCTTCCCCCCGACCACCCGGAATGGCACTCTGCCTACAGCGCACTGCTCAGCGCTCACGATCAGCGCGTGCCCCCTCCGCACGTCCATCACCGAACAGGGTCGATTGGCGCAGGCCTGCGCGCCTATATGGCCTCAGACCACTTTCTCGGTCTTGCACCGTCGACCAGAGGTGTCTGGCGGAGAATGATCGAGGACATGGAGGAGCGCTACGGTCGAGGAGCCCTCGCAGACCTCCTTCCCAGACACATCCGTCAGGACCTCGCACGCCTCCAACCCCACCCCGCAAACAACCGACTCAAGGTCTGGCGGGCGTTCGGCAGATGGAGTGTAGATGCCGGCTTGATCGATACCGACCCTTCACGTGATGTCAGAAAGCGCGCCACACTCGAGACCGAGGGACATCTTCCCTGGACACGTGAGGACGTCGCCGCGTTCAGGTCCTTCTGGCCTCACGAGAGCCAGCAGCGCCTTGCCTTTGAACTGATGCACCGGACCTGTGCCAGCATCGGTGATGCCTGCCGCCTTGGGCCCGGGATGGTCCACAATGGCTGGCTTCATTACCGGCGCAAGAAATCAGGCAGCGAAGCCGTGTGTCCCTTCACGGTTCCGGGGCCCGCCTGGTACGAGGCAGACGATCACCTCGCGCGATGCCTGGCGGCTGCACCGAGACACATGACCTTCCTCACGACCCGGCAAGGTGCACCGCGTTCGCACAAGAGTGCCGCCCAGTGGTTCAGCCGCGCCTGCACCGACGCGGGCCTCAGGGGGCTGAGCGCGCACGGCATCAGAAAACACCGTGCCTCGGTCTTCAAGGAGAACGGCGCCACGCCCGAGCAGCGCATGGCGATTCTCGGACACGAAACGCAAAGCGAGGCCGCACGCTACAGCAAGAGCGCGGACCTGCAGAAGATCGTATCGGGAAAGGAAAGTTCCAACTCAGCCGGAGCCAAGTTCCAACTTGGGTGATTTGCCCAATGTTTTCAAAGCTGGATGGAGGAAGTGGCGCACCGGGGAGGATTCGAACCCCCGACCCCTTGATTCGTAGTCAAGTACTCTATCCAGCTGAGCTACCGGTGCGTCGTGGGGCGTGATCTACAGTTGAGGCCGGGGGGGTGCAAGGGAAAAATCGAAATTTTCGTGACAAGATTTTCGAGGGCCGTCCGCCCCCCGTTCCGCGCCCTGCCCCGGGGGCCGGGGGGGCCGGGGCGCGCGGGCCTTTGGGATAAGGGCGATCAGGCCTCGGGCCGGTCCGGAGCCGCCCCATCCTCGGGCAGGGCGCCCACTTCCTTGGGCAGGCAGATCAGAAAGACGGTGCCCCCGGCGCCGGTCCGTTCCAGCTCCAGCCGGCCGCCGTGGCCGCGCAGCAATTCGGCCGAAATGGCCAGGCCAAGGCCGGTGCCGCCCTTGCGGGCGCCGCCGCTGAAGGGGGTGAAGAGGTGTTCTTGCGCCTTGGGCGGCAGACCGGGGCCGGTGTCGGCGATGCGGATCATCCACAGGCTGTCGGTCTCTTCGGCGGAAACGGCGATCTCGCCGCCCTGCCCCGTCGCCTCCAGCGCCTGGCGGGCGTTGCGCACCAGATTGGCCAGCACACGGTACAGCTGTTCGGGATCGGCGCGCAGGCGCAGACTGGCGGGCACGTCCTCGGCGAAGGAAATGTCGGCCTCTTCCGCCACCGCCAGGCGCTCACCGTCGATCACGTCGCCCACCACGTCCGCCAGGGCCAGCAGGCTGAGGCGCGGCGCCGGTTCCTCGGCGCGACCAAAGGCCAGGGTCGCCTCGCAGAGGTTCACCGCCCGGGTCACCGAATTGACCACCTTCGGCGCCAGCCGCTTGACCGTGGGATCCTCGGACATCTCCAGCCGGTCGGCGAAGAGCTGGGTCGAGGTCAGGATATTGCGCAGGTCATGGCTGATCTTGGCCACGGCAGAGCCCAGCTGCGCCAGCCGTTCCTTCTGCCGCAGGGCGCTGGTCAGCTGGGTCTCCATCTCGTGCAGCGCCTCTTCCGCCTCGCGGATGTCCGACACCGAGGCCGAGGGGGTGATGATCCGCCGCCCATCCTCGGGATCCTGGGCATAGGCCCGCATATGGCCGATCACCCGTTTCATCGGCCGCAGGATGAAGGACCGCACGGCGATGAAGAGCAAAAGCGCGGTCGAGACCGCGAACAGGGTCGAGATGGTGATCATGTAGCGCAGGTATTCCACCATCGCCGCGCGCAGGGGCGCCGTGGGCATGGTGACCTCGATCAGCAGCCCCGCCTCGCGCACCGGGTTGCCGATCACCCGGATCACCTCGTCGCTCTGCTCGACAAAGGTCAGCAGCGCCTCGCGCACCAGTTCCGCCAGGGTCGGGTCGCGCAGGTCGAAGGTATCCACCACCGGCCCCGGCACCGGCGAGGACAGCACCAGCTGGCGCGCCTCGTCGCGGCGCAGCACCACGTTGTAGACGCCCGCGTTGCGCAGCAGCTCTTCTTCCAGGTCCTCGGGGATCATGTCGTCGGCCAGAAGCGTCAGCGAGGCGATCTGCGCGCGCTCCAGACGCGAGATCAGGTAATCCTCGCGGAAACGGGCCACCGATGGCAGAAGGATCAGCACCTCTGCCAGAATCACGAAGATCCCTGTCAGGATCAGCACGCGTCCGGATAGCGAACGGAACATCGGGGGCGGTCACCTTCTGGCCCGGCATGGCGGCGCGGGGCCGCGATGGGATCACTCTTTGACATGAAACTAGGGCCTTGGCCCGTGTTTTCCCAGTGCAGGCGTTTCGGTCCTGTCGAAAAGTGCCGTTCGCCGCGCGCCCCCGGCCCCGGCGCGGCCCACGGGGGCAGAAAAACCCGCGCCCCGGGGCAGATGGGTTTGACAAGATCCCTGGGCGTTCTTATAGACCGGGCTTCGAACACCAGCGGGGCCGGGCCGATTCCCGGGACGACCTCGTGCAGCATCGCGACGATCGCGTGCCGGGGCTCCGGCGATCCAAGATCGGCGCCTTGCCCCTGAACAGAAACCCCGGTCGCCACCGCGGGAATAGAAACGGAGACGGAGCGATGAAACGCACCTACCAACCTTCGAACCTGGTCCGCAAGCGGCGCCACGGTTTCCGCGCGCGTATGGCCACCAAGGCCGGCCGCAAGATCCTGAACGCCCGCCGCGCCCGCGGCCGCAAGTCGCTGAGCGCCTGATCGACGTTCGGCGCGGGGCAACCGCGCCGGTCCGACGATCCGCTTTTGCTTGCCGCGCCGCCGCTCTGGCCCCGTGCCCGAACACCCGCGCTGACAGGTCATAAGATCATGACACCGCCGAAGGTCACGCCCGAAACTGCCGACATGGCACAGGGGGCCGGACCCTCGGCGGTTTCGTCATGTCCGGAGGGCGCCACCGAGGCGCCCGCCTCTGTCCCGGCATCCGCGCTAGAGATCCTCGCCAAACGGTCGCAATTCCTGGCCGCTGCCCGCGCCCGCCGCCAGGGCGCAGGCTCGATGATGGTGCAGGCCCGCCGCCGTGCCGAGGGCGAACCCGAGGCGCCGGGCGTGATCCGCGTCGGCTTCACCTGTTCCAAGAAGGTCGGCAATGCGGTGGCCCGCAACCGCGCCAAGCGCCGGATGCGCGAGGCGGCCCGCGCCGTGCTGCCGCTGAAAGGCCACCCCGGCTGGGACTACGTGCTGATCGGCCGCAAGGACGAGACCGCCGCCCGCCCCTTCGAGCTGCTGAAGAAAGACCTGGCCCGCGCGCTGGAGCGTCTGCACGGTGAAGGTGGCGCCTCGCGCCCCGATCCTCGCGGCCCGCGCGGCCCGAAACGGCCCGCCGGATGAGCGCGCCCGGGCGCCCCCGCCCAAAGGGACCTGGCCTGCGCCGCGCGCCCCTGGCCTGGCTGCTGGCCCTGCCGATCCGCGCCTACCGTCTGATCTTCTCGCCCTGGGTCGGGCATAACTGCCGCTACGACCCGACCTGTTCGGCCTACATCCTGGAAGCGCTGGACAAACACGGACCCCTGCGCGGCCTCTGGCTGTCGCTGCGCCGGGTGGCGCGCTGTCATCCCTGGGGCGGCATGGGGGTGGATGATGTGCCCCCGGCGCGCGGGCCTCACACCTGCGCCCACCATGGCCACGGCACCCATGGGGCCGATACGCCCCCAAAGGATGCGCCGAAGCCCTGACCCCGGGCGCGCCTCAGTAGCTGTCGTAGTGATAGAGCACCTTGTCGAAGCGCAGCGGCCCCAGATCCTTGGGCTTGATCAGCAGGTTCGCCGCGCCGCCGTCGCCAAAGCCCAGCGACAGATCGCCCTCGGCCCAGGCGCCCAGTTGCAACAGCACCTTGGCGTGGAACCGCAGCGGCCCCTGGCGCACATCCCCCTGGGCAAAAACCGGATAGCCGCCATAGCTGAAGGCGCCCGCCTTGCCCGCCGCCAGACGGGCCTCCAGCATGGCCGGATCATAGGCGACCTCTGCCTCGGCCAACCGCTTTTGCAGCGCCGCCGTCTCGCGCAGCGCAGGCCCCGGCAGATCCGTCACCGCCTCGCCCTGCAGCACCACGCCCGCAGCGCGCAAGGGGGACGACAGCGCATCGGCCCCCTGCGGCGCGCCTGACGCGTCGCGGCGCACACAGGCGCCGGCATCGGCGAAATGGAAGCTGCGGAACCCCACCTGATCCAGCGAGGGGAAGGCGCAACCCTGGGTCGCGTCATCGGCCAGAAAGACCGACAGCAGCCCCTCGGTCGGATAGCCCTCCAGCACCGGCATCTCGGCATAGTTGATCTGCGCCAGGAACAGCATCGGGCGGCCGTCCTCTTCGGGCCAGGCCATCCCCTCGGGCAGGCTGGGCCGCCCGCCCAGCGACGAGACCGGCGCCTCGGGCACCGCCTGCCCCGTCTGCGGCAGCAGACGGATGGCGGGCAGGCGCAGGGCCTCGATCTCATCCTCGACCTCAGGCGCCAGATCTGCGGAGGCGGAGGCGGGCGCCGGGGTATCGGCCAAAGGCAACTCGACCGGGGGCGCCTCGACGGCCGGGGCAATCGGCACGGCCTCTGCCGCCGGGGCGGCCTCTGCCGCGTCAGCCGCCTGCGTCTTTCCAAAAATCCTGCTCAGCCAGCCCATCAGACCCTCCGCCCTGTTCACACACTGTCGCGGAGCCTTGTCCGCTTTCCCGAAACGCACTATGGCCCGACCATGCGTGATGAATGTGACGAAATCCACCCGCTGTTCTACGGCGCCCCGCAAAGCACCGAGTTTCGGAAGCTGCGCAAAAGGATTGTGCGCTACACGCGCGAGGCGGTCGAACAATACGGCATGATCGAACCCGGCGCGCGCTGGCTGGTCTGCCTGTCGGGCGGCAAGGACAGCTACACCCTGCTCGCCGTGCTGCACGAGCTAAAGTGGCGCGGCCTGCTGCCCGTCGACCTTCTGGCCTGCAACCTCGACCAGGGGCAGCCGGGTTTCCCGGCCACCGTCCTGCCCGAGTTCCTGGAAAAGATGGGTGTGCCGCATCGGATCGAATACCAGGACACCTATTCGGTGGTCATGGACAAGGTGCCCCAGGGGCGGACCTTCTGCGCGCTGTGTTCGCGGCTGCGGCGCGGCAACCTCTACCGCATCGCCCGGGAAGAGGGCTGTTCGGCGGTGGTGCTGGGCCATCACCGCGACGACATCCTGGAAACGTTTTTCATGAACCTGTTCCACGGCGGGCGCCTGGCGACCATGCCGCCGAAGCTGGTCAATGAAGAGGGCGATCTGTTCCTCTATCGCCCCCTGGCCCATGTGGCCGAGGCCGATTGCGAGAAGTTCGCCACCGCGATGAATTATCCCATCATCCCCTGCGACCTCTGCGGCAGCCAGGACGGGCTGCAACGCCAGCAGGTGAAACAGATCCTGGATGGCTGGGAGCGCAACAGCCCCGGCCGCCGCCAGGTGATGTTCCGCGCCCTGATGAACGCCCGGCCCTCGCATCTGCTGGATCCCAAGCTGTTCGACTTTGCCGGGCTGACCCTGGGCGGCGCGCCCGAGGAAGAGGATTCGATTCCCCGCCTGCGTTAAGCGGCTATTGAGTTTCTGGACGTAGCGTCACCCTGATGAGACATGGGATGACCTGCGATGCCGGGGATCAGGGCTAGAGATGTGGCGCGCATCCGGGCGCGGCTGCGCCGGGCTGTGACCGGCCCGCAGATGGTGGCGGTGCTGCCCGCCATCTGCCTGACCGCCTTCTGGGTCGCGGGCGAGGCGGCGCTGATCCTGACCGCGCTGCTGCTGCCGGTTCTCTACAGCCTGGCGGGGTCGGACCCGCCGCCGCGCCCCGCAGGCGATACCCGTGATCCGGTGACCGGCCTGCCGTTGCGCGACGCGCTGCTGCGCGGGCTGGACCATGGGCTGCACGCGCGCGAGAGGGCGGGGGGCAAGACCGCCTGCCTGCTGGTTCAGCTGGACGAATTCGACGCCTACCGCGACCGCTACGGCCCCGCCGCCGCCGATGATGCGCAATACCGAATCGCCACCCGCCTGCGCGGCGCCCTGCGAGACGACGACACCCTGTGCCGCCTGGGCGAGGCGCGGTTCGGCATTGCCGTGGGCCCCGTCACCCAGCTGGACCTCGAAGCGGCGATTCAACTGGCCTCGCGCCTGCAAGCGGCGGTGGAAGAGCCGCTGACCCTGGATGCCACCACCGTCTATCTGTCCTGTTCCATCGGCTTTTGCCTGGGCACCCGCAGCCCACGCCCGGAAGGGGCGGCGCTGCTGGCGGCGGCGGAAACCGCGCTCCGCGAGGCCGGGCGTTTTGCCCCTTCGGCCATCCGCTCCTTCTCGGCCGAGATGCAGAAGGGCCCCCAGACCGCGCCCCTGCCGCTGGAAGATCTGGAAGAGGCGCTGGAGGCCGGGCAGATCCTGCCCTTCTTCCAGCCGCAGGTCTCGACCGACACCGGGCTGGTCACCGGATTCGAGGCGCTGGCGCGCTGGAACCACCCCGACCGCGGCATGATCTCTCCGGCGGAATTCCTGCCCATGGTGCAGCGCGCCGGGCTGATGGAGCGGCTGGGCGACCTGATGCTGGTGCAATCGCTGATCGCCCTGCGCCGCTGGGACGAGGCGGGGGTGAACGTCCCCCAGGTGGGGGTGAACTTCGCCAATGACGAGTTGATGAACCCGCAGCTGGTGGAAAAGGTCCGCTGGCAGCTGGACCGCTACGGGCTGACGCCCGGGCGGCTGACGGTCGAGGTGCTGGAAACCGTGGTCGCCGCCTCGCCCGAGGATGTGATTTCGCGCAATATCAACGGGCTGGCCAAGATGGGCTGCCGCATCGACCTGGACGATTTCGGCACCGGCCATGCCTCGATCTCCTCGATCCGGCGGTTCTCGGTCGAGCGGCTGAAGATCGACCGCAGCTTCGTGATGAAGGTGGACCGCGACATCGAGCAACAGCGCATGGTGGCGGCGATCCTGACCATGGCCGAACGGCTGGGCCTGTCGACCCTGGCCGAGGGAGTCGAGACGCCGGGCGAACATGCGATGCTGGCGCAACTGGGCTGCGACCATGTGCAGGGCTATGAGATCGCCCGCCCCATGCCCTTTGACCAGACGGTGGAATGGGTGCGCGCCTATCACGCCGGGCTGACCGAAGCGCCAAAGTTCGGCCGCCGCAGCGGCTGAGCCCGCCCGGGGGGCGTCCGCAGCTGGCCCGCCCGAGGGCACCCAAACGTCGGACATCCGCCCGCGCCCGCAGCAGGGGCGCGCCCGAGGCGGTCACCGCAGGGGCCTGCCCGCGTGCGCGCCCACCGCAGGGCCCGCCCGAGGCGGCCTGCCCGCGAGAGGCCGCACAGAGGGGCCGTTGGCCGTGCCCGACGCCGGGACGGCACCGCCCCGCGCCCGCCCCGCACAGCGCCCCTCGACAGCGGCGACCCCTGCACCTGCTCCCCTGTCCGGCACCACGCCCCCGCCGCCACCTGTGCGCCGGGCCCCGAGGGCCAAGCCGAAGGGCGTCGCCAGCTTCGCCTCGGGGCCCGGGCAGCGACCGCATTGCAAACAAGGCTTCTGGGGCAGACCCCCTTCCAATGGCAGGCCTCAGCCATTCCGCTGCGCCAATCGACCGCGCCACCGCCTCTTTCGGGCTGCGGCAGCTTGACCAGTCCCGCCCCCCTGCTCCCCCAACCTTTCGAGGGCAGGGGCAAAAACGACCCTCCTGGCCCGCCCCTCTCCCCTGCCGATCCGCCCCCTTGCCCCCGCCCTTTTCCCCGCGGCCCGGACAGTCGTCGCGAGATAGCGCGGGATAGGCATGTGCCGAAAGCAGCGGCACCCGACCGCGCAGGCCTTGCAGCGCCCCGCGGGACACGACCCAACTGCCCCGCCGCGACCATGCGGCCCTCCGCCGCGTCTGGCCGCGCGCCCCTGGCGCGACCGCACCGCGCGGCCCCGGCACAGGCGCCAAGGGGGCCGGTCGCCCTGCATCGCCCCCGGCGACGGCCCGCCGAGGCCCCGAAACCAGCCCAAAGCGCGCAGAACCCTGCGCCGGAAGCCCTCGCAAAAGAGGGAAGCCCCTTGACCTTTGGGCTGGTGACAGGTTGAACCCCCAAGACCGAATTCCGAGTATTGCAACGACCAAAGGTGGCGCAGCGCGATGGACGATCAGAACAAGAACCTAATCCTGGCCACGGTGCTCAGCTTCATCGTTGTCCTCGCCTGGTTCCTTCTGTTCCCCCCACAGGAACAGGCCCCCGGCATCGACAGTGCCGAAGAGCAGACCCTGACCGAGGGCACGACCGCCGCGCCCGGCGTCGGCAGCGCCTCTGACGGAACGCTGAGCCCGGGTGGCGATGGCGTGGCCAGCGCCCAGACCGCGGCCCCCGCCGAGGCCACCGAGGCCGAAGCGCCGCGCGTCACCATCGACACCCCCAGCCTGGCGGGCTCGATCTCGCTGGGTGGCGGCCGTATCGACGATCTTCAGCTGAAGGATTACCACGTCGAGCTGTCCGACGACTCGCCCCAGGTGACCCTGCTGCGCCCGCAATCCCAGCCCGAAGGTTACTACGCCCTGTACGGCTGGATCGCCGGGACCAATGTCGCCCCCGAGGCCGTGCCCGGCGCCGACACCCTGTGGAGCCTGGAAAGCGGCGACACCCTGACCCCCGAGACCCCGGTGACCCTGTCCTGGGACAACGGCGCGGGTCTGATCTTCCGCCAGACCTACAGCGTTGACGACAAATTCATGTTCTCGGTCGACCAGTCGGTCGAGAACACCACCGGCAGCGCCGTCAGCCTGCGCCCCTACGGCCTGCTGCGCCGCCACGGCGAACCCTCGGATCTGCAAAACTTCTTCGTGGTGCACGAAGGCCTGGTGCGGATGTCCGATGGCGAGCTGGAGGAATCCAAATACGACGACATCGCCGACTATGACGTCGACCCGCGCGAAGGCGCCCCGGCGGAACGGATCGACGTGGCCGAAAGCGGCTGGATCGGCTTTACCGATCACTACTGGATGGCGACGCTGATCCCCGGCGACCGCCCCTTCCGCTCGACCGCGAAATACTACCCCAACCCCGACATCTACCAGACCGAAGCCGTGCTGGAGACCGTCGAGGCCGCCCCGGGCGAGACCGTCTCGATCGAGACCCAGCTGTTCGCGGGCGCCAAGGAAGGCGAGACCATCAAGGATTACGAAGATGCCGGCGTCACCCGGTTCTTCGACAGTATCGACTGGGGCTGGTTCTTCTTCATCACCAAGCCGATCTTCTGGCTGATCCACTGGCTGCACAGCTTCATCGGCAACATGGGCTGGTCGATCATCGCCATGACCATCTTCCTGAAGGCGATCCTCTTCCCGCTGGCCTACAAATCCTACGCCTCGATGGCGAAGATGAAGGAATTGCAGCCCCGCATGGAAGAGCTGAAGGCGAAGGCGGGCGATGACCGTCAGAAGCTTCAGAAGGACATGATGGAGCTCTACAAGAAGGAAAAGGTGAACCCCGCCGCGGGCTGTCTGCCGATCCTGCTGCAGATCCCGATCTTCTTCTCGCTCTACAAGGTGATCTTCGTCACCCTGGAACTGCGTCACCAGCCGTGGATCGGCTGGATCCGCGACCTGTCCGCGCCCGACCCCTCGTCGATCCTGAACCTGTTCGGCCTGCTGTCCTTTGCCCCTCCGGGCCCCGACAGCATCTTCGCCATCGCCAGCCTGGGCGTGCTGCCCATCCTGCTGGGCATCTCGATGTGGCTGCAACAGAAGCTGAATCCGGCGCCCGCCGACCCGGCGCAGCAGATGATCTTTGCCTGGATGCCCTGGGTGTTCATGTTCATGCTGGGCAACTTCGCCAGCGGTCTGGTCCTGTACTGGATCACCAACAACACGATCACCTTCATCCAGCAGTACACGATCATGCGGATCCATGGGTTCAAGCCTGACGTGTTCGGCAACATCAAGTCGTCCTTCAAACGCAAGAAGACGGCCGATGCGAAGGACAAGAGCTAAATGAGCCGCATCGCGCAGATCTGGCGGCACCCGATCAAGGGCATCGGGGCCGAGCCGCTGGAGAGCGCGGTGCTCTCTCCGAACCTGCCCCTGCCCGGTGATCGGGCCTGGGCCCTGCTGACCGGCGACAACAGCGACACCGGCACCTGGCAGCCCTGCCGGGTCTTCGCCCGGGGGTGCTATGGGCCGCAGCTGATGGCGATCACCGCCCGCACGCTGGACGATGGCCAGATCGCCCTGTCTCACCCGCAAGCGGGTGAACTGACCGTTAATCCGGCGCGCGATGGTGCGGCCCTGGCCGCCTGGCTGGCGCCGCTTTGGCCCGCCACCCGGCCCGCCCTGGGCGCGCTGATCGCGGCGCCCGAGGAAGGGATGTCGGACGCCCCCTATGGCTGCCTGTCGATCTTGGGGCGCGCCTCGCTGGGCGCCCTGTCCGAGGCCTGCGGCACCCCCCTGGATCAGCGCCGGTTCCGCGGCAATGTCTGGATCTCGGGGTTGGAGCCCTGGGAAGAGCTGGACTGGCCGGGGCGCCGTATCCGTCTGGGCGATGTCGAGCTGGAGGTGGTCGAGCGGATCACCCGCTGCCGCGCCACCCAGGTCAACCCCGAGACCGGCGACGAGGATGTGCAGACCCTGCGCACCCTGCGTCGGACCTGGGGCCATGTCGATTTCGGCGTGAAGGCAAAGGTGCTGAGCCCCGGCACCATCGCCTCAGGCGCGCCGCTGGAGGTCCTGCAATGATGCCCCTTCCCTTCCCCCTGGCCGAAGAGCCCGATGCCCTGATGGCCGAAAAGGGCCGCCTGCTGTTCGCGGGACCGGTGGATTTCGTCAAGGGCGTGGTCGCCATGTCCGGCCTGCCCGAGGCCGACCGGCTGGAGGTCTGCTTTGCCGGGCGCTCGAACGTCGGGAAATCCAGCCTGATCAACGCGCTGACCGGGCGCAAGGGCATTGCGCGGGCCTCGAACACGCCGGGCCGCACGCAAGAGATCAACTATTTCGCCCTGGGCGAGGAACGCTATCTCGTCGACCTGCCCGGCTATGGCTATGCCAATGCGCCCCTGTCGGTGGTCGAGAAGTGGCAGCGCCTACTGAAACAGTACCTGCAAGGCCGCCAGACCCTGCGCCGCGCCTTCGTGCTGATCGATTCGCGCCACGGGGTGAAGGCCGTGGATGAAGAGATCATGAAGCTGCTCGACAGCGCCGCCGTGACCTTTCAGGTGGTGATGACCAAGGCCGACAAGGTGAAGGAAAAGGACCGCGAGAAGGTGATGACCCAGGTCCGTGGCGCCCTGTCGAAACACCCCGCCGCCTATCCCGAGATCGTGTTGACCTCGTCGGAAAAGGGCGACGGCATCGCCACGCTGCGCGCCATCATCGCCGGGCTGGACTGACCCGCCCCCCGGCCCCTGCGCGCCCGGCCAGGGGCGCGCGGCTCCGCCCGCTCAGAACTGATAGCTCAGCCGCCCGCTCAGGGTGTTCAGCTCGAAGTCCTCGCCGCTGCCATCGAAATCCGCCACCCGGTGGTGCAGCAGTTCGGCGCCCAGGGTGACCCGGTCCGACAGATGCGTCTCGGCCCCCAGCCCCAGCAGATAACCATTGTCACGCCCGAAGCGGCCCTGCATCTGCGCCACACCGGCCAGGGCATAGACATGCGCCTGGCGATGCACCACGCCCAGGCGCCCCTTCAGCCGGGCGATCCGGTCCACCCGACCGGCCGGGCTGCCGATGTCGGTTTCCGCCAGTTCGACCTCGACCCCGTAGGTCACCCCGTCCCGCGCCCAGCTTTGGCCGCCATGCAGGCTGCGCAGCACCTCGCCATCAGCCGAGGTGGCCACCCCCAGCGAGGCGCCAGCATAGGCGCCGTCCCAGGCCTCCTCCAGTGGACCGCCCCGCGCCGGGGCCGTCAGCGCCACAAGCGCAGCCAGGCCAGAGGCGCAAAGGGTTGCGACCGAAAGGGTGGGCGGGGTCTGTGCGGTTTGCTGTTCCATCACGGATAGAACACGCCAGACAGACGAAAAGTTCATTGAAATCGCCGCTGACGAGGGGCCAGAGGGGCCGGAAAGACGCGAAAACTTGCCTCAAATGCGCGGAACCGCGCCCGGCCCATGGGCGTCCGGCGGCAGGCCGGGGCAAAGAAAAGGCCCGGGCATTGCCCGGGCCTTCCTTGTCGGATCTCGGTGGGAACCGGATCAGAAACGGTAGTTGACGCGCGCCGCCAGGGTGCTGCCGTCGATGTCGACGCCCGTGTCGTCGAAGTCGTCGAACTGGTGGTAGACGTATTCACCACCGACGGTGACGTTGTCGGTCAGCTTGTAGTCGGCACCGACGCCCAGCAGCCAGCCGTTGTCGTCGCCCAGATCGGTTTCGGCATGGGCCGCACCGGCCACACCGTAGATCAGGGTCTGACCGGCGTCGTAACCGGCGCGGATTTTCAGACGGGTCAGCGAATCGACGTCGACGCCGCTGAAGTCCAGGTCGGTGGCGCTGTAGTCCAGTTCGCCGCCCAGCACGAACGTGCCGAAGTCGTAGTCGTAACCGACTTGCAGACCGTAGAGGCTGCCGTCGGCGTCATCGCTGCCACCGCCGGGCAGGTCCGCGTCCAGCTCGCCGTAGCCCAGCGAGGCACCGGCATAGGCGCCGGTCCAGTCGGAGCCCGAGAAGACCGGGGCGGGGGCGGGGGCCGGAACGACCGGATCCGCGGGGGCGGGCTGGTAGGAACCGGCCAGGGCGGGGCCTGCGACGGCGGCGGCGGCAACTGCTGCGATCATGGATGTGCGAAGCATCATTCTTCTCCTTCGTTTCTTTCCAGGACCGGCGGGGACATCCGGCCCTGATGGGACGCGCCCTTCGGGCATACGTCACGACCGCGCCTCGGCTGAGGGCGTCGTCGGGGGATCAACACACCCAAACGGGCCAAAGTTCCAATCACATCGCATCACGGGATCGGGGATCGGTCATTTCGCGCCAGATCACCCCCCGTGCGACGGCAAAAGCCCGCTGTCGGCGAAATTGCCCCCAAACAGATTTGTGACATCCCCTTGAAAGCTGTCCGCCGCAGCGCAGCGCGGCCCCGCCCTTGGCAGGGCGGCGGCCACAGCGTATCAAGCATCGAAACAAGGACGCCCGAGACATGAAGAAGCAGATTGCCATGAACCGAGACTGGATCGCCACCGCCCGCACCCTGTCGGAGGCCCTGCCCTATCTCCAGCGCTACGAAGGCGCCATCGTCGTGGTGAAATTCGGCGGTCATGCGATGACCGATGCCGAGGGGCTGGACAATTTCGCCCGCGACATCGTGCTGATGCGCCAGGTCGGCGTGAACCCGGTGATCGTCCATGGCGGCGGCCCGATGATCAACGAGATGCTGGACAAGCTTCAGGTGAAATCCGAGTTCGTGCGCGGCAAGCGGGTCACCGACCAGGCCACCATGGACGTGGTCGAGATGGTTCTGTCGGGCCAGGTGAACAAGCGGATCGTGCAGGCGATCAACGCCCAGGGCGGCAAGGGTGTTGGCCTGTCGGGCAAGGATGCCAACCTGATGATCTGCCGCCAGGACGACCCGGACCTGGGCCTGGTCGGCACCCCCGACGAGATGGACACGACGATTCTGCATTCGATGTTCCGCAGCGACATCATCCCGGTCATCGCCCCCATCGGCATGGGGCGCGAGGGCGAGACCTTCAACGTCAACGGCGACACCGCCGCGGGCGCCATCGCGGGCGCCCTGCGCGCCGACCGGCTGCTGCTGCTGACCGACGTGGCGGGGGTGAAGGACGGCTCGGGCGAGGTGGTGACCGCGCTGACCGCCCAGCAGATCCGCGACATGACCGAGGACGGTACCATCGCGGGGGGCATGATTCCCAAGACCCAGACCGCGCTGGACGCGATCGAGCGCGGCGTGCGCGCCGTGGTCATCCTGGATGGCCGCGCCCCCAATGCCGTCCTGCTCGAACTGTTCACCGAACACGGGGCGGGCTCTCTGATCCGTGCCAGCTGAGGCGCCCCCGGATCTCGACGCATTGGAGCGGGCCGCGCAGGCCCGCCACCTGACCATTACCGCCGGGCTGTCGGCCCGCGCCTGCGCCGCGCGCGCCGAGCTGCCCCCCGGCACCCGCAGCCTTCTGCTCTTGTCGCCCCATGAACCGGCCTTCTGGCCCGCTTTCACCGCCAGCCCGGAATGGGCGGACGGCGCCCCCGACCCGATGGACCGCTGGTCGACGCGGGTGATCGGCGCCTGGGCCGACGCCCTGGGCGCCACCCCCCTTTATCCCTTCGGCGGGCCGCCTTTCGCCCCCTTCCTGGCCTGGGCGCTGGCCAGCGGCCAGGTCCACAGCTCTCCGGTGGGGATGCTGGTGCATCGCGGCATGGGCCTTCTGGCCTCGTTCCGGGGCGCCCTGGCCCTGCCCTGGGCCGTGGATCTGCCCGCCCCCCTGCCCTCGCCCTGCGAAGGCTGCGCCGCGCCCTGCCGCACCGCCTGTCCGGTGGGCGCCCTGGGCGGGCCAGCGGGCTATGACGTGCCCGCCTGCAAGACCCATCTGCGCGGCCCCCAGGGTGCCCCCTGTCTGACGGCGGGCTGCCTGGCGCGGCGCGCTTGCCCGGCGGGGGCCGCCCATGGCAGGATCGCGGCACATTCCGCCTATCACATGCGGCAATTCCTGGGGGACACGTGACCGAGCCTTCGCCGCAGCACCGGCGCCTGATCCTGATGCGGCACGCCAAATCCGCCTGGGACGATCCCGCCCTGACCGACCACGCCCGCCCGCTGAACGCCCGTGGCCGCCGCAGCGCCGAGGCGCTTGGCGCCTGGCTGCGCCGCCGCGGCTATCGCCCGGACGAGGCACTGGTCTCGGACGCCCAGCGGACCCGCGACACCTTCGCCGGGCTGGCCCTGCCCATGACGGCCCGGTTCGAGCCGCGCCTTTACCATGCCGAGCCGCCGCAGCTGCTGGCCCGGCTGCGCGAGGCCGAGGCGCCCTGCGTCCTGCTGATCGCCCATAACCCCGGGATCGGCCATTTCGCCGCCAGCCTGCTGGGCCGGCGCCCGCAGCACCCGCGTTTTGCCGACTACCCGACCGGCGCCACGCTGGTGGCCGATTTCCCGATCACCGCCTGGCACCAGCTGGACCCGGGCACGGGCCAGCCGCTGGATTTCATCGTGCCGCGCGATCTGACCGACTAGGCCCAGGCCTGCCGCAGACCAATTAAGAACAAATAAGCGAAAGTCATTCTCTATCATCTCCATTTCAAGGAGTATCCGACAGGTCTATCTCTTCCTCAACACAGAAACACACCGGCCCGCTGGGCCCCGAGTGAGGACAAGACAATGATCGACCTTTCCACCAACATCCTGAGCGTCGCAGGCGCCGGTTCCGTCACCGCAATCGCCATCGCAGCCCTGCTGCTGCGGGTCACCCTGGGCGGGCTGTTCCTGGCCCATGCCTATCTGAAATACTTCATCTTCACGCCGAAAGGCGCCGCCGGTTTCTTCGCCTCGCTGGGCGTGCCGGGGTGGTTCGCCTATATCACCATCGCCGCCGAAACCCTGGGCGGCCTGGCCCTGATCCTGGGCTTCCAGACCAGCCTTGTGGCGCTGCTGCTGATCCCCACCCTGCTGGGCGCCGCCATCCTGGCCCATGGCAAGAACGGCTTCTGGTTCAACAATGAAAACGGCGGCTGGGAATATCCCGCCTTCTGGGCCGTGACCCTGCTGGTGCAGGCCCTGCTGGGCGGTGGCGCCCTGGCCCTGACCCAGGGCTGAGGTTCCCCCCGGATCCGGCGCCTTGCCGGGTTCCCTGACAAACACCTAACCCCGCGCGGTCGGCCGAACCGCGCGGGGTGCTTCCTTGCTCTGCCACAAGGGGGGCCGGCTACACGGGGAGCGAACCGGCCTACAGGTTGCCTGGCCTTGGGGGCAGGCAACCCGATGCCGGAGTTACTTCAGCACGATGTGCCAGAGGCCACCGATGCCGTCACCGTTGCGGTCGCCCGGGGTCTGGTCGCCGGACCAGTAGTACAGCGGCTGGCCCTTGTAGGCCCACTGGTAGGCGCCGTCCTGGCGCAGGATCACCGAGAAATAGCCGTAGGGGGTCGCATCGGGCGCGGCGTAGAACGGCGGCCAGTCGGTGGCGCAACGCTCATAGCAGTTCGAGACAGCGCGAGCATCGTTGTCGAAGTAGTAGAGGGACATGCCCTCGGCGTCGGTGACATAGCCCGCCGCCTGCTTGGCGTTGTTCTGGGGGGCAACGTAATTGTAGTTGCTGGCGGCCTTGTTGGTCGCGCCATAGGAATTGCTGGAGCCATAGCCGGCGGCCATGGCGGAAACGGAAGATGCGGCGAAAATTGCCGCTGCGATCAGCGATACAGACTTCATATGAAGAGTTCCCTTGGTCATGCGGGGCCTTGCCCCGGGGTGGAGAGAGACAGCGCCGCCATCCCGGACCGAGAGAATACGCGGACCGACAACGACGCCGTGGCGCCTCTGTCGACCACCGCCATTGTGCCGAGCGTTGTCATGGCCGGTGAATTGCCGTTGAAATTTGACCTAGGGGCAACTTACTGCCGCGCCCTGCCCCGCGCGCGGTCCCGGCAACGAAAAAGGCCCCGCCGAAGCGGGGCCCTGATCTTGGTCTGGCGGGGCCCTCAGTGGCCCAGAATCTGGCTGAGGAACAGCTTGGTGCGTTCCGAGCGCGGGTTGTTGAAGAACTCTTCCGGCTCGTTCTGTTCCACGATCTGGCCCTGGTCCATGAAGATCACGCGGTTGGCGACCTGGCGGGCAAAGCCCATCTCGTGGGTCACGCAGAGCATGGTCATGCCCTCTTCCGCCAGCTCGATCATGGTGTCGAGCACCTCCTTGATCATCTCGGGGTCCAGCGCCGAGGTGGGTTCATCGAACAGCATGATGCGCGGGCGCATACACAGCGAGCGCGCGATCGCCACCCGCTGCTGCTGACCACCCGACAGCTGGCCGGGGTACTTGTTGGCCTGCTCGGGGATCTTCACCTTTTCAAGGAAGTGCATGGCGGTCTCGACCGCTTCCTTCTTCGGGGTCTTGCGGACCCAGATCGGCGCCAGGGTACAGTTCTCCAGGATCGTCAGATGCGGGAAGAGGTTGAAGTGCTGAAAGCACATGCCCACCTCCGAGCGCACCTTGTCGATGTTCTTCAGGTCCGAGGTCAGCTCGGTCCCGTCGACGATGATCTTGCCCGACTGGTGTTCCTCCAGGCGGTTGATGCAACGGATCATCGTGGACTTGCCCGAACCCGAGGGGCCCGCGATGACGATCCGCTCGCCCCGGTTCACCGTCAGGTTGATGTCGCGCAGAACGTGGAACTGGCCGTACCACTTGTTCATCTGGCTGATTTCGATGGCGATCTCGTCCGAGACCTGCATCGCGGAGGGGGTCGGGGTTTCAACAGCAGTGTTGGTCATTTGAATTTACCTCCTCAGCGATGGCCGGTCTGAAGCTTGCGCTCCAGGTACATCGAGTAGCGGGACATGGAGAAACAGAAGATGAAGAAGACGAAGCCGATGAAGATGAACAGCTCCCAGTAGACGCCGTTCCAGGCGGTGTCGGCCCGGATGCCGTTGGCCAGACCCAGCGGGTCGATCAACCCGATGATCGACACCAGCGTGGTGTCCTTGAACACCCCGATGAAGGTCGACACGATGCCCGGGATCGAGATCTTCAGGGCCTGCGGCATGATGATCAGCCGCTGCGCCTTCCAGTAGTCGAGACCCAGCGCATCGGCCGCCTCGTACTGGCCCTTGGGCAGGGCGGCGAGGCCCCCGCGGATCACCTCGGCCATATAGGCCGACGCGAACAGCGTCACCATGATCATCACCCGCAGGATGATGTCGAAATTGGTGCCCGGCGGCAGGAAGATGTTCAGCAGGACCGAGGCCACGAACAGCAGGGTGATCAGCGGCACGCCGCGGATGAACTCGATGAAGCCGACGCAGAGGATCTTCACCAGCGGCAGGTCGGACTGACGGCCCAGCGCCAGCACGATCCCGATCGGCAGCGAGCAGCCGATGGCGGTGACGCCGATGGTGATCGACAGCATGAAGCCCCCGAAGTCACGGCTGGCCACCGGCTCCAGCGCCAGCGGCAGGATCGACGCGATCCCGTTGGCCACCGGGGCGGCCAGCACCACCCACCAGACGACGGCCAGCACCGCCGCCAGGAACAGCGACACGCCCGCATTCAGCGCCGTCGAGATCAGCCGGAAGGCCACGAAGCCGATGACGAAGCCCAGCGCGGCGGTGATCGGCAGCCAGATGGTGCCCCCCCACAGCAGCCAGACCATCACGAAGGGGAAGGCGGCCGAGAAGGACAGCAGCTTGGCCGGCACCAGACCGGCAAACAGCACCGGCGCCAGCGCCACGAAGAGCAGCACCAGGGTCAACACCGGGCGCCAGTACAGCTCGGACGGGTAGAAGCCGAACAGCAGCTGTTGCCAGCGGTCGCGGATGACGCCCCAGCAGGCGCCCTCGTGGCCGCCCAGGATCTCGCGGCAATCGCTCAGCGAGGTGCCGTTCCAGGTGGGCGAGACGAACCAGGGCAACAGCCGGTAAAGCAGGAAGGCGATGAACAGGGCCGACAGGACCGTCAGGGCCGTGTTCATCCAGCCGGAGAACAGGTTCTCCTTGGCCCAGCCCGCAGGCCCGACGGTCGAGCCCGGCGGATCCTGCTGTTCGATCATCGTGTCACGGACGTAGAGAACCGTATCTGCGTGCGTATTGCTCATATCACCGCTCCACCAGTTTCTTGCGTTCGTTGTAGACGTTCATCACGCCCGAGATGATCAGGCTGATGACCAGGTAGATGGCCATGCCCAGCAGAACCGTCTCAAGCTCGCGCCCGGTCTGGTTCAGGGTGATCCCCATCAGCGTGCCGGTGATGTCCATGTAGCCCACGGCGATGGCCAGCGAGGAGTTCTTGGTCAGGTTCAGGTATTGCGAGATCAGCGGCGGGATGATCACCCGCAGCGCCTGCGGCAGGATGACCAGCGACATGATCCGGTTCGGGCGCAGGCCCAGCGCCGCGGCGGCCTCGGTCTGGCCCTTGGAAATGGCCATGATGCCGGCGCGGACGTTCTCGGCGATGAAGGCCGCCGTATAGAGGGACAGGGCCAGCCACAGCGCGATCAGCGAGTTGCGCATATGGGTGCCGCCCTGGAAGTTGAAGCCCTTCAGCTCGGGGTAGCCGAGGTAGAAGCCCAGGGCGATCAGCAGCGCCAGCGTCGGCAGCACGATCACCGCCGTCTGCACCGGCCAGGTGCGCGGGCGCAGGCCGGTGGCCTCTTGCTTGGCATCCGCCGCACGGCCGATCCGCTTTGCGACGACGATAGAGCCGATCAGCACCACCAGGAAGGCGATCAGGTCGAGGCTGATGTCGAAGGCGCCGAAGAACGAGATGTCGCCCAGCCCGCGCGAGAACAGCGGTTCGGGCACATAGACGCCCCGGTTGGTGAAGGCGACCGACTCGAACAGCTTCATCGTCGCCTCGGGATCCTCGCCGCGGAAGGCGCGCGGGGCGGGCAGGCTTTCGATCAGGATCGCCATGGCCAGCACGATCCACATCAGCACGGGGACGTTGCGGAACATCTCGACGTAGATCGTCATCAGCCGGGCCACCAGCCAGTTGCCCGAAAGGCGCAGCACGCCGACGACAACCCCGATGACCGTTGCGGTGATACAGCCCAGAACGGCCACCAGCAGCGTGTTCAGCAGGCCGACGAAGGCCGCGCGCAGGTGGGTGTCCTGGTTGTCATATTCGATGAGGCGCTGGTTGATGTCGTAACCGGCCGGATTGCTGAGGAAGCCGAAGGAGACCTCCTTGCCCAGATCGTTGAGGTTCTGGACCGTGTTCAGCGTCAGCCAGCCGAAGAACAGCAGAAAGCCGATCAGCGCGAGAATCTGAAACGTGATGGACCGATAGCGGGTGTCGTAGACAAGCTGCGATAGCTTGAAGGAGTCCGCCGGCGGATCAGTAAGCGTTGTCATTGTGAATCTTCCCCGTGTCCGGCCTGTTCTGAAATGCGTCTGCGCGCGGGGCCGGAAGCCGAGCCCCGTCAGGGGCCAAAGGTAAGAGGGCGCGGCTTCTGCCGCGCCCTCCGCCGTTCAGATCTTAGCGGAACGGCGGGGTGTAGAGCAGGCCACCGTCGGTGTACTGCGCGTTCAGACCCCGGGCCAGGCCGATCGGGGTGTTCTCGCCGATGTTCTTCTCGAACAGTTCACCGTAGTTGCCGCCGGCGGAGATCGCCTTGACGGCCCAGTCGGCGTCCAGGCCGATCATGGCGCCCAGTTCACCCTCGGTGCCCAGCAGGCGGTTCACTTCGGGGTTGTCGGTGGGGGCCGAGGCCAGGTCGGCCACGTTGGCCGAGGTCACGCCGTATTCTTCGGCGGCAACCAGGGCGTTCAGGGTCCAGCGAACCACGTCACCCCATTCGTCGTCGCCATGACGGACGAGCGGGCCCAGCGGCTCTTTCGAGATGATTTCGGGCAGAACGGCATAGTCGCCCGGGTTCTCGAAGGTGGCGCGGGTCGCGGCCAGGCCGGAGGCGTCGGTGGTGTAGACGTCACAGGCGCCCGCCAGGAACTGCTGCTGCGCTTCGGCGTTGGTTTCGATCGGAACCGGCTCGTAGCTGATGTTGTTGACGCGGAAGAAGTCGGCCAGGTTCAACTCGGTGGTGGTGCCGGTCTGGATGCAGACGGTGGCGCCGTCCAGTTCCTTGGCCGAGCTGACGCCCAGCTCTTTGGGAACCATGAAGCCCTGACCGTCGTAGTAGTTCACGCCGACGAAGGTGAACTTCAGGTCGGCATCGCGCGAGAAGGTCCAGGTGGTGTTCCGGGCCAGCACGTCGATCTCGCCCGAGGCCAGAGCGGTGAAGCGGGTCTTGCCGGTGGTCGGAACGAATTCGACCGCGCTTGCGTCGCCCAGAACAGCGGCCGCCACGGCGCGGCAGACGCCAACGTCGAAGCCCTGCCACTCACCGTTGGCATCCGGGTAGGAGAAGCCAGTCAGGCCGGTCGAGACGCCGCAGTTCAGCGTGCCACGGGCTTTCACGTCGTCCAGGGTGGCTGCACCGGCAACGCCGGCGGCCAGGCCCGCAACGGTCAGCGCGCCAAGAAATACGGATTTTTTCATGTTTACCTCTTCCTGATTTTCCGCCTTGTCCACAATGGCGGTTCACCGGTCCTTTGCGGCCGGCGACAGATGCGCTAGAGGTGCTCCCCCTAACAATGCCTAAAGTGTGAGCGGATTCATCGCTATGGGTCAAGCCATTCATCACCAAAAGCGAACGGTCGGACCCGGGACAAAGGCACTATAGGACGCTGCGGATCCCCGCTGCGCCCGCGCGATCTGGATCCGGTATAGGTAGTTCTACCGATGCAAAAGCGTCAGGAATCGGCGCGCATCGTCAAAAGCTGCCCTTTTTAGGGCTTCGATCTGCCGCGCCTCGTCATCCACGCCCCATTGCGCCTCTTGCCAGCGCTCATCCAGCCGCGACAGCTCCCAGATTTCATCTGCGGACCAGGTGGTCAAAAAAGCGGCAAAGCCCAGAACCAGAGAGCCGGTCAGGGCCACCAGATCGTGGAAGGCGGCCAGTTCGAACGGGTCGAGCGCATGGACTCGCGCGCTGAGGGTCGCCAGGGCGGCAGGGTCCTGCGGCGCGTGCAGGATGCCCGCCCGCGGGCTGAGTCGCGCGCCCAGATCCCCCTCGGCCCAGTCCAGCACCGGATCCCAGGCGGCGGCCTGTTGCGCCACCAGTTCCGCGGGCGTCTCGGCGCGGTAACACAGCAGATCGGCATCGCCATAGGCGGCCAGCATGTCGGCCACTTCGGCGCGCTGCACGGCCACCTTGTCGATGGCGGAATTGGCGGTGCGGGTCAGCGGCATGGTGGCCGGGTTCACCTGCGCCTCCTGGGCGTCCCATTCGGCGGCCAGGGCCTGGGCCAGCGCCTCGGTCGGTACGACCAGCGGCGCCTTGGCGGGGGTCTTCACCGGGCGCTTGTCCAGATGCACGGTATAGCCGCCGGTCACAGGCACGGCGGCGGCCTCGGTCCAGAAGCGGCGCGGTTTCCAGTCGCTCATCGCGGGGTCTCTCCGGTGGTCAGGGTGTCGATGGCGCGGGCCAGCTCTTCGGGGGTGGCGACGACCACATCGGCCCGGGCCAGTTGCTGCGCCGGGTGATAGCCCCAGGCGACCCCGATAGAGGCCACCCCGGCGGCGCGCGCCATGTCGAGGTCATAGCTGGTGTCGCCGATCATCACCGCGCGGGCAGCCTCGACCCCGGTTTCGGCCAGGGCCGTCATCACCATCGAGGGATGCGGTTTCGACGGGTGATCGTCGGCCACCTGGATGGAATGGAAGAAGGGCCGCAACCCGTGGGTGTCCAAGAGCGCCTCAAGGCCCCGCCGCGACTTGCCGGTGGCCACCGCCAAAAGGGTCTCTGGCTGGGCCGCCAGCCGTTCGACCAGCTCGCGCATCCCGGGAAACAGGGGCGAATGATCCGGCCCCGCCGCTAGCCGCTGTTTCTGATAGGCCGCCTTGTAACCCGCCACCAGCCGCGCGTGGGTCGAGGCCGGGGCCTCTTCGGCCAGCAGGGGCATGGCCTCTTCCAGGGACAGGCCGATGATGCCCATGATCCGGTCGCGGTCCGGCACCGTCATGTGTTCGGCGCCAAAGGCCGCCTCCATGGCGCCGACGATCTCGCCCAGCGAGTCGGACAGGGTGCCGTCCACGTCGAAGATGACCAGTCGCAGATCTGCCATGGCGCGCTCCTCAGTCCAGCGGTTCGTCCAGGTCAAAGGGATCCTTGCGCACCGTATCCTCGGACCAGCCGAAGTGGTCCCAGCTGCGCTTCATGTGGTCGGGCAGCGGCGCTTCCAGCTCGATCTCCTTGCCGGTGAAGGGATGGGTAAAGCGCAGAAGCCGAGCGTGCAGGTGCAGCTTGCGGCTGATCTCGCCGCCCAGTTGCGCGCCCCAGCCGTCGCCCAGGTTTTCCTGGCCCGACCCGCCGTATTTGCCGTCGCCGATGATCGGATGGCCGATCTCGGCCATATGGGCGCGCAGTTGGTGGGTACGGCCCGTCACCGGCACCAGGCCGACCCAGGCGGCGCGCTGGCCGAGGCGCCACAGCACCGAGTAATCGGACACCGCGCGTTTGGCGCCGGGGGTGCTGTCGATGTCGCGCGGGTGCACGCAGATCATCTTCTCGCCCTCGCCGCCCGACCCATGGCCCGGGGCCTTCACCAGGCCGAACTTGATCGTGCCCATGTAGGGCTGCGGCACACCGGCCACCAGCGCCCAGTAGATCTTGCGCGTCTCGCGCGACCGGAAGGCGCCGGTCAGCTTCGAGGCCGCCTCGCGGGTGCGCGCCAGCAGCAGCAGGCCCGAGGTGTCCTTGTCCAGGCGATGCACCAACCGGGGCTTTTCGTCGTAGTCAAAGCGCAGCGCCTCGGACAGCCCGTCGACGTGGCGGGTCTGTTTCGAGCCGCCCTGCACCGGCAGGCCGGCGGGCTTGTTCAGGGCGATGATATGGTCATCCATCCACAGCACGGCGTCGCGCATCATCCGGGCGTCGTCGTCGCTGATGCGGGGCCCGGCCTGGGGGGCGGGGGCCTCGCCCTCGGGGATCGGCGGCACGCGCAGGGTCTGGCCCGGGGCCAGACGGGTGTTGGATTTCACCCGGGCGCCATCCAGACGCAGCTCGCCCTTGCGGCACATCTTTTCGATGCGCCCTTGCGTCAGCTGCGGGAAGGTCCGCCGCATCCAGCGGTCCAGCCGCATGTCGGCGTCGCCCGCCGGGATCTCGATCTGCTGCACACCGCTCATACCAATACCGCCCGCATCGCGTAGGTGCCCGCGACGATGGCCGCGAGCGAAAGAATGACATTGATCCCCACATAGACCGCCGCCAGCCCCGCCTCGCCCCGTTCGTACAGGGTGAAGGCCTCCAGCGAGAAGGACGAGAAGGTGGTGAAGCCGCCCAGGATCCCCGTCGCCAGGAAGGGGTTCCAGTGGCCCAGGCCCTTTTCGCCGATGACCACGACCAGCGCGCCCATCAGGAAAGACCCCAGGATATTGACGAAGATCACCCCCACCGGAATCGGCAGGCCCGGCCCGAAGACGCGCATCAGGGCCACCCCCGACAGAAAGCGGAGCGAGGCACCAACGGCGCCCCCGGCGGCAACTTGAAGCACGGTCAGGATCATCCGGCGTCTGTCGCGCGCGGGCCTTCGGTTGTCAAGTTTTACACGGGGTCGGCGGGGTTTTAGCCGGGTTGCTCCGGGCGCCCGGCCCGCCCCGCCCGGACCTCAGGTGCCCGGGTTGCCGGCGCGTTTCGCCCGCAGCTTGGCGAAATACTCGATCCGCTTTCTCAGGTCGCGCTCGAACCCGCGTTCGACGGGCTGGTAGAACTCGGTCCGCTGCATCTCTTCGGGGAAGTAGTTCTGCCCCGAGAAGCCATCCTCGGCATCGTGGTCATAGGCGTAATCGGCGCCATAGCCCTGCCCCGCCATGAACTTGGTCGGCGCGTTCAGGATATGCTTGGGCGGCATCACGCTGCCGGTCTTGCGGGCCTGGGCGCGGGCGGCCAGATAGGCCATCTCGGTGGCGTTCGACTTGGGCGCCAGGGCCAGGTAGATCACCGCATTGGCCAGGGCCTGCTCGCCCTCGGGGCTGCCCAGCCGTTCGTAGACCTGCCAGGCGTCCAGGCAGACGGTCTGCGCCTGGGGATCGGCCAGGCCGATATCCTCGACCGACATCCGGGTGATCCGCCGCGCCAGATAGCGCGGATCCTCGCCCCCCTCCAGCATCCGGCAGAACCAATACAGCGCCGCATCCGGGTCGCTGCCCCGGACGGATTTGTGCAGCGCCGAAATCAGGTTGTAATGCTCATCGCCGGACTTGTCGTATTTCGCCGCGCGCCGCATCAGCCGCGCCGACAGCTGATCCGGCGTCAGCGGCTCTTTCGTTTTCCAGGCGGCGGCCTGTTCGACCAGGTTCAGGAAAGCGCGGCCGTCGCCATCGGCCATGGCCAAGAGCGCCTCGCGCGCCTCCGGGGTCAACGGCAGGGGCCGGCCCAGGGCTGCCTCGGCGCGCTGCGCCATCTGCTCCAGATCCTCCATCGACAACCGTTCCAGCACCAGCACCTGGGCGCGGGACAGGACGGCGGCGTTCAGCTCGAAACTGGGGTTCTCGGTGGTGGCGCCGACCAGAAGGATGGTGCCGTCTTCCATATGCGGCAGAAAGCTGTCCTGCTGCGCCTTGTTGAACCGGTGGATCTCGTCCACGAAGAGCAGCGTCCCCTGCCCCATGCGGCGGCGGGTCTTGGCGGCCTCGAAGACCTTCTTCAGATCCGCCACGCCGGAAAAGATGGCGCTGATCTGCACGAAATGCAGGTTCGTCTCATGGGCCAGCAGGCGGGCCATGGTGGTCTTGCCGGTGCCGGGCGGGCCCCAGAAGATCAGCGAGGACAGAGAGCCGGACTCCAGCATCACCGTCAGCGGCGCATCGGGGCCGATGACCTGGCGCTGGCCGATCACCTCGGCCAGGGTCTGGGGGCGCAGCCGGTCGGCCAGAGGGCGGGGCGCGGCGCCGCCGCCCTCTTCGCCCTTGGCCTCGTCGGGGCCGCTATCGAACAGATCCGCCATGTCAGAGCCGGAAGCGCAGGGACAGGCTGCGCCCGTCGCGCAGCACGGTCAGTTGCAGGAAAACGGTGGCGCGGGTCAGGGCGACCTCGGCCAGGGGGGCGCTGTCGATCACCGTATCATTGACCGCCTGGATCACATCCCCCCGTTGCAGGCCCGCACGGGTGCCGATGGCGCCGGGGTCGTCGATCATCGCGCCGCGCGCATCCTGCGGCAGAAGGTTCTCGGCGATCACCGCCGGGTTCACCGTGACCAGGCGCATCCCCGGCAGGGCCGAGGCCTGGCCGGTCGTGACCGGATCGCGCGGCGGATCCTCGGGCGGGGCCATCAGGGTCACCTCGACCTCGCGGTCGCGGCCATCGCGCAGCCGGGTCACCTCGACCGTGTTGCCGATGCCCGCCAGGGTCATGCGAAAGATCATCTCGGGCGGCGAGGACACCGGCACCCCGTCCGCCGCCAGGATCACGTCACCGGGGCGAAACCCGGCCTCGGCGAAGGGCGAGGCGGGATGCAGGGCGGTGATGGCGATCCCCTCGGGGCGGTCGAGGCCGAAATGCGCCGCCATGTCGCTGTCCACCGCCTGGCCGGTGATCCCGGCCCAGGGGCGTTGGAAGCGGTCGTTGCCTGCCTCGGCCTGATCCAGGAACTGCGCCACCAGGCTGGCCGGAATGGCAAAGCCGATGCCGTTGGACCCGCCCGAGCGCGACAGGATCGAGGTATTCACCCCGATCAGGTCGCCGTTGATGTCGATCAGCGCCCCGCCCGAGTTGCCCGGGTTGATCGGCGCATCGGTCTGGATGAAATAACCGCGTTCATTGCCCGTGGCGGTCCCTGAGCGCGCCAGGCCCGAGACGATGCCCGAGCTGACGGTCTGGCCGACGCCGAAGGGATTGCCGATGGCCAGCACCAGCTCGCCCACCTCGACCGTGTCGCTGTCGCGCAAGGAAAGGTGTGGCATGTCGCGCGCGTCCTCCAGCTTGAGGATCGCAAGATCCGCCTCGGGGTCGGACAGCAGCACCTTGGCGTTGAACTCGCGCCGGTCGTTCAGCACCACCTGGATCTCATCCGCCTGGCCGACCACATGGTAATTCGACACCACATAGCCGTCGTCAGACAGGATCACGCCAGACCCAAGCGAGTTCTGCACCCGGGGTCGCGAGGGGGCGAAGTTGCGGAAGAACTCGGAAAAGATCGGATCGTTGGCAAAGGGCGAAGACCGCGTTTCGACGATCCGCTTGGCGTAGATGTTGACCACCGCGGGCGTCGCTTCCTTCACCAGGGGCGCGAAGCTGAGGGTGATCTCCTGTTTCGAAAAGGGGATGCGGGCCTGGGCGGGCAGCGCCAGGGCGCAGCCGAGGCAGAGGGCGGCAAGAGTTCGGAACACCTGTGGGCCTTTCTCTTCATGCGGGGCATGGCCCAGATATGCGGAGCGCGGCGCGGAATGGCAACCCGGGGCAGGCTCGCCACCCTGTGCGCGGCGGGACGGCCCAGGACCCTGGGCAAGGAAAAACCCCCGACGCCTGGGGCACCGGGGGTTTCGGAAATCGGGTCGGAAGGCCGGAATTACTCGGCGGCTTCTTCCGCTTCCAGGCGGGCCTTGTCGGCTGCGCCCTTGGCGTCGACGTCGCGGTCGACGAATTCGATGATAGCCATCGGCGCCATGTCACCGTAGCGGAAGCCGGCCTTCATGATGCGGATGTAGCCACCCTGACGCTCGGCGTAGCGGGGGCCGAGGACGTCGAACAGCTTCTGAACCAGAACGTCCTGCTTCAGCTTCGAGGCGGCCTGACGGCGGGCGTGCAGATCATCGGGGCCGCGCTTGGCCAGGGTGATCAGCTTCTCGACGATCGGACGCAGTTCCTTGGCCTTGGGCAGGGTGGTCTTGATCTGCTCGTGCTCGATCAGCGAGCCGGCCATGTTCGACCACAGGGCCTTGCGGTGTTCGTGGGTGCGGTTAAGGCGACGGTAGCCTTTTGCGTGACGCATGTGTCTTACTCCTAGGGTGCCCTCTACGGGCGGTTTTGCTTTGTCTGACCGGCGATGCGTGTCACCGGCTCTCCTTGGGGCGAATGCCCGGGTCTTTCGGTGGGCGGGATCTAGCCCGCCCGACCGGAAAGTGCAATGGCCTCGGCCTGCGAGGCCTTCGGAGCGCGGGAAGGTGGGTTGGCACCCACCCTACGATATCCGCGCCGACCGTTCCGTCTGGCGGAGGGTGGGTGAACCCCACCCTGGCCGGATCAGAAGTGGTCTTCGAACTTCTTGGCCAGATCTTCGATGTTGTCCGGCGGCCAGTCCTCGACGTCCATGCCAAGGTGCAGGCCCATGCCCGACAGCACTTCCTTGATCTCGTTCAGCGACTTGCGGCCGAAGTTCGGGGTGCGCAGCATCTCGGCTTCGGTCTTCTGGATCAGGTCGCCGATGTAGACGATGTTGTCGTTCTTCAGGCAGTTTGCCGAACGGACCGACAGCTCGAGCTCGTCGACCTTCTTCAGCAGCAGCGGGTTGAACTCCAGACCGTCGTCCTCGTCCTGGCGGCCGGCGGATTCGGGCTCTTCGAAGTTCACGAAGATCGACAGCTGGTCCTGCAGGATGCGTGCGGCATAGGCCACGGCGTCATCCGGGGTGATGGAACCATCGGTTTCCACCTTCAGGGTCAGCTTGTCATAGTCCAGCACCTGGCCCTCACGGGTCGGCTGCACGTCGTAGGAGACCTTCTTGATCGGCGAATAGATCGCGTCGATCGGGATCAGGCCGATGGGGGCATCCTCGGGCTTGTTGCGGTCGGCGGGAACATAGCCCTTGCCGGTGTTCACGGTCAGCTCCATGAACAGGTCCGCACCTTCGTCGAGGTGGCAGATGATGTGGTCCTTGTTCAGGACCTCGATGCCCGCGGTCTCGGCGATCTCGCCTGCGGTCACGGCACCCGGACCCTTGGCAGAGATCGACAGGCGCTTGGGCCCTTCGACTTCCATCCGCAGGGCGACGCCTTTGAGGTTCAGAACGATGTCGGTGACGTCTTCACGCACACCGGCCACCGAGGAGAACTCGTGCAGGACGTTGTCGATCTGCACCGAGGTAATGGCAGCGCCCTGAAGCGACGACATCAGCACGCGGCGCAGCGCGTTGCCGAGGGTCAGGCCGAAACCCCGTTCCAGCGGCTCGGCAACAACGGTTGCCTGGCGCGCGGGATCGTTGCCCGGTTTCACCTCAAGCTGAGTCGGCTTGATCAGTTCTGCCCAATTCTTGTGGATCATGCGTGTCTCCTCAATTCCTGTTCCGACCCCATGTCCGAAGGTCGGCACGCCCGAGGTTCAAAAAGACGAAAGAGAGGCCGCGCCGTGGCGCGACCCCCCGAAATGGGTATATCCGATCAGACGCGACGGCGCTTCGGCGGGCGGCAGCCGTTGTGGGCGATCGGGGTCACATCACGGATCGAGGTGATGTTGAAGCCGATCGCGGCCAGGGCGCGCAGAGCCGATTCACGACCCGAACCGGGGCCTTGAACTTCGACTTCCAGGGTCTTCACACCGTGTTCCTGTGCCTTCTTGCCTGCGTCTTCGGCAGCCATCTGAGCGGCATAGGGGGTGGATTTCCGCGAACCCTTGAAGCCCATGGTACCGGCGGACGACCACGAAATGGCGTTGCCCTGCACGTCAGAGATCAGGATCTTGGTGTTGTTGAAGCTGGAGTTAACGTGTGCAACGCCAGCTGCGATGTTCTTGGAGACCTTTTTCTTGCCCCCGCGACGGGTATCACGTGCCATGTGTCAGATCTCCCCTTACTTCTTCTTGCCGGCGATCGGCTTGGCCGGGCCCTTGCGGGTCCGTGCGTTGGTATGGGTACGCTGACCGCGAACCGGCAGGTTGCGACGGTGGCGCAGGCCACGGTAGCAGCCGAGGTCCATCAGGCGCTTGATGTTCATCTGCGTCTCACGGCGCAGGTCGCCTTCCACGGTGTAGTTGGCGTCGATGTGCTCGCGGATCGAGAGCACTTCGGCATCGGACAGCTCGTTCACACGACGGGTCAGGTCGATGTTGACGGCTTCGCAGATGGCTTTGGCCGATGCGGGGCCGATACCGGTGATGTAGGTGAGGGCGATGGGCACCCGCTTTGCAGTCGGGATGTTAACGCCGGCGATACGTGCCAATGGTCACTTTCCTTCGGTTGCGGTTCCGTAGCTCCAGAACCTTTTTTCACAACAGGATGGCCCGAGGTACGGTGACCTTGGGCCATGTCTGAATTCGAATAGAACACGAGAGACGGGATTCGCCCGGCCCCCTGTGTAGATAGGGCTGCGTAGGGGGGATTGGGCGGGGGGTCAACCCCTTTTTCACCGTTATGTGACAGCCCGGGCGAGGACGCGCCGGGAGGCCGGGAACGGCGGGCCGACGGCAGATCGCTGCGCCGCGGCTATCGCAGCAAGGTACAGCGCCCCGCCACCGGGATCAAGAGCGGCCAGTGCCGCCCGCCCCCTGCCCCGGCGGCGAAATGCAAACGGGGCGCCCCTGGGCGCCCCGCTGGCAAGGTTCGGATCCCTGCGCCCAGGTCCCGGGCGCGGCGCGATCACTCGTCCAGGATCGCCCCGATCGAGGCCTTGACCACATCCATGCTGGCCAGGCCATCCACGCGGCGCAGGTTGCCCTTTACGTGGTAATAGCCAAGCAGCGGCGCGGTCTTCTTGTAGTATTCCATGAGGCGCTTCTTCAGGCTTTCCTCATTGTCGTCGGCCCGGGCGGTGCCACCGGCGGCAACGGCATCGCGCGCACGACCCACGATGCGATCTACCAGGACCTCGTCCCGCACCCGCAGCTCGATGGCATAGTCGAGCTTCTGGCCCTCCTCCTCCAGCAGGGCCTCCAGCGCGTCGGCCTGAGCCAGGGTCCGGGGGAAACCGTCGAAGATGAAACCACCCTTCTGCGGGCCTTCCAGCTTTTCGCGGATCAGGCCGATGACGATCTCATCGGTGACCAGCTCGCCGCGGTCCATGACCTCGGCAACCTTTTTGCCCATTTCGGTGCCCGAGGTGCGGGCGGCGCGCAGCATGTCCCCGGTGGACAGCTGGATCATGTCCCGCTGCTCGACCAGGAAACCTGCCTGGGTGCCTTTGCCCGCGCCGGGCGGTCCAAGAAGAATGATATTGGTCATCGGCGTGCAGCTCCTCCCTTGCGTGCGCGGCGTTTGCCTTTTCCGCGCAGCTGCGATTTCTCGATCAGGCCCTCATACTGGTGGGCCAGAAGATGCGACTGGACCTGCTGGATCGTGTCCATGGTCACCGACACGACGATCAGCACCGAGGTGCCGCCGAAGTAGAAGGGCACGGCGAACTGATTGCGCAGGACCTCGGGCAGCATACAGACCAGGGCCAGGTAGCCCGCGCCCAGCACCAGCACGCGGTTGACCACGTATTCCAGGTACTCGGCGGTCTTGGCGCCCGGACGGATGCCCGGCACGAAACCGTTCTGGTTCTTCAGGTTGTCCGCCACGTCGTCGGTCTTGAAGGCCACGTTGTGGGTGTAGAAGTAGGCGAAGAAGACGATCATCGCGACGAAGAACAGCAGGTAAAGCGGCTGACCGGGGCCGAAGTAGGCCAAGATGGTCGAGATCACGGGGCCCGAGTCGGCGCCCGAGAAGGTCGAGATCGTGGTCGGCAGCAGCAGCAGCGAAGAGGCGAAGATGGCCGGGATCACGCCCGCCGGGTTCACCTTGATCGGCAGGTGCGACGAGCCGCCGTCATAGACCTTCATCCCCACCTGGCGGCGCGGATACTGGATATGGATCTTGCGCAGGGCGCGTTCCATGAAGACCACGAAAGCGATCACCGCGATCACCATGACGATCACGCCGACGATCACCGCCGGGCTGATGGCGCCCGAACGGCCCGAGGCGAAGAACTGCGCCAGGGCGGCGGGGACCTCGGCGATGATGCCGACGAAGATGATGAGAGAGATACCGTTGCCGATGCCGCGGGCGGTGATCTGCTCGCCCAGCCACATCATGAACATGGTGCCGCCCACCAGGGTGATCACCGCTTCGACGCGGAAGAACAGCCCCGGATCCGAGGCCAGATCCCCGGCCTCCAGCGACACCGCCAAGCCGTAGGCCTGAAGCGTGGCCAGGAAGACCGTGCCGTAACGGGTGTACTGGTTGATCTTCTTGCGGCCCTGCTCGCCTTCCTTCTTCAGCTGCTCCAGCGCCGGGACCATGGCGGTCATCAGCTGGACGATGATCGAGGCGGAGATATAGGGCATGATGCCCAGGGCGAAGATCCCCATGCGGCCAAGGGCGCCGCCGGTGAACATCGACAGCATACCGCCGATCCCCTGGCCCGCGCCTTCCATGAATTCGCGCAGCGCGGCACCGTCGATGCCGGGAACGGGAATATAGGTGCCCAGGCGGCAGATGATCAGCAACCCGATGGTGAAGAGGATGCGCTTGCGCAGCTCCGTGGCCTTGCCGAGCGCGGCCCAGGAGGTGTTGGCAGCCATCTGTTCTGCTGCAGATACCATATGGCTCTCTTTCTTGGCAGAGCGCCGCCGAAGCCATCTCGTGGCTCGGCGGCGCTCGATGAGAAATGACGTGGCAAGATGTAAGCCGCGCAAAGGCGGCTCACAACCTTATTCCGCGGCTGCGGCAGCCACCTTCAGCGAACCGCCAGCCTTTTGAACGGCTTCGATGGCCGTTTTCGAGGCGCCGGTGACTTCCAGGGTCACGGCGGTGGCGATATCACCCTTGGCCAGGACGCGGATACCGTCCAGCTTGCGGCGCACCAGGCCCGAGGCGACCAGCACGTCTTCGGTGACGGGGGCCTTGGCGTCGATCTTGCCGGCCTCGATGAAGGCGGCGATCAGGCCCAGGTTGACCACGGCGAATTTCTTGCGGTTCGGCTTGTTGAAGCCACGCTTGGGCAGACGTTGGTACAGCGGCATTTGGCCGCCCTCGTAGCCCTTGATGGCCACACCCGAACGGGATTTCTGACCCTTGATACCGCGGCCACCCATCTTACCCTTACCGGAGCCGGGGCCACGGCCAACACGGGTGCGTTTCGGGGCGGCGCCCGGGTTGTCGCGAAGTTCGTTCAGTTTCATTGCGCTTCTCCTTGGCCGGAAACGCCCCCGAAGCGGTGGGACGGACACGGCTTTTCTTGGTTGCTTGTCACGACCGGCGATTCTGCGATCCCGGCCACCGGGCGCGTATAGGGCCTGGGCGGCGTTGATGCAAGGGCGGCGGCGGCCCCGGGCGCCCCGGCACGGCAAGGCCGTTGCGGCAGCCGTGAGATCAAGGGATCGGCCGAGCGGGCTGCGGCGCTTTAGCAGCGCGCCTCTAGGTCGACGTTGCGGCTGTTGACGCCCACGCCGATGGTCACCGGGCGCGGCTGGCGGCAGACCGACAGGGTCACATCGGCATTGGCCACCGGCCCCTTGCGGCTGTTGACGCCCACACCCACGCTGCCATGGACGCCGGTCTGGGTCTCATAGGGGGTGCTGGGCTGATAGCGGGGGCCGGCACAGGCGGCCAGCGCCAGCAGGACCGTGGCGGACAGCGCCGTCGTGGTGGCGGCGGATCGGGGCGAACGGGGCATCGGCTCCTCCTGTGGATTGCGTCCTATATGGGCGTCCCGGCGCCCCCGGGCAAGCGTCAAGGCCTGCGCCCCCTGCCCCGGCCCTACGGCAGGGTGTTCCGCCATTGACCGACGCGGGCGCCCGGCCCCAGACTATGCGCGGCCAGGCCCCCTGCCCGGCCGGATTTCCAGAGCCGCCTTTTCAGGACAAGCATCATGCCTTCCCCTTTCCGCCTTGCCGCGACCCTTTTGGTCGGGCTGGCCGCCCTGACGGGCCCCGCCCGCGCCCAATCCGCCTACCCTGACATCATCGACGCCGTGCCCACCCAGGGCCGCGAGGTCCTGCGCTATGGCGAGGCGCGCGGCTGGACCGTGGGCCTGGGCCATTCGCCCATGGGCGCGCCGATCTACTGCGCCGCCACCTCGGGGGCGGGCTGGTATGACATGACCATCGGTTATGCCAGCGGCCAGTGGCAGCTGATCCTGCCGGTCAGCTCGCGCCGTGACTGGCAGGGCAGCCTGACCGTGGACGGGCAAAGCGAAAGCGTCAGCGGCACCGCCGTGGAGGGCTGGACGGTGGTCTGGCTGGCCGCCTGGAATGTCGAGGCCCTGATGCAGGGCAACACGATGCGGGTGCAGATGGACAACCAGGTCTACGCGCGGCCCCTGAACGGCTCGGCCGCCGCCATCCTGAAGGTCGCGGAATGCGCCGACCGGAACGGGCTGAGCAGCGACGCGGTCGAGATGGTCCGCATGATGAGCGGTGCCCCCGCCGATCCGATGCCCGCGCCCGCCCCCGGCGGCGTCGCCCTGTCCTTCGGCTGCCCGGAACCGGGCACGGTGCGCTCGGTCGATGGCGGCACGCCCTTCACCGCCACCTTCCGCTATGCGGCGCAGGATCGGCCGATGACCCTGTACTGGCTGGATCAGACGGGCACCCCGGTGCCGATCGGCCCGCTGGGGCCCGACAATCCGGTGCTGAGCGTGGATACCTATGGCGGCCACCACTTCATCGCCGTGGCCAACAGCGACCAGAGCTGCCCGGGCGTCATCACCGCCATTCCCGACATCACCGACATTCCGGTGCGCTAGGATCCGGCGGTCAGCCCTGCGTCCCTTCTGACGCGGGGCTGGGCCAGGCCGCGACCTCGGCCAGCAGCGCGTCAAGGTCGGGGTCGTCGATCCCCAGATCGCGGCAGCCGGCGATGACCTTTTCCAGATAGTCCCGGCTGCTGCCCAGGAACCCCTCGCCCGTGGCCAGATAGCGCACCCGCTCGGCATGGGGCAGGTCGGCCTCGATCATCTCGGCCTCGGGGTCGGCGACGAAACACAGGGCCTGGACCACGCCCTGGGCCGTCTCGACCGGGGCAAAGACGGCGTGATAGCAGGGCGCCACCATCTCGCGGCGCCAGATCACTTCGGTCTCGACCTCGGCCCGGGCGGCGTCGATGCGAAAGACCAGCCCCTCGCAGCTGCCCCCCGGCCCCAGCCCGGCCATGACCCCCGGCGCCGCCTCGGTGCCGCGCGCTCCGCTGCGGTCCACCAGGCAGAAACTGCGGTGCCAGCCCGGCAGGGTGGCGCGGCGCAGCTCGGCGAAATAGATCGCCGGATCCCACATCAGCGAGCCATAGGCGAAGACCCAGATGTCTTCCCCGTAGTGCGGCGCCAGGGTCGCATGGCGCATCGCCTCGCGGTCCGCGTCGCTGTAAAGCGCGATCGGCGCGCCGCCCCGGCGCAGGGTCTCGGCCTCCAGCTCTGCCGGGACCATGCTGCGGAAGAAACTGTCCTCGGGCTCGCGGATCTTGCCCAGCAGGCCGGGGTGATGACGAAAGGCGGCGGGGTCTAGGGGCATGGGATCTCCGGGCCGCCGGAAGCGTCAGGGCGCGGCCGTTCGCCAATTGGTAGGGTCCCCACGCAGCCCAGGCAAGCGCGGCCCCGCAGGGTGGCTGTGCGCGAGGCGCGGCCTGCGCCCTAGGCCCAAAGCAAAACGCCCCGGCCTTGCGACCGGGGCGTTCTGTTCACTGTCCGCGAAGAGGGCCTCAGGCCTTTTCTTCGACGATCTCCACCAGGTGGGGGATCTTGCGGATCATGCCGCGCACGGAGGGGGTGTCCTCCAGCTCGCGGGTCTTGTGCATCTTGTTCAGGCCCAGGCCGATCAGCGTTTGACGCTGGATGGCCGGGCGACGGATCGGGGAACCGATCTGCTTGACGACGATGGTTGCCATTGGTGAGCCTCCTTACGCCTCTTCTGCGACCTGGGTCGAAGCGGCGGGCGCTTCGTCACGGGACGGCAGGATGTCGGCGACCTTCTTGCCACGACGCTGAGCCACCTGACGCGGGGAAGATTCCTTGGTCAGGCCGTCCAGGGTGGCGCGGATCATGTTGTAGGGGTTCTGCGAACCGATCGACTTTGCGACCACGTCCTGCACGCCCAGCATCTCGAAGACGGCACGCATCGGGCCACCTGCGATGATCCCGGTACCTTGCGGTGCGGTGCGCATGACGACCTTGCCGGCACCGTGACGACCTTCGATGTCGTGGTGCAGGGTGCGGCCCTCTTTCAGGGGAACGCGGATCATCTGACGCTTGGCTTGCTCGGTGGCCTTGCGGATGGCCTCGGGGACCTCCTTGGCCTTGCCCTTGCCGAAGCCCACGCGACCCTTCTGGTCACCGACCACGACCAGCGCGGCGAAACCGAAGTTCTTACCACCCTTGGTGGTCTTGGACACGCGGTTGATCGCAACCAGGCGATCGGCGAATTCCGGTGCTTCGTCGCGGTCGCGGCGGCCCCGGTTGTCATCTCTTGCCATGAGGCAATTCCTTCACTTCATGGGCGCGTCCAGTGACCGCCCGGGTTATCCAATCCAGGTGAGGCGCGCAAAAAACGGCGTCTCCCGAATCATCGGGGGCCCGGTGTGAACCCCTCTCTCGAATGGCGGGACAGGTCCCGCCCTACGAAGACGTCCGCCCCTTGGGGCGAACGCCGGTACGATCAAGTCGGGCGGGGTCGGCCCCCGCCCCCTCGATCAGATCTTCAGGCCGCCTTCGCGGGCTGCGTCTGCCAGGGCCTTGATCGAGCCGTGGAACAGGAAACCGCCACGGTCGAAATAGGCCTCTTCCACACCGGCCTTCTTGGCCCGTTCGGCAATCGCCGCGCCGACCTTGGCGGCCGCCTCGACGTTGTTCTTGCCGACGATGCCCAGATCCTTCTCCAGCGAGGAGGCGGAAGCCAGGGTGACGCCCTGAACATCGTCGATCAGCTGGACCGAGATGTTCTTGTTCGAGCGGTGCACGGAGAGACGCACGCGACCGGCGTTCACCTTGCGAAGCTTGTTCCGGACGCGCAGACGGCGCTTCAGAAACAGGGTACGTTTCGTATTTGCCATTTTGCTGGTCCTTACTTCTTCTTACCTTCCTTACGGAAGATAAACTCATCTTTGTACTTGATGCCTTTGCCCTTGTAGGGCTCGGGCTTGCGCCATTCGCGGATGTTCGCCGCGACCTGGCCCACAAGCTGGGCGTCGGTGCCCTCGATGATGATTTCGGTGGGCTTCGGCGTGGTGACGGTGACACCGGCCGGAACCGGGAAGTCGACGTCATGCGACAGGCCGAGGTTCAGCTTCACGGACTGACCTTGGGCCTGGGCACGATAACCCACACCGTTGATCTCCAGCTCTTTCTTGAAGCCGGTGGTCACGCCGGTGATCAGGTTGGCGACCATGGTCCGCGACATGCCCCATTGCTGACGCGCCCGTTTGGACGTGCCGCGCGGGGTCACGGTGACGGCGTTGTCTTCGACAGCGATCGTCACATCGTCGGTGGCGGTGAAGCTGTGGGTGCCCTTGGGGCCCTTCACTTCGACGGTCTGGCCGGACACGGATGCGGTAACACCCGAGGGCAGCTCGACCGGTTTCTTACCAATACGAGACATTGCGACCTCCTTAGAAGACGGTGCAGAGAACTTCGCCGCCAACGTTCTGGCTGCGAGCTGCTGCGTCCGACATCACGCCCTTGGGCGTGGAGACAATCGACACGCCCAGGCCCTGACGGACCGAGGGGATGTCCTTGACGCCCATGTAAACGCGACGGCCGGGGGTCGAAACCCGCTTCAGTTCGCGAATGACGGGGGCGCCTTCGTAGTACTTCAGGCTGATTTCCAGGGTCGGGTGACCGTTGGCATCGGTGCCTTTTTCGTAGCCGCGGATGTAGCCTTCGTCAGCCAGCACATCCAGGACCCAGGCGCGCAGCTTCGAAGCCGGCGTCGAGACGGTGGATTTGCCGCGCAGCGACGAGTTGCGGATCCGGGTGAGCATATCGCCGATAGGATCGTTCATAATCTATGCCCTCCTTACCAGCTCGATTTCACGAGGCCGGGAACGTAACCGTTCGAGCCCAGTTCGCGCAGCATGATCCGCGACACCTTCAGCTTACGGTAGTAAGCGTGGGGACGGCCGGTCAGCTGGCAACGGTTGTGCAGACGAGTCGCGGAAGAGTTCCGCGGCAGTTTGGCAAGGGCGAGGGAGGCGCGGAAACGCTCTTCCATCGGCTTGTCCTGGTCGTAGATGACCTCTTTCAGTGCAGCGCGCTTCGCGGCGTACTGGGCAACCAGCTTCTCCCGCTTCTTCTCGCGCTCGATCATGGATTTTTTAGCCATATCTAAATCTCCCTCGCGCGATCAGCTGTTGAAGGGCATGTTGAAAGCTTTCAACAGCGCCTTGGCTTCTGCGTCGGTTTTCGCGGTGGTCCCGATGACGACATCGATACCCCAGACTTCATCGACCTTGTCGAAGTTGATCTCGGGGAAGACGATGTGTTCCTTGATGCCCATGGCGTAGTTGCCGCGGCCATCGAACGATTTGCCGGAGACGCCGCGGAAGTCGCGGATCCGGGGCATCGCGATGGTGATCAGGCGATCCAGGAATTCGTACATGCGGTCGCCGCGCAGGGTGACCTTGGCACCAAGGGGCATGTCTTCACGGACGCGGAAGCCGGCGATCGACTTCTTGGCCTTGGTGATGACGGCCTTCTGGCCGGCGATGGTGGTCAGGTCTTCCTGAGCCGACTTCGCCTTCTTGGTGTCTTTGACGGCTTCGGCGCCACAGCCGATGTTCAGAACGATCTTGTCCAGCTTGGGGATCATCATGTCGTTCTTGTAGCCGAACTCTTCCTTCAGGGCGGCGCGGATGGTTTCCGCATAGGCCGCCTTCAGGCGCGGGGTGTAGTTCGCGGTATCAAGCATCGATCACGTCCCCCGTGGTCTTGGCGTAACGAACCTTCTTGTCGCCTTCGATCTTGAAGCCAACGCGGGTGGCTTTGCCGTTCGCATCGACATAGGCCAGGTTCGACAGGTTGATCGGCAGCGCCTTGGGCAGACGGCCGCCTTGCGACGTCTGGGTCTGGCGGGTGTGACGGACGGCCATGTTCAGGCCTTCGACCACGGCCTTGCCGGCCTTGGGATCGACGAGGGTGATCTCGCCGGTCTTGCCCTTGTCCTTGCCGGACAGGACGATGACCTTGTCACCTTTTTTCAGCTTGGCGGCCATCAGAGCACCTCCGGAGCCAGCGAAATGATCTTCATGAAGTTCTTGGCGCGCAGCTCGCGAACAACCGGGCCGAAGATACGCGTACCGACGGGCTCGTTGTTGTTGTTCAGGATGACGGCGGCGTTGCGATCAAAGCGGATCGCGGTGCCATCTTCACGACGGACTTCCTTGGCGGTGCGCACGACGACGGCCTTGCGGACGTCCCCTTTTTTCACGCGGCCGCGCGGGATGGCTTCCTTGACGGAAACGACAATGATGTCGCCCACCGACGCATAGCGACGGTGCGAGCCACCCAGGACCTTGATGCACTGAACTCGGCGAGCGCCGGAGTTGTCAGCGACATCCAGATTGGTCTGCATCTGGATCATGTGGTTTCTCCCGACCTTTGGGGGTTGTTCTGGTTAGACCCCCCAGGGTTTCGACGGGAGGCCGGGGCTTAGCTAGCCGCGGCCTCGTGCTCTGCATGACGCTTCGCGTCCAGCTCTTGCTGAACCTTGGCGTGTTCTTCCCGCTCGATGCGATCGGCTTCGATCATCTCGGCGGTCATCACTTCCCAGCGCTTGGTCTTGGACTTCGGCGCGCATTCGCGAATGCGGACGGCGTCGCCAACCTTGAACTGGTTGTTCTCATCGTGAGCCCGGTATTTCTTGGACTTACGGATGGTCTTCTTCAGAACCGGGTGCGTGAAGCGACGTTCGACGGACACGGTCACGGTCTGGGCGTTGGCATCGGAGGTGACAACACCGCGAAGGATACGTTTGGGCATCGGAAAGCTCCTTATTCGCCGGCTGCTTCAGCAGCTTTTTCGTTCAGAACCGTCAGGACCTGCGCCGCTTCGCGACGGGTCTTGCGCATTTGCGCCGGGTTCTCGAGCTGGCCGGTGGCCTGCTGGAAACGAAGGTTGAACTGGGCTTTCTTCAGCTCGGCCAGCTGTTCACGCAGCTGGTCCGGAGTCTTCTCGCGAAGCTCTTTGGCGCTCATGGCGCTTCCTTTCCTTCCTTGCACCGGGGGGCCCCAAGAGGGGTAACCCGCGAATCCGGTGGGTTATGTAAGAACAATGAGCGCTGCCTATACGCCCGTGCCCGGGCTCCGTCAACCGCGCACGTCAAGAATACTTGCCTATCGCGGGCCTAGCGTGGCGTGACCCCGCCCGCTTCACTCAGCGCCGCCACCAGGCGGTCGCGCAGGGGGCCCACATGGGCATTGCCCCGGGTCACCGCCTCATAGACCTCGGGCGCATCCGACGCCACCATGGCCAGCGCCTCCATCATCAGATCGAAACTGCGGGTGCGGATGCGCGGCGCGGGGCCGAGGCTGCGCAGGGCCTGGCCGATCAGATGGGTCATCCCCTGGCTCAACGCTGCCTGGGCGTCGTGTTCGGCAGGGGTGGTGACGATCAGGCGCAGCCCGTGGCGCCCCCGCAGGAACGCCGCCACACGGCGCCAACGGTTGCCGCGCAGCGGGCACAGCACCACCTGCGCGCCCCGCACCCCCTGCCCCGCGCTGAGGGGGCCGAACATCGGATGGGTGGCCAGCACCTCGACCCCCTTGGGCAGCAGTGCCTGCATCAGCCGTGCCGGCTCCTCCTTCACCGAGGCCACGTCGATCACCAGCTGGCCGGGGCGCAGCCTGGGCGCCAGGCGGGTCAAGAGCGGCTCCAGCGCGCCCAGGGGCACAGCCAGGATCAAGATATCGGCGCGGCAGGCCTCGGCCTCGCTGACCAGAGGCAGACCCAGGGCCTGGGCGCGCGCCCCGGCCCCCGGCGCGGGGTCGTGGACGCAAAGCGGCACCTCGGGCGCCAGCAGCCGCGCCAAGAGCTGGCCAAAGGCGCCCAGCCCGAAAAGGGCAACGGAAGGGGAAGAAGGGAAAGACATGATCCTGGATCCTTGGAAGGGGGGCCAGGGTCATCACGGCAAAGGGGGAGATGGGGACCGCTGGCAGGGAAAGCACAGCGGAGACAACAGAAGACGCGCCGCTGACTAGCTCAGCGGATAATAGACCGATGCGAAAAGGGGGCGGGTCTGGTGCGTCATGCCCCGGATCTAAGCCCGGGGCGCGCGCCGGTCAAGGGGGCGCCCCCGCCGCCCGCCCTACCCTTCGGTGGCGCGCTGCATCTCTTCGGCGAACTCGCGGCGCAGCTTCTTGCGGATGCAGGCCGCGCGGTGGCGCTTCTCTTCTTCCTCGGTCAGGATCTGCAACTCGGGCACCGCCACCGGCTTCCCCTCCTCGTCCACGGCGACCATGGTGAAGTAGCACGAATTGGTATGCCGCGACTTGCCCGAGCGGATCTCTTGCGCCTCGACCCGCACGCCGATCTCCATCGAGGTGCGCCCGGCATAGTTCACGCTGGCCCGAAAGGTCACCAGCTCGCCCACATTGATGGGCTCCTTGAAGATCACCTGATCCACCGACAGCGTCACCGCATATTGCTTGGAAAAGCGCGAGGCACAGGAAAAGGCCACCCGGTCGAGCAGGTTCAACAGGGCGCCCCCATGCACCTTGCCGCTGAAGTTGGCCATGTCGGGGGTCATCAGGACGGTCATGTCGAGCTTGCGGGGATCCATGGCGGGCTCACTCTCGGGGCTGGCGCGCAGGATTGCGCGCGGGGGCTGCGGATTCCCGCCAGCCGGGGCTGCGGGCGATAAAGGGCTTTGACCGACCGGTCACCTCGGGCAGACTGCCCGGATCCGGCACCAACGGGACACGCTATTCTGCCGTCCCGGCCGGGTTTCGATACTACTATTCATTTTTGATACAGTTGGAACAGATGACATATATTTTCGGCCTCGCCTTCGCGAGCCTGACCGCGATTGTGGTCTTGGCAGGCGATTTCGCCCTCAAACTTGCCGCCGACCGGGGCCATACGGGGATGTCCTCGCTGGTGATGACCGGCGTCGCGCTCTACGCCGTCTCGGCCCTGTGCTGGTTCTGGTCGGTCAGGCATATCTCGCTGACCCAGGCGGGGGTGGCCTATTCCATGCTGACCCTGCTGGCCCTGGTGCTGATCGGCACCCGCTGGTTCGGCGAGGTGCTGGGCCCGCGCGAACTGGCCGGGATCGGCTGCGCCCTGGCGGCGATGATCCTGCTGGCCAAGGTCGGCTGAGAGGCCGCGCCCGGGCCAGGCCGCCCCGCACCATCGGCGCCACAGGTCGGGCTGGCGGGGGCTCCGCCCGTGATCGTCTCAAACGGTCCCCCGGACCGTTTGCCGGACCGCTCCGCGGCCCGGACCGGCGATCACACCCATTTGTAGTTGAAACTGACCGAGATGCGGTCCTCTTCGGTCATGTTCACCGGCACCTCGTGGCGCAGCCAGCTTTCCCACAGCAGGATGTCCCCGACCTTGGGCTTGACGTAGATGAAGGGCTGCAAGGCCTCGGGCGCGCTCTTCTTGCGGGTGGGCGCGGCCATCATCATCTGCAAGCGCGGGTCCTCCAGCTTCAGCGCCGAGGTGCCCTCGGGCATGGCCACATAGGTGGTGCCGGAAATCACCGAATGCGGATGGATATGGCTGGAATGGGTCCCGCCCTCAGGCAGGATGTTGATCCACAGATCCTCCAGTTGCAGGCTCCCCTCGCCCAGATCGAACCCAAGCTCTTCGGCAAAGGCCGCCACATGCAGGTCCAGCGCCTGTTTGACGTCCTCGAAGATCGGGAACCGCCAGGGCAGATCGGTCAGTGAGGCGTAAGAAGTATAGCCCGGATAGTCGTTCTCCTCGCACCACTCCTGCCCCGCCTCGTCATCCTCGGCGATGGAATAGCAGCTGGCCTCCAGCTCGGCCGGATCCACCTTGGGGCCCTTTTCCGACAGGGCGGCCTGATACAGGCGGGTGACGAACAAAGAGCGGATATCGGACATGGGGCACCTCCTGCGATGGCTCTGTGCCCTCCTAGCGCGCCAAGCGGCAGCGCGAAAGCCCCCGCACCTGCGACCAGATGGCTGGCCTCGCCCAAGGCCTTCCGCAGAGGCTCACCCCCGACGCGACCTCCGCGACCTCCTCCCGCGCGCGCTCGGCCCCGGCGCTCCCGACTTTGGCAACCAGGCGCCCGCCCCCACCAGATCCGCGCGACCGCCCAGCCCCCCAGGCTCCCCCTGCTTCTTCTCGTTTGCCGGAAATATCCCGGGGGGAATTGAGCCCGTCAGGGCTCAAGGGGGGCAGAGCCCCCGACCCCTTCTACCTGTCGCGCCCCGCAGGACAGGGCAAGGACAACACCCATGACCGCCCCGCCTTCCGCATAAAGCAAAACCCCCGCCGATCTCTCGGCGGGGGTTTCAGATCTCGTCAGGCGGGGGGTGACCCCCCAAACCTTACCAGTCTTCGCGAACGACGACGCGGGTCTTGATCGGCAGTTTCATCGACGCCAGGCGCAGGGCCTCACGTGCGATTTCTTCCGACACACCGTCGATCTCGAACATGATCCGGCCGGGCTTGACCTTGCAGGCCCAGTAATCGACGGAACCCTTACCTTTACCCATACGAACTTCGACGGGCTTCGAGGTGACGGGGGTATCCGGGAAGATGCGGATCCAGACACGGCCCTGACGCTTCATGTGGCGCGTCATGGCACGACGGGCTGCCTCGATCTGACGTGCAGTCACACGCTCCGGCTGGGTGGCCTTCAGGCCATAGGTGCCGAAGTTCAGGTCGGAGCCGCCTTTTGCCTGGCCGTGGATCCGGCCTTTGAACATCTTGCGGAATTTGGTGCGTTTCGGTTGAAGCATCTTTCTGTCTCCTTACCGGTCGCGATCGCGGCGGCCACCGCCGGCGCCACGCGGAGCCGGACCGTCCTGCAGTTCCTGCGCCTTGCGGTCGCGGGCCTGCGGGTCGTGCTCCATGATCTCGCCTTTGAAGATCCAGACCTTGATCCCGATGATACCATAGGGGGTCATGGCTTCGGCGTGAGCATAGTCGATGTCGGCGCGCAGGGTGTGCAGCGGCACACGGCCTTCACGATACCACTCGGTCCGTGCGATCTCGGCACCGCCCAGACGGCCGGCAACGTTCACGCGGATACCCAGGGCACCCATGCGCATGGCGTTCTGCACGCCGCGCTTCATGGCGCGACGGAAGGACACACGACGCTCGAGCTGCTGTGCGATGGACTCGGCCACCAGCATGGCGTCCAGCTCGGGCTTGCGCACTTCGACGATGTTCAGGTGCAGTTCGCTGTCGGTCATGCGAGCCAGCTTCTTGCGAAGCACCTCGATGTCCGCGCCTTTCTTGCCGATGATCACGCCCGGACGTGCGGTGTGAATGGTCACACGGCACTTCTTGTGGGGGCGCTCGATGATCACGCGGGCAATGCCGGCCTGCTTGCACTCTTCCTTGATGAACTCACGGATCTTGATGTCTTCCAGCAGAAGATCACCGAAATCCTTGGTGTCGGCGTACCAGCGGCTATCCCAGGTGCGGTTGACCTGGAGGCGCATGCCGATCGGATTGACTTTCTGACCCATTAGGCTTGCTCCTCGACCTGACGCACCTTGATGGTGATTTCCGAGAACGGCTTCATGATCTTGCCATAACGGCCACGGGCACGGGGACGGCCACGTTTCATCACGAGGTTCTTGCCGACCCAGGCTTCGGCGACGATCAGATCATCGACGTCCAGGCCGTGGTTGTTCTCGGCATTGGCGATGGCGGACTGAAGGCATTTCTTCACGTCCTGCGCAACGCGCTTCTTGGAGAAGGTCAGGTCCGTCAGGGCCTTGTCCACCTTCTTGCCACGAATGAGCTGCGCCACCAGGTTCAGCTTTTGCGGGCTGGTCCGAAGCATACGCAGTTTTGCCATGGCTTCGTTGTCTGCCACGCGGCGGGGATTTTTTTCCTGACCCATGACTTACTTCCGCTTCGCTTTTTTGTCGGCGGCGTGACCGTAATAGGTGCGGGTCGGCGAGTATTCACCGAACTTCTGACCGATCATGTCTTCCGTGACGTTGACAGGAATGTGCTTCTGGCCGTTGTAGACGCCGAACGTCAGACCCACGAATTGGGGCAGGATCGTCGAGCGACGCGACCAGATCTTGATGACTTCATTACGACCGCTTTCGCGTGCCGCTTCGGCCTTCTTCAGGACGTAAGCGTCAACGAAGGGGCCTTTCCAAACAGAACGTGCCATAGATTAGCGACCCTTCTTCTTCGCGTGACGGCTGCGGATGATGTACTTGTCCGTGGCCTTGTTCTTGCGGGTTTTCGCACCCTTGGTCGGCTTACCCCAGGGGGTAACGGGGTGACGGCCACCAGAGGTCCGGCCTTCACCACCACCGTGGGGGTGGTCGATCGGGTTCATGACGACACCACGGACCGACGGACGGATGCCCTTGTGGCGCATACGACCGGCTTTACCGTAGTTCTGGTTCGAGTTGTCGGGGTTCGAGACCGCGCCGACGGTGGCCAGGCATTCCTGGCGGACCATGCGCAGTTCGCCCGAGCTGAGACGGATCTGGGCGTAGCCACCGTCACGGCCAACGAACTGGGCATAGGTGCCCGCGGCGCGTGCGATCTGGCCACCCTTGCCGGGCTTCAGCTCGATGTTGTGGACGATCGTACCGATCGGCATACCCGAGAAGGGCATTGCGTTACCGGGCTTGATGTCGGCCTTGGCCGAAGAGACGACCTTGTCGCCGACGGCCAGACGCTGGGGCGCCAGGATGTAGGCTTTTTCGCCATCGACATACTGGATCAGCGCGATGAAGGCGGTCCGGTTGGGATCGTATTCGATCCGCATCACGACGCCTTCGACGTCGACCTTGTTCCGCTTGAAATCGACGATCCGGTAGAGGCGTTTTGCGCCACCGCCACGACGGCGGGAGGTGATACGTCCGGTGTTGTTCCGGCCGCCCGATTTCGTCAGACCCTCGGTGAGGGCTTTGACGGGGCGTCCTTTCCACAGCTCCGAACGGTCGATCAGCACCAGCCCGCGCTGGCCCGGCGTCGTCGGCTTATACGACTTAAGTGCCATGCTTTCTGTCTTCCGTTTAGCAAGCGCCGCCTTCGTTTGGTCCGGTGTGTAGTCGGGTCCGGGGCCACGTGGGACGGCTATGTGTTGGGTATTTGCCGGGCGGTTGGAAGTACCGCCGCTGACAGACTACCCGGATGTTACAGGGCCCCGAAGGTCCCCAGGCGTCAAACACCCGAAGGCCCCGGAGCGAATCCGGGGCCGTCAGGATTGGGCGCATATAGCAAGGTGGGGGTGGGGTGGCAAGGGGTGTGGGCACACACCAATAGCTATTCAAGCCTGCCTTCGCATGAACTCAGCAAACAAGGGAACTGTGAAATCCAAATAGCCATGGTCCGTGCTGTAAATCATCCCTTTGGAGATGATGTTTGCACGCGTCGGCCCGAGGGATTGCTGCGTTCGCCCAAGGGACTTGGCGATGTCTGCCATGGCGTAGGGCCCATCCCCAAGTCCGGCCATAGCAGCGACAAACACTATCTCAGCCTTTGTGAGGCGGTCTATCCTGACTCTGAAGAACCCTTCATCCAGAGAGGCCAGTGTTTCCTCATAAGAGGCCTCGACTTCAGCCTTTGTGATCGTCGGCCCTTCAGACACGTTCCAAGCAACCGAAGCCCACTCTTGCAGAAAGAACGGGTAGCCTGCGGTGCCGTTGACGACATCATCCAGCGCGCAATCTTCAATTTCGGCGTCTTCGTCTTCGATCGGCTTCCGAATGGCAAGCTGTGCAGACGCAGTATCCAGGGCACCAACTTCTGGATAGAGAAACAGCCGCTCAGCGTATGACTTTGCCTCTCCAGCCAGCTTTGCGACTTGGGGCAAGCCAGCCCCTATCAGGATCACGGGCAAACCTTCCTGAGACATGCGGTGGATCGACACAATCAAAGCCGAGAGGTCTTCGCTTGAGAGATATTGCACCTCGTCGATCAGCAACGCCCAACCTTTTCCTGCTGCGGCTGCCGACCGACCAATTGCCAAAAACAGGTCAGGCAGGTCGTGTTCAAGATCTCCACTATCGGCTAACCCCGGCTCTGGCTCTATCCCGACTTCAATACCTCCTGCTTCGATCTTGAAAATCGAAGCGAAGCCTCGAAGACCTCTCAGACCTCGGGTTGCTAGGTCTTTCGCAACCTCGTAGCTCGAAAGTGAACGCATAACCTTCCGCATCTCCGGATACAGAAGTTTCGCGAGGCTTTCTCCCTCTGGTGCCTCCACTTTGGAGACCAGCAAGTTCTCTGCTTCCGCAATTCGACCAATCTCATTCAACAAGACTGTTTTGCCAGTACCGCGGAGGCCCAGAAGCATCAGCGAACGTGCGCTTTTTCCTCTCACCGCACGGCCACATGATACCCGCGCGCCCTCAAGGATCGCGTTTCGGCCAGCAAGTTCGGGCGGTCGACTACCGGCCCCCGGGGCAAAGGGATTTCGATATGGGTCCATGCCGCCTCCTCACGCGTCGTCTTCCTGAGACTATATGAAAGTATATTCATATCTAGGGAAAACCAGTAGATATACCTAGATATCACTATAGGCATAGTTCCAGAGACATCACCGCCCCTTCCGCACCCCCGTCCAGACCGTATGCCGCGACCCGCGCTTCGTCCGTCCGGCCCGCGCCCCCTCCTCCTTCACATCGAAATTCGCCCGCGCGAAGCGCTTGGCAAACTCCCGGCTCGGGTGCGCCGACCAGACCGAGAGCACCCCATGCACCGTCAGCGCCCGGTGCGCCACGCCCAGCCCCATGTCCCCGTAAAGCGCGTCGTTACCCTCGCGGGTCAGCCCGTCCGGGCCGTTGTCCACGTCCAGCAGGATCATGTCCCAATGGGCGGTGACCGAGGCGATCTCCGCCGCCACGTCGCCCGCGCGCAGCTCGACGCGGGGGTCCGACAGGCAGTCGCCGAAGACCGGGGCCATCTCGGCCCGCGCCCAGCCGATCAATTCTGGCACCACCTCTGAGACCACGATCTGCGCGTCGGGCGGGGCCACCTCCTGCGCCGCGCGCAGGGTGAAGCCCATGCCGAGGCCGCCGATCAGGATGCGGGGCGCGGGGCGGGGCTTCAGGCGGTCGAAAGACAGGGTGGCCAGCGCGATTTCCGACCCGCCGAGGCGGGAGTTCATCAGCTCGTTGCCGTCGCCCAGGCGGATGGAATATTCCGTGCCGCGCCGGAAGAGGCGCAGGATGTCGCCCTCGGGCGCTTGGGTGGTGGCCAGGGTTTCCCAGGGGATCATGCATGCCTCCGTTGGCAAAGGGCATTGGGGGGGCGCAGCGGCCCGCAAGGAAAAGGCCCCCCGCATCGCTGCGAGGGGCCCTGTCATCTCGTAGGGTGGGTGCAACCCACCACCCCGATCACAGACCGGTGGTCACGTCGATCGTGTTGCCCTCTTCCAGGGTCACGTAGGCCTTCTTGACGTCCTTACGCTTGCCCAGCTGGCCGCGGAACCGCTTGACCTTGCCCTTGGTGACGGTCGTGTTGACGGCCTTCACCTTGACATTGAACAGGGCCTCGACGGCTTCCTTGATCATCGGCTTGTTGGCGTCGATCGACACTTCGAAAACAACCGCGTTGGCCTCGGAGGCCATGGTGGCTTTCTCGGTGATGACCGGCTTGCGGATCACGTCGTAATGTTCTGCCTTGGCACTCATTTCAGGCGAGCCTCCAGAGCTTCGACACCCGCCTTCGTGATCACCAGGGTGTCACGCTTCAGGATGTCGTACACGTTTGCACCGATGGTCGGCAGGATATCCAGACCGTCGATGTTGGCGGCGGCGCGGGCGAAGCCCTCATTGACGGCGGCACCGTCGATGATCAGCGCACGCTTCCAGCCCAGGTTTGCAACCTGCTTGGCCAGGACCGAGGTCTTGCCTTCGGATTCAGCCGCGTCGATGATGACCAGCGAGCCGGCCTTCGCCTTGGCGGAGAGCGCGTGCATCAGGCCCAGCTTGCGGAACTTCTTCGTCAGGTCGTGGCCGTGGCTACGCGGGGTCGGGCCCTTGTAGATACCACCCTTGCGGAAGATCGGCGCCTTGCGGGAACCGTGACGTGCGCCACCGGTGCCCTTCTGGCGGTAGATCTTCTTGGTCGAGTAGGACACTTCCGACTTGGTCAGCACCTTGTGGGTACCGGCCTGCGCCTTGTTGCGCTGCCAGCGGACAACGCGGTGCAGGATGTCGGCGCGGGGCTCCAGGCCGAAGATCTCGTCGCCGAGATCGACGGAACCGGCCGCGGAGCCGTCCAGATTGATCACGTCGAGTTTCATTCGTCGCCTTCCTTCTGCTCAGCCGCGGGCGCTTCAGCAGCGGCGGCGGATTTCAGGGCTGCCGGCAGAACGGCGTTCTCGGGGAACGGCTTCTTGACGGCGTCCTTGACGGTGACCCAGCCACCCTTGGAGCCGGGAACGGCGCCCTTGATGAAGACCAGGCCGCGATCGGCGTCGGTCTTGACCACTTGCAGGTTCTGGGTGGTGACACGGACGGCACCCATGTGGCCTGCCATCTTCTTGCCCTTGAACACCTTGCCGGGGTCCTGACACTGGCCGGTCGAACCGTGCGAACGGTGGCTGATCGACACGCCGTGGGTGGCGCGCAGGCCGCCGAAGTTGTGGCGCTTCATGCCACCGGCGAAACCTTTACCGATCGAGGTGCCGGACACGTCGACGAACTGACCTTCGAAGTAATGGTCGGCAGAGATTTCCGCGCCCACTTCGATCAGGTTCTCGGGGTCCACGCGGAACTCGGCAACCTTGCGCTTGGGCTCGACCTTGGCGGCGGCGAAATGGCCGCGCATGGCCTGAGAGGTGCGCTTGGCCTTGGCGGTGCCGGCGCCCAGCTGGACGGCGGTGTAGCCATTGGCCTCAGCGGTACGCTGAGCGACCACTTGCAGGTTGTCCAGTTGCAGGACGGTGACGGGGATCTGCTTGCCGTCTTCCATGAAGAGACGGGTCATGCCGACCTTTTTAGCGATGATACCGGAACGGAGCATCAGTTGGACCCTCCTTAAACCTTGATCTCGACATCCACGCCGGCGGCGAGGTCGAGCTTCATCAGCGCGTCCACCGTCTGCGGGGTCGGATCCACGATATCCAGGAGCCGCTTATGGGTGCGGATCTCGAACTGGTCGCGGGATTTCTTGTCGACGTGAGGGCCACGGAGAACCGTGAACTTCTCGATCTTGTTGGGCAGCGGGATCGGGCCACGGACGGTCGCGCCGGTGCGCTTCGCCGTGTTCAGGATTTCCTGCGTGCTGGAATCCAGGACGCGGTAATCGAATGCCTTCAGCCGAATGCGAATGGTTTGGCTCATTTTGATAGCCTTTCGCGGCATTGGAGTTGATAGGACGAACAGGGCTCACCCCTGTCCCTCGTCGAACCCTACGGCGGACCCTGAAAACAGGGCGGCCCGCCGTTTGGAATTGGCGCGGAATAGTCGCTTCCGAACAACAAGTCCAGAGGCTTTTTCCCTTTCGAGACCGATATGAGAGACGGCGGGGTTTCCCCCGCCGTTTCAATCGGTTGGCCCAGGCCCCTTTGGGCCCGGCGATCGTCGATTACTCGACGATCTTGGAGACGACGCCCGAACCCACGGTGCGGCCGCCTTCGCGGATGGCGAAGCGCAGGCCGTCTTCCATGGCGATCGGCGCGATCAGTTCAACTTCGAACTTCAGGTTGTCGCCGGGCATCACCATCTCGGTGCCCTCGGGCAGCGTCACGGTGCCGGTCACGTCGGTGGTCCGGAAGTAGAACTGCGGGCGGTAGTTGGCGAAGAACGGGGTGTGACGGCCACCTTCGTCCTTGGTCAGGATGTAGACCTCGGCTTCGAACTTGGTGTGCGGCTTCACCGAACCCGGCTTACACAGAACCTGGCCACGCTCGACGCCTTCACGGTCGATACCGCGCAGCAGGGCGCCGATGTTGTCGCCGGCTTCACCACGGTCCAGCAGCTTGCGGAACATTTCCACACCGGTGCAGGTGGTTTTCTTGGTGTCCTTGATGCCGACGATTTCCAGTTCGTCACCAACGTTCACCACGCCACGTTCCACACGGCCGGTCACAACCGTACCACGACCCGAGATCGAGAACACGTCTTCGATCGGCATCAGGAAGGGCTGATCCACGGCACGGGCCGGCTGCGGGATGTACTCATCCACGGCCGCCATCAGTTCCTTGATCTTCTCTTCGCCGATTTCCGGGTCACGGCCTTCCAGAGCGGCCAGGGCCGAACCTGCGATGACGGGGATGTCGTCGCCGGGGAAATCGTAGGCCGACAGCAGTTCGCGGATTTCCATCTCGACGAGCTCGAGCAGCTCTTCGTCGTCGACCTGGTCAACCTTGTTCATGAACACGACCATGGCGGGGATACCCACCTGGCGGCCCAGCAGGATGTGCTCGCGGGTCTGCGGCATCGGGCCGTCAGCGGCGTTCACCACCAGGATCGCGCCGTCCATCTGGGCGGCACCGGTGATCATGTTCTTCACGTAGTCGGCGTGGCCGGGGCAGTCGACGTGGGCGTAGTGACGCGCTTCGGTCTCGTACTCGACGTGGGCGGTCGAGATGGTGATGCCGCGGGCTTTCTCTTCCGGCGCGCCGTCGATCTGATCGTAGGCCTTGAAGTCACCGAAGTACTTGGTGATCGCCGCCGTCAGCGTCGTCTTGCCGTGGTCAACGTGACCGATCGTGCCGATGTTGCAGTGCGGTTTGCCGCGCTCAAACTTTTCCTTACCCATGGTAAGTCTCCTTTTTCGTCGTTCGGACGGTGGGGAACTCCCCACCCTACGGTGGTGGGTAGGGCGGGGTTCACCCCGCCACCCGTCTTATGCGTATTTCGCCTGGATCTCTTCCGAGATGTTCTGCGGAACCGGGTCGTAGTGGTCGAACTGCATCGTGAACTGCGCGCGGCCCGAGGACATGGAGCGCAGGTTGTTGATGTAGCCGAACATGTTGGCCAGCGGGACGAAGGCGTTGATCGCAACAGCGTTGCCGCGCGGTTCCTGACCCGAAACCTGGCCCCGACGCGAGGTCAGGTCGCCGATGATGGAACCGGTGTATTCTTCCGGCGTGATCACTTCGACCTTCATCATCGGTTCCAGCAGCTTGGCGCCGGCCTTCTTCATGCCTTCACGCATACACATACGTGCGGCGATTTCGAAGGCGAGGACCGAGGAGTCGACGTCGTGGAACTTACCGTCGATCAGCGCGACCTTGAAGTCGATCACCGGGAAGCCTGCCAGCGGACCGCTATCCATGACCGACTTGATCCCCTTCTCGACGCCCGGGATGTATTCCTTGGGCACCGAACCACCGATGATGCGGCTTTCGAAGGAGTAGCCTTCGCCCGGCTCGGTGGGGGTGATGATCAGCTTGACCTCACCGAACTGACCCGAACCACCCGACTGTTTCTTGTGGGTGTAGGTGTGTTCGACTTCTTTCGAGATCGTCTCGCGATAGGCCACCTGCGGCGCACCGATGTTGGCCTCGACCTTGAATTCGCGCTTCAGGCGGTCGACCAGGATGTCCAGGTGAAGTTCGCCCATGCCCTTCATGATGGTCTGACCGGACTCGAGGTCGGTCTCGACGCGGAACGAGGGGTCTTCGGCGGCCAGACGTTGCAGACCGGCAGACATCTTTTCTTGGTCGTTCTTGGTCTTCGGCTCGACGGCGATCTCGATGACCGGATCGGGGAAGGTCATCGTTTCCAGCACGACGGGGGCGTTCTGGGCGCAGAGGGTGTCACCGGTGGTGGTCTCTTTCAGACCGGCCAGCGCGATGATGTCGCCTGCGAAGGCCTCTTCGATCTCCTCACGGTCGTTGGAGTGCATCATCATCATACGACCGATGCGCTCTTTCTTGCCCTTGGTGGAGTTCAGGATCGAGTCGCCCTTCTTCATGGTGCCCGAATAGATCCGGGTGAAGGTCAGCGAGCCGACGAAGGGGTCGTTCATGATCTTGAAGGCCAGGCCCGACAGCGGTTCTTCGTCCGACGCGTTGCGGGCGATGTTACGCTCTTCGGTCTCGTCGTCCGGCGAGAAGCCCATGTAGGCGGGGACGTCGAGGGGACCGGGCAGGAAGTCGATCACGGCGTTCAGCAGCGGCTGGACACCCTTGTTCTTGAAGGCAGAGCCGCCCAGAACCGGAACGAAGGACAGCGACAGGGTGCCCTTGCGGATCAGTTTCCGCAGGGTGGGCACGTCGGGCTCTTCGCCTTCCAGGTAGGCTTCCATGGCCGCGTCGTCCATTTCGACGGCGTTCTCGATCATGTTGGCGCGCCATTCGTCGGCCAGATCTTTCAGCTCGTCACGGATCGGTTGACGGACCCAGCCAGCGCCGAGGTCGTCACCCTTCCAGACCCACTCTTCCATGGTGATCAGGTCGATGGTGCCTTCCAGCTGATCCTCGGCACCGATCGGCATACCGACGGGAACGGGGGTCGCACCGGTGCGGTCCTTGATCATCTTCACGCAGTTGAAGAAGTCGGCGCCAATCTTGTCCATCTTGTTGACGAAGACGATGCGCGGAACCTTGTAACGGTCGGCCTGACGCCAGACGGTTTCGGTCTGGGGTTCGACACCGGCGTTACCGTCCAGAAGGCAGACGGCACCGTCGAGCACCGCCAGCGAACGTTCAACTTCGATGGTGAAGTCGACGTGGCCGGGGGTGTCGATGATGTTGAAGCGGAACTTCGTGTCGGACGTACCATCCGCGGTGGGATCTTCCTGCCACTGCCAGAAGGTGGTGGTCGCAGCCGAGGTGATCGTGATCCCGCGTTCCTGCTCCTGCTCCATCCAGTCCATGGTGGCGGCGCCATCGTGGACTTCGCCGATCTTGTGGGACCGGCCGGTGTAGTAGAGGATACGCTCGGTCGTCGTGGTCTTGCCGGCATCGATGTGGGCCATGATGCCGAAGTTACGATAACGCGTGAGCGGATAGTCGCGTGCCATGGTAAGTCTGCCTTCCTGGGGTTTTACCAGCGGTAATGGCTGAACGCTTTGTTCGCGTCGGCCATCTTGTGGGTGTCTTCGCGTTTCTTCACAGCGGAGCCGCGCGAGTTGACAGCGTCCAGAAGTTCGCCAGCCAGGCGCTCTTCCATGGTGTTTTCGTTGCGCGAACGCGACGCGGTGATCAGCCAGCGGATCGCCAGGGCTTCACGACGCTCGGGGCGCACTTCGACGGGGACCTGGTAGGTGGCACCACCAACGCGGCGCGAACGGACCTCGACGGAGGGTTTGATGTTGTCCAGCGCTTCGTGGAAGATTTCCACGGGCGCGCGCTTGACCTTGGCTTCGATGCGGTCGAGCGCGTTGTAGACGATCTTCTCTGCGACCGACTTCTTGCCGTCGATCATCAGGTTGTTCATGAATTTCGTCAGGATACGATCGCCATATTTGGCGTCGGGCAGAACTTCGCGCTTCTCGGCAGCGTGACGACGGGACATTCTCTAATCCTCTTACTTCGGACGCTTCGCGCCGTATTTGGAGCGACGCTGTTTACGATCTTTAACACCATGGGTATCCAGCACACCGCGCAGGATGTGGTAGCGAACGCCCGGAAGGTCTTTCACCCGGCCGCCACGGATCAGGACGACAGAGTGTTCCTGAAGGTTGTGGGTTTCACCGGGGATGTAGGAGATGACCTCGTAGCCGTTGGTCAGGCGCACCTTCGCAACTTTCCGCATAGCGGAGTTCGGCTTCTTCGGGGTCGTGGTGTACACGCGGGTGCAGACGCCGCGCTTCTGCGGGCACTGTTCCAGGTGCATCGACTTGGAGCGTTTCACTTTGGGCTGCCGCGGCTTGCGGATCAGCTGCTGGATCGTAGGCATAAGGGTTACTTTCCCGTCTCTAACACTAGTGTTGCATGAGGGGCCGTGTCCCCATGCGTTTGCTCTTGCGTGGTCCTCGACGCGTCCGCCGGGACCGGGTGATCATGACCCCGCCGAAACGGGGATTCCTTTCCGGGGATCGGCCCCGGCCTCTCGTCGGGCGCTCGGCCCCCGGTCAAAAGGGGCGATGTGCGCGCAACGTAAAAAACCGCATCCGACCCCACGTACACGGGGATCGACGCGGTGGGTTTTCCAGAGGATCGGGGATCTCTCCCGGATCTTGACCACGTTAATCTGGAAGGCAAAGGGGCGGCCCCCTCGCCTGATTGCTGGCGCGTATAGGGGGAGTCGGAGGGGTTGTCAACATTGGGTGAAGGCGCGGGACGCCTGCGGGCCAGCCCTGCAAGGGCCACGCCCCCCCCTGCCCCCGGTGGCACGGCCTGTCCCTGCCAGAAGACGCCAGGGCGGGTCAAGCCGGGGGTGCGGCGGTCAGGGGGGCAAGGACTCTGCCCAACCCTCGGCGGAGGCGGCAATGGACAGCACAAGGGGGCTCTGCCCCCGTCTCCGTGCCGGAGACTCCCCCGGGATATTTTTGGCAAACGAGAAGAGAGGGGCGCGGCGTCGGGTGGCGGGCGGGGTGCCTAACCCGCCGGGGGGGATGTCCGCGCGAAGGCGCGCCAGCTGTCCTGAAGGGTGGCCGCGTCGAGGCCGAAGCGGTCGGCCAGGATCTCGGAGCCCTCGGCGCCGTCACCGCGCCGCGACGCGGCGAGGCGCTTGTCGACCCGGCTGTCGTTGCTGTCATGGCTGCCGCGCAGGAACATCGGCGGCTGCGGCAGGGTGACCGAGGGAATCCGCGACCAGACCCGGCGGTGGTTGAAATCCTGGATCGAACGGGTCGAGCGTGGGCCCGAGAAGATCACCAGCCCCGGCGCCCAGAAATCCGCCTGAACCGGAGCGACCTCGAGATCACCCTGCCCTGCCCCACCCTTGGGGGCACGGATCGCCAGGCCCGAATTGTAATCCAGCGCCAGCCGCTTGCCCTGGCGCCAGAGCGGGCGCAGGAGATCGAAATCGGCCCGGGCGCGGGCGATGAAATCGGGGGCCACCCCGTCGTCGTCATCCATTGTGAACTCGCCAACGGCCCGCGCCTCGGGGTCGCGGGCGGCGCGCATCAGCCGGTTGCAGGTCTCGCGGTGCGGCAGGCCCTCGGGCTGGGCGCTCAGCCTGATCTGCGGCAGCGGCGCCACCGCCGCGCGCAGCCGGTCGCGCCAGGGCTGCGGCAGGGCCGCGCCATGGATCAGCAGGATCTGGAAATCGGGATCGGTCTGCGCGGCCAGCAGAGGCAGGCAGAGGGTTTCGAAGAACCAGAACCGTTGGGCCAGCCGCGCGGGGTCGTAGAGGCGGGCGACATTGGCGTCCAGATCGCCGGGCACTTCGGAAAATCCATCGCCGCCCGTCGGATAGGAAAAGCGGCACAGGCCCAGCATCTGGATCCGGTTCATGGCTGCGTCGAGACCTCTGGTAGCTCTTCGGGCACATCTGGGGTGACGCCCAGTTTGCGCTCACGGTAGAGCATGAAGAGGCCCGAGGCCACGACAATTGCCGCCCCCGCCAGGGTCCAGCCATCGGGCCATTCGCCAAAGAGGACGAGGCCCAGGATCAGGGCGAAGATCAGCGCCGTGTAGCGGAAGGGCGAGACGAAGGCGATCTCGCCCAGGCGCATGGCGCGGATGATTGTCACGTAGGAGGCCAGCACCAGACCCGCCGCGCAGACCACAGCCAGCAGCGCCGGGGCTGGCATCGCCACCCATGGAGTGCCGAAGGAAAGCACCGCGTAGAGGCCCATCACCATCAGCGAGGTGACGAAGGTCACCGTCAGCGCGGGCACCTCGGGCGACAGGCCCCGGGTGGTCAGGTCGCGCAGGGTGATGAAGAGGACCGAGATCAGCACGTAGATCGCGTAGAGGTCGAAGCCCTCGACCCCCGGGCGCAGGATCAGCAGCACGCCGAGGAAGCCCACCAGGATGGCCGAGAGGCGGCGCCAGCCGACGCTTTCGCCCAGGAACAGCGCCGCGCCCAGGGTGACCACGAAGGGGGTCGCCTGAAGGATGGCGGTCAGGTTGGCGAAGGGGATATGGATCAGCGCCGTGAGATAGAAATAGGCCGCCCCCGCCTCGCCCACGCCGCGCAGCAGGGTCAGGTGCCAGTCGCGGCGCGACAGGCGGAAGGCGCCACGCGTGCGGGTCAGGGCGAAGGCCAGCGCGGTCGAGGTGATGGCGTTGCGCAGCACAATGATCTGCGCCAGCGGCACGGTCAGGGCCACCGCCTTGATGGCACTGTCGTTGATCGCCAGCAGGGCCAGCGAGCCCATCATCAGCAGCGCCGCCTTGACGTTATCGGTCATGGGTCCCCTCCCCTTTCGCAATGGGCCGGAACGGCACAGGCGCCCGGCCGAACAGCCATGGCGCGGGGCGGGCCAAAAGGCAATGGGCGGCAGGGGGCGGGGCGGTTCCCCGGGGCGTTGGCGCGTCCTTCTCCCCCGCCGGGCCCGTGCCGAAGGACGCCGGAGGGACGACGGCGCAGAGAGGCCCCCCAGGCCTTACCCCGCGCGCGCCCGGGCGGGCACGAAAAAGGCCCCCGAAGCGGGGGCCTTTTCCAGATTTCAGATCGGCAGGGGCCGGATCAGCTGTCGTTTTCCGGCGTTTCCACCAGGCCACTGTCGGCTTCGGTGTCCAGCGTCGGCGCGGCCAGGGCGGCGGCCTGTTCGGCCTCCTCGCGGCGGGCCTCCAGCACCACATTGTCCCGATCGCCGGCGATACGGCGCACGCGCTGCGTGGCGCCACCGGTGCCTGCGGGGATCAGACGACCCACGATCACGTTCTCCTTCAGGCCGACCAGCTTGTCGCGCTTGCCCTGAACCGAGGCTTCGGTCAGCACGCGGGTGGTCTCCTGGAAGGAGGCCGCCGAGATGAAGGACCGCGTTTGCAGCGAGGCCTTGGTGATCCCCAGCAGGATCGGCTGGCCGGACGCCGGGCGCAGGCCCTTGGCTTCGGCCTTCTCGTTGGCCTCGTCGAACTCGACCTTGTCGACGTGTTCGCCCTTCAGCAGCGTGGTCTGGCCGCTGTCGAGGATCTCCCACTTCTGCAGCATCTGGCGAACGATCACCTCGATGTGCTTGTCGTTGATCTTCACGCCCTGCAGTCGATAGACGTCCTGCACCTCGTCCACCATGTAGTCCGCCAGCGCTTCGACACCCATGATGGCCAGGATGTCATGCGGCGCCGGGTTGCCGTCCATGATGTAGTCGCCCTTCTGAACGAAGTCGCCTTCGGTCACCGGGATGTGCTTGCCCTTGGGCACCATGTATTCCACGGGCTCCATGGTCTCATCCGCCGGTTCGATCGTGATGCGACGCTTGTTCTTGTAGTCGCGACCGAAGCGGACATAGCCGTCGATCTCGGCGATGATGGCGTGGTCCTTCGGACGACGCGCCTCGAAGAGTTCGGCCACACGCGGCAGACCACCGGTAATGTCCTTCGTCTTCGCGCCTTCACGCGGGATCCGCGCGACGACGTCACCGGCCTTGATGTCCTGCCCGTCTTCGACCGACAGGATGGCATCGACCGACATCGGGTAGGTGACGGGGTTGCCCGCGTCGTTGCGCAGCGGCTCGCCGTCTTCGTCGACGATCAGAAGTTCCGGCTTCAGCTCGTTGCCCTTCGGCGCGGCGCGCCAGTCGGCCACGATCTTCTGGGTCATGCCCGTCGCATCGTCGGTCTCTTCGCGCACGGCGATACCGGTGACCAGGTCCACATAGCGCACCTTGCCCGACTTCTCGGCAATGATCGGCAGGGTGTAGGGGTCCCATTCGAACATCTTGTCGCCACGGGCGATCTTCTGACCGTCCTTGACGAACAGCTTGGTGCCGTAGCCCAGCTTGTGGGACGCGCGTTCCTCGCCATGCTCGTCCAGGATCCGCAGCTTCATGTTGCGGCCCATGATGAGCGTTTCGCCATTGGCGTTGTCCAGAAGGTTGGCGTTCTCGAAGGCAACGATGCCGTCCGAGGAGCTTTCCATGAAGGACTGCTGACCACCCTGGGCCACGCCGCCGATGTGGAAGGTCCGCATCGTCAGCTGGGTGCCGGGTTCACCGATCGACTGGGCGGCGATGATGCCGACCGCTTCGCCGATGTTCACCTGCGTCCCGCGGGCCAGGTCGCGACCGTAGCAGGCGGCGCAGACGCCGTCCTCGGCCTCACAGGTCAGCGGCGAGCGGATGCGCATCGACTGCACGTTGGCATCCTGGATCGCATCGGCCATCCGTTCGTCGATCAGCTGGCCTTTCTTGACCAGGATCTCGTCGGTGCCGGGGCGCAGCACGTCATCGGCCGAGACACGGCCCAGGACGCGTTCACCCAGGGTTGCCACGACCTCACCGTCGTTGACGGCCGCCTCTGCGGTGATCGCCTGATCGGTGCCGCAATCGGGCTCGCGCACGATGCAGTCCTGGGCGACGTCCACCAGACGACGGGTCAGGTAACCCGAGTTCGCCGTCTTCAGAGCCGTATCCGACAGACCCTTCCGGGCGCCGTGGGTCGAGTTGAAGTATTCAAGAACGGTCAGACCTTCCTTGAAGTTCGAGATGATCGGGGTCTCGATGATGTCGCCGTTCGGCTTGGCCATCAGGCCGCGCATCCCGCCCAGCTGTTTCATCTGGGTGACCGAGCCACGGGCGCCCGAGTGGGCCATCATGTAGACCGAGTTGATCTCGCCTTCGGCGCCATTCTCGTCGTATTGCACCGCCGAGATGGTCGACATCATGGCCTCGGTGACCTTGTCGTTACACTTCGACCAGGCATCGACAACCTTGTTGTACTTTTCGCCCTGGGTGATCAGGCCGTCCATGTACTGTTGTTCGAAGTCCTTCACCTGCTCGCGGGTCTCGTCGACGATGGTCCACTTGGTGTCGGGGATCACCATGTCGTCCTTGCCGAAGGAGATCCCTGCCTTGAAGGCCTCTTTGAAGCCCATGGACATGATCTGGTCACAGAAGATGACCGATTCCTTCTGGCCGCAGTAGCGGTAGACGGTGTCGATGACGCGCTGAACGTCCTTCTTCCGCAGCAGCTGGTTGACCAGCTCGAACGGGGCCTTGGCGTTCATCGGCAGCAGGGCCCCCAGACGGACGCGACCGGGGGTGGTCTCGAACCGCTTGGTGATCTCGTTGCCTTCTTCGTCGATCTGCGGGATCCGCGCGGTGATCTTGGCGTGCAGATGCACCTCGCCGGCGTCCAGCGCATACTGGACCTCGTCGATCGAGGAGAAGGTCATGCCTTCGCCCTTCATGCCGTCGCGGGCAATCGAGGTGTAGTAGAGGCCAAGGATCATGTCCTGCGAGGGAACGATGATCGGCGCGCCGTTGGCGGGCGACAGAACGTTGTTCGTCGACATCATCAGAACGCGGGCTTCCAGCTGCGCTTCCAGCGACAGCGGCACGTGCACGGCCATCTGGTCGCCGTCGAAGTCGGCGTTGAAGGCCGAGCAGACCAGCGGGTGCAGCTGGATGGCCTTGCCTTCGATCAGCTGGGGTTCAAACGCCTGGATGCCCAGACGGTGCAGCGTCGGCGCGCGGTTCAGCAGAACCGGGTGCTCGCGGATCACCTCGTCCAGGATGTCCCAGACCTCGGGGCGTTCCTTCTCGACCAGCTTCTTCGCCTGCTTCACGGTGCTGGAAAGGCCCTTGGCCTCCAGCCGCGAGTAGATGAAGGGCTTGAACAGTTCCAGCGCCATCTTCTTGGGCAGGCCGCACTGATGCAGCTTCAGTTCCGGGCCGGTCACGATGACCGAACGACCCGAGAAGTCGACGCGTTTGCCGAGAAGGTTCTGGCGGAAGCGACCGTGCTTACCCTTCAGCATGTCCGACAGCGACTTCAGCGGGCGCTTGTTGGCGCCGGTGATGACGCGGCCACGGCGGCCGTTGTCGAACAGCGCATCCACGGATTCCTGAAGCATCCGCTTCTCGTTCCGCACGATGATGTCGGGTGCGCGCAGGTCGATCAGGCGCTTCAGACGGTTGTTCCGGTTGATCACGCGGCGGTAGAGGTCGTTCAGGTCGGAGGTCGCGAAACGGCCCCCGTCCAGCGGCACCAGCGGACGCAGTTCCGGCGGAATGACCGGGATCACGGTCATGATCATCCACTCGGGACGGTTGCCCGACTCGAGGAAGGATTCCACCACCTTCAGACGCTTGATGATCTTCTTCGGCTTCAGTTCACCGGTCGCCTCGGCCAGGTCGGCGCGCAGGGTTTCTGCCTCCGATTCCAGGTCGATGTTGGCCAGCATCTTGCGGATGGCCTCGGCGCCGATGTCGGCCTCGAAGGCGTCGGCGCCGAAGGTGTCCTGGGCGTCCATGAACTCTTCCTCGGACATCATCTGACCATAGGTCAGGTCCGTCAGGCCGGGTTCGATCACCACGTAGTTTTCAAAGTACAGAACGCGTTCCAGATCACGCAGCGTCATGTCCAGCATCAGGCCGATGCGGGACGGCAGCGATTTCAGGAACCAGATGTGCGCGACGGGCGCGGCCAGTTCGATGTGGCCCATACGCTCGCGGCGGACCTTTTGCAGCGTGACTTCCACGCCGCATTTCTCGCAGACGACGCCGCGATACTTCATCCGCTTGTACTTGCCGCAAAGGCACTCGTAGTCCTTGATCGGCCCGAAGATACGGGCACAGAACAGGCCGTCACGCTCGGGCTTGTAGGTCCGGTAGTTGATGGTCTCGGGCTTCTTGATCTCGCCGTAGGACCACGAAAGGATCCGTTCCGGCGACGCCAGCGACACCTTGATCTCGTCAAAGGCCTTGGGCGGCGTCAGCGGGTTGAACGGGTTGTTCGTCAGTTCCTGGTTCATGTCTTATTCCTCGATGAGGTGAGGGAGCAGTAGGAGAGGGGCGGGCGGGGAGTTCCCCGCCCTAACGGGTCGCGGGTGCGGCCGTTATTCCTCGTCCTCCGCATCCAGGAGTTCCATGTTCAGGCCGAGGCCGCGGACTTCTTTCACCAGAACGTTGAAGCTCTCGGGAACGCCCGCTTCGAAGTTGTCCTCGCCCTTGACGATGCTTTCGTAGACCTTGGTCCGGCCAGCCACGTCGTCCGACTTCACGGTCAGCATCTCTTGCAGGGTGTAGGCGGCGCCATAGGCTTCCAGAGCCCAGACCTCCATCTCCCCGAAACGCTGGCCACCGAACTGCGCCTTACCACCCAGCGGCTGCTGCGTGACGAGGGAGTACGGGCCGGTGGACCGTGCGTGGATCTTGTCGTCCACCAGGTGGTGCAGCTTCAGCAGGTACTTGAAGCCGACGGTGACCTTGCGCGAGAACTGCTCGCCGGTGCGGCCGTCGAAGAGAACGGACTGGCCGCTTTCGTCGAAGCCCGCGCGCCGCAGACGCTCGTTGATGTCAGCCTCTTTCGCCCCGTCGAAGACCGGCGTGGCGATCGGCACACCGCCGGTCACGTTGCTGGCGGCCTCGATCAGGCGGTTCTCGTCCATGCCTTCGATGCCTTCTTCATAGACATCGTCGCCATAGGCCAGGCGCATGGCTTCGCGGACCGGGGTCAGATCACCGGTGCGGCGATAGTCTTGCAGCGCCTCGTCGACCTTCAGGCCCAGGGCCCGGCAGGCCCAGCCCGTGTGGGTCTCGAGGATCTGACCGACGTTCATCCGCGACGGCACGCCCAGCGGGTTCAGACAGAAGTCGACGGGGGTACCGTCTGCCAGGAACGGCATGTCTTCCATCGGCACCACGCGCGACACGACACCCTTGTTGCCGTGACGGCCGGCCATCTTGTCGCCCGGTTGCAGCTTGCGCTTCACCGCGATGAAGACCTTGACCATCTTCATCACGCCCGGCGGCAGGTCGTCGCCACGGCGGACCTTCTCGACCTTGTCCTCGAAACGGGCGTCCAGGGCGCGCTTCTGCGCCTCGTACTGCTCGTTCAGGGCTTCGACGATCTGGGCTTCCTTGTCGTCTTCCAGCGCCAGCTGCCACCACTGACCGCGGCTCAGCTGACCCAGCAGGTCTTCGGTGATCTCGGACCCGGCCTTGACGCCTTTGGGGCCCTTCACGGCCACCTTGCCCAGGATCATGTCCTTCAGACGGGCGTAGATGTTCCGATCCAGGATCGCCAGCTCGTCGTCACGGTCGCGCGACAGACGCTCGACTTCTTCGCGCTCGATCTGGAGGGCACGTTCGTCCTTCTCCACACCGTGGCGGTTGAAGACGCGCACCTCGACCACGGTGCCGTAATCGCCCGGCTTCACGCGCAGCGAGGTGTCGCGCACGTCCGAAGCCTTCTCGCCGAAGATGGCGCGCAGCAGCTTCTCTTCCGGGGTCATCGGGCTTTCGCCCTTGGGCGTGATCTTACCCACCAGGATATCGCCCGGCTCGACGTCCGCACCGATGTAGACGATGCCAGCCTCATCGAGGTTGCGCAGCGCTTCTTCACCGACGTTGGGGATGTCGCGGGTGATCTCTTCCGGCCCGAGCTTGGTGTCGCGAGCGGCAACTTCGAATTCCTCGATGTGGATCGAGGTGAAGACGTCGTCACGCGCGATGCGCTCGGAGATCAGGATCGAGTCCTCGTAGTTGTAGCCGTTCCAGGGCATGAAGGCGACGATGATGTTCTTGCCGAGCGCCAGTTCCCCCATATCGGTGGAGGGACCATCGGCAATCACTTCGCCCTTCTCGACCAGGTCACCCACCTTCACCAGCGGACGCTGGTTGATGGCGGTGTTCTGGTTCGAACGCTGGAACTTGCGCATGCGGTAGATGTCGACGCCCGGATCACCGGGTTCCAGATCGGCGGTGGCCCGGATCACGATCCGCTGCGCGTCGACCTGGTCGATGATGCCCGCCCGCTTGGCCTGGATGGCCGCGCCGGAGTCGATGGCGACCTTGCCCTCGATGCCGGTGCCGACCACGGGGGCCGTGGCGCGCAGCAGCGGAACCGCCTGACGTTGCATGTTCGCCCCCATCAGGGCGCGGTTGGCGTCGTCGTTTTCCAGGAAGGGGATCAGCGAGGCACCGACCGAGACCAGCTGCTTGGGCGACACGTCGATCAGGTCGACCGCTTCGGTCGGCGTCAGCGTGTATTCGCCCGCCTGGCGGGTGTTGACCATCTCGTTGGTGAACTTGCCTTCACCGTCCAGCGAGGCGTTGGCCTGGGCCACCACGTGACGCTGTTCCTCGGTGGCGGACATGTAGTGGACCTCATCGGTCACCTGCTTGTCCTTCACCACCCGGTAGGGGGTCTCGATGAAGCCGTATTTGTTCACGCGGGCATAGGTGGCCAGCGAGTTGATCAGACCGATGTTCGGACCTTCCGGCGTTTCAATCGGGCACATCCGGCCATAGTGCGTGGCGTGAACGTCGCGCACCTCGAAACCGGCGCGTTCGCGGGTCAGACCGCCCGGGCCGAGGGCCGACAGGCGCCGCTTGTGAGTCACCTCAGAGAGCGGGTTGGTCTGGTCCATGAACTGCGACAGCTGCGACGAGCCGAAGAATTCGCGCACGGCGGCAGCCGCCGGTTTGGCGTTGATCAGGTCCTGCGGCATGACCGTGTCGATCTCGACGCTGGACATGCGTTCCTTGATCGCACGTTCCATGCGCAGCAGGCCGACGCGGTACTGGTTTTCCATCAGCTCGCCGACAGAGCGCACACGACGGTTGCCCAGGTGGTCGATGTCGTCGATCTCGCCGCGGCCGTCGCGCAGGTCGACCAGGGCCTTGATGCAGGCCACGATGTCCTCGCGGTCCAGGGTCCGCTGGGTATCGGGCTTCTCCAGCGCCAGGCGCATGTTCATCTTCACCCGGCCCACGGCGGACAGGTCGTAGCGCTCGCTGTCGAAGAACAGGGTGTCGAACAGGGCCGAGGCGGCCTCGACGGTCGGCGGCTCACCGGGGCGCATGACGCGGTAGATGTCCATGAGCGCGCTTTCGCGGTTCATGTTCTTGTCCATCGCCATGGTGTTGCGCATGTAGGCACCGACGGTGATGTTGTCGATGTCCAGAACCGGGATCTCGGTGATGCCAGCGTCCAGCAGCTCTTTCAGGGTGCCGCCGATCGGCTCGCCGTCCTTGTCGTATTCGACAGTCAGCTCGTCCCCGGCCTCAACGTAGATGGCACCGTTCTCTTCGTTGATCAGGTCGCGGGCCACGAACTTGCCGACGATACGGTCGTAGGGCACCAGCAGGTTCTGCACAGAGCCTTCGTCGATCAGCTTTTTCACCGCGCGCGGGGTGATCTTCTTGCCGGCCTCGGCAATGATCTCGCCGCTGTCCGCGTCGACCAGGTCATAGGTCGGACGGGTGCCGCGCACACGCTCGGGGAAGAACTTGGTCACCCAGCCCTGGCCCCGGCGGTAGGTGTAGTCGACGGTGTTGTAATACGCGTCCATGATCGCTTCCTGGTCCAGGCCCAGGGCGTACAGAAGCGTGGTCACCGGCAGTTTCCGGCGACGGTCGATACGGGCGAACACGATGTCCTTGGCGTCGAACTCGAAGTCCAGCCAGGACCCGCGGTAGGGAATGATCCGGCAGGCGAACAGCAGCTTGCCCGAGGAATGGGTCTTGCCCTTGTCATGGTCGAAGAACACGCCGGGCGAACGGTGCATCTGGGACACGATCACGCGTTCGGTGCCGTTCACGATGAACGTCCCGTTCGGGGTCATCAGGGGCATGTCGCCCATGAAGACGTCCTGTTCCTTGATGTCCTTGACGGACTTGTTGCCGGTGTCCTCGTCGATATCGAACACGATCAGACGCAGGGTAACCTTCAGCGGCGCGCTGTAGGTCATGTCGCGCTGCATACATTCTTCGACGTCGTACTTGGGCTTTTCCAGCTCGTACTTGACGAATTCCAGGACCGAGGTCTCGTTGAAATCCTTGATCGGGAAGACCGACTGGAAGACGCCCTTGATGCCTTCGCCATCGGCGGGCTCGGGCTGGTCGCCGGATTTCAGGAAGAGTTCGTAAGAGCTTTTCTGAACCTCGATAAGGTTCGGCATTTCCAGGACTTCGCGAATCTTACCGTAGTATTTGCGAAGACGTTTCTGACCAAGATAGGTCTGAGCCATGACGGACGTCACCTTTCGTTTCTCATCCGGGTGCAGGTACCGTCGGGGCCTCCCGGTACTCCACCCTTCGAAACAGGGGGTTCTGATCAATGCCTGACCACCTGCCCAATGGTGGCCTCCCGATCCTTGAACCTCGCCTTGGAGAGGGCTTCGCGAAAAAGCCCTCGCCGAGATGGGGTTCCAGACAGCGATAGCCGGACGCGGGAAGCCCGCACCCAGCCTCGTCTAAATCCGGTCCGGCGCCGTCCGGCGCGCCGCGTGATCTCGTGATTTGGTCCTGGCGCATCCCGTTTCGCTCAAGGCGCCCGGGGTCTTCGGGGGCCTGCCCCGCTCCGCTCCGGTCGCTTCTTGGGAAAGATGAACGGGATAGGGTCGGGACCACCTCTCGGGAATGCAACAACGGCCAGACCCGAATCGCACGGGTCCAGCGGAACCTTGCAGATAGGACACCTTGGCCCCTGGCGCAATGGGCAGACCCTGAAAGGTGTGAAGATTTCGGCAATGGCCCGGCCCGGCGCGCCCGGGCCTGTCCCCACCCCGCAAAGGCAAAACGGGCGCCCCGAGGGACGCCCGCTTCACTAGAACCGGTCCGCGACAGGCGCGGACCGAAAGCCAATTACTTGACTTCGATCTCGGCGCCAGCTGCTTCCAGCTTGCCTTTGATCTCTTCGGCTTCTTCTTTCGAAACGCCTTCTTTGACAGCCTTGCCGCCGGCTTCCACCAGCTCTTTGGCTTCTTTGAGGCCCAGGCCGGTGATGCCGCGGACTTCTTTGATGACGTTGATTTTCGAAGCGCCGGCCGACTTCAGGATGACGTCGAATTCGGTCTTCTCTTCTTCGGCTGCGCCGCCAGCGTCGCCGGCCGGGCCTGCCATCATGACAGCGCCGCCAGCTGCGGGCTCGATGCCGTACTCATCCTTCAGGATGGTTTTCAGTTCTTGTGCTTCCAGCAGGGTCAGACCAACGATCTCTTCTGCCAGTTTCTTCAGATCAGCCATTTGACTTCTTTCCGTATCTCTAGATGTGTTCCAACGTGTGGGTCTGCGACCCTACGCCGGTTCTCATGTTGCTTACGCCGCCTCGCCACGCTCTTCGATCGTGGTGAGGATGGAGGCGATATTCGAAGCAGGGGCGCCAATGGCACCGGCGATGTTCGAGGCGGGTGCGCCAATGCAGCCAACGATGGAAGCGATGAGCTCCTCGCGGGACGGCATTTTCGACACGGCTTCGACACCGGCACGGTCCAGAGCGTTCTCACCCATTGCGCCGCCAAGAATTTCGAACTTCTTGTTCTCTTTGGCGAAATCTTCCGCGACCTTCGCAGCTGCGACAGGGTCTTCGGAATAGGTCAGAACGGTCATGCCCGTCAGGAATTCGGCCATGCTCTCGCAGGGCTTACCTTCCAGGGCGATCTTGGCGAGCCTGTTCTTGGCGACGCGCACTGCTGCATCGGCTTCACGAGCCTTTGCGCGCAGGGACTGCATCTCAGCAACCGTGAGACCGGTGTAGTGGGCAACCACCACAACGCCAGAGCTTTCGAAGATCTGGCCGAGTTCCTCGACCAATTTCTCTTTCTGGGCTCTATCCACAGTTTCACTCCAATTTGGGAGGTTTGACCCTCCGGCTCAGTTCTGCCGGAACAAGGTCCCGGCAAGCGGGTCCACAACGGGTCCGTCCAAGATCGTCCCGGGGAGCCGCCAGAGGGCGGGGCCGGAAGAAACTGGTTGTTACCCGTCTCAGGCAGGAATTATGTCGGGACTATCCCCGGCACCCACCGTCTCGGACGAATCGTCGGGGCAACCGAATCCCGGGAACCCTGACAGAGGCGGCTTCTAGGGCTTTTGGCCCCGCTTGTGAAGACCCTAATCTCATCCCTTCGCAGCACCCGCCGGGCGGGGGCCCCCCCGCCCCTCTTCCGCGCCCCCTCCCCGGCGGCTGGACCCTGCCCGCCCCGCCGATATACTTCGCCCCACGCCCGCCAGGAGAGCCGCATGAGCCGCACGCCCACCCGTCCCAGCCCCGGCAAGAAGGCCCCCAAGGGCCGCCCGGTCAGCATCGCCGCCCTGCGGCAGAAGCTGCCTCGCGCCCGCGCCCGGGGGATGCCCGCCGCGCTGGAAGAGCGCGGGCGCCGCATCCTGGAGGCCTGGCTGGCCAGCGCCGAGGCCCAGAGCCAGCCCTTCCGCGACATCCGCGCCGAACTGGCCTCGGGCGAGGCGGCGCGCAAGCTGGCGGCGATGACCGGCGAACAGATCCGCGCGGGCCAGCCGCCCGAGCTGGTGAATGCCGCCTGCGCCGAGGGCTGCGCCTTCTGCTGCATCCTGCTGGAGGGCGACGGCGGGCTGATCACCGAGGCCGAGGCGCGCAGGCTGCACGCCGCCCTGGCGCCCCTGGCCGGTCAGCCCGATGGCCGCGCCTGGAATGCCCATGCCTGCGCCGCGCTGGATCCCGACACCCGCGCCTGCCGCGTCTATGACGCCCGGCCCACGGTCTGCCGGTCCTTCCTGTCGGTCTCGGTCGAGGCCTGTATCGAGAATGCCGAGGGCGGCGAGGCGGACGGCTCGGGGATGCTGGGCAACCACCTGGACTACCTGTCGATCCTGGCCCTGTCGCGCGACCTGATGAAGGGCACCGCCCTTGTCACCACCTATGCGCTGGACCGGCTGGCCATCGCCACGGTCGAGGGCGCCGGGCTGGACGCGGCCCTGGCCGCCGCCAAACACCCCACGCGCGAGCTGGAGGATACCTGCGACGACATCGGCCATTCGCCCGACTGACGGCCCTCGGATGCGGCGCGCGGGCCCCTGCCCGCCCCCGCTCCGGCCCAATGCCTCTGACACGGAAAAAGGGCGGCCCCGCGGGACCGCCCTTTCCAATTCATTGCCACAGGCTGCCGATCAGGCGTTGCCGGTGGCGCTTTCGATCGAGACGGAGACGCCCGGGCCCATGGTGGAGCTCAGCGAGACCTTCTTCATGTAGGCGCCCTTGGCACCGGTCGGCTTGGCCTTGTTCACCGCGTCCACGAAGGCACGGATGTTCTCGACCAGCTTGGCTTCGTCGAAGGAGACCTTGCCGACGCCTGCGTGCACCACACCGGCCTTCTCGGCCTTGAACTGCACTTCGCCGCCCTTGGCTGCTTCCACGGCCGCTTTCACGTCCATGGTCACGGTGCCGACCTTGGGGTTCGGCATCAGGTTGCGCGGGCCCAGGATCTTACCCAGACGGCCGACGATCGGCATCATGTCGGGGGTCGCGATGCAGCGATCGAATTCGATCGTGCCGCCCTGGATGGTTTCCATCAGGTCTTCGGCGCCGACGATGTCTGCACCAGCAGCCTGGGCTTCCTCGGCCTTGGGGCCACGGGCGAAGACGGCCACGCGGACGTCCTTGCCGGTGCCGTTCGGCAGGCCGACAACACCACGGACCATCTGGTCGGCGTGGCGCGGGTCGACGCCCAGGTTCATCGCGATTTCGACGGTTTCGTCGAATTTCACGGCGGCGTTGCTTTTGATCAGCGCGACGGCTTCTTCGACGGTCAGATCTTCCTTGCCGGCGAAGGCTTCGCGGGCGGCGCAGGTACGTTTACCGAGCTTTGCCATTACTTCACCTCGATGCCCATGGAGCGGGCGGAGCCCAGGATGATCTGCATTGCCGCTTCGACGTCGTTGGCGTTCAGATCTTTCATCTTCGCTTCGGCGATCTCTTTCACCTGGGCGACGGTCACGGTGCCGACGGTCTGCTTGCCGGGGGTGTTGGCACCCGACTTCAGCTTGGCGGCCTTCTTCAGGTAGTAAGACGCGGGCGGCGTCTTGATGTCCATGGTGAAGGACTTGTCCTGATAGTAGGTGATCACGGTCGGGCAGGGCGCACCCGGCTCCATATCCTGCGTCTTGGCGTTGAACGCCTTGCAGAATTCCATGATGTTGATGCCGCGTTGACCCAGCGCCGGACCAACCGGCGGGGAGGGGTTTGCCTGACCGGCAGGCACTTGCAGCTTCATGCTGCCAACGAGTTTCTTGGCCATTGGCCTTCTCCTTTGTTCATCGCGCAGACGGTGGATTGCATCCACCCTACGCCTGCTCCCTCCGGCGCGCCGTCAGGAGCGGTTCTGCGTGGTCAGGTCCGACGGTCGCGACCGCCTCGCCTCCCACGTATGAACGGGACTTGCGCCCCGTCACGGGCCCGGAGGCCCGCCTCGCGCCGGTCAGCCTTGCTTGGTGACCTGCGTGAATTCCAGTTCGACCGGGGTCTCGCGACCGAAGATCGAGACCGAGACCTTGAGGCGCTGGTTGTCCTCGTCGACCTCTTCGATCATGCCGTCGAAGTCCTCGAAGGGGCCATCGTTGACCTTCACCTTCTCGCCGATCTCGAAGTGGATCAGGGTGCGCGGGGCCTCCTGACCTTCCTCGACGCGGCCCAGGATGCCCTGGACCTCGGCATCGCGCATCGGCATCGGGCGGCCTTGCGGGCCCAGGAAGCCGGTGACGCGGTTGATCGAGTTCACCAGGTGATAGCCCTCGTCGGACATTTCCATGTGAACCAGGACATACCCGGGCATGAAACGACGCTCGGTCGAGACCTTCTTGCCGCGGCGGACCTCGATCACCTCTTCGGTCGGAACGAGGACCTCGTCAATCTGGTCCTCCAGTCCCTTTTCCTCGACGCTCTGCCGGATCTGCTCGGCGATCTTCTTCTCGAAGTTCGAGAGGACCGAGACCGAGTACCACCGCTTTGCCATGTCGCAACGACCCTTCCATCGCCGGCCCGGCGCCTGCTGTGCCCCGAACGGGGACCGGCGCGGCGGACCGCATTTCCTAATCAGCGCCCCCAATAGAAAATCGGCGCGAGGCTCGAATCGCCGCGCGCCACATCTGGGGGTGGTCGGTGGGTTACAGCGAAGCGCGACAAAGCGCAAGCCCGCGAAGGGGATAGACCGGGGTTCGCCCCCTGCCCGTGCCGCCACAGCCCGCCGCCGGGTCCGCGCCGGGCCGGGGCCCGGGCGGCGTGGCTCAGCCGAAGAGGCTGAGCAGGCCGGTCAGGCCAGAGCGGATCAGCAGATCCACCAGGGCGAAGAAGATCGCGGTGATGGCGGCCATGACGAAGACCATGACCGTGGTCAGCAGCACTTCGCGGCGGGTCGGCCAGGCGACCTTGCCGATCTCGGTACGGGTCTGCTGGATGAATTGCAGCGGGTTCGCCATGGGCGGTGTCCTCGGATCAAAGGCGGGGGCGCGCAGGGCTGCGCGCGTCATCTGGCCCAGATAGGGCAAAAGCGGGGGGTGTTTCAAGGGCGAAGCGGGCGGTATGGCCCGGGGCCCGCCTCCCGGCCCGGGCGGGCCGCCTTGCCCCCCGGCAAGGAAGCAGGCAGCGCCGCCGAAGTCGCCGAGACAAACGCAGACAGCCGCGCGGCCCCTGAAAGGGGCGCGGCGGTCATGTCTGGCGGGGATCGGATTGGCAGGGGCAGCAGGGTTCGAACCCGCGACCTACGGTTTTGGAGACCGTCGCTCTACCAGCTGAGCTATACCCCTAATCCGTCGCTGTCGATTAAGGCAGGCGGGCGCCGAGTGCAAGGGGCGATCTGGCGGCAGGGGCGGAAAAATCCCCGGACCCTCGCGCCCCGATGCGGCCGGGCAACGGGGGGCTTTCTGCCCCCCTCGCGGCCCGGGGGGCGCGTCCCCCCGAGAGTATTTCCCGCCTTCAGGATGGGAGGGGGGGGGCTGCACCCGGCCCCACTGGCTCACCCAGATCTCAGCCCGGGTCTCAGCCGCCCAAGCTATCGCGGAAGAGGGTCACCATGCGGGCGGCGAAGGCGGCGTTCTTGTGCACCGGGTCGTCCTCTTGCCCGGCCTCTTCCGAGGCCCAGGCGGGCGCGGTCCAGTAGCCGCCGGTGATCGTGTCCTCGGGCTGGTGCAGCAGGCGCAGCCCGTCGCGCGCCGCCGCCCGGTCGAGCCAGAGGCGAATCGCCTCGCGCTGATCCGCCGTGGCCCCCGCCGCCGCCGGATAGAGGCGCCCGGGGTTGCCCACCCCGAGGGTCAGAAGGGGCGCGGGCGCAAAGGCGATCGGCAAGCCCGGGGTGGCGCGGGCGAACTCGCAGGCGATGCGATAGGCCTTGGTGCCGCGCAGGAACCGCCGGGCCACCTTCTCTTGCACCGCCGCCGACAGATGCCCGCCGGTGCAAAGCGTCTCCAGCAGCGGCGGCATGAAATCCGCCATCCTCAGCCGCGCGCCGTAAAAGAGGTAGCCCGCGAAATCCGCCCCCCCAAGGGCGCCCCGCCCCGCCCCGTTGATCCGCAGCGCCATGTCGCGCGCCGCCTCGTCGCCGGGCAGGATGGTATTGTCGCGAAACTCCAACGCGCGGAAGGCGGGGCCATAGGCGCCCCAGAACTCCAGATGCTCGGCCACCAGCGGCAGCAGGCCTGCGTCCAGCGCATGTTTCACCGAGGCGATATGGCTGTCGCCGAAGATGCAAAGCGAGGGCAGCGGCGCGGAGGCCGCCACCGGGGCGCGTTCAGCGGGCGAAGGCATTCAGCATCTCCTCTTCGCATTTCACATCCGTCCCGGCCTGGGCCTCTTTCCAGGCGGCGCGCAGCTTGCGCCCCGCCTTGCCGCCGCCCTTGCCCGCCTTGCCGCGCCCGGGCTTGACCGGGCCAAAGGTGGCTTCCTGGTCGGCGAAGAACTTCGACATCACCACCTCGACCCCCTCGGGGACCACGCTGCGCTGGTTGGGGGCATAGAACATGCCGCGGAAGACCGGGTGGGTGATGATCTCGTAGCTGGGGAAATAGTCCACATGGGCGTGATCCTGGGCCAGTTCGCCCGCCACGCCGCGCAGCACGGATTTGGAATAGCTGGTGGCGGTCAGCACATGTTCGCCACTGGCGGTCGCCGTCAGGGGGACCGGGCTGACCGTCAAGAGCACCTTCAGATCGGGGTTCTTGACCTTCAGCAGGGCCAGCACGGTTTCCATATCGGCCAGGATGTCGCCATGGCGGTGGTTGTGGAAAAGATGCGCCTTTGGGTCGAAGTCCCCCGCCAGGGTGCCGGGGCAGATGGCATATTCCAGCCCGCTTTCGCCGTGGCGCCAGCTTTCGGTCAGGCCCAGGGTAAAGACGAAGAGGCGCGCCGTTTCCACTGCGCGACGGATCGCCGCCAGGGTCGCGGCACGCGAGGCGCGGGCCTCGTCGATGCTGGCGAATCCCCCCGGTTCGATCGCCGGGCGCAGCGGGTCGTAGACGCGGCCCTTGCGGGTCCACCATTCGTCCGGGCCCTGCATCTCGCCATAGGCCAGGCGCAGCCATTGCAGCAGGGTCCGGGCGGTGTAGATATTGCCGGTGCGGAACGAGAAGATGCCGTAGTTATAGGCCCTTGCATCCTCGGCCCCCAGAAAGGGCGGGGCCGGTTCGGCATCGAACCAGTCATAGCCGCGGGCGGCCAGGGCACGGCCGATATGCTGGGCAAAGCAAGAGCCCGCGGTGACGATGGGCGCCCCCGGCAGCACCTGGAACTTCGGCTGCCACAGCCCCGCCAGCTGAAGCGGGTTCTTCTCGGCCACGCCGGTCTTCCAATAGGCGGTGGCGGGCAGGTCCTGATAAGGGTGCGACATGGCACGTCCTCTTGCAATGCGGCGGGGCGCGCAGCGCGCGGTGGCCCCGGTGTCCAAAGCACTCAACGCCCCGATCATGGCCAATACCAGACATTTCCGGGGAATTGTGCCGAAAAGACGCGGGCCGCGCGTTGGCGCCCCGGCGCCGCTACATCCAGTGCAGCCGCCGCAGGATCACCCCCTGCACCAGGAAGATCAGCCCCATCACGCCGGAGAAGATCCAGAAGGCATAGGGGCTGGCATCGCCCGGAATGCCGCCCACGTTGATCCCGAACAGCCCGGTGAAGAAGGTCAGCGGCAGGAACACCGCCGAGAAGATCGACAGGGTGTACATATGCCGGTTCAGCCGTTCCGACAGGGCGCCCGACAGCTCGTCGCGCAACACGCCCAGGTTCTCGCGCAGCTCGTCCAGGTTCTCGGTCATCCGGGTCAGCCGGTCGACGGCCTCTTGCACCTCGCGCAGGTCATGTTCGGCCAAAAGCGGGCTTTCGCTGCGCGCCAGCCGGGCCAGGGCCTCGCGCTGCGGCGGCAGGTGGCGGCGCAGTTCGACCACCGCCAGGCGCAGGGCGGCGATGCGGCGGCGCAGGTCCTGGTCGGGCTGGGCGATCACCTGCGGCTCCATCCCGTCGACCTCGGCGTCCAGCTCGGCCACGAAGGGTTCCACCCGGTCGGTCAGCCGGTCCACCAGATCGGCCAGGAAGGCCCCGGCGCTGTCGGGGCCCTGACCGCGCTCGACCTCGCGGGCGATCTCTTCCAGGGACAGCACGCGCTGGCGCGACAGGGTGATGATGCGGTCGCGGTCCACCCAGATCCGCACCGCCACCATGTCTTCGCGGTCGCGGTTGGGGTTCATGTTCAGCGCGCGGAAGTTCAGCAGCAGCCCGTCGCCCACCCGGGTGGCGCGGGGCCGGGTCTCGGGCTGGGTCAGCGCCTCGATCACCGTGTCGTCGAGATAGGACAGCCGGTCCGCGACCCAGTCGCGGGTGCCCGCATGGGCGGCGTCCAGATGCGCCCAGCCCAGGGTCTCGGCGCGCAGGGTATCGGGAATCGCCTCGCCGGTCAGGCGTTGGCCCCGCAGGGGGCCGGTCAGGGCGAAGGCAAAGTTCACGGGCGCGGTCATGCAGGCGAAGATAGCCGGGGCGGCGCAAAGGTCCAGCGCCGAGGCGCACCAGGCGCCCCCTGCCCGCCCGCAAACGCAAAACGGCGACCCCGGGGGGCCGCCGTTTCGATGATCTGTCCGTCCCGGGCGGGGTGATCCGCCCCGGCGATCGTCGATTACTCGACGATCTTGGAGACGACGCCCGAACCCACGGTGCGGCCGCCTTCGCGGATGGCGAAGCGCAGGCCGTCTTCCATGGCGATCGGCGCGATCAGTTCAACTTCGAACTTCAGGTTGTCGCCGGGCATCACCATCTCGGTGCCCTCGGGCAGCGTCACGGTGCCGGTCACGTCGGTGGTCCGGAAGTAGAACTGCGGGCGGTAGTTGGCGAAGAACGGGGTGTGACGGCCACCTTCGTCCTTGGTCAGGATGTAGACCTCGGCTTCGAACTTGGTGTGCGGCTTCACCGAACCCGGCTTACACAGAACCTGGCCACGCTCGACGCCTTCACGGTCGATACCGCGCAGCAGGGCGCCGATGTTGTCGCCGGCTTCACCACGGTCCAGCAGCTTGCGGAACATTTCCACACCGGTGCAGGTGGTTTTCTTGGTGTCCTTGATGCCGACGATTTCCAGTTCGTCACCAACGTTCACCACGCCACGTTCCACACGGCCGGTCACAACCGTACCACGACCCGAGATCGAGAACACGTCTTCGATCGGCATCAGGAAGGGCTGATCCACGGCACGGGCCGGCTGCGGGATGTACTCATCCACGGCCGCCATCAGTTCCTTGATCTTCTCTTCGCCGATTTCCGGGTCACGGCCTTCCAGAGCGGCCAGGGCCGAACCTGCGATGACGGGGATGTCGTCGCCGGGGAAATCGTAGGCCGACAGCAGTTCGCGGATTTCCATCTCGACGAGCTCGAGCAGCTCTTCGTCGTCGACCTGGTCAACCTTGTTCATGAACACGACCATGGCGGGGATACCCACCTGGCGGCCCAGCAGGATGTGCTCGCGGGTCTGCGGCATCGGGCCGTCAGCGGCGTTCACCACCAGGATCGCGCCGTCCATCTGGGCGGCACCGGTGATCATGTTCTTCACGTAGTCGGCGTGGCCGGGGCAGTCGACGTGGGCGTAGTGACGCGCTTCGGTCTCGTACTCGACGTGGGCGGTCGAGATGGTGATGCCGCGGGCTTTCTCTTCCGGCGCGCCGTCGATCTGATCGTAGGCCTTGAAGTCACCGAAGTACTTGGTGATCGCCGCCGTCAGCGTCGTCTTGCCGTGGTCAACGTGACCGATCGTGCCGATGTTGCAGTGCGGTTTGCCGCGCTCAAACTTTTCCTTACCCATGGTCAGGCGCCTCTGTGTCTGGGGGCCTCAGGCCCGATTTCACTCGGACGGCGATTTATTGGGTCTGAGGGGGAAAATCAAGCGTCACTTGGGCCACCGGGGCGCTGCGCGGCAGGGTGCGGCCATGGGGCACCGCAAGCTGCGGGATGTGCGGGGCTCGGACGGGGGCCAAAGGCCCCTTCCCGGGGGCAATTTGGTCCTGCCCCGGCCCCTCGCCAGGGGCCGGTTTCCGCGCCGCAGTCCGGCGGGAGTGCGCAGAATCCGGGGCTTAGCCGCCGCTGGAGGCCGGGCCATCGCCCGGCAGATCCGCATCCCCGTCATCGGCGCCCGTCACCTGGCTGCCCGGCACAGGGACAACCGTGTCGGTCACCGGGGCCACAGGCGCCCCCGAGGTGGGTTCCGGCGCGGGCGCCGTTGTCGGGGCGGCTGTCGCGGCAGCGGCGGGCGGCGTGGCGGTGGTGGCCACCGCCGCGGGCGCGGCAACCGTCGCCAGGGGCTGTTGCTGCCCGGCCTGGGGGCCCGGCGCCTCGCCGAACCAGGCCCGGTTCTCCAGGAGCCAGTTCTCGATCTGCTTCGCCGCGTTGCGCGCCAGGTTGGTCATCTGCTCTTCGCGGGTCTGGGTCAGGCCCGAGCCAACCATGGTCTCGCCCGAGAAGCTTTCCAGCACGGTGAACTGCTTCGGCGCCTCGTTGATCTTGCCCCCCGCCGCATCGTCCCAGACGGTGACATTGACGATCAGGCCGGATTTCGGCGACAGCACGATCGGGATGCCGGGCGGGGCCAGGATATAGCCCTCGACCGAGATCCCCAGGTGATAGAGCTTGTCGCCCTCGTAGCGACCAAAGCGCTCGGCAATCGCCGCCTGCATCTCGGCCACCCATTCCTCTTCGGTGGCATCGCGCGAGATCGCGACCTTCTTCATCTTGCTGGCCACGACGATGTTGTGGCCAAGGCGGAAATCTCCCAGGTCCGGCATCGGTTCGTCGAAATCGTCGGGATTGGTACAGGCCGACAGCAGCACGGCGCAGACGGCCAGGCCCGGCACAAGACGAGCGACAGCGGATAGTCGGAACATGGATCCCCCCGGGACGGTCATAACACGCCCCCCGGAGTAGCCGCTTTGCCCGCCCATGTCTATTCGCGCGCCAGAGCGGGGGGAGACGGGCGGAGGGGCGCCCCGGCGGGATGCGAGCGGGGATCTGCGCCCCGACACCAGAGGCGACACGTGTAAGGGGGCGGGGACTCTGCCCCCGTCGCCGGAGGCGACACGTGGGAGGAAGCGGGGGCTCTGCCCCCGTCGCGCGATGCGCGACTCCCCCGGGATATTTTTGGCAATGAGAAGAGAGGGGGGCGGGCCCGGTCGACCGGGGCCTTCGCGGGACGGCGGGAGCCGGGGAACCGCAGGGGCCGGGCGCGCCGGGGCGGCGGAGGCTGAGGTGGGCGCGGGCTGTCGGCTGGCGCGAAGGGTGGGCGCCCTGGCGCGGCGCGGGGCAGGGTCGCCGCCGGGGACTCCGGCGGCGACCTGGAGGGCGGGCCTCAGGTGAAGCTGTTGTCGCGGGGGAAGCCGCGCGGGGCCATGCGGCCGGTGCCGGCGCGCTTGCCCAGCCATTCGCCCAGCTCGGTCTCGGTGCGGGTACGGCCCGCCGGGTCGTGCCAGGACAGGCCCATTTCCAGCACCAGGGTGGTCAGGTCCGACAGGCCGCCGTCCTTGTATTTCTGCAACCGCACACCCTTGCCCCGGGTCATCTCGGGCAGCTCTTCCAGCGGGAAGACCAGCACCTTGCGGTTCTCGCCCACCACGGCCACGTGATCGCCCGTGACCGGCTTCACCAGGAGGGCCTTCACGCCATCCTTGACGTTCAGCACCTGCTTGCCCGAACGGGTCTGGGCCAGCACCTCGTCCTCGGGCACGATGAAGCCGTCGCCCGCGCTGGAGGCGACGATCAGCCGCTCGCCGGGGCGGTGGATGCGCATGGCCACGATCTCGGCCTCGTTGGGCAGATCCACCATCAGCCGCAGCGGTTCGCCCATGCCCCGCCCGCCGGGCAGGTTCGAGGCCATCAATGTGTAGAACCGCCCGTTCGAGCCGAAGACCAGGATCTTGTCGGTGGTCTCGGCATGGAAGGCGAAGCGGCCCTCGTCGCCGTCCTTGAACTTCAGCTTGTCCTGCTGGGCCAGGTCGATATGGCCCTTCATGGCGCGGATCCAGCCCATCTTGGAACAGACGACGGTGATCGGCTCGCGCTCGATCATCGCCTCCAGCGGCACCTCTTCGGCCTCGGCGGCGGCCTCGATCACCGTCAGGCGGTGGCCGCGCGCATAGTCCTTGCCGAAGGTCTTCCTGGTCTCGCGCAGCTCATCGGCGATGCGCGCCCATTGCAGATCGGGGGTGGCCAGCAGATCTTCGAGCCCGGCGCGTTCCTCCATCAGGGCGTCGCGTTCGCGCAGCAGCTCCATCTCTTCGAGGCGGCGCAGACTGCGCAGGCGCATGTTGAGGATCGCCTCGACCTGCACCTCGGTCAGCTCGCCCTCGTCGCCCTCGGCCAGGGGCGAGATGTAATCCTTCTCGTCCCGGGCGCGGGCGCGTTTCTTCGACCAGTCCTCGGCCAGCAGGGCCGCCTTTGGGTCGTCGTCGTAGCGGATGATGTCGATCACCCGGTCGAGGTTGAGGAAGGCGGTGACAAGGCCTTCCAGCACTTCCAGCCGGTGGTCGATCTTTTCCAGCCGGTGTTTCGAGCGCCGTTCCAGCACCTCGCGGCGGTGGTCGAGGAAGGCGCGCAGCACCTCTTTCAGCGAGCAGACCTTGGGGGTCAGCCCGTCGATCAGCACGTTCATGTTCAGGCTGAACTTGATTTCCAGATCCGAGTTGCGGAACAGCATCCCCATCAGAAGATCCGGGTCCACGTTCTTGGACCGCGGCTCCAGCACCATGCGGATGTCATCGGCGCTTTCGTCGCGGATGTCGGCCAGGATCGGGATCTTCTTGGTCTGGATCAGCTCGGCGATACGCTCGACCAGCTTGGATTTCTGCACCTGATAGGGGATCTCGGTCACCACGATCTGCCAGGTGCCACGGCCCAGATCCTCGACCTCCCACTTGGCACGCAGGCGGAAGCTGCCGCGGCCGGTGCGATAAGCCTTGGCGATGTTTTCCGGGCTTTCGACCAGCACCCCGCCCGTGGGGAAGTCGGGGCCCGGCACATATTGCAGCAGCGTGTCGTCGCGGGCATCCGGCGTCTTGATCAGATGCAGGCAGGCATTGACCAGCTCGACGATGTTATGGGGCGCAATGTTCGTGGCCATGCCGACCGCGATCCCCGACGAGCCATTGGCCAGCAGGTTCGGGAAGGAGGCGGGCAGCACCACCGGCTCGGTCAGGGTGCCGTCGTAGTTGTCGCGGAAATCGACCGCATCCTCGGTCAGCCCCTCCATCATCGCCTCGGCGACGGCGGTCAGGCGGGCCTCGGTGTAGCGGCTGGCGGCGGGGTTGTCGCCGTCGATGTTGCCGAAGTTGCCCTGGCCGTCGACCAGCGGGTAGCGGACGTTGAAATCCTGCGCCAGGCGGGCCATGGCGTCATAGATCGCCGCGTCGCCGTGCGGGTGATAGTTGCCCATCACGTCGCCCGAGATCTTCGACGATTTGCGGAACCGCGAGGTGCCGGTCAGCTTCAGCTCGCGCATCGCATAGAGGATGCGCCGGTGCACCGGCTTCAGCCCGTCGCGGGCATCAGGCAGGGCCCGGTGCATGATCGTCGACAGAGCATAGGTCAGATAGCGCTCGCCAATGGCGCGGCGCAGCGGTTCGGCCAGCAGGGCACCGGGGCCCTCGGGGGCGCCGGTCTCGGGATCGTCGGGCGTGTCACTCATGTCCGCGGTGATAGCCGCAGCCCGCGCGGCGGTAAAGCGCCGCCTGCGTCCCCGGGCACCCCTGCGGCCATCGGCAGGGAACTTCCGACGCCGCTGCGGGTTGGTTGCGCAACAAGAGCGTCGCGGCGGGAACCTGCCACCCCCTGCCCCGCGTCGCGCAGAAAACCGCTGCCCGGAGGTTCCGATGTTCCGCTTCATGACTGCCACGACCCTTGTCCTGACTGCCGTCTTCTACCAGCAGAGCGGCGGCGCCGATTTCGAACCCTGGCAGCGCGAGCTTCCCGATTACGTCCGCACCGAGGCCCCCACCCCTTATTCGCTGGCCCGCGCCGAAAGCAGCCCCGCCCAGGCGCCGATGGCCGCCCAGGCGGCGACCATGCCCGCCGTCTTCGTCTCGGACAGCCAGCCGCTGCGCCTGGCCTCGATCGGCGGGCAGACGGACACGGGCCTTGATCCGGCGCTGGAGGGGATGCGCTTTGCCACCGTGACCAATGCCGCCCTGGGCGCCGAAGCCCCCCTGCCCGACAGCTCGACCCGGCGCGACGTGCTGCCCGAGGCGGCCCGGCAGATGATCCCCACGACCCCCGAACGCCAGGCGCTGCTGCGCGGCACCCTGCCCGCCACCGCCGGTGACGCCCCCGAGGCCAACGCCCAGGACCGGCCCGCCCCGACGCTGGACGACCCGGCCCGCGACCTGCGCCAGGTTTCGGGCGACCGGGTGAACCTGCGCGCCGGGCCGGGCACCAGCTATGGGGTGCTGGCCACCCTGGACGAGGGCGCCGCCGTCGAGGTGCTGGACGTCCGCGACGGCTGGCTGAAGCTGAAGACCGACGACACGGGCCGCATCGGCTGGATCGCCGACTGGCTGGTCAGCGCCGCCAACTAAGGCGCGCCCCTTCCCCCTTCCCTCCGCCGCGCGCCCTCTCACGCGCGGGTCCGGCCCGGCGGCCTTGCTCGCCGGGCCGTCGCGTTGCATAGCGAGGGCATGACGAAATCCATCCTCATCACCGGCTGTTCCTCCGGCATCGGATATGACGCCGCCCACGGGCTGAAGGCCCATGGCTGGCGCGTCTTCGCCAGCGCCCGCAACCCCGACGACTTGGCGCGCCTTGCCGCCGAAGGGCTGGAGGCGCTGCACCTGGACTATGCCGATCAGGCCTCGATCGAGGCGGCGCTGGCGCAAGTGCTGGACGCCACCGGCGGGCGGCTGGACGCGGTTTTCAACAACGGCGCCTTCGCCATTCCGGGGCCCACCGAAGATATCTCGCGCGAGGCGATGCGGGCACTGTTCGAGACCAATTTCCTGGGGCCCCATGCGCTCAACCGGCTGGTGATCCCGGTGATGCGCGCCCAGGGGGGCGGGCGAATCGTCAACTGTTCCTCGGTGCTGGGCCTGGTCGCGGCCCCCTGGCGCGGCGCCTACAACGCGTCGAAATTCGCCATGGAAGGGCTGACCGATACCATGCGGCTGGAACTGGCGGGCAGCGGTGTTCATGCCATCCTGCTGGAGCCCGGGCCGATCCGCACCGATTTCCGCAAGAACGCCATCAAGGCCTTCGAGACCTGGGTCGACTGGGAAAACTCGGACCGGGCAGACGAGTACCGCAACGGCCTTCTGGACATGCTTTACAAGCGCGGGCCGAAATACCAGGGCAAGGCCGCCTTCGAGCTGGAGCCCGCCGCCTGCACCGCCAAGCTGATCCGGGCGCTGGAAGATCCCCGCCCCCGGGCCCGCTACATGGTCACCACGCCCACCTATATTGCCGCCACCCTGCGCCGCCTGCTGCCCGCCCGCCTGCTGGACCGGGTGACAAAGAACGCCTGAGCCGCCGCGCGGCCTCCCCCCACGCACCGCGACAAAAACGATGGTCGCTTTTCGCGCCCGCCCGCCCTAGATATCGGGGAACCGAAAAGGAGAGCCCATGGCCCAGGACCCCCTCTTCCTCGTCGCCGCAGGCGCGGTGCTGATCGTCGCCATCATCCTGATGCTGGGGATCGGCAACTTTGCCCGCAGCGGCGATCCGAAAACCTCGAACAAGCTGATGCAATGGCGAATCGCCGCGCAGTTCATCGCCGTTCTGGTGATCCTCGCCTTCGTCTACATCCGCGGAAAGGGCTGACCCATGGTCGTTTTGTCGAAGATCTACACCCGCACCGGCGATGCCGGCACCACCGCCCTGGGCGATGGCACCCGGGTGCCGAAACCCTCGCTGCGGGTCGAGGCCTACGGCACCTCGGACGAGACCAACGCCGCCGTGGGCCTGGCGCGCCTTCATGCCGAGGGCGAGATGGACGCGGCCCTGGCACGGATCCAGAACGACCTTTTCGACCTGGGCGCCGATCTGGCCCGGCCGGGAATGGAGAAGGACCACGAGGCCCCCTACACGCCGCTGCGCATCATCGCCAGCCAGGTGGAACGGCTGGAACAGGAGATCGACGTGATGAACGCCGATCTGCAACCGCTGCGCAGCTTCGTCCTGCCCGGCGGCTCGGCGCTGTCGGCCAATCTGCACCTGTGCCGCACCGTCTGCCGCCGCGCCGAACGGCTGGCGGTGGCGCTGATGGCCGAAGAGGGCTGCAACGCCGAGGCGGTGAAATACCTCAACCGCCTGTCCGACTGGTTCTTCGTCGCCTCGCGCATCGCCAATGACGGCGGCGCAAAAGACGTGCTCTGGGTGCCCGGCGCCACGCGCTGAGGGTCACCGGCGGGGGGGGGGCTCCGCCCCCCGCTGCGCTCCCCCCGGGATATTTCTGGCCGACAAATAATAGAAGACGGGCGCCGCGGGCAGGCGCGCGCCCTTGCCGATATTTGTTGGCCCCAAATATCCCCGCCGGAGGCAATCGGCCCTCGGGCCGATACCCTAGGCCGCCACCAGGCGCCTGGCTGCGGCCCAAAGCGCCAGCAGCAGCACCATCGGCAGGACGATCATCCGCAGCAGGAAGACCCCCACCAGGGTCAGGGTGGCGTTCAGCAGATCATCCGCCTGATCCCAGAAAAACCGCGCCGCGCCGCGGTAGGCCTCCCAGCTTTCGCGCCAGGATTGATCCTCCAGCGCCACCAGCCTACCCGCCTCGGCGCCGATCCGGTCCAGCGTCGCATTGGCCGCCCCCGCCGCCTCGGCGGTCAGGATCTCGCCGCCCCAGACCCCCAGCACGAAGACCAGCGGCAGGGCGATGGCGAAGGCAAAGCCCAGGCCGCCGCAAACCCCGCCCAGGCGGCGCAGGGCGGGGGGCGCGCGGTGCCAGCCGGTGGCCGCCTCGCAGCCGCCCCGGGTCAGCAGCGCCAGGGCCATCAGGGCGAACCCCACCGAGGCCACGGGCGCCAGCGAGATCTTCAGCACCCCGGTCAGCACCGCCACGGCAAAGATCGCCGCCGAGACCCGTTCGACCGTGTCATCCACCGGTTCGAGCCATTTCAGCGGCTGCACCGAGCCTTCGACCACCAGCGAGCCGCCCACCTCGACCTCTTGCGCCGTCGACAGGAAGGCATTGATCGCCCGCAGGCTGACATAGGTGGCGCCTGCCGCCACGGCGATATCGCCCTGATAGGCCTCGGCCCGGGTGGTCAGGGGGTTTTCGCGCGGCATCGCCGCCAGAAGAAGGCACAGCCCGGCCAGCACCAGTGACAGAAGCGAGTTGCGGGCAGAGCGCATGGGCGGGCCTTCCGTCAGCGGGCGATCACAGCATTCCGGGCAGCACCAGATCCGGCGGCCGGTGGCCATCGGCGAAGGTCTTGATGTTGATCAGCACCTTCTCGCCCATCTCCAGCCGCCCCTCGCGGGTGGCCGAGGCCATGTGCGGCAGCAGGATCGCGTTATCCAGCTCGCGCAGGCGCGGGTTCGACTGGCGTTCGCCGCCGAAGACGTCGAGGCCCGCCCCCGCGATCTCGCCCGCGCGCAGCATCCGGGTCAGGGCGTTCTCGTCGATCACCTCCCCGCGCGAGGTGTTCACGATCACCGCCTCGGGCTTCATCAGCTTCAGGCGCCGGGCGTTCATCAGGTGGAAGGTCGAGGGGGTATGCGGGCAGGTCACCGCGATCACGTCCATCCGCGCCACCATCTGATCCAGGCTTTCCCAGTAGCGCGCCTTCAGCTCGGTCTCGATCTCGTCGCGCAGCTGGCGGCGGTTGTGGTAATGCACCTGCATCCCGAAGGCCGCCGCGCGCCGCGCCACCGCCTGGCCGATCCGGCCCATGCCGAGGATGCCGATCCGCTTGCCCGCCACCCGCGAGCCCAGCATCGAGCCCGGCGCCCAGCCTTCCCAGTCGTCGCGCTGCATCAGGGCCAGACCTTCGGGAATCCGCCGCAGCAGGGCCAGGATCAGCGCCATGGTCATGTCGGCGGTATCCTCGGTCACCACGTCGGGGGTGTTCGACACCAGGATACCGCGCTGCCGCGCCGTGGCCACGTCGATATGGTCAACACCGGCGCCGAAATTGGCGATCAGGCGCAGGTTGTCGCCGGCCTGGCTGAGCAGCGACTGGTCGATCCGATCGCGCAGGTTGGGCACCAGCACATCGGCCGTATGCACCGCCTCGACCAGCTCTTCGCGGGTCATCGGACGGTCGGCGGGTCCGAACCGGGTGTCGAACAGCTCTTCCAGGCGGGCTTCGACCCGCTCGGGCAGGCGTCGCGTGACGACAACACTCAGACGGCGAGATGGCATGGGCGGGCTCCTCTGTCTTCCCATTCCGGCAATTCGCAGGCAAAGTGGCCCAAACAAGGTGAGGGTACAAGAATTACCCCACGCAGGCAGCAGAAACAGGCCCCATCATGAGACCAATACGCAAGCGCGTCCTGGCGCTTTCGGTGTCGTTCTTCGCCATTGCCGGCGTCCTGGCCGCCTCGGAACCGCCCGAGGCCCCCGATGATGTGGCCCAGGTGCTGGAAGAGGCCGCAGCCCCCGCCGCCGCCCCGCCGCAGATGGCCGCCGTCCAGGTCAGCGACCCGATCCCGCCTGCCCCCCCTGCCCAGGCCCAGGTGCAACAACTGGGGCCAGAGACCAACCTGCCCCTGCCCCGCTTCGTGTCGATGAAAAGCGACCGCGCCCGGGTGCGGCGCGGCCCGTCGATGACCCATCGCGTCGACTGGGAGTTCCTGCGCCGCGACATGCCGGTCGAGGTGGTGGCGGAATATGGCCATTGGCGGCAGATCCGCGACCATGACGGCGTCGGCGGCTGGGTGCACTACGTGCTGATCTCGGGCAACCGCACCGTGCTGATCGAGGACCCGATGCTGGACCTGCGGTTCCAGCCCTCGACCGAGGCCCGCGTGGTCGCCCGGCTCGAACAGGGGGTCATTGCCGATCTGGGCAAATGCGATCCCGACTGGTGCCGCCTGACCGTGGGCGGCTACCGGGGCTGGGCGCCGAAAAGCGCGTTGTGGGGGGTAACTCCGGACGAGATCCGCGACTGATCCCAGACTGATCCGCGACCGGGCGCAGCCCTATTGCAGGCGCAGGTGGCGCAGCCCCTGGGCCAGGGCGGGCGACAGGGCGCGCGGCGCCGGGAAGGGCCAGCCATTGCCGCGACAGCCGCGCAGGCTCTTGGTCTGTTGCATCATCACCGGGGCCAGTGCGCCAAAAGACGGGCAGGCACTGTGGCGGTGGCCCAGGGCATGGCCGGTCTCGTGATTGACCAGATAGGCCCGGTAATCGTGCAGGGCGCCGTCCCAATGGGGCATGGCCCCCTGCCAGCGCACGGCATTCATCACCACGAACCGCCCCTGCCGACAGGACAGATAGCCCAGGGTGCGCAACGGCAGGCACATCCGGTCGACCCGGGCCGGGCTGGCCAGCACGAAGCGGATCTGCGCCGCCTCTGGCGCGGCGGGTACGAATCGCACCCGCTGTTCGGCCTGCCAGCCGCGCGGGTCGCGCAGGATTGCCGCGATCTCGCGCCCGACCGCCTCGGGGTCGAGGCCGGTTGCGGCCTGCACCTCGACCGAAAAGCGCACCGGGCGACCCGGCCCGCCCGTCTCTCCCGGATCCTCGCGCTGCGCCGCCGCCGCGTGCAGGGGAAGCCCCCGGGCCGCAACCGGGGTCCCGCCGCGCGAGGGGGCGGGGCGCAGCGCCGCCGGGACGGCACAGAGGAACCCCTGCAGGGCCCCGGCGCAGCCCTCTGCACCGGCGGCCACCGTTTCCTTCGCCATTGCCCCCAGCACCACCGGGGCCGCCACCAACGGGGCAGCTGTCAGCGCGCCGAGGCACAGCGCCGCCAAAAGGCCCGGCAAAAGACCCAGCACCAGGCGCGCCCAGAGGGGCCGCGACGGGGCGGACCCTGGGCACAGGCGGGTCGGGGCAGCGGGGACAGGCACGGGGGCAAAGCCTTTTGGCAGGGGCAGGCGCGGCCACAGGCTAGGCGCGGCCCGCCCGCCGGGCAAGTGTTTTGACCTGTCAGGTGCGCCACCCCCGGCGCCTGCCCCAGGCCAGCCCCCTGCCTGGGCAGACCACGCGAAGCCCCCCGGCCCAGCAACATCAGGCCCATCCGGCACCCGGGTTCGGCGGGTCGAAAAAAAGCCGCTCTCTTTCTGCCAAAAAGGGGTTGAACCCCGGACGACCCTCGATTAATTAGCGCGTCACCGTTGGGGTGTAGCCAAGTGGTAAGGCAACTGTTTTTGGTACAGTGTACCGTAGGTTCGAATCCTACCACCCCAGCCACTTTCCTTTGAAATGAATATCTTAGTCGCAGCGCCCCGGCGCTCGTCTGCGTGTTTTGCAGGCGCCGCCGCGTCATCCCTGCGGCCCCGTCCGCTCTGCCGTTGCGTGGCCGCGCAGGGCCGCTAGACTGGCGGGCCAGTGGACCAGGGGGAAAACCAATGCCAGCGGCCAAAGACGAGATCGACGCGGAGATCGCCCCGCGCTCGGCCGAGACCCGCCCCGACCGCCTACCCGATCCCGAGGAACCGGCACAGCGCCTGACCCGGCGCGACTGGCTGAACCTGGCGCAGAAGGTGCTGATCGAAGAGGGCATCGACCAGATCAAGATCCAGGTCATGGCGAAGCGGCTGAACGTGGCGCGCTCGTCCTTCTACTGGCATTTCACCAGCCGCGAAGACCTGTTCCAGGCGATGCTGGACGACTGGCTGAAGATGAACACCGGCCCGATCATCGAACGTGCCCTGCGGCCCGCGCCCGATGTGATCGCCGCCGTCACCAATGTGTTCGAATGCTGGGTGGACGAGGCGCTTTTCGACCCGGAACTGGACATTGCTGTCCGGCTTTGGGCGCGCCGGTCCGAAAAGGTGCGGGCGGTGGTCCTTCAGGCCGATTCGATGCGCCTGGACGCCCTGTGCCAGATGTTCGCCCGCTATGGCTGCGGCCCGGAAGAGGCGCTGATCCGTGCCCGCGTCCTCTATTACACCCAGGTCGGCCAGCACACGCTGGAAGAGACGGAAACCCCCGAGGTGCGCTTCTCGCACGGGCCCGCCTACCTGCATATCTTCACCGGCCAGACCCCGACCGAGGCCGATGTGGCCTATCTGAAGACCCTGGTGCGCGAGAAGTACAACCCCAAGCGCCGCTGACGCCGCCACCCTCCTCCTGCTCGCTTCGCCCGTTTCACAGGCCCTCCCCCGCCCGGCCCCGCCGCGCGGGCAAAAACTTTGTCGCGCCCTCTTGCGCCGCATTCAGTACAGTTGTGTACTGCACGCCAGATCCCGAACCTCTGCACAGGAGAGCGACATGCAGGACCAGTATCGCGTGGTCATCATCGGCGGCGGCGTGGTGGGGGCTTCGGTCGCCTATCACCTGACGAAACTGGGCTGGACGGACATCGCCCTGCTGGAACGCGACGTGCTGACCGCCGGGTCGTCCTGGCACGCGGCGGGGGGCTTTCATGCGCTGAACGCCGACCCCAACATCGCCATGCTGCAAAGCTATACCATCGACCTGCTGCAACAGATCGGCCCGGAATCGGGGCTGGATATCGGGCTGCACATGACCGGCGGGATCGAATTTGCCTGCGACCCCGACCGCTGGGACTGGCTGCAATCGGCCTATCGCACCTTCCAGTCGCTGGGGATCAAGGATGTCGAACTGATCGACGCCGCCGAGATCAAGCGGCGCAACCCCGTCATCTCGACCGATGGCATTCTGGGCGGCCTGTGGTCCGACCGCGAGGGGCATATCGACCCCTCCGCCGTGGTCCATGCCTATGCGCGCTGCGCCAAGACCCGGGGCGCCGACATCGTCGAACACACCAAGGTCGAGGATCTGCGCCAGCGCCCCGATGGCAGCTGGACCGTGATCACCGACAAGGGCGAGATCATCGCCGAACATATCGTCAACGCCGGCGGCCTCTGGGCCAAGCAGGTGGGCCGGATGGCCGGCGTCGACCTGCCGGTCTCGCCGCTGGAACACCACTACCTGGTGACCGAGGCGATCCCCGAGCTGGTCGAGGCGCAGAAGGAACTGCCCGTCACGGTGGACCTTGAGGGGTTTACCTACATGCGACAGGAACAGAAGGGCATGTTGCTGGGCATCTACGAGGTGCAGCACAAGCATTGGCACATGGACGGCGCGCCCTGGGACTTCGGGATCGAGCTGATCCAGGAAGACATCGACCGCATCTCGGATGAGCTGGCCTGCGGCTTTGCCCGCTATCCCTGCCTGCAAACGGCCGGGGTCAAACGCTGGGTCAACGGCGCCTTCACCTTCTCGCCCGACGGCAACCCCCTGGTCGGCCCGGTGCGCGGCCTGCCCGGCTACTGGGTGGCCTGCGGCGTCATGGCGGGCTTCCTGCAAGGCGGCGGCGTCGGCAAATCCCTGGCCGAATGGATGGTCGAGGGCGAACCCGAGGTCGACGTCTACGGCATGGACATTGCCCGCTACGGCGATTTCGCCTCGAACCGCGAATATATCAAGCAGACCACCGGCCAGTTCTATTCGCGCCGCTTCGTCATGACCTACCCCAACGAACAGCTGCCCGCGGGCCGTCCGCTGAAGACACCGGGCGCCTACGAGGGCATGTCGGCGGCGGGCGCCGTCTGGGGCCAAAGCTGGGGCATGGAAGTGGCGCAGTATTTCGCCCCCAAGGGGTTCGAGGAAAAGCCCAGCCTGCGCCGCTCGAACGCCTTCCCGCTGGTGGCCGAAGAATGCCGCGCCGCCCGCGAGGCGGCGGCGATCTACGACACCACCGCCTTTTCCCGCTTCGAGGTCTCGGGGCCGCAGGCCACCGCATGGCTGGACAGCCTGCTGGCCTGCAAGCTGCCCGGCGCGGGCCGCGCCCGCCTGGCACCGATGCTGGGCGAGAATGGCAAGCTGAAGGGCGACCTGACCGTGCTGAACTGGGGCGACGGCCGCTATTGGCTGATGGGATCCTACTACCTGCGGCAATGGCATATGCGCTGGTTCGAGGATCACATGGCCGAGGGCGTGACCCTGCGCGACGTGGCCGACGACATCGGCGGCTTTGCCATCGTCGGGCCGAAGGCGCGCCAGATCCTGCAAGGGCTGACCCATCAGGATCTGACCGCCCTGCCCTTCATGGGCTGCGCCACCGTTGACATCGGGCTGATCCGCGCCCGGGTCGCGCGGCTGTCGGTCACCGGCGAGATGGGGTTCGAGATCAATTGCCACGCCACCGAACATGCCACCCTGCGCCGCCTGCTGTTGCAGGCAGGCAAGGGCGAAGGCCTGCGCGAAATGGGCATTGCGGCCATGAACTCGCTGCGGCTGGAAAAGGGCTATGGCATCTGGTCGGCCGAGTTCAGCCAGGGCTACACCCCCGGCATGACCGGCCTCGACCAGTTCATCGCCTGGGACAAGCCCGCCTTCATCGGTCGCGCCGCCGCCCTGGCCGAACGCGACACCCCCTCGGACAGGGTCATCGCCCTGCTGGAGGTCGCCGCCACCGGCGCCGACGCCTCGGGCTATGAACCCGTCTGGGCGGAGGGAAATCTGGTTGGCTATGTCACCTCGGGCGGCTACGGCCATGTCACCGGCAAAAGCCTGGCCCTGGCCCTGATCGACCGCGCGGCGGCGGTGCCGGGCACCGCGCTGACCACCCATGTGGTGGGCGAGGAACTGGCCGCGACGGTGCTGCCCGGTGCCCCCTACGACCCCGAGGGCCGCAAACTGAGAGGCTAAGATGACGCGTCACTATTCCGCGCTTGCGCTCGCACGCGAAGGGCTTTCGGGCCACAAGGGCTGGGCCCGGGCCTGGACCTCGCCCGAACCGAAGAAACGCTACGATGTGGTGATCGTGGGCGGCGGCGGGCATGGCCTGGCCACCGCCTATTACCTGGCCAAGACCCATGGCATCACCAATGTGGCGGTGATCGAAAAGGGCTGGCTGGGTGGCGGCAACACCGGGCGCAACACCACCGTTGTCCGCTCGAACTACTTCTTCCCCGAAAGCGTCGCCCTCTACGAGCTGTCGCTGAACCTCTACGAGGATCTCTCGCGCGAGCTGAACTACAACGTCATGCTGTCGCAACGCGGGATGCTGATGCTGTGCCACACCCCGGCGGAGATGGAGATGTCGGCCCGGCTGGTGAACGCGATGCAGCTGAACGGCACCGATGCCGAGCTGCTGGACACCGAGGGCGTGCGGAAGATCATGCCGATCTACAATTTCGCGCCCGACAGCCGCTTTCCGGCGCTTGGCGGCGCCTTGCAGCCGCGCGGCGGCACGGCGCGCCACGATGCGGTGGCCTGGGGCTATGCCCGCGCGGCCTCGGCCCTGGGGGTGGACATCATCCAGCAATGCGAGGTCACCGATTTCCTGATCGAGGGCGGCGCCTGTCGCGGGGTGAAGACGAGCCAGGGCGAGATCCGCGCCGACCGCGTGGGCCTGGCGGTGGCCGGGCACAGCTCGCAGATGGCCGAAAAGGCCGGGTTCCGCCTGCCGGTCACCTCTTACGCGTTGCAGGCCTGCGTGTCGGAACCGGTGAAACCGATCCTCGACATCGCGGTGCACTGCGCGGGTTCAGGCAGCTATGCCAGCCAGTCCGACAAGGGCGAGATCGTCATCGGCGGCGGCTTGGACCGGGTGCCCAGCTATGGCCAGCGCGGCACCCTGCCGACGCTGGAGCACGTGATCGCGGGCATCCTGGAGATGTTCCCCGCCTTCCGCCAGCTAAAGCTGATGCGCCAATGGGGCGGCATCGTCGACGTGGTCCCCGACAGCTCGCCGCTGATCGGGCCCTCGCCGCTGCCGAACCTGTTTCTGAACTGTGGCTGGGGCACCGGCGGCTTCAAGGCCATTCCGGCGGGCGGGACGCTGCTGGCGCATCTGCTGGCCACCGGCCAGCATCACGACATTTCCCGCCCCTTCGACCTTGATCGTTTCGCCACCGGGCGGCTGATCGACGAGGCCGCGGGCTCTGGCATCGCGCACTAGGAGGGATCCCATGCACCTTTACACCTGCCCCTTCTGCGGCCCCCGCCCCGAGACCGAGTTCCACTTTGGCGGCGAGGCCGGCAATGACCGCCCCGATGGCGACGTGCCCGCCCAGGTCTGGGCCGACTACCTGCACTACCGCCAGAACCCCAAGGGCACGGCGCGCGAGATCTGGGTGCATCTGACCTGCCACGAGGTCTTCGTGATGACCCGCGACACCGTGACCATGGCCGCCCAGCCGGGCGAGCCTGTCCTTTCCGACCTTGCAGATATTTCAGACCGGGGTGACGCATGACTGCCAGACGTCTTTCCACTGGCGGCGAGATCGACCGGTCGCGCCCCCTCACCTTCACCTTTGACGGCCAGCGGATCGAGGGGTTCGAGGGCGACACGCTCGCCTCGGCCCTGCTGGCCTCTGGTCCGCGCATCCTGGGGCGCAGCTTCAAGTATCGCCGCCCCCGGGGTCTGTTTGGCGCAGGCGTCGAAGAACCCAATATCTCGGTCAGCTATCACGACGCGGCGGGGGCGCAGATCAACCTGCGGCCCACGATGCAACCCGCCCGGGACGGGCTGGCGATCCGCTCGGACAACACCGACCCGGACGCGGCCCGTGATCGCCACGCGCTGATCGACCGCTTCGCCCGCTTCCTGCCCGCGGGCTTTTACTACAAGACCTTCATGTGGCCGAACTGGCACCTGTTCGAGCCGAAGATCCGCGCCATGGCGGGGCTGGGCACGGTGGATCCCACCCAGGCCGGGCCAGTGTCGGAACAGGTCAACCACTGGTGCGATGCCCTGGTGATCGGCGCGGGCCCCGCCGGGCTGGCCGCGGCACTGGCCCTGGCGCGCGACGGGCAAGAGGTGCTGCTGGTCGACGAGGGCAGCCGCCCGGGCGGCTCGCTTTTGTGGCGCGAAGGCCGGATCGACGGCAAGACCGCCCCGGTCTGGCTGGCCGAAACCCTGGAGGAACTGGCCCGCCTCGGCGTGCGGATCCTGCCGCGCACAAGCGCCTTCGGGATCTATGACCACGGGCTGGCGGCACTGAACCAGCGCCACGCGGACGGCGCGCCCGACACCCTGTGGCGGGTGCGCCCCGGACGCACGGTGCTGGCCACCGGCGCCATCGACCGGCCCCTGCCCTTCGACGGCAACGACCTGCCCGGCGTCATGTCGGCCCATGCCGGGCTGACCTATCTGCGCCGCTATGCCGTGCTGCCGGGCCAGCGGATCGCCCTGGCCTGCAACAACTCGACCGGCGCCGAAGTGGCCGCCGCCATGGCCGAGGCGGGCGCCGAGGTCACCCTGATCGACGCCCGCCCCGAGGCCGCGCCGGTGCCCGGCACCCATCACCGCCCGGGCCGCATCGCCCGCGCCCAGGGGCGCGGCGCGGTGACCGAGGTGGTGCTGGAAGACGGCTCTGCCATCGCCTGCGACTGCGTGCTGGTCTCTGGCGGCTTCACCCCCACGATCCACCTCTATGCCCAGGCCCAGGGCAAGCTGGCCTGGGACGCGGCGCAACTGGCCTTTGTGCCCAAGACCGAGCTGCCGGGGCTGATGCCCCTGGGCGCGGCGGCGGGGCGGTTCACCCTGGGGGCCACCTTCGCCCATCTGGGCGCCCTGCTGGGCCAGGCGCCCCAGGCCGAGGATTGCACCCCCTACACCATCACCCCCGCCTGGCCCGACCCGGCGGCCAAGGGGCGGATCTGGATCGACTATCAGCATGACGTGACCACCAAGGACGTGGCCCTGGCCGCGCGCGAGGGCTTCACCTCGGTCGAGCATCTGAAGCGCTACACCACGCTGGGCATGGCCACCGACCAGGGCAAGACCTCGAACATCGCCGGGCTGGCCCTGATGGGGGCGCTGACCGGGCGCGACATCCCCGAGGTGGGCACCACCACCTACCGCCCGCCCTTTAGCCCCGTGCCCCTGGCCAGCCTCGGCGGGCTGGAGACGGGCCAGCGCATGGCGCCCCTGCGCCGCCTGCCGCTGGAGCCCGCGCATCGCGCGGCGGGCGCCACCTTCGGGGAATACGGCGGCTGGCTGCGCCCGGCCTGCTATGGCGCCCAGACAGAGGCCGACCAGCCCGCCCGCATCCAGGCCGAGGCCGCCATGGCCCGCGACAGCGTGGCCCTCTTCGACGGAACGCCCCTGGGCAAGATCGAGGTGATCGGCCCCGACGCCGCCGCCTTCCTGGACTTCATCTATTACAACACCGTCTCGACCCTGAAACCGGGGCGCTGCCGTTACGGTTTCATCCTGTCGGAAGCAGGCATCGTCTATGATGACGGGGTGCTGGTGCGGCTGGACGCGGACCGCTTCCTGGTCTCCTGTTCCTCGTCCCATACCGCGGGCGTGCTGAGCCTGCTGGAGGAATGGCGCCAGGACCGCTTCCCCCGCGCGCAGGTCCATATCCACAATGCCACCGCCGAGACCTGCACCCTGACGGTCACCGGCCCCCGTGCCCGCGACCTGCTGGCGGCGGCAGAGGTGACCTGCGACGGCGGGCTGTCGGACGAGGCCCTGCCGCACATGGCCACGGCCTGGGGCAGCTGGACAGGGCTGGACCTGCGGGTCACCCGGGTCAGCTTCACCGGCGACCGCAGCTATGAGCTGTCGATCCGCGCCGACCAGGCCGCCCCCCTCTGGGCGCGGCTGCACGCCGAGGCGCGGCGCCTGGGCGGCGGACTGATGGGGATCGAGGCCTTGCAGATCCTGCGCGCCGAGAAGGGCTATATCGTCATCGGCAAGGATACCGACGGGCTGACCCGGCCCATGGATCTGGGCATGACCGGCCCGCTGCACCGGAAGAAAACCGAGTTTCTGGGCCGCCGCTCTCTCTGGCAGGAGGAGGCGCAGCGCCCCGACCGCAAGCAGCTGGTCGGGCTGGAGCCCGCCGATGGCGCGGGCCTGCTGCCCTGCGGCGCCCATGGCATCGACACCTCGGGGGCGCGGCCCCGGTCGCTGGGCTATGTCACCTCCAGCTATCACAGCCCGACCCTGGGCCGCCCCGTCGCGCTGGCGCTGATCGAACGCGGACGGGACCGGCTGGGCGAGGTGATCGAGATCCAGCACCTGGGCCACCGCCGCCGGGCGCGGATCACCGCGCCCTGTGCCTTCGATCCGAAAGGAGACCGCCTCCATGCGTGACCGCGCCCCCTTCTGGACCCCGGCCAGCGCGCCGGACAAGATCCGCCTGACCGGCGACGGAATCGCCCTGACCGGCCTGCCGCCCCTACCGCAGGTCATGGTCAGCGGCGACCTGCCCGCCTGGCTGGCGGCCCAGGATCTGCCCGAAACCGCGGGCCTTCTCGCCCAGACCCACGGGGCCCGCTACGCGGTGCGCCTGGCCCGGCACCGGATGCTGGTGGTGGGGGCCGAGCATGGCCCCCGCACCCCGGCCTGGCAGGCGGGCTGCGCCGCCTCTTCGATGACCGGCGCCCTGGCGGTGGTCGAGATCACCGGCCCCCGCGCCATGGAGCTGGTGGCGCGGGCCACAGCGCTGGATCCGCGCGCGCCCTCGCCTTCGGCGGCGCTGCTCTTTGCCGGGATGCAGGCGGTGCTCTATCGCCACGGCCCCGCCCTGCGGCTGCACTTCGACCGGGGGCTTGCCGCCTATCTGACCAATTGGGCCGCCGCCACGACCCTCTTCCCGGACGCCGCCGAAGGGCAACCGGCCGAGACTTGACACCACTGTCCGGAAAAGCTTGTCTTTGCGGCAATCAATGGATTTACGGCCCTCGAAAAAAGGGCCACGGGCACCCAACCAGGGAGACAGAGATGAACAGAAAACTTACCAAGGCGCTGCTGCTGACCACCGCGCTGGCCGCCTTCACCGGCGCCGCGCAGGCCGCCGACATCACCTTCAAGATGGCCACCGACTCGGGCGCCAAGGGCTCTGCCGCGGGCGACGCGCTGGACCGTTGGGCGCAGCTGATCGAGGAGGGCTCGGATGGCGCGATCGAGGTCGACGTCTTCTACCAGAACGAGCTGGGCGGGCAGCAGGACGTCTTCGACCTGTTCATGGCCAATGACGTGCAGCTGATGATCAACTGGCCCATGACCTCTTACGACCAGCGGGTTTCGGTCCTTTACACCCCCTATATCTTCTCGGGCTGGGACGACGCCCTGACCGCCTATTCCGAGGGCGGCTGGATGAACGGCCTCTTGGGCGACATCTATGTCGACCTGGGGCTGAAGTTCTTCGGCGCCTGGCCCGAAGGTTTCAACGGCGTGGCCACCAAGGGCAGCTATGCGGTGTCGGTCGAGGATGCCTCGAAGATGAAGATCCGCGTCCCCCCGATGTTCCCGATGGCCGAGACGATCCAGGCCATGGGCTATCAGACCGCGACCATCGACTGGGGCGAAGTCTTTACCTCGATCCAGACCGGCGTGGTGGACGGCGACGGCGCCAACGTGATCTACTGGGATTACGAGTATTTCCGCGACACGCTGGACTACTACAACCGCATGAAGCAGCAATTCGTCACCGGCGTCATCTCGATGAACCAGGAAGCCTTCGACGACCTCTCGCCCGAACTGCAAACCGTCGTGGCCGAGGCCGCCGCCACGGTGATGGAAGAAGGGTTCGCCAATGCCAAGGCGCTGGATGAACACTACGTCGAAGAGGCCAAGGCGGCAGGCATGACCTATGTGGAACCCAGCGACGAAGAGCTGTCGGAAACCGTCGCCCATGTGCGCGAGGTGGTCTGGCCGATGATGGACGCCCAGGTCGGCGCCGAGGTCATGGACGCCGTGCGCGCCAACGCGTCCGAGTTCTGATGGCCGCGCGCGGCTTCGAACAGAAACTGGCGGGCGCGCTTGGCGCGCTGGCCATCGCGGCAGGGCTGGTGACGGCCCTGCTGACCGGTTTTCTGGTGCTGGCGCGGTTCATCAACTATTCGGTCGTCGGCCTGCACGAGCTGATCCTGACCGCCGCCGTGCTGTTCTACATGCTGGGCGCCATCCTGGCCTCGCGCAACCGCGCCCATCTGGCGGTGGATTTCATTGACCAACTGCTGACCACCCCGCGCGCCCGCGCCATTCACAGCCTGGTGGTGGCGGTGCTGACGGTGATCGTCACGATCTTCTTCATCTGGTGGACCTGGAAGATGTTCGCCTGGGGCATGAAGCGGCCGCAATGGACGCCGGCCTATCACATCCCGCTGTGGCTGCCGCAGATCTCGATCATGATCGGCGCCCTGGGATGCTTTGCCTATGCGCTGCGCGACGTGGTGCTGTCGCTGGGCGCGCTGCGGGCACTGAAAGGATAACCCGACATGGACGCGCTTTTCGCCCTGCCCATCCTCGTGGTGCTGATGATTGTCGGCCTGCCGGTGGCCTGGTCCTTCGCCGGGGTGCTGGCCTATCTGGTCTGGACCTTCGACGTGAACCTGAACACGCTGATGTTGCAGGGGTTCCGCTCTCTCAACTCGCTGGTGCTGATCGCGCTGCCGCTGTTCATCCTGACCGGCTACCTGATGGAAACCGGCGGCATCGCCCGGCGCATCGTCACCTTCATCGGCCGCCTGGCGGGCGGGCGTGCGGGGCTGGGGGGCGTCGTGGTCGTCTCTTCGGCGATCTTCGGGGCCATCGCGGGCACCGCCAGCGCCGCCGTGGCCTCGATGGGCACGATCATGTCGGGCCCGATGGCCGAGCGCGGCTATCCGCGCGGCTATATCGCCTCGCTTCTGGGGGTGTCCTCGCTGCTCGGGATCCTGATCCCGCCCTCGATCACCATGATCCTTTTCGCCGTGGCCACGCGGCAATCGGTGGCCGCCTGTTTCGCCGCCTCGATCGGCCCGGCGATCCTGCTGATCCTGTGCCTGCTGATCTGGAACCGCCTGTTCGTCGGCACCCAGCCGCAGATCACCGAGGCGCCCCATGACCCTGGCGTGACCCTGGGCGGCGCGACCCTGTCGGCCCTGCCCGCCCTGTCGCTGCCGGTGATCATCCTGGGCGGCATCTACGGCGGCATCTTCACGCCGACCGAGGCCGCCGCCGTGGCCGCCGTGGCCGCCCTGGCCGCCGCCGTGGTGGGCTTTGTCTTCTACCGCGAACTGACGCCACGCCTTTTCGCCACCTCGCTGGTGCGCACGGCGGAAACCACCGGCTCGATCATCGTGATCCTGCTCTTCTCCTTCATGATTTCGCGCATCCTCAGCTTCGAACGGATCCCCCAGGACCTGGCCGAGGCGGTGCAGGGCTTTGCCGGCAACCCGATCTGGGCCCTGCTGCTGGTCAATGCGGTGCTGATCCTGGCGGGGATGCTGATGGATGACGTGTCGGTCACCGTGGTGGTGGCGCCGCTGTTCCTGCCGCTGATGACCGCCTCGGGGGTGGACCCGGTGCAGTTTGCCGCCATCGTCGCCTGTTCGGTGGTGATCGGGGCCAATTCGCCGCCCATGGCGCCGATCCTCTACATGTCCTGCCGGGTCTGCAACGCCTCGGTCATGACGGCGGTGAAGCCGGTGCTGTCGATCCTGATCTGCGTCGTGCTGCCGGTGACCCTGGCCACCACCTATTGGCCCGCCCTGTCGCTGACCATTCCGCATCTGCTGGGCCTGAACTAGGCGGCCGGCGCGCGCGCCCCGGCGCCCCCGGCTTGCCCAAATCCACATCCCGTTTTCACCTGATGCACCGAAGCCGCCGTTGCCTTCGGTGCATCTTCCTTGCTTTCCTGTGCAAAGCGGTGACGCTGCTGCCATCGGCCCCCGGGCCGCAGCCCAGCCCCAGGAGAGCCAGATGAACATCCACGACCCCGCCGCAGAGCTTCGCGCCAATGTCGCCGTGCCGTTTGAGCAGGCGCGGGCGATGCCGGTTTCCGTCTATACCTCCGAAGACTTCCTGGCGCTGGAACAAGAACATGTCTTCGCCGCCTCCTGGCTTTGCGCGGGACGCGTGGACGCGCTGAAGGCGCCGGGCGACTACCTGACGATGGAGATCGCGGGCGAGCCGGTGCTGGTGCTGCGCGACCGCGACGGCACCCTGCGCGCCATGTCCAACGTCTGCCGCCACCGCATGTCGGTGCTGCTGGAGGGGCGCGGCAATGTGCGGGTCATCACCTGCCCCTACCACGCCTGGACCTATTCCCTGGACGGCAGCCTGCGCGGCGCCCCGGCGATGGAGCTGAACACCGGCTTCTGCAAGGACCAGAACAGCCTGCCCGCCATCCGCTGCGTCGACTGGAACGGCTGGATCATGGTCACCCTGAACCCCGACCTGCCAGAGCCCGGCGCCCAGCTGGCCGAGGTGGACGACCTGGTGGGCTATCTGGGCATGGGCGACTATGTCGAGACCTTCCGCGAAGAGCACCGCTGGAACACCAACTGGAAGATCCTGGCCGAGAACTTCATGGAAAGTTACCACCTGCCTATGTGCCACGGCGGCACCATCGGCGGGGCGGTAAACCTGAAGAAGATGACCTGCCCCGAGGGCAAGGAGCACTTCAACTATCACCACATCCTGAAGGACGATTCGATTGCCCTGTCGATCGCCCACAAGGACAACACCACGCTGCAAGGCGAGGACCGCTATCGGACCTGGCTGCTGGCGATCTATCCCTCGCTGCTGATCACCCTGACGCCCGGCTATTTCTGGTATCTCTGCCTGACCCCGGACGGGCCGGGCCATGTAAAGATCCTCTACGGTGGCGGGCTGCATCCCGATTTCGCCGCCGATCCCGAGGCCGAGACACATTTTTCCGCATTGAAGGGCCTTCTCGATCACGTCAATGACGAGGATCGTGGATGTACCGAACGCGTTTGGCGCGGGATGCAGGGGCGGTTCGCCCGCCCTGGCGCCCTGAGCCATCTGGAACGCCCCAACTATGAATTTGCCCGCTGGATCGCCAACAGGATACCCGATGTCTGAAGACCCCCTCCGCCAGACCTTTCTAGAGGCGATGTCGCGCGCCGCCACCACCGTGAACGTCGTCACCACCGACGGCCCGGCGGGGCGCGCAGGCGTCACCGTCTCGGCCATGTCCTCGGTCTCGGCCGATACCGACCGGCCGACGCTGCTGGTCTGCCTGCACCACAAGGTCAGCGCCGTGGCCCCCATTCGCGAAAACGGCACCTTCTGCGTCAATGTCCTGCGCGAGGATCAGTCGCGGATCTCGGACGCCTTCGCGGGCCGGGTGCCGGATCTGGCCTCCCGCTTTGACGCGGGCATCTGGCATGACACCTCGCTGGGGGTGCCGCGGCTGGAGGGCGCCGTCTGTTCCTTCGTCTGCCGCATCGACGCGGCGCAGCTTGTGGGCACCCATTACGTGGTCTTCGGCGCGGTCGAAGAGGTGGTGCTGGGCGCGCCGGGCAAACCGCTGGTCCACGCCAACCGCAGCTATGCCTCGCCGCTGGCGCTGGACGGGTCGTAACCCCCTGATCAGGGCTATATCAGAACCGCGAGTCTTTATTGCCTGCTGCCTCTCTGACCCCAATTGCCAAAGCTTTGGGCACAGGCTATCTGCCCGCTCTCTCGGCGTCGGAAGGCGCTTTCCCCGCCCCCCGCGCCCGGCCTAGGCAGGGTAAGGGAGGCACCGCTTCGGGTCACCGTCCGCACAAGAGGACCCACCCGGGATCCGGTGATATTTGTTTATGAGTAGGGAGGGGCATGGCACGCCTTGTATTCGATCTTGACGGGACGCTGATCGACAGCGCGCCCGATGTGCGCGGCATCGCCAACGGCATTCTGGCGCAGCTGGAAGCGCGCCCGCTGACGCTGCCAGAAACCCGGCGTTTCATGGGCGAAGGGGTGCCCACCTTCGTCGAGCGCATGATCGCCTCGCGCGAGTTGGACCCCTGCCTGACGGGGCAGATCCTGACAGAGTTCATGCGCGTCTACGACACCGCCGTCGACCTGACCCTGCCCTATCCGGGCGTGCCCCAGGCGCTGGAAAGCCTGGCGTCAGAGGGTCACCGGCTGGGCCTGTGCACCAACAAGCCGGTCAATCCGGCCCGCGCGGTGCTGCGCCACCTGGAGATGGAGCAGGCCTTCGACACGATCGTGGGGGGCGATACGCTTAACTGTCGCAAGCCCGATCCGGCGCCGCTGCGCGCCGCCTTCGACCGGCTGGGCGCGGGCACGCAGATCTATATCGGCGACAGCGAGACCGACGCCGAAACCGCCCTGCGCGCCGATGTGCCCTTCCTTCTTTACACCAACGGCTACCGCAAGGGCCGGGGCGGCATGACCTGCCGCGCCGCCTTCTCGGACTTTGCCGAACTGCCCGAGTTGGTCGCCCGCCTCTGCTAGGCGGGCCCCTCTGCCCGCCGGACCCGGGGCCCTCGGCACGGCTGGGCGGCGCCCCTTGCGCCCCGGGCGCTCACGCGCCCCAGCCATCGCTTTGACAAGCCCGCCCCGGCAATGTCATCTGCCCTCGACGCCCCAGAGGGAGAGCCCCCAATGTCCGCGCCCGACACCGCCGCCCCCCGCCCGACAGCGCCCGCACCGGACGCACCCGACACCGACGCCCCCCGCCGGGACGCCTTCGACCTTTTCGTCATCGGCGGCGGCATCAACGGCTGCGGCATCGCCCGCGACGCCGCAGGCCGGGGCCTGCGGGTCGGCCTGGCGGAAATGGGCGACCTGGCGGGGGCCACTTCCTCGGCCTCGACCAAGCTGTTTCACGGCGGCCTGCGCTATCTGGAGTACTTCGAATTCCGCCTGGTGCGCGAATCGCTGATCGAACGCGAGCGGCTGCTGAAGGCCATGCCGCATATCTCCTGGCCGATGCGATTCGTGCTGCCGATCCACCCCGAGATGCGGTTCGAGAATGCCACCCCCACCTCGCGCCTGCTGAACCTGGTGATACCCTGGATGAAGGGCCGCCGCCCGGCCTGGCTGATCCGGCTGGGCCTCTTCCTTTACGACAATCTGGGCGGGCGCGAGATCCTGCCCGGCACCAAGTCGCTGTCGCTGGACGGCACCCGCGAGGGCGCGCCGCTGAAGGACAGCCTGCACCGCGCGTTCGAATATTCCGACGCCTGGGTGCAGGACGCCCGGTTGACCGTGCTGAACGCCCGCGACGCCGCCCGCTGGGGGGCCGAAATCCTGCCGCGTACCAAGGTCACCGGGGCGCGGCCCCAGGGCGAGGGCTGGCAGGTGGATCTGACCGATACCGAGACCGGCGAGGCCCGCCAGATCACCGCCAAGGTGCTGGTCAATGCCGCCGGTCCCTGGGTGGCCGACATGCTGAACGGCACCCTGGGCCGCAACTCCGACGCGGGCATCCGCCTTGTGCGCGGCTCTCACATCGTCACCCGGCGCCTTTACGATCACGACAAATGCTATTTCTTCCAAGGGTCCGACGGGCGGATCATCTTTGCCATTCCCTATGAGCAGGATTTCACCCTGATCGGCACCACCGACGTGGACCACCCCGACGCCGACCAGGCACCCAAGATCACCGAGGCCGAGATCGACTATCTGTGCAATTTCGCCTCGGAGTATTTCCGCGAACCGATCAGCCGCGCCCAGGTCGTCTGGACCTATTCCGGGGTGCGGCCCCTCTATGACGACGGCGCTTCTTCCGCCTCTGCCGCCACCCGTGACTACGTGCTGCGGATGGAGGGAAGCGGCCCGCCCCTGCTGTCGGTCTTTGGCGGCAAGATCACCACCTACCGGCGCCTGGCCGAACACGCGATGGAACATATCGCGCCGCATTTCCCGATGATCCGCGCCCCCTGGACGGCGGGCCAGCCCTTGCCCGGTGGCGACTTCCCGGTGGCCGAGGCCGAACACCGAATCGCCGAGCTGCTGAAGGCCTACCCCTTCCTTGGCCCTCAGGGCGCGCAGCGCCTGTTCCGCCACTACGGCACCGAGGCGCGGCTGATCCTGGGCCAGGCCCGCGCCGCCGCCGATCTGGGCCGCGACTTTGGCGCCGGCCTCAGCGAGGCCGAGGTGCGTTTCCTGATGACCCGCGAATATGCCCGCACCGCCGAGGATGTGGTCTGGCGCCGCACCAAGCTTGGCCTACGTCTAAGCGCAGAACAGATCGCCGCGCTGGACGCCTGGATGGCCGAGGAACGGAACAGTCAGACAGCACAGACCTGACGGAACGTTCAGGCCAGAGGAAAAACGGCCAGAGGAAAATAATACGGGAGGAGACCGCATGACCCATATTCTCGCCATCGACCAGGGCACCACCTCGACCCGGGCGGTGATCTTCGGCCCCGACATGGCCCCCCGCGCCTCGGCCCAGCAGGAGTTTCCGCAGCACTATCCGCAGTCGGGCTGGGTGGAACATGACCCCTCCGACCTCTGGTCCTCGACCGCCGCCACCTGCCGCGCGGCGATCGAGAAGGCGGGTATCACCCCCGATCAGATCGCCGGGATCGGCATCACCAACCAGCGCGAGACGACGCTGATCTGGGACCGTGAGACGGGCCGCCCCATTCACAACGCCATCGTCTGGCAGGACCGCCGCACCGCCGACATCTGCGCCCGGCTGCGCGATCAAGGCCACGAGGCGCGGGTGACCGAGATCACCGGCCTGCTGCTGGATCCCTATTTCTCGGGCACCAAGGTCAAATGGCTGCTGGAGACGGTCGAGGGCGCCCGCGAGGCGGCGGAAGCTGGCAAGCTGATGTTCGGCACCGTCGACACCTATCTGATCTGGAAACTGACCGGCGGCGCGGCCCATGTGACCGATGCCACCAATGCCGCGCGCACCCTGCTCTACGACATCGAGGCGGGCAGCTGGTCGGCCGAGATCTGCGACCTGCTGGACATTCCGATGTCGCTGCTGCCCGAGATCCGCGACTGCGCCGATGACTTCGGCACCACCCGCCCCGATCTTTTCGGCCGTCCGATCCAGATCCTGGGGGTGGCGGGCGACCAGCAGGCGGCCACCATCGGCCAGGCCTGTTTCTCCCCCGGCATGGTGAAATCCACCTATGGCACGGGCTGCTTTGCCCTGCTCAATACCGGGGATGAGCTGGTGCGGTCCTCGCACCGGTTGCTGACCACCGTGGCCTACCAACTGGACGGCAAACGGACCTATGCGCTGGAGGGGTCGATCTTCATCGCGGGCGCGGTGGTGCAATGGCTGCGCGACGGGCTGAAGATCATCCGCGAGGCCGCCGAGACCCAGCCCCTGGCGGAACGCGCCGATCCGACCCAGACCCTGGTGCTGGTGCCCGCCTTCACCGGCCTGGGCGCGCCCTACTGGAACGCCGACTGCCGCGGCGCGATCTTCGGCCTGACCCGCAACTCGGGCCCCGCCGAGTTCGCCCGCGCCGCCCTGCAATCGGTGGGTTTCCAGACCCGCGACCTGCTGGAGGCGATGCACGCCGACTGGGACAGTGCCGAACACGGCGCCTCGGCCACCCTGCGCGTCGACGGCGGGATGAGCGCCTCGGACTGGGCGATGCAGTTCCTGTCGGACATCCTGGGCGCCCCGGTCGACCGGCCCGCCAATGTGGAAACCACCGTGCTGGGTGCCGCCTGGCTGGCCGGGCACCGCGCGGGGCTTTACCCCGACCAGGCGGGTTTCGCCGAGATCTGGGCGCTGGAACGCTCTTTCGCCCCGGCCATGGCCGAGGAGGAGCGCGCCCGCCTCTACGACGGCTGGAAACGCGCGGTCGGCGCGGCACAGGCCTACTAGGCGCCCCTGGCCGCCGCTCTGCCCCCCCGGGCACCGCCCCCGGGGCCGCATGTCGCGGCCATGATAGCGCGAAACCCCGCGTGGCAAGGCTCTGCAAACTTGCCATCCCCCCGCCCAGCCTCTAGGGATTTGCGGGACGCTTTCCCCCGGAAAGCTGCCGCCTCTGCCCCCCGGCCCCGCCCGGCGGGCCGACCGTCCAACCGACGCCGCGCCGTTCCTGGGCCCGGACCTTCCGAAGATCGCGAAAGGGAGAAGAAACATGGCTGACAAACAGACGCCCGATATTGTGTATACCAAGGTAGACGAAGCGCCCGAGCTGGCCTCCGCCTCCCTGCTGCCGATCATCCAGGCCTTCGCCGCGCCCGCGGGCGTGACCATCGGCACCCGCGACATCTCGCTGGCGGGCCGCATCATCGCCACCTTCCCCGAGTATCTGACCGAAGAGCAGCGCCAGGAAGACGACCTGGCCGCCCTGGGCGAGCTGGTGAAGACCCCCGATGCCAACGTGATCAAGCTGCCCAACATCTCGGCCTCCGAGCCGCAGCTGGTGGCCGCCGTCAAGGAGCTTCAGTCCCAGGGCTACGCCCTGCCCGACTACCCCTACGAGCCCGCGACTGACGAAGAGAAGGCCGTGCGCGCCAAGTATGACGGCATCAAGGGCTCGGCCGTGAACCCGGTGCTGCGCGAAGGCAACTCGGACCGTCGCGCCGCCGCCGCGGTGAAGAAATACGCCCAGAACAATCCGCACCGCATGGGCGAATGGACCGCCGACAGCAAGACCGTCGTCTCGGCCATGTCCGGCGGCGACTTCTTCTCGAACGAGAAGTCGGCCACCCTGGCCGAGGCAGCGACCGCCAAGATCGTGCTGGAAACCGCCGAGGGCGAGACCGTCCTGAAAGAGGGCGTGTCCTACCCCGCAGGCACCGTGGTCGATGCCACCTATATGTCCGCAAGCGCCCTGGACGCCTTCCTGGCCGAGCAGATCGAGGCCACCAAGGCCGCTGGCACCCTCTTCTCGCTGCACATGAAGGCCACGATGATGAAGGTCTCCGACCCGATCATCTTCGGCCATGCGGTCAAGGCCTGGCTGGCCCCGGTCTTCGAGCAGTTCGGCGACAAGATGAAAGAGCTGGGCGTGAACCCGAACGCGGGCCTGGGCGCCCTGCTGGAGCGGGTCAAGGACGCGCCGGAAATCCTGGCCGCCATCGAGGCCGTGCGCGAGACCCGTCCGCCGATGTACATGGTGAACTCGGACAAGGGCATCACCAACCTGCACGTCCCCTCGGACGTGATCATCGACGCCTCGATGCCCGCGCTGATCCGCGCCGGTGGCAAGGGCTGGGGTCCGGACAACCTGGAACACGACACCAACTGCGTGATCCCCGACAACAGCTATGCGCCGGTCTATGACGCCGCCATCGAGTTCTTCAAGGCCAATGGCAAGCTGAACCCGGCCACCGCAGGCACGGTGCAGAACATCGGCCTGATGGCCCAGAAGGCCGAGGAATACGGCAGCCACCCGACCACCTTCGAGATGCCCGCTGCGGGCACCGTGAAGATGATCCTGGACGACGGCACCGTGCTGCACTCCCACGCGGTCGAAGCCGGCGACATCTGGCGTTCGGCCTCGGCCCGCAAGGCGCCGATCGAGGACTGGGTCAACCTGGCCATCACCCGCCAGGCCGACACCGGCTATCGCGCCATCTTCTGGCTGGACGCCGCGCGCGCCCACGACGCCGAGCTGATCGCCTACGTCAAGCCGATCCTGGAAGCCAAGGGCGTCGCCGACAAGTTCGAGATCATGGCGCCGCGCGAGGCCACCATTGCGTCGCTGGAGACCATCACCAAGGGCGAGAACACCATTGCCATCACCGGCAACGTGCTGCGCGACTACCTGACCGACCTCTTCCCGATCCTGGAACTGGCCACCTCGGCCAAGATGCTGTCGATCGTGAAGCTGATGCAGGGCGGTGGCCTGTTCGAGACCGGCGCCGGTGGCTCGGCCCCGAAACACGTGCAGCAGCTGATGGAAGAGAACCACCTGCGGTGGGACAGCCTTGGCGAGTTCTGCGCCCTGGGCGAGTCGTTCAAGTTCCTGGGCGCCGCGCGCGGCAATGCCAAGGCCAAGGTGCTGGGCGAGGCGGTCGATACCGCCACCCAAGGCATCCTGGACGACAACCGTTCGCCCTCGCGCAAGGTGGGTGAGCCCGACAACCGCGACAGCCACTACTGGTTCGCCCGCTACTGGGCCGAGGCCCTGGCGGCGCAATCCGAGGACGCGGAGCTGGCCGGCCACTTCGCCCCGATCGCGGCCCAGCTGGCCGAGAAAGAGGCCGAGATCACCGGCGAGCTGGCCGCGGTCCAGGGCAAGGCCGTCGATCTGGGCGGCTACTACCACGGTGATTTCGACAAGACCGCCGCGGTGATGCGCCCCTCGGCCACGCTGAACGCCATCATCGGCTGATCCGGCGAAAGCCGCGAAACAAAGACCCCCGCCGGAGCGATCCGGCGGGGGTTTTCCTTTGCCCCTGGGGGGGCGTTATGCCGGGCGCGCAAGAAAAAGGGGGGGCTCTGCCCCCCCTTGAGCCCTGGCGGGCTCAATTCCCCCCGGGATGTTTTTGGCAATGAGAAAGGCATGGGGCGGGGCACTTGAGAGCCCAGGACGCGCCCCGGCTGGGACGTGGGGCAACGGGGGCGCCGCGCCGGGTGGCGGACTTTGCAGCCGGGGAGCGGGCGGGGCTTTCGGGTGCCCCGCCTTGTCCATTCTGAGGCCGAAAATACTCTCGCCGAAAGCGACCGCAGAGGCCGTCCGGCCCTTAGCGGTGGCGCATCGACAGGCCGTCGTGGAAGAGATGCACATGTTCCGGCGCGGCGGCCATCTGCACCGTCTGGCCGCGCAGGTGTTTGTGCACATCGGGCAGCTTGGCGATCAGCGCGGGCTCGGTGCCCGTCGTCTCGAAGTAAAGCAGGGTCACCTCGCCCAGGGCCTCGGTGATGTCTACGCGGCCGGTGAAGAGCGCCGCCCCCTCCTCGGTGGGGTGCAGGTGCTCGGGGCGCACGCCGATATTGACCTGCTTGCCCAGGTCGGCCTCGGTGGTGGGCACGTTGGAGCGGGCGGTGCCGCCGGCCTCCAGGGCGATCTCGGTCACCGCGCCGGTGGCGGTGATCTTGCCCGGCAGCAGGTTCATGGCGGGCGAGCCGATGAAGGTCGCCACCATCTCGTTACGGGGGTTCTCGTAGAGATCCAGCGGCGCGCCCACCTGGGCGATGCCCTTGTTGGCCAGAACCACGATCCGGTCGGCCAGGGTCATGGCCTCGACCTGGTCGTGGGTGACGTAGATCATCGTGCGATCGGGCATCTCTTCCTTCAGCCGGGCGATCTCGATCCGGGTCGCCACGCGCAGCGCCGCGTCGAGGTTCGATAGCGGCTCGTCGAAGAGATAGATCTTCGGGTCGCGCACGATCGAGCGGCCGATGGCCACCCGCTGGCGTTGCCCGCCCGACAGCGCCTTGGGCAGGCGGTCGAGGTAGTCCTCGAGTTGCAGCTTCTTGGCCGCATCCATCACCGCCGCGTCGATCTCTTCCTTCGACTTCTTCGCCAGCTTCAGGGCGAAGGCCATATTCTCGCGCACCGTCATATGCGGGTAAAGCGCGTAGGACTGGAACACCATGGCGATGCCGCGCTGCGCGGGCGGCACGTCGTTCATCCGTTGGCCGTCGATCTCGAGCGTGCCGCCCGAGATCTTCTCCAGCCCGGCGATCATCCGCAGGAGGGTCGACTTGCCACAGCCCGAGGGGCCGACGAAGACGATCAGCTCGCCTGCCGTGATCTCGAGGTTGATGTCGTTGAGGACGTTGACCGCCCCCCCGTAGGTCTTCGACACATCCGTCAGCGTCAGGTTACCCATGGCTCCTCACTCCCCTGCTTTTGCCAGCACAGCATAGCCCCAGCCGGGCAGTTTGACATCCCGCCCCTCGGGCGCCACGGCGCCGTCCAGATCCTGGGCCAGGCTGGTCCAGCTGCCCTCGGGCAGAGGCAGGCTGGCCGCCTGGTCGCTAAGGTTGAAGACACAGAGCAGCGTCTCGCCCTCGCCCTGGCGGGTGAAGGACAGCACGGTGCCGTTGGCCGCAAGCGGCGACTGGCTGCCGGTTTTCAGAACCGGATGGGCCTGACGCAGGGCGACCGCGCGGCGGTAGTGGTTCAGCACCGAGGTCGAGACGTTTTCCTGCAGGTCCACGGCCTTGGCGGCCTGGCTGCCGCTGACCGGAAGCCAGGGGCGCATTTCGCCATCGGTGCCGAAGCCCGCGTGGGGGTTATGCGCCTCCCAGACCATGGGGGTGCGGCAGCCGTCGCGGCCCTTGAACTCGGGCCAGAACTGGATGCCGTAGGGGTCTTGCAGATCCTCATAGGCCACATCGGCCTCATACAGGCCCAGCTCTTCGCCCTGGTAGAGGCAGACCGAGCCGCGCAGGCACATCATCATGACGTTGAAACAGCGGATGCCCGCCCCGTCCAGCTTCCACCGTGTCGGGTGGCGCACCACGTCGTGGTTCGAGAAGGCCCAGCAGGCCCAGCCGTCGCTGGCCACGCGGTCGAAATGATCCATCGTGTCCTTGACGTATTGCGCCGAGGGCGTGCTGCCCGCGAGCAGTTCGAAGGCATAGCACATATGCATGAGGTCATCGCCCCGGGTGTATTCGCCCAGGATCTCCAGGCCGCGCTGGTCGTCGCCCACCTCGCCCACGGCGGCGGCGTCATAGGGTTCCATCACCGCGCGCAACCGGCGCAGGAACTCCAGGTTCTCGGGGCGCGACTTGTCGTAGAGGTGGTTCTGCCAGATGTAGGGGTTCACCGAGGGCGCGGTATTGGCGACACGTTCCTCTGGCGGCAGGGGCGGGTTGTCGCGCAGCTCGGCGTCATGGGTGTAGAAGTTGATCGTATCCAGGCGGAAGCCGTTGACGCCCCGGTTCAGCCAGAAGCGGGCGACGTTCAACAGCTCTTCCTTGACCGCCTCGCAGTGGAAGTTCAGGTCGGGTTGCGAGGTCAGGAAGTTGTGCAGGTAATACTGCTGCCGCCGCGCGTCCCATTGCCAGCCCGAGCCGCCGAAGATCGACAGCCAGTTGTTGGGCGGCGTGCCGTCGGGCTTGGCATCGGCCCAGACGTACCAGTCGGATTTCGGGTTGTCGCGGCTGGCGCGGCTTTCGGCGAACCAGGGGTGCTGGTCCGAGGTATGCGACAGCACCAGGTCGATCAGCACCTTCAGCCCCAGTTGGCGGGCACGGCTGGTCAGCGCATCGAAGTCGCGCAGGGTGCCGAACATCGGGTCGACATCGCAGTAATCGCTGACGTCATAGCCGAAGTCCTTCATCGGCGAGGTGAAGAAGGGCGAGATCCAGATCGCATCGGCCCCCAGCGAGGCGATGTGATCCAGCCGTTGGGTGATGCCCGCCAGATCGCCGATGCCGTCGCCATTGGCATCCATGAAGCTGCGCGGATAGATCTGGTAGATGACGGCGCCGCGCCACCAGTCTGCGGTCTTTTCGGCAGAGACAATCGTATCGGTCATGAGGAGAGTCCTATTTGACGGAGCCGGCCAGCAGGCCGCGCACCAGGTATTTCTGCATGAAGAAGAAGACCACCAGCGGGACGAAGATCGACACGAAGGCGGCCGTGGCCAGGATCTCCCAGTCGCCGCCACGGGTGCCCATCAGTTCGACGATCTGCGCCGTCATCACCGTGGTCTGGCCCGAGGCGTCGATCAGGAAGACCTTGGCCACCAGAAGGTCGTTCCAGGTCCACAGGAACTGGAAGATGGCAAAGCTGGCCAGGGCCGGGAACGACAGCGGCAGGATGATCTTGGTGAAGATCTGGAACTCGGTCGCGCCGTCCACACGGGCGTTCTCGATGATGTCGCGGGGCAGGCCCGCGATGTAGTTGCGCAGCAGGTAGACCGCCATGGGCAGGCCAAAGCCGGTGTGCGCCAGCCAGACCCCCATGTAGCCCTTGCCGATGCCGATCCCCAGATGCAGTTTCAAGAGCGGGATCAGCGCCAGTTGCAGCGGCACCACCAGCAGGCCCACGATCGTGGCGATCAGCAGGGCGCGGCCGGGGAAATCCATCCAGGCCAGGGCATAGGCGGCGAAGGCGGCGATCAGGATCGGGATCACGGTGGCCGGAATGGTCACCGTCAGCGTGTTGAAGAAGGCCTTCTGCATCCCGTCCGTGGTGCTGCCCGAGAACAGCACGCGCTGATAGTTCTCAAGGGTGAAGCTGGGCGGGATCGAGGCGGTGACAAAGATCCGCTGGCCACGGCTGCTCTCGAAGCTTTCGCTGTTCTCCATCCGGTAGCGGCCATCGGCGGCCACGGTCACCGTGCCGCCCCGGCGCAGCTCGGCCAGGTCGCCGGGGGCATAGGCCGCGACGTCGCGTGACGAGGTGCCCCAGCTGATCAGGCTGTCGGGCGCGTCCTCTTCGCCGTCAAAGAGGTTACCCTCGATCACGTAAAGGTCGCCTTCCTGCACCTGGGTCTCGGGGTCGGCGGTGCGCAGGGTCAGGGTCTGTTCCGAGGGGAACAGCGACCGCCACCAGCCGCCAGAGGCGATCTGATCGGCGGTGCGGAAGGACGAAACGAAAAGGCCCAGGGTGGGCAGGATCCAGAGGATCACCATAAAGGCCACGGCAATCTGGGTGGCCCAGACCAGGGTGGGTTTCTGACCGGCGATATTGTTCATCTCCGCCTCCCTCAGCGCATTTCGCGGCGCGCGTTGCGCACGTTCCAGACCAGGATCGGCAGCACCAGAACCATGATCACCATGGCCGAGGCCGACCCCACGCCCCAGTCGCGGGCGACGAACAGCTTGTCATACATGTAGTTGGCCAGAACCTGCGTGCCCCACTGGCCGTTGGTCATGGCAAAGACGATGTCGAAGATCTTCAGCACGATGATGGTGATCGTGGTCCAGACCACCATGATGGTGCCGCGGATCTGCGGCACCTTGATCTTGAAGAAGATCTGCATCGGATTGGCCCCATCGACAATGGCGGCCTCGATCGTCTCTTCGGGGATGCCGCGCAGGGCGGCGGACAGGATCACCATGGCGAAACCGGTCTGGATCCAGATCAGCACCACCATCAGGAAGAAGTTGTTCCAGAAGGGCATCGACAGCCAGGTCTCGGGCTCGCCGCCGAAATAGACCACCAGCGCGTTCAGGATGCCGATCTGTTCCTGGCCCTCGGGGCGGGCGTCATAGACCAGTTTCCAGATCACCGAGGCGCCGACAAAGCTGATCGCCATGGGCATGAAGATGATCGACTTGGCGATATTGCCCCATTTGATCCGGTCGGTCAGCTGGGCGGCCAGCAGGCCAAAGATGGTGGCCGCGCCGGGAACCACCAGAAGCCACAGCATGTTGTTGCGCATCGCCTCCCAGAACTTGGGCTCGCGGAACATCTGGGCGTAGTTTTGCAGCCCCGCCCATTCGTAGCCGCCGCCGGGGATCCGGTTGGTCAGCGACAGGCGCAGGGTCTCGATCACCGGATAGGCCAGGTAGAGGCCCAGGGCGAAAAGCGCGGGGAAGAGGAACAGCCAGGGGCGGATCAGGTTGGCCAGGTTGATATTGCGCCCGGCGCGCGGCCCGCGTGGCGGAAAGACCAGATCCAGCAGCAGGTTCGAGCCGAAGAAATAGGCGAGACATGCGCCGATGCCGATCACGATCGTCAGCAAGCCCTGAAGTGCCGGTGCCATGTCGTGCCCCCTGTCCTGTCTGGTCTGATGTCTTGAGAAGTCCAAAACGCGGCCCGGAAGGTCCGGGCCGCGCAGCTGTCGTGCCGGCTATGGCCGGTGTCGCTTACTTCAGCGCGTCCCAGGACGCCTGGATGTCAGAGGCCACATCGGCCGCATCCTTGCCGCCGGTGTAATCCACCATGCCGGTCCAGAACGAGCCCGCGCCCACGCCGCCCGGCATCAGGTCGGACCCGTCGAAGCGGAAGGTGGTGGCGTTCAGCAGGATGTCGTTCATCTTTTTCAGCGTCGGATCGCCGAAGACCGAGGTGTCGACGCCCAGGTGCGGGGTCAGGAAGCCCGACATCGCCATCCAGGTTTCATGCGCTTCGGTGGTTTGCAGATAGGCGATCAGATCCTGGGCGCCCTGGCTGTCGTTGGTGATGGCCCAAAGGGTGCCCGCACCCAGCACCGGCTGGCCCAGATCCTTCTCGGCATAGGCCGGGAAGTAGAAGAAATCGACATCCTCGCCGACCACGGCATCTTCGGGGAAGAAGGTCGGGATGAAAGAGGCCTGGCGGTGCATGTAGCACTGCGGCGGCGCGTCGAAGAGGCCCTTGGGGCTGTCGCGGAAATCGGTCGCGGCCACGGCATCGGCGCCGCCTGCGACGAAGTCGTCATTGCGTGCGAACCAGCCGAATTCCTCGATCGCGTTCACCACCTTGGGATCGTCGAAGGGCATGTCGTTGGTGACCCATTCGTCGTATTCCTCGGGGGTGACCGTGCGCAGCATCAGGTCCTCGACCCAGTCGGTCGCGGGCCAGCCGGTCGCGCCGCCGGACCCCAGACCGATACACCAGGGGGTCTCGCCATCGGCGGCCATCTGTTCGGTCAGCGCCTTCAGCTCTTCCATGGTCTCGGGCACGTCGTAGCCCAGGTCATAGAAGTTCTCGGGCAGATACCAGACCAGCGATTTGACATCGACCTTGTAGAAGAAGCCGTAAAGGTCCTCGGCGCCATCGGGCCCGGCAAAGCTGCCCAGGCTGACCCAGCTGTCCCCGGCGGCGTAGTTCTCGCGCACCCAGTCGGCGGTGCCATCGGCCAGCGGCGTCAGGAAGCCGTTCAGCGCCATGTCCTGCGCCAGACCCGGCTGCGGGAAGATCGCGACGTTGGGCGCGGAACCCGCCTCGGCATCGATGACGATCTGCTGTTCGAAACTGTCAGAGCCCACATAGGACACTTCGTGGCCGGTGGCCTTGGCGAAGCCGTCCAACACGACCTCGACCTGCTCCTGGTCCGGGCCCAGCCAGGGGCCGAACACGGTGACCTTCTCGGCCTGAGCCGCGCCAGCCGTCAGGGCCAGGGCTGCCACGCCGGTAAAGAGCGTCTTTTTCATAGCTAAATTCCCTCCCGAATGCGCCATGCGCCGTTTGTTTGCGCCGAATCCATTTCAAAGCGCTTTGAGGCGTGCCCTGATAAATGACACGCAGGGTCGTGATGTCAACAAATTGCGAGAAATACATGTTTCGCAAGGCGAAAGGTCAGCACCCGCGCCCTAGTGCGCAAGAGCATTGACGCGGACAGTCTTTGATTGCACACAGAAACCCGCAACCTTTTTCAAAGCGCTTTGGATCGCCGATGAACCTGAAAACCCTGGCAGAGGCCCTCGGATTGTCGCAGACCACGGTCAGCCGGGCGTTGAACGGCTATCCCGAGGTCAGCGCGGCAACCCGACACAGGGTCGAAGAGGCGGCGGCGCGTCTGGGCTATCGGCCCAACAGCCGCGCCAAGGGCCTGGCCACGGGCCGCGCGATGCTGATCGGCCAGGTGATCCCCACCTCGACCGAACACGAGATGGTCAACCCGGTCTTCGGCGATTTCGTCGCGGGCGCCAGCCAGAACCTGGCGCGGGCGGGTTATGACATCCTGCTGACCCGGGTGCCCGGCGATGACGAGGGCAAGGTCTATCGCGAGTTCCGCGCCCGCGGCGCAGTCGACGGGGTGATCGTCCAGGCGCCCGCGGTGAATGATCAGCGCATCGCCCTGCTGAACGAGATCGGCCTGCCCTTCGTGGTGCATGGCCGCTCGACCGGGGTCGATGTCCCCTATTCCTGGATCGACGTGAACAACACCCAGGCCTTCCGCCGCGCCACCGAGTTCCTGATCCAGCTGGGCCACCGCCGGATCGCCCTGATCAACGGGTTGGAGCGGATGGATTTCGCCTATCGCCGCCGCAAGGGATACACCCGCGCGCTGGAGGCCGCCGGGCTGGCCCCCGATCCGGCGCTGATGTGCACCGACGAGATGACCGAGGAATTCGGTTTCATGAAAACCCGCCGGATGCTGGCGCTGGAGGATCCGCCGACGGCGATCATCTGTTCCTCGATCCTGTCGGCCATCGGTATCCGCCGTGCCCTGCAAGAGGCCGGGCTGGTCATGGGCCGCGACCTGTCGGTCATCACCCATGACGACGACCTGTCCTATCTCAAGAACGGCCAGGACCTGCCGATCTTCACCGCCACCCGGTCCTCCGTCCGCATGGCAGGCGAATTGCTGGCCGATGCCCTGGTGCAGCTGATTTCCGCGCCGGACGAAAGCCCGATCACCCGGCTGCTTGAGGCGCAGCTGGTGGTCGGCAGCTCGACCGGCCCCGCCCCGCTTCAGGCCGCGCGCCTGGGCTGACACCCCTTTCCGACCCGGGCCCCGGCCCGCAGCAGATGAGACATCCATGACCTTCTCCCGACAGGATTTCCCCGAAGGCTTCCTCTTCGGCACCGCCACCTCCTCCTACCAGATCGAGGGCCACGCATTCGGCGGCGCAGGCTCCACCCATTGGGACACTTTCGCCGCCACGCCGGGCAATGTGGTGCGCGCCGAGAACGGCGACCGCGCCTGCGACCACTACCACCGCTACGAGGAAGACCTGGACCTGGTGAAGGGCGCGGGCTTCGACGCCTACCGCTTCTCGACCTCCTGGGCGCGGGTGCTGCCCGAGGGGCGCGGCACGCCCAACCCGGAAGGCCTGGATTTCTACGACCGGCTGACCGATGCCATGCTGGAACGCGGGCTGAAGCCCTGCGCCACGCTCTATCACTGGGAACTGCCCAGCGCGTTGGCGGATCTGGGCGGCTGGCGCAACCCCGACATCGCCAACTGGTTCGCCGATTTCGCCGAGGTGATCATGGGCCGGATCGGCGACCGGATGCATTCCATCGCGCCGATCAACGAACCCTGGTGCGTGGCCTTCCTGTCGCATTTTCTGGGCCATCAGGCGCCGGGGCTGAAGGATATCCGCGCCACGGCGCGCGCCATGCACCACGTGATGAAGGCCCACGGCACCGCCGTCCAGGCGATGCGCGCCATGGGCCTGTCGAACCTGGGCGCCGTGGTGAACATGGAATGGGCCGACCCGGCCGATGACACCCCCGAGGCAGCCGAGGCGGCAGCCCTTTACGATGGCTACTACAACCGCTTCTTCCTCGGCGGCATGTTCAAGAAGGCATACCCCGCCAACGTGATGAAGGCCTTCGAGCCGCATATGCCCCAGGGCTGGCAGGACGATTTCGACGTGATCGCCAGCCCGCTCGACTGGGTCGGCGTGAACTACTACACCCGCAAGCTGATCGCGCCCGACGACGGCCCCTGGCCGCATCATCATGAGGTCGAAGGCCCCCTGCCCAAGACCTTCATGGGTTGGGAGATCTACCCCGAGGGTCTCTACAAGTTCCTCAAGCGCACGGCGGCGGAGTACACCGGCGACCTGCCTCTGTTCGTCACCGAGAACGGCATGGCCAACGCCGACGTGATCCAGCCCGACGGCACCGTCAACGATGCCGAACGTCTGGACTATGTGCAAAAGCACCTGGCGATGGTGAAGAAGGCCGCCGACGAAGGCGTGCCGGTGCAGGGCTATTTCCTGTGGTCGCTGCTGGACAACTACGAATGGTCGCTGGGCTATGAAAAGCGTTTCGGCCTGGTGCATGTGGATTTCGACACGATGCAGCGGACCCCGAAAAGCTCGTACTACGCCTGGCAAAAGGCGCTGGCCTAAGGGCGGCGGGGGCCGCCTTCGGGCGGCCCGATGCCAGGCCGAAACCAGTTTTCGGGCGATCCGTGCTCTTCAACGAAGACCAACGCCCGAACGCCTCATCAACACGTCAGAAAAGCGAAAACCCGCGAGGACCGGTTAAGGCTGTCGCGGGCTTCTAAAGGTTGAAGACCTAACTTTGTCTTCGACTAGTTGCCTAGATATGTCGCCACCGACATAGTTGTCAAGGAAAGCCGGATTGCGCGAAAGCCACAGAACGGAACCTTAACACCTTGGTAGCCAACATAATATCCGAAGAGCGCCTGAATAAGTACCTACAGAAGGCCGGGTATGATGTTGAGCGTGCCTTGGCGCTGTATGGCTGGAACATCCAGATGAGCGAGGCCTTTTTCCCGGTCCTCAGCGCCTCGGAGGTTTGTCTGCGCAACATCGTTGCGACCCGTCTGATCGCCCTTTACGGACCGCATTGGTGGGAGGATCCCGCCTTCCTCTCCCAGATCGATAGAGGGAAGCGCATCGTTCTGACCGCAAGGGACAAGCTGAAGTCCAGAGGGCCGGTGACCTCGGGCGGGATGACAGCCGAGCTGAACTTCGGCTTCTGGGTCAACATGCTGCTGGCGCGGCACGAGACCGTGTTCTGGCCGGACCTTCACGGGTCTTTCCCCCACCTGCCCGGCGAGGTGACCTACGCCCGCCTGTTCCGGCGCTGCAACGAGGTAAGAGAGTTTCGCAACCGGATCTTTCATCACGAACCGATCCTGCATCGCGATCTCAGCAAGGAGTACAGCCAGATCATGGAACTGATCACCTGGCTCAGCCCGGAAAAAGCCCGGTGGATCAAGCAATACTCGCGCGTGATGACCGTCCTCAGACAGCGGCCCTGACGGCAGGGGGCGCCATCCCTTCCCCTCAAAAGGGATCCCCCCTACTTGATCCCCGCCCGCAAAAACGCCTGCACGAACTGGCGCTGGAAGACCAGGAACAGCACCAGCAGGGGCGCGATGACCATCGCCGTGGCGGCCGAGATCACCGAGATGTCCACGCCGTTCTCCGGCGCGCCAAAGATCGACAGGCCCACGGTCAGGGGCCGGGCGCTTTCGGTGTTGGTGACGATCAGCGGCCAGAGGAAGTTGTTCCAGTGCGTCGCCACCGAGACCAGCGCATAGGCGATATAGGTGGGCCTGGCGGCGGGCACGTAGACGCGCCACAGCACGCCCAGCAGGGAACAGCCCTCGACCCGGGCGGCCTCGTCCAGCTCCAAGGGCACGCCCTTGAAGGCCTGGCGCATCAGGAAGATCCCGAAGGCCGAGGCCATATAGGGCACCCCGATGCCTGCGATCGTGTCCACCAGCCCCAGCGAGGCCGCGATGGCATAGTTCTTCACGATCAGCACTTCGGGCAGGATGAAGAGTTGCAGCAGGATCAGGGTAAAGACCGTGCCCTTGCCGCGAAACTCGATGCGGGCAAAGGCGAAACCCGCGAGGGTACACAGGAAGAACTGCCCGGCCAGCACCAGGGTCACCAGCAGGAAGGTGTTGAGGAAATAGCGCAGCCAGGGCGCGCCGGCCCAGGCGGTGCGGAAGTTGTCCAGGATCAGCGGCGCCGACAGGTTGAAATTCACCGCATCGGTGGTGGCATGAAACGCCGCCCAAAGGGCAAACAGCAGCGGCGAGATCCAGATCAGCGCCAGCAGCAGGGCCAGCGCGGCCTCGATCCGGGGCAGAAGACGCGTCATTGGTAATGTGTCCTTCTGTCCAGCAGCCCGAATTGCAGCGCCGCGACGATGCCCAGCACCGCCAGCACCAGCACCGTGGTGGCCGCCGCCATGGGGCTGTCGAAAAAGGCAAAGCTGAGCTCCCAGATGTAGTAGAGGATCAGTTTGGAACTGTCCGACGGCCCGCCCTTCGTCAGGATGAACAGGTGGTCGATCAGCTTGACCGAGTTGATCAGCGCATTGACCAGGATGAACAGCGTCGTGGGCATCAGCAGCGGCAGCACGATCCGCCGGGTATAGGTCCAACGGCTGGCGCCTTCGATATCGGCGGCCTCTTTCAGCTCTGGCTGGATGGTTTGCAGCGCGGCCAGGTAGAAGATCATGAAGAACCCGCTTTCCTTCCAGATGGTCACGATACACACCGCCCAAAGCGAGGTTTCGGGCCGCCCGAGCCAGTTCATCGACCCCAGGCCCACAAGGCCGAAAAGCTGGTCCAGCACCCCGATGTCTGGGGTGTAGAAGAACAGCCACAGATTGCCTGCGGCGATCATCGGCAGGACGGTCGGGGTGAAATAGGCGGTGCGCAGGAAGGACCGGCCCGGGATCTTGGAATTGGCCCAAAGCGCCATGACCAGGGCCAGGGCGATAGAGACCGGAATGGTGACCGCCGCATAGGCCAGGTTGTTCCCCGCCACCTTCCAGAAGGTCGGATCCTCGAAAAGGAAGCGGTAGTTGTCCAGCCCGATGAACTCGGACGGGCGGCGCCGCGTCTCGCGCGAGAAGAAGCTGGCCCAGAGGGTCGCCAGCGAGGGGGAAAAGGCGAAGGTGCTCAGCATGACCAGCGCGGGCGAGAGCAGGAGCCACCCGTGAATGGCCCGGCGCCTTTTGGCACGTTGAAAGCTGTCGGTCATGCTGAGCCTCTTCTGACCCGGCCCCCGGGGGATGTTGGGCGCGGGCGGGAACCGAGAGCCTGGAAAGGCCCCCAAGAAATCAAAGGTCGGGGGCCCGAAGGCCCCCACGAAATCAAAAAGCCGGGGGCCCGAAGGCCCCCGGGGGGGATCGGTTACTGGTAGGCGCGCAGCAGGCGCTCGGCGGCGGCCTGCGCCTCGCCCAGGGCCTCTTCGGCCGACTTCTCGCCGGTCAGGGTGGACTGGATGGCGTTGTTCAGCCCTTCGCGGACGCGGGCGGTCTGGAAGGTCGAGAACTCGGCCACGGCCACCTCTAGCTGATCGCGGGCGACCAGGGCGGGGGCGAACTCGGCGCCATAGGCTTGCAGCGCCTCGGTCTCATAGGCGGCGGGCGAGACGCCCATGTAGCCGGTGGCGATGGACCACTGGGCGGCCTGCTCGGGCTGGGTCATGAACTGGATCAGCTTCAGCGCCGCGGCCTTCTCTTCGTCGGTGCTGTCCTTGAAGAGGTAGAAGTTGCCGCCGCCCGTGGGCGAGCCGGGCTGCACATTGGCGGGCAGCATGGCAACGCCGAAATCGAAGGCGGCCGCGTTCTTCACCGCGGTCAGGTTGCCGGTGGAATGCCACATCATCGCGGTCTGCCCTTCCAGGAAGGCCTGGCGCAGGGTGCCCCATTCCACGGTGCCCTCGGGCATGATGCCCTCATCCACCGAGAGCGACTTCCAGAATTCCAGCGCCTCGACCGCCTCGGGGGCGTCGAAATAGGTTTCCAGACCGTCGCCCGACATCAGCTCGATCCCGTTCTGGATCGCCAGGGCCTGGAACATCCAGTAGGGGTAGCCGGTCGAGGGGATCATCAGACCGTAATGGTCGTCATTGGTCAAAGCCTTGCCCATCTCGACCATCTCGGCCCAGGTGGCGGGGGCATGTTCGGGGTCCAGGCCCGCCTCGGCGAACATATCCTTGTTGTAATAGGCCACGATGGTAGAGCGCTGGAACGGAATGCCCCAGGTCTTGCCCTCGACCTGGCCGTTGGCCATCAGCCCGGGATAGAAGCTGTCGATCCAGGCCTGGCCCTCGTCGCCCAGCACGTCATCGAAGGGCACGATCAGGTCCTGGTCGATCAGGTCATAGGCGTCGATCGAGAACATGACGGCCAGCTGCGCGGGTTCGCCCGCGTTCAGCGCCGCCAGGGCCTTGATGCGGGTGTCGTCGTAGTTGCCCGCATAGATGGCGTTGACGGTGATGTCGGGGTTCTGGGCCTCGAATTCGTCAACCATGCCATCGACCACGGCGGTCAGGGGGCCGCCGACGGCGATCGGATAATACATGGTCAGTTCGGTGGCGCTGGCCGGGTTGACGGCAAGGGCGCCGGCGGCGAGCATGGCCGCGGCAGAAACTTGGCGGATCATCGGGATACCTCTTCGGTCTGCTGGGATGGGGCCTTTCGGCCATCACGGGGCGCGGTTTGGCGATCGGTCGCCCCGTAATTCTGCTGCGGATCCTTTTGTCCGCCCTGGGCGGGGAAAAGGATCCGGTGTTCGTCCGGCAGGGCCAGGCCAAGGGCCGTGCCCGGGGCCAGCTCGCGCCGCCCGGGCAGGATCAACCCCAGACCGCGCGCCCGGGGGTGGCTCAGCAGCACCCGGGTCTCGCCGCCCAGAAACTCGCAGGCCTCTACCTCGGCCACCAGATCGGCGTCATCCGCATGGGCGCGCTCGATCTTTTCGACCCGGATCCCGACCTGTGCCGCAGCCAAGCCCAGGGCCGCGCCCTCGACCAGAGCCATGGGCGGATCGCCGATGAACTCGGCCACAAAGGGGGTTGCAGGGCGGGCATAAAGGTCTTCGGGGTGGCCCTGCTGCTGTACCGCGCCGTCCTTCATCAGCACCACCTTGTCCGACAACGACATCGCCTCGGACTGGTCATGGGTGACATAGACCACGGTCAGGCCGAGGCGCCGTTGCAGGGCCTTGATGTCGCGGCGCACCGAATGGCGCAGCTTGGCGTCGAGGTTCGACAGGGGCTCGTCCATCAGGCACAGGGGATGGCCCGCCACCACGGCGCGGGCCAGGGCCACGCGCTGGCGCTGGCCGCCCGAAAGCGCCCCGGGCTTGCGATCTTCCAGCCCCTCAAGGCCGGTCATCGCCACCGCCTCGGCCAGCTTTGCCGCCTGCTCGGCCCGGCTGGCGCGGCGCACTTTCATCCCGAAGAGGATGTTTTCGCGCACGTTCAGATGCGGGAAAAGGGCGTAGTTCTGAAACACCATCGACAGGCCGCGCGCCGAGGGGGCCGCATGGGTCACCTCCTGCCCGCCGATCAGGATCTGCCCCGACTGCGGCACCTCCAGCCCGGCCAGCAGGCGCAGCAGCGTGGACTTGCCGCAGCCCGAGGGGCCCAGGATGGCCACGAACTCGCCCCGCGCGACCGACAGCGAGACGCCCCGCACCCCGCCCTTGCCGTCCCATTGGCGGCGGATGTCGCGCAGCTCGACGAAGGGATCAGACATCGCCCGCCTCCATCGCCAGGACCAGCTTGCCCGGGTAGCCCTCCAGCAGCGGTTGCCAGTCGTCCCCCGGCGCGCGGTCCAGCACGACCATCCCCGCCTCGTCCAGCTGGCCACCCACGGCCGCGGCGCGGCGGCCAAACTTGGTGCGGTCCGCGACCAGGATAGAGCGGCGGGAATTGGCGCGCATCTGCTCGCGCATCTGCACCTCGGCGGCGTGGAAATCCAGCAGGCTTCCGTCATGGTCGATGCCGCCGACGCCGTAGATGCCGAAATCCGCCCGATAGGTGCGGAACAGATCCACCGCCTCGGGGCCCAGGATGTCGCGGTCGGGCAGGCGCATCTCGCCGCCGGGCAGGATGATCCGATTGCCGGGGTTTTCCGACAGGGCGAAGGCCGCGTTCAGGTTGTTGGTAATGACCGTCAGCGCCTGTTTCTCGGCCAGGGCGCCCGCGACGATGGCGGGCGTGGTGCCGATCGAGATGAACAGCGTCGCGCCATCGGGGATCACCTTGGCGACCTCGCGCGCGATGGCCGATTTCTCGTCGAAGTTCAGCACCGCGCGGGCGTGATAGGGCAGGTTCGCTTGGCCCTCGATATATTCCGCCCCGCCGTGCAGGCGCCGCAGCTTGGCCTCTTCGCAGAGCGCGTTGATATCGCGGCGGATGGTGTGGGCCGAGACGCCAAAGGCCTCGGCCAGCCCGTCGACCATCACGCGGCCCTCGCGGCGCGCCACCTGCAAAATCTGTTCCTTGCGGTCCATATTGCTCACTTCAGCATTTCACATGCTCAGTTGAGCGGACTTCCATGTCAGTTTTGCTACGTTTCGGGGAATTTCCTGCGACGATTGCAGGTGCGCCTGTCCGCGCGCAGGGGCACGCGGCGAAAACCGAGCAATGACGGCAGGTTAGGAAAAGGCCCCAAAACGCGCGCCGCCCGCAGGCCGGGGGCCGCGGGCGGATCAACGGGGGGTGACCGGCTCAGGCGCCGGTGGTCAGGGCCGAGAGAATCTCTTCGCTATGCTCGCCCAGACGGGGGGCCGGGGCCGCGACGCCGGGGCCGTCATGGGCAAAGCGGAAGCCAGCGTTCAGCACCTGCGCCATCTGGCCGGTGGCCGGGTCGGGCACATTCAGGAACAGGTCGCGGTCCTGGATCTGCGGCAGGGCCATGGCCTCGGACAGGGGGCGCACCTTGCCGGCGGGCACCCCGGCGGTGGCCAAGACCCCCTCCCAGTCGGTGGCGCTGCGGGTGGCGAAGCGGGCGCGCAGGATCGCCTGCAACTCGGCGTCATGGGCCAGCCGCGCGGGCGGGGTGGCGAAACGGGCATCCTCCAGCAGGTCGGCCAGATCCATGGCGCGGAACAGCCGCTCGACCTGCACCTGCTGCACGGCGCCGATGGTGATCTCGCCCTCTGCCGTGTCGAAGGTGTCGGCCGTGGGCGCCCCCGAGAAGCCGCGATTGCCCGCCCGCACCGGCTCGGCCCCGGTCAGCAGATAGGGGCTGATCACAGAACACATCAGCACCATGGTGGCATCCAGCATCGACACATCCACCACCTGGCCGCGCCCCTGGGGATCCGCCTGGCGCTGCGTATAGGCGGCCAGCACCGCAAAGGCGGTCAGCAGGGCGGTATAGGTGTCGACGATGGGAAAGCCCACGCGCTGCGCCGGTTCGCCCTCTTGTCCCGACAGGTACATCAGCCCCGACATCGACTGGATCACCTGGTCGATCGCCGGATAGTCGCGCATCGGCCCGCCCTGGCCAAAGCCCGAGACAGAGCAATAGATCAGCCCTGGATGGGCGGCGCACAAGGCCTCGGACCCCAGGCCAAGCCGCGCCGCGACCCCGGGGCGGAAGTTCTCGACCAGGATATCGGCGCTGGCCACGATGGCCCGGGCCGCCGCGCGCCCCTCCTCCGACTTCAGGTCCAGCACCACGGATTTCTTGCCGGCATTGGCGCCGAGAAAGGGTTCGGCCATGCCGCGCCGCTCGTCCAGCCGGGTGTAATAGCGCATGGCGTCGCCCGCCGGGGGCTCGATCTTGATGACCTCGGCCCCCAGAAGGCACAGGAACTGCGTCGCCAGCGGCCCCGCGATGACGTGACTGAAATCGGCGATTCTCACGCCCGCGAGCGGTTGCGCCATGGTGTCCTCCGGCTCCTCCAAATTAGTTTACCATGGAAACCGTATGGAGGCGGATTGTCAAGCACCCCGCGCCGCGCGCAGGTGAGCCCGGCCTCAGAGGCTGCGAATCACCCGCCAGATCATGTCGAAAAGCTGGGCCCGTTCGGCCGGATCCAGAACGCCCAGGATCTTGTCCTGGAGGGCCAGCATGTCGGTCTTCATCGCCGCCACCCGGGCCTCGCCCGCCGCGCTGAGGTGCAGCGCGTTATAGCGCTGATCGCCCCCGCCCTTGCGCCGCTCGATCAACCCGCTGCGCTCCAGCTCGTTGATCGCCTTGGTCAGGGCGGATTTTTTCAGAACCACCGCCTCGGCCAGTTCCTTTTGCGACACGCCGGGGTTCAGCGCGATCAGATTGATCAGCGCCACCTGTCCGCTGGCGACCCCGTGTTTTTCGAAGAACCCGCTGGTCTCTTCCATCAGCTGAGCGCGCAACAGCCGGGTGACAAAGGAAATATCCGTCGCAAGGTGCCCCAGGGACACCTCGGATCCATCTGTTTTATCTGACTTTTCTTCACTCATACCCAATCCCCGGCTTTCCGATTGGCTAGCCGCCGACGCGCGTCCTGTCAATTTCGGAGGTTGACAAAGCAGGTAAACAGTTTCCTAAGTAAACCAATTGGCGGCGCCAGGACGGGGAGGAATTCGCCCTGCGCGCCGAAACGGGAGGAGGAACATCGTGTCGGCGATGGAAGAGCTCATGCGCGTCTTTTGCGCCCGGGCAGATCAGGTGACAGCAGAGGGCGCGCCGCGGGTCGGCCTCTTCGGCGACGGCCTGCCCGAGGCGCTGATCCGCGCCGCCGGTGCGCGCCCTGTCGAGGTGAAGGCGCCGCCGCTGGCGGATGCCGACGAGGGCCCACAGGTCGCGGCAGTCAGCCGGATCGCGGAACGCTTCCTCGACGATTTCGCCGCCCGTTTCCTGCATCGCTTCGCCGCCGGTGCCTTCGACCACTACGCGATGATCGTCTTTGCCCGCGATGACGTGGCCGGGCTGACCGCCTATCAATACGCCACCGAGCTGCGCCGCCTGGGCCATGTGCCCGCCACCGGCCCGCGCCTGCATCTGTGGAACCTGCTGCACGGCCAAAGCCCCGCCATCGCCCGCTTCAACGCCACCGAGGCCGCGCGGCTGGACGAGGCCCTGACCCAGACCCTGGGCCAGGCGCCGGACCCCGCCGCGCTAAAGGCCGCCCTGGCCGCCGAAGCCGCCCGGGCCGAGGCGCTGGCGCCATTGGCGGACCACCCCCACCTTTTCGCCCTGCGCAATGCCGGGCGCTGGATGGAGCCGCAGGCGCATCGCGACCTGCTGGTCCAGATTGCCCCGGTGCCCGCCGCCGATGCGGGCCCGCGTATCGGGCTGATCGGCACCGCCTGCGATCTGCCGCTGCTGCGGGATCTGGCGCAGGACTATGGCCGGGTCACCGCCGACCTGACCCCCTATGGCGACCTCTGGCCCGCCCATCATCTGGGCGCGCCCGCAACCCTGCTGCGCGAGGTGGCCGAGGTGCCGCTGCATATCCGCGCCAACCCGCCGCGCCGCTATGGCGACGCCCTGCGCGCCCGGCTGGCGGAGTGTGATCTGGTCATCGCCTCGCCCGACCGCAACGACGACAGCTTCGGCTGGGATCTGCCGCCGCTGGCCCGCGACCTGACCGCCCGGGGCACCCGGCTGGCACGCCTGCCGCTGCGCCCCTTCCGCCCCGATGCCGCCTGGCGCGACTCCGCCCGCCGCCGCATAGAGGAGGCCCTCGCATGACCATGGCCGCCGCCGCCACCAGCTATCAGCGCGACTGGATCAAGGGCCTGCGGGCCGAGATCACCCAGGGCGCGCCCTTTGCCTTCGTCAATGCCGACACGCCCCATGAGATCTTTCACTTCATGGACGTCCCCATGGTCACCAACCAATGGTGGTCCGCCGTCATCGCCGCGAAACAGCAGGCGCCCTTCTATTTCGACTGGATGGAAGAGGCCGGGTTCCACCGGCATTTGCCGAAGTACTCCTCGCTGCCGCTGATGGCCCTGCTGGAAGGCGACGCCACGCGCCAGCCCTGGGGTGGCCTGCCCGCCCCCGCCCTGCTCTGCGCCCGGGCCAGTTCCGACGAACACGCCCGCATCTTCCAGCTGTGGTCCGACCAGACCGGCGCGCCGCTGCACCTCTTCTCCGCCCCTGCCGTGCCCGAGCCCGCCCCCGACTGGTGGGTCCAGGCGCGCAGCGATTGGGAAGAGTTCTACGGCACCGCCCGGCTGGACCTGATGGTGGCCGAGATCGAAGAGCTGATCGGCGCGGTGGAAAAGATGACCGGCCGCAGCTTCGACCGCGACGCCTTCGCCGCCTACATGGAGCGCATCGACCGCCAGGAAAAGATCCTGGACGAGGTCAGCCAGATGATCGCCGAGGCGCCGAAGGTGCCCGTGGGTATCGGCGAGCAGATGCCCAATGTGATGATCCCGCAATGGCACCGCGGCTCCGACTGGGCCCTGGCTCACGTCGAGGCCTTCCGCGACGAGGTGGCCCAGCGGATCCGGGACGGCCACGCCGCCTGCCCGAACGAGAAGATCCGCATGATGTGGATCGGGGCGGGCCTGTGGTTCGACACCTCTTTCTACAAGGCCTTCGAGGAGAGCCACGGCGCCACCTTCGCCTGGTCCATGTACCTGCCCTTCGCCGCCGACGGCTATATCCGCGCCGATCACGGCGACCCGCTGCGGGCGCTTGCGGCGCGGGTCTCGGCGATGAACGAACAGCTGCACCAACCGCCCTGGGTCAACGCCTGGATGGTCCAGCAGGCCAAACGCTATCGCATCGACGTGGCGCTGATGCTGATCCCCGAACACGACCGCTTCTCGGGCTACGGCTCTCTTTTCGCCAAACAGGCGCTGGAGGCGGCGGGCGTCACGGTGATCGAGGTCTGGTCGGACATGGTCGACCCGCGCGAATGGGACCGCGAGGCGGTGGTGGCGCAGGTGACAGAGGCCCTCGACAAGTTGGAGGAAGAAAGATGACCGGAGCCCTTCACGGCCTGAAGATCGCGGATTTCAGCTGGGTCGGCGCGGGCCCCCGCGCCACCAAGGATCTGGCCGACAATGGCGCCACGGTGGTCAAGATCGAAAGCGCGCGGCGCCTCGATCTGGGCCGCCGTTCGCCCCCCTTCGCCAAAGGGCAGTCGAAAAAACCCGATGCCTCGGTCTTTTTCGCCCAGACCAATACGTCGAAGAAAAGCGTCACCATCAACCTGTCGGATCCGGCAGGGGTCGAGGTGGCCAAGCGGCTGGTGGCCTGGGCCGATGTGGTGGTCGAGAACTTCGGCCCCGGCTACATGGACCGCATCGGCCTTGGCTATGAGACCCTACAACAGATCCGACCGGGGATCATCCTGGCCTCTGTCTCGGTCGCCGGGCGCACCGGGCCGATGGCGGGCTTTCGCGGCTACGGCAATATCGCCGCCGCCCAGTCGGGCCATGCGGATATGACCGGCTGGCCCGGGACCGAGCCGCATATGCCGCCGCTCGCCTATGGCGACGTGGTGGCACCGATGTTCCTGACCGTGGCGATCCTCTCGGCGCTGGAGGCGCGCGACCGCACCGGCCAGGGCTGCCATGTGGATGTCAGCCAGATCGAATCCATGGTCCATGTGGCCGGTGATCTCTTCGCCGGGATGCCCGAGGACAAGCCCGCCAACGACGATCCGGTCATGGCCCCGCACGGGGTCTTTCCCTGCGCGGGCGCGGACGCCTGGATCGCGATCGCCTGCGAGGACGACAGCCAGTGGCGCGCCCTTTGCGCAGTGCTCGACGCGGGCGATCTGGCGACCCGCTATCCCGATGCGGGCGCGCGCCGCGCCGCCGCGCCGCTGCTCAGCCAGGCCCTGTCGGACCTGACCGCCACCCGCGACGGTGCGGCCCTGGAACAGGCGCTGATCCAGGCGGACGTGCCCGCCGCCCGGGTGCTGGACGGCAAGGGCGTGGCCGAAAACCCCGCGCTGGAGGCTGCGGGCCATTTCGTGATGACCGATCACCCGGTCCTTGGCCCGGCGCGGATGCCCGCCCCGCCCTATGACCTGCCCGACACGCCCGTCCGCGTCACCGCCTCGCCCTGCCTCGGGCAGCACAACGCCGAGGTCTTCGCCGAGATCGGGCTGAGCGCCGAGGACATCGCCCGCCTGACCGAGGAAGGAGCCCTGGCATGAGCGCCGAGACCCAGACCCCCGCCCCGCTGCTCTCCGGCCTGAAGGTCGTCGTCCTGGCCGACCGGCTGGTCGATTTCGGCGGCGAGATGCTGGCCCGGCTGGGCGCCGATGTGACCCTGGCCGACACCGGCGAGGTGACCGAGATCCGGCAGGCAGCCTGGCACGGGGGGATGCGGCACTCCCCCGCATCATCCACCCCTCTGGCTGGGTTGCTTGCCGGTGCCGATGTGCTGCTGGACGACCGCCGCCGCAGCCCCCGCCCCGAGGTGGACGCCCTGGCCGCCAGCCATTCCCGGCTGGTCCATGTGGTGGCCACGGCCTGGCCCGAGGGGCCGCCGCCCCGCCCCGCCACCGACCTGACGCTGATGGCGGCCTCGGGGCTGATGCATGTGATCGGCACCGCCGAGGATCCGCCCCTGCGCCTGCCCGGCGAACAGGCCTATGCCCTGACCGGGATCCAGGTGGCCACCGCCGCCCTGATGGGCCTGCGCGCCCGGGCCCGGACCGGCCGGGGCCAGCGCATCCCGGTCTCGGGTCTGCAATCGGCGACCCTGGCCAATTACCGCGAGGCGGTGATGTTCGAATGGACCGGCCGTATCGGTCGCCGGGTGGGCAACAAGCTGGTGCGTGGCGCCTCTGGCGTGCGCCAGGTCTGGCCCTGCGCCGACGGCTATGTCACCTGGTCGATGGTCGATAACCCCGGCATGATGCGCGCCGTGGTCCGCGTGATGGCGGAAGAGGGCTGCGCCGGGGAACTGGCCGGGATCGTCTGGGAGGACATCCTGGTGGCCGACACCGATCAGGCGATCATCGACCGCTGGCAGGGCCTCGTCGGCGCCTTCTTCGCCCGCCACACCCGCGCCGAACTGGGCGACTGGTCGCTGAGGCTGGGCTGGGGCGTGTCGCCGATCACACGACTGGCCGAGGTGCCGGACAGCCCGCAGATGCAGGCGCGCGGGATCTTCGTCGAAACGCCCGAAGGCAAGCTGGCGCGCGGCCCGCTCTTTGCCGTGCACCCCGAGGAGGGCGCCGCATGACGCCCCCCCTGCCCGCCTCTCTTGCCGGTCTGCGCGTGCTGGATTTCTCGCGCCTGCTGCCCGGCCCCTATTGCACCTGGCTTCTGGCCGATCAGGGGGCCGAGGTGATCCGGGTCGAGAACCCCCGCGAACTGGCGAAACAGGCCAAGGTCTTCGGCTGGGACAAGATGGATGCCGAGGGCCAGGCGCGCCAGCGCGGCCGCGACATGCTGGCCCGGGGCAAGAAATCCCTGCGCCTGGACATTGGCGACGGCGACGCCCAGGCGGTGCTGAGGCGGCTGGTGGCCCAGGTCGACGTGCTGGTCGAGGATTACCGCCCCGGCGTTCTGGCGGGCCTCGGTCTGGGCTATGAGGCGCTGCAGGCGCTGAACCCGGCGCTGGTCTATGTCAGCCTGACCCTTTGCGGCCAGACCGGCCCGCTGCGCGACAAGCCCGGGCACGACCCGGTGGCGCTGGCCCTCTCGGGGGTGATGTCGCGCACCGGCGAAGACCCAAAGGCCCCTGGCCTGCCCGGCACCCCCGCCGCCGATGTGCTGACCGGCAGCCACGCGGCCTTTGCCACCCTGGCCGCCGTGATGTCGGCCCGCGCCACCGGCCAGGGGCGCCACGTGGACGTGTCGATGACCGAATGCGCCATGACGCTGACCGCCAATATCCTGTCGCGCTACGCCGACCCCTCCGAGGCGCCGCCGCGCGGCACCCGCCGCGCCGATCTGGGCCTCTGGCGCTGCGCCGACGGGCTGTGGCTCTGCACCACCGACATGGAACCGCGCTATTGGGCCACCTTCTGCGAGGTGATGGGCCGCCCCGATTTCATCCCCCTGCAACTGGAGGCGACCCGCCGGGCCGAGATCCGCGACGCCTTGCAGGCGCTCTTTGCCCAGCACCCCCGCGCCCATTGGCTGGCCCTGTTCGAGGCCGCGGGCACGCAGTTTGCCCCGGTGAACGAGGTCGCCGACGCCCTGGCCGAGCCGCATTTCCGCGCCCGGGGCGCCGTGATCGACGTGACCCTGCCCGGCGGCGCGACCCAGACCCAGCTGGGCCCTCCGGTGCGCCTTGGGGGCGAGCCCGCCCCCGGCCCCGCCGCCCTGCCGGGCGCCCATACCGCCGAATTCCTCGCCCGTCTCGGGGACGAACAGGAGGAGACGCCCGCCCCGGCGGGCCAATAGCGCCCCGGCGCCCAGAGACCGGGGAGACAACTCCGGCGTTCTACGCAATCGTGCTTTCAGGGAGGAGAACCATGAAACACCTGACGATGACCCTCGCAGTCGCGGCCAGCTTCGGCGCCTCTGCCACCGCCGTCTTCGCGGCGGATTTCAACCTGACCTACGCCTCGCCCTATACGACGACCCATCCCTACGGCCAGGCCGACGCGGAATGGATCGCCCGGATCGAAGAGCAAACCGAAGGCCGGGTGGCGATCACCCCCTATTGGGGCCGCGCCCTGATCACCAGCCGCGAAGGGGTGGATGAGCTGGCCGCCGGGATCGCCGACATCGCCTATATCGCGCCGATCTACGCGCGCTCGGGCTATGACATGAACCGCCTCGTGCCGGGCATGTTCTATGGCTACACCGATCCGCAGAAGGTGCTGGGCGTCTACATGGATCTGGTGGGCGACTTCCCGGTGTTCCAGGAAGAGCTGGGCGTGCATGTGGTGGGCTATAACGTCGGCACCCCGATGCACCTGCTGCTGCGCAACGCGCCCCTGGAAACCCTGGACGACCTGAAGGGGCTGCGCATCCGCTCGGCCGTGGATTTCATCGGCCCGCTGGCGGCCTTTGGCGCCGAGGGGGTGACCATGCCGATGACGGAAACCTATCCGTCGCTGGAAAAGGGCGTGCTGGATGGGGTCATTGCCCCCTATGAGGCGCTGAAATCGCTCAGCTTCGCCGAGGTGGTCAGCTATTATTCCGAGCTGCCCCATTCGCGCGGCGCCTATCCCTCGCGGGCGGTGAACATGGACGCCTGGGCGGGCCTGCCCGAGGACATCCAGGCGATCTTTGACGCCAATACCGACTGGCTGAGCCAGCGCACGCTGGAGCTGTCGACGGAGGCCGAGGCCGCGGGCCGCGCCTATGGCGAGGCCGAGGGCGTGACCTTCAACAGCGTCGCCCCCGCGGTGGTGGCCGAATATTCCCAGGCCTTCGCCCCGGCGATTGCCGAGGTGGCCGCCGATCTCGACGCCATGGGCAAGCCCGGCACCGAGGTGCTGGAGCGGATCCGCGCGGCCCACGAGGAATGACGACCCGCAAGAGCGGCGCGGCCCCCGCACCGCTCTTGCCCTCAGACGGGTGGGAGGACCCATGCTGAAGATCCTAGAAACCGGGCTTGGCGCGCTGGTGCGGGCCTCGGCCCTGATGGGCGTGTTGACCCTGCTGGCCCTGATGGGGCTGATCGTGGTGACGGTGATATTCCGCGCCATCGGCATTGCCTTTCCGGGCACCTATGTGCTGTCGGAACTGCTGCTGATCCCCACCATCACCCTGTCGCTGGCCTATGCCGCCTGGGACGGGGCCCATACCAAGGTGGACCTGCTGACCCAGACCCTGCCCACCCGGCTGGCCAACGGGCTGGAGGGGCTGATGCTGCTTCTGGGCTGCGGCTTCTGGGGGTTCGTGCTGTGGTCCGCCATCCATGACGCCCAGCGCCACGCGGCCCAGGGCGAGAAGACACCGCTGCTGGACATCCCCGTCGCCCCCTTCCGCTGGCTGATCGTCGGCGCCACGGCCCTGCTGATCGCGGTGCTGGTGCTGCGCGCCCTGCAACGCCTTGCCCCCGGGGCAGAGCGCCCCCGTGACCCCCATGCACCCGACCCCCAGGAGAGTGTGGAATGACCCCCGTTGAAATGGGCCTGATCGGCCTGGCCGCGCTGTTCACCTTCCTGGCCTTCGGGATGCCGATCGGCTTTGCCATGGGCCTGGTGGGCGTGGTGGGGTTCGCCTCGCTGCTGACGGTGAAGGCGGTGCTGATCAAGGTCGGCGTGATCACCTTCGACCTGGCCACCAACTATGCCATCGGCACGGTGCCGCTGTTCCTGTTCATGGCGCATATCCTGTTTGCCTCGGGCATCGGCAAGGACCTGTACGATTTCGCGGCCCGCTGCCTGGGGCACCGGCGCGGCGGACTGGCCATGGCCACCGTGGGCGCCTCGGCGGGTTTTGCCGCAGTCAATGCCTCGTCGCTGGCGACCACCGCCACCATGGGCCTGGTGGCCCTGCCCGAGATGCGCAAATACGGCTACTCGCTGCCGCTGGCCTCGGGATCCGTCGCGGCGGGGGGCACCATCGGTTCGCTGATCCCGCCCTCGGGGATGTTCATCATCTACGGCATCCTGACCGAAACCTCGATCGGCGACATGTTCGCCGCTGGCATCATTCCCGGCGTGCTGCTGGCGCTGATGTATATGGCGGTGATCTGGATCCAGTGCCGGGTAAACCCCAAGGCGGGGCCCGCAGGCGCCCGCGCCAGCTGGGCCGACCGCTGGGACGGGTTCAAAAGCTGCGGCGACGTGATCGTGCTGTTCCTTTTCGTCATGGGCGGCATCGTGGGGGGCCTTTTCACCCCGACCGAGGCGGGGGCCATGGGCGCCTTCGGGGCGCTGGTCATCTCGGCCCTGCGCAAGCGGCTGACCTGGCAGCGGCTGGTGGATGCGGTCTATGAGACCTTCAAGACCACCGGCATGATCTTTGGCATCCTCTTTGGTGCGCTGGTCTTCAACGCCTTCGTCACCGTCACCACCATTCCAATGCAGCTGACCGGCTGGGTGGCCGGGGCCGATCTGGCGCCCCTGGCCATCCTGCTGGTGATCCTGGCGGTCTATTTCTTCCTTGGCATGATCCTGGACGCCTCGGCGATGATGACCCTGACGGTGCCGCTGTTCTTCCCGCTGATCACCGGGCTGGGCTATGATGCGGTGCTGTTCGGCGTGCTGGTGGTGCGGATGACCGAGATCGCCCTGATCACGCCGCCCGTGGGGATGAACGTCTACGTCCTGTCGGGGGTGGCACGCGACATCCCGCTGTCGTCGATCTTTCGCGGCACGGCGCCCTTCGTCGTGGCGGACATGATCCATGTGGCGCTGCTGATCGCCCTGCCCGCCCTGGTGCTCTGGCTGCCCTCGCTCTAGGCGCCCGCACCCCTGCCCCAGATCGCAACCGCCGGAGGCCCCCGCCCCCGGCGGTTTTTCTTTGCGCCGCCCCCACGTCGGGCGGCGTCAAATTACTTGCTCTCAGCACATACCTACGTCACATTGTCGACAATCAGGGAGGAAACCATGACCAATGTGATTCACGACCGGCGCGCGCCGGAAGGCACCGAGCGCTTTTCCAAGCGCCATGACTTCGACGCCGACGGCCAGGACGATTTCGACGCCGCGCATGAGCTGTTCGCGGATCTGCGCGCCCGCTGCCCGGTGGCCCATTCCAACGACATGGAAGGCTTCTGGATGCTGACCCGTTACGAGGACATCGAAACGGCCATGTCCGACCCGGCGCTTTATTCCACCGCCGTGCAGAACGTGGTGCCACGCGTGGCCACCACCGGGCGCCGCCCGCCGCTGCACCTGGACCCGCCGGAACACACCCCCTACCGCAAGGCCATTGCGCCGCTCTTCCGCAAGGAACGGATGCAATACTGGAACAAGGTGGTGCGCGAGATCTCGGACCGGCTGTTCAAGGACATTCCGGCCAAGGGCCGCGTCGACATCTGCGGCGAATTCTCGTTCCACCTGCCGATCCATGTCCTGGCCGAGTTCTTCATGATCTCGGAAGAGGACGCCTTCCGCATCCGCAACATCGGCCATGCCTTCAACCTGGCCCTGCAAACCAAGGATTTCGACGCGATCCAGAAACACTCGCTGGTGCTTTACGACATTGCCCAGGCGATCATCGACGACCGCAAGGAAAACCCGCGCGACCCCGGCACGGACCCGGCCAGCGCCCTGCTGGCGGCGCGGGATTTCGACGGCAACCCCTTGCCCGATCAGGGTATTCTAGGCACCATCCGGCAACTTTTGGTGGTCGGCATCATCGCCCCCACCACCTTCCTGGGCTCGGCTGCCGTGCATTTCTGCCGCCACCCGGAGCATTTCCAACTGCTGAAGGATCACCCCGAAAAGACCCCAGAGATCGCGGAAGAGCTGCTGCGCCTTTACACCCCCTACCGGGGCTTTGCCCGCACGCCCACGCGGGACGTGGAAATCGGCGGCGAAAAGATCTGCAAGGATGAGCCGATCGCCCTGTGCTTCACCTCGGCCAACCGCGACGAGGCGGTGTTCGAATGCCCGCACGAGTTCCGCCTGGACCGCGACAACCCCAAGCCCGCCATCGCCTTTGGCCGCGGCCCGCACCGCTGCGCGGGCGAGCCGATCGGGCGGCTGATGATCGAGGCGGCGCTGGAAAGCTGGGCCAAGTATTGCGACGGCTTCGAGGCCGACGGCCCGACGCCGATGACCACCTGGCCCGAATACGGCCCCTTCGCGGTGCCGGTCCGCTTTCGTTAATCGCTGAACACCCTGTCGGGCAGCCGCGCGATATGCGCGTTGCCCGCGCGGACATGGGCCCGCATGGCCGCCTCGGCGGCCTCGGGCGCGCCCGACAGGATGGCGGCGGTGATCACCCGGTGATCGCGATTGGACCGGCCAATGGATTCCTCGACATCGGCGGGCGGCATCTGCACCCGCACCAGCGGGATGCGCACCCGGTCAATCACCCTGGCCGCGGGCCCATTGCCCGCCAGCCGCTCGATCAGGGCATGATAGGCGCGGTTCTCGGCGCCGAACCCAGCCAGATCCCCGGCGGCCTCGGCGGCATCCATCCGCGCCTGGGCGCCCTCCAGATCGGCCCGTTCCGCCGCGTCCAGCGCGCGTTCGGCGGCCAGGCGGGCGGCCAGCCCCTCCATCACCTCGCGCACGCGGCCCATCTCGATCAGCTCGGCCCGGGAATAGCGCCGCACCAGCACGCCGCGGTTGGCCACAAACTCCAGATAGCCCTCGCCGGTCAGCATGCGGAAGGCCTCGCGCACACGGCCCCGGCCCACGCCGAATTCCTCGGCCAGGTCCATCTCGATCAACCGCTGCCCCAGGGCATAGTCCCCGGCCAGCATCCGCGCCCGCAGCGCGGCCGCGATTCCCTCGGAACTCAGATCCCGCGCCGCCCCATCTTCCGCCATCTTCCGCCTCCCCGGCTCGACGCGCCCATCCTCCCCCGAAAGCCCGGCAATGACCAGCGCAAGATTGTTGACAATTAGGGATCCAGATAGGACACTCGGGACACTAAAGGAGCGGCCTGCAAACAGGCCGTAGGGAGGAAAAATGAAACATCTGAAACCGCGCCGTCGCGCGGCAGTGCTGGGTGCGTCCGCGCTCGCGCTGCTGGCCGCCTCGCCGGGGACGGCAGAGACCTTGACCGTCGCCATCCCCACTTTATCGGAACAGACTATGACCCCCTGGGCGGGCTCTGGTCAGCGCAAGACCTACCTCGACCTGGTCTATGACTACCTTGTCTACCTGGATGCCGATGGCAACGCCCAGCCCGGCCTCGCCACCAGCTGGGAGATGGAGAACGACGGCCAGACCTGGACCTTCCATCTGCGCGAGGGCGTGCCCTTCTCGGATCCCAGCTGCGGCACCGTCACCGCCGAGGACGTGGCCTATTCCATCGAACGCATCATCGCCGACGACAGCCGCGCCGGCCCGGCCTCGACCATGCGCCGGGTGATCGACAGCGCCGAGGTGGTGGACGAGCTGACCCTGCGGCTGAACCTGAAGGCCCCCGACTTCCTGCTGGCCACCGGCTATATGGGTGAGGCGCAGCAGGTCGGCATCGTGTGCAAGTCCTATGTCGAAGGCCTGGGCGCCGAGGCCGACAGCGCCATGCCCGTGGGCAGCGGCCCCTATACGGTGGCGCAATCCGTCGACGGGTCCGAGATTACCCTGGCCCTGCGCGAGGGCGTCGAGCACTGGCGCGTCTCGCCCGATTTCGACACGATCACCTTCAAGGCCGTACCCGAAGAGGCCACCCGCGTGGCCATGTTGCAGGCCGGTGAGGCCGACATCGCCCCGGTCAGCTTCGATTCGATCCCCGGGCTGGATGCCGCGGGCCTGCGCATCGTCTCGGCGGAAAAGACCTGGTCGCCGGTGATCCGCCTAGGCGGCGTGGTGCAGACCGACCCCGCGCGGTTCAACCCCGACAACCCCTGGGCCGACGTGCGCGTGCGCCAGGCGATGAACTATGCCGTCGACAAGCAGACGATCATCGACGAGCTGTTCCAGGGGCAGGGCACCGTGGCCAATGGCGACACGCCGATTGCCGCCTGGGATTCGGTCGAACCCTACCCCTACGACCCCGAGCGCGCCCGCGCGCTGCTGGCCGAGGCGGGCTATGCCGACGGCTTTGACATGGTGCTGAAGACCTTCACCACCACGCCGGGCGCCGAACTGCCGCTGATGGCCGAGGCGGTGGCGCTGTACTGGGCCGATGTGGGCATCAACGTCACGATCGAGCCAGGCGACTGGCCCTCGATCCGCGCCGAATGGACCTCTGGCAAGCCGCTGAACTTCGCCATGACGCACCGGGGCTTCCCCTTCGCCAACCCCGAAAACGGGGTCGAGGCGGGCTTCTCGACCAAGTCGCTTTTCGCCTCCTTCACCTCTGAGGCGCTGGAAGAGAAACTGGCGGGCCTGGGCGCCGAGACCGACCCGGCCAAGCGCACCGAGCGGCTGACCGACATCGGCCAGTATCTGCGCGACGAGGCGGCCAACGTCTTCATGGTGCTGGCCAATGAACCCTACGGCGTGGGCGACCGCGTGGGCGCCTGGGGGATCGACACCTCTTACGTCTACAACTTCGATCAGGCGGAACTGGCCGAGTAACGGCCCCACCCGGACGCGGGCGGCGGGTCTACCGCCGCCCGTCGCACGGCACCGGCGCGCCTTCCCCTCTGACCGGCCCCCGCCCGGCCCGCACGCGCCCCAAGCGTACAGGATCCCCATGCTGAAACATCTTTCCGGCAGGCTGGCCGAGGCGCTGGTGGCGCTTTTGCTGATGAGCCTGGTCATTTTCCTTCTCAGCCGTGTCATCGGCGACCCGGTGGCCCTGCTGCTGTCGGACAGCGCCACCGAGGAAGACCGCCAGATGCTGATCGCCCAGCTGGGCCTGGATCAACCGGCCTGGCGGCAATACCTGACCTTCCTGGGCAATGCCCTGCAGGGGGATTTCGGCCAATCGGTGACCGCCGGGCGCGAAGACGCGCTGCACCTGGTGCTGTCGCGCCTACCCGCCTCGCTGTCGCTGGCCGGGGTCGCCCTGGCCTTCACCCTGGTGGTGGGCGTCCTGCTGGGCGTGCTGGCGGCGATCACCCGGGGCACCCTGGCCGATCTGGCGGTGCGGCTGCTGGCCCTCTTGGGCCAATCCGCGCCCAGCTTCTGGCTGGGGATCATGCTGATCTACCTTTTCGCGGTAAAGCTGGGCTGGCTGCCCACCTCGGGCTTCGGAGGGCCGATCTACTATGTGCTGCCCGCCCTGACCCTGGGCCTATTCACCCTGGCGGCCATCACCCGACTGGTGCGCGCCTCGATGCTTGAGGCGCTCGGTTCGGAATACGTGAAGCTGGCGCGCATCAAGGGCGTGTCGGAATGGGGCGTGGTACTGCGCCACGCGCTTGGCAATTCGCTGATCCCGGTGGTGACCTTCATGGGCACCTTCTTTGCCACGATGATCACCGGCGCGGTGGTGGTGGAGACGGTCTTTGCCTGGCCCGGCATCGGGCGGCTGGCCTATGAAAGCATCCTGGCCCGCGACTTTCCCGTCATCCAGACCGTGGTGCTGGTGATCACCGCCTTCTTCATCCTGGCGAACCTGATCGTCGATCTTCTGTACCTTGCCATCGACCCGCGGATGCGGGCGCGCAGCTAAGCGGCGCGAAAGGATCCCCCATGACCCGTGATCTGTCCTTCAAGCTTGCCCTCGGCCTGCTGATCTTCTTCGTGCTGGTGGCGCTGATCGGCCCCTTCCTGCTGGAGCACGACCCGCTGCGCGGCTCGCTGCGGGCCCGGCTGGACCCGCCCGCCTGGGCCCCGGGCGGATCGCCCGACCATCTGCTGGGCACCGACCGGCTGGGCCGTGACGTGCTGGCGCGCATCGTGCAGGGCGCCCGGATCAGCCTGGCGGTCTGTCTGGTGGTCATCGCCATCGCGGGCAGCATCGGCACCGCCCTTGGCACCCTGTCGGGCTATGTGGGCGGCTGGCTGGACCGCTTCCTGATGCGGCTGGTCGACCTGGCCCTGTCGCTGCCCGTCATCCTGCTGGCGCTGCTGTTCGCCGCCGTGGTCGGGCCCTCCTTCCTCAATATCGTCATCGTCATCTCGCTGGTGCTCTGGTCGCAATATGCCCGCATGTCGCGGGGCGAGACGCTGCGGGTGAAGAACGAGGATTACGTGGATCTGGCGCGCACCTCGGGCCTGGGCCACGCGGCCATCATCCTGCGCCATGTGCTGCCCAATATCGCGCCCTCGCTGATCGTCGTGGCCACCTTGCAGGTCGGCGTGGTGATCGTGCTGGAGGCCTCACTGTCCTTCCTCGGCGTGGGCGTGCCGCCGCCCAACCCCAGCTGGGGCGGCATGGTGGCCGAGGGTCGAAGCTATATCGTTTCCGCCTGGTGGGTCTCGGCCCTGCCCGGTCTGGCCATCGTGCTGGTGGTCATGGCGGTCAACGTGGTCGGCGACACGCTGACCGACCGGATCAATCCCGGCCTGAAAGGACGTGGCGCATGACCGATCCCCTTCTTTCCATCCGCGACCTGACGGTACGCGTGGGCCGCAAGGCGGACGCGCCCTCGATCCTCGACGCGGTCTCGCTGGACCTGATGCCGGGCGAGACCCTGGGGCTGGTCGGCGAAAGCGGCTCTGGCAAATCCACTCTGGGCATGTCGGTTCTGCGGCTGACCTCGCCCACGCTTTCTGCCGGCACCTCCGGGCGCATCGCCTGGAAGGGGCAGGACATCCTGACCATGCCGAACCGCAAGCTGCGCCATATCCGGGGCGAAGAGATCTCGATGATCCTGCAAGACCCGATGGCCTCGCTGAACCCGGTGCAATCCATCGGCACCCAGTTGAAAGAGGCCCTGCGCCGGGGCGGCAAGCGCAACCTGTCGGCGGCGGCCGAGGCGGCGCTGGCCGAGGTCAACATCCCCTCGCCCGCCGAGCGGCTGCGCGCCTTCCCGCACCAGATGTCGGGGGGGATGCGGCAGCGCATCGTCTCGGCCATCGGCCTGGCGCAGGATCCCGAGCTGCTGATCTGTGATGAGCCGACCACCGCGCTGGATGCCACCATCCAGTACCAGTTCCTGGAGCTGCTGAAGGCCCTGCGCGCGGCGCATCACATGGCGATGCTGTTCATCACCCATGACTTCGGCGTGGTGGCGCGGATCTGCGACCGGGTGGCGGTGATGTATGCGGGCCGCATCGTGGAAACCGGCCCGGTGGCCGAGATCTTCGCCCGGCCCGCCCATCCCTACACCAAGGCGCTCTTGGCCTCGGTGCCCTCGACCGCCCATGCGCCGCACCGCCTGCCGGTGATCGACGGGGCGCCCCCCGCCGTGGGCCACCGCCCCGAGGGCTGCCCCTTTCACCCGCGCTGCGCCGCCGCCTCGGCCCAGTGCCGCCAGGCCCCGCCCCGGGCCGAGATCCGCCCCGGCCACACCCTGAATTGCTGGCATCCGCAGGAGCAAGCCCATGAAATCGCCTGACCGCGCCCTGCGCGTCGTGCCGCAGGCCGACGCCCCGCCACCGCCCCGCGCCGAAACGGCGGGCCCCGCCATCCTGGAAACCCGCCGCCTCGGCCGGGCCTTCAAGGTACGCGGCGGGCTGCTGCACGCCCTGTCCGAGGTGTCCCTGGCCTGCACGCCGGGCACATCCCTTGGCATCGTGGGCGAATCGGGCTGCGGCAAGACCACGTTGAACCGGCTGCTCTTGGCGCTGGACCATCCCACCAGCGGTGAGGTGATGTTCAAGGGCCGCGCCCTGTCGGACCTCAGCCGCGCCGAGATGCGCGCCTACCGCCGCGCCGTGCAACCGGTGTTCCAGAACCCCTATTCCTCGCTTTCGCCGCGCATGAAGGTCCGCCGCATCATCGCCGAGCCCCTGGCGGCCTCGGGCGAGATGACCCGGGCCGAGATCAATGACCGGGTGATCGAGGTGCTGGAGCAAGTGGGCCTGTCGGCCGCCGTCGCCGACCGGCTGCCGTCGGAGTTCTCGGGCGGGCAGCGCCAGCGGATCGCCATCGCCCGCGCCCTGGCCTCGCGCCCCGAACTGCTGCTGCTGGATGAGCCAGTCAGCTCGCAGGACCTGTCGATCCAGGCGCAGATCCTGAACATCCTCAAGGACTTGCAAGAGGACTACGGGCTGGCGACCCTGTTTGTCAGCCATGACCTGGCCACCGTGCGCTTCATGTGTGACGAGGTGGTGGTGATCTATCTGGGCCGGGTGGTGGAACGTGGCCCCGCCGCGCGGATCTGCACCCGCCCCGATCACCCCTATACCGCCGCCCTGCTGGCCGCCGCCCTGCCCGCCGATCCCGCCGCGCCGCCCACGGCCACGCCGCCCATGGGCGAGCTGCCCTCGCCGCTGAACCCGCCCTCGGGCTGCGCCTATCACACCCGCTGCCCCTTCGCGCAGGAGGCCTGCAAGCGCGAGCGCCCCGCGCTGATGGACACCCCGCGCGGCCAGGTCGCCTGCCACCGGGTCACGGCGGAGGGCTGGACATGAGCCTGCGGTTTGTCGCCGTGGGCGACGTGGCCCCGGATCGCGACGATCCGGCCACCATCTTTGACGCCGTGCGCCATCGCCTGACCGCCGCCGACCTGGGCTATTGCCAGCTGGAGGTGAACCTGACCACCCGGGGAACCCGGATGCCCCAGGCCCGCCACACCATGCGCGGCAAGCCCGAGATCGCCGACGCCCTGGTGGGCGCCGGGCTGGAGGTGGTCAGCTTTGCCGGGAACCACACCATGGACTGGGGCCCGGACGGCATGTTCGACACGCTGGAGAACCTGACCCGCGCGGGCGCCCGCCCCATGGGCGCCGGGGCCAATATCGCCGAGGCCCGCGCCCCGGTGATCGTCGACCGGGGCGGGGTCACCGTGGGGTTCCTGTCGGTGAACTCGATCCTGCCCGCGAATTACTGGGCGGAAGAGGCGAAACCCGGCTGCGCACCCATGCGCGGCCATACCCTTTACGAGCAGATCGAGACCGACCAGCCGGGCACGCCCGCGCGCATCCACACCTTCCCGCATCGCGAGGATCTGGCGGCGCTGGTCGCCTCGATCCGCGATCTGAAGACACGCGCCGACGTGGTGATCCTGTCGCATCACGCGGGCATCCACTTTGTCCCCGCCGTGATCCCCGACTATCAGCGCGACGTGGCCTTTGCCGCCATCGACGCGGGCGCCGACATGGTGCTGGGCTGTCATGCCCATATCCTGAAGGGGATGGAATTCTACAAGGGCCGACCCATCGTCCACAGCCTGGCGAACTTCGCCCTGGATCTGAAGATGGATGCCAAACACGCCGCCTCGAAAGGGTTCAAGGAGATCCAGAAGCTGAACCCCGACTGGGTGCCCGATCTGGACAGCAGCTATAACTTCCCCCCCGACAGCGCCATGTCGGTCTTCGTGGAATGCAGGCTGACAGCCGAGGGGGTGCAGGATCTGCGCCTGGTGCCGGTCTGGATCGAACGCGACGCGGTGCCGCGCATCGTCCCCCCCGAGGATCCGCGCTTTGACCGGATCCTGGCCTATCTGCGCCAGATCACCGCCGAGGCCGGGCTGGATACGCTTTACACGCCCGAAGGGGACGTCCTGCGCCCCCATACCCCCGAATGAGCCTGACGCGCAGCCTTGCCGCCCGGGTGCTGGCCACCCGCGCCCTGCCGCCCGGGGCAGCCCAGGCGGCGCGGCTGTCTCTTCTGGACGGGCTGGCCACCATGGCCGCCGCCGTGACCCTGGAACCCGCCGCCCGGCCCTTTGCCGAAATGGCGCGCGGCAGCGGCGCGGCAACCCTGCTTGCGGGCGGCAGCGCCCCGCCCGGGCTGGCGGCGCTGGCCAATGGTGCCCTGTCCCATGCGCTGGATTTCGAGGACACCTTTGATGCCACGGGGATGCATCCCAACGCGGTGGCCATTCCCGCCCTGCTGGCCCTGGCCGAGGGCGAAGAGGCGCCCCTGGCCGATCTGCTGACCTCGCTTGCCCTGGCCTGCGACCTGACCTGCCGGATCAGCCTGGCCCTGGCCACCGATCCGGGCGCGCAGGGCTGGTATCACCCGCCGATGATCGCCTGCGCCGGGGCGGCCCTGGGCGCGGCGCATCTGCTGCGGCTGAGCCCCGATCAGGCGGTCGCCGCCGTCTCGCTAGCGCTGGTGCAATTTACGCTGACCGACGCGCTGAAGCGCAGCCCGGCCAGCGACCTGCGCGCGGTGCGCGACGGCTTCGCCGCCCGGGCGGCGGTCGAGGGCGCCTTGCTGGCCCGGGCGGGCGTCACCGGCACGCTGGATCCCCTGGGCGAAAGCGGCGGGCTGATCCCGCTGCTGACGGGCCGCGCGCCCGAGGTGGCGGCCTTCGACGACCTGGGCAGGGTCTTTCTGGGCGAGCAGGTCACGCTAAAGCTGTGGCCCTGTTGCCGGGGCACCCACCCCGCCATTGCCCTGGGCCTGGCGCTGCGGGCCGACGGGGTGGCGCCGGACAGGCTGGCCGGGGCTGCCTTTACCGTCTGCCCGCCCGACGACATGCTGTTTCACCCCCTGGCCGACCGGCAGCGGCCGCAGACGGCGATCGGGGCCAAGTTCTCGATCCCCTATACCTTCGCCCAGGCCTGGCGGCAGGGCGCGCCGGGCCTGGCGGCCTTCGCCGAGGCCCCCCGCCAGGACGAAGCGACCCTGGCCCTGGGAGGCCGCATCACGCTGGAGGCCTGCGCCCCGGGCCTGACGCGCCACGCACGCCTGCGCTTCACCGATGGCCGCGAAGAGATCCGCCCCCTGCCCGCCCCGCCGGTCCTGCCCGCAGGCCGCGCCGCGCTGGCGGATCTGGCGGCGAAACTGGCCGATTGCCGCGCCCATGCCCCGCAGGCCGCGCACCCGCTGCTGGACGCCCTGGCCCGGCCCGAGCTGCCCCCGCACCTCGGCCCGCTGCTGGCCCCGCTCAGCTGAAACGAAAACAGGAGAGGCGCAATGCCTCTCCTGTTCCACGGGTTACCAGGTCACCATTTACCGCTGAAGAAGCGCCTCCACATGCGCCGGACCAACCGGCCGGATGCGCGTGGGGTTCAACGCCTTGATGGCGTAATAGCCGCGGGTGATGTGATCCATGTTCACCGTCTCCCGCACGCCCTTCAGCTGCAACACACGCTCCATGTAAGAAGTTAACCCTGGGTAATCTTTGATCTGCCTCAGATTACATTTGAAGACTCCGTGGTAAGCGGCGTCGAAGCGGATCAGGGTGACAAAGGTGCGCAGATCGGTCTCGGTCAGCCGGTCACCGAAAAGGTACGGGCCATCGGCCAGCCGCTCTTCCAGCTTGTCCAGCGTGGCAAAGACCCCGGCCACCGCCTCGTCATAGGCTTCCTGGCTGGAGGCGAAACCGGCCTTGTAGACGCCGTTGTTCAGCTTGTCGTAGATCTCGGCGTTCAGCACGTCGATCTCGGGCGCCAGATCCTCGGGGTAAAGGCGCAGATCCGAGGGCACCAGCCCTTCGAAGGCGGTATCGAACATGCGGACGATATCGGCGCTTTCGTTGTTCACCATCACATCGCGTTTCATGTCCCACAGCACCGGCACGGTGGCGCGGCCGTTCACATGGGGGTCGGCGCGGCTGTACAGCTCGTGCATGTAGCGCGCGCCGTGCAGCGGATCCTCATCGGCGCCGGGATAGCCGCCGAACTCCCAGCCCTGGGCCTCCAGCACCGGGTTCACCACGGTCACCGGGATGATCTCCTCCAGCCCCTTCAGCTTGCGCGCCATCAGGGTGCGCGAGGCCCAGGGGCAGATATAGGCCACGTAAAGGCGATAGCGCCCCGCCTCGGCCGGGAACCCGCCCTCGCCCGTGGGGCCCGGGGCGCCATCGGGGGTCACCCAGTTGCGGAAGGTCGAAACCTGGCGCACGAACCGACCCTTGGCGTCCTTCTTCTGAACCGGATCCCAGTCCTTCGTCCATTTGCCATCCACCAGCATGGGGGCTCTCCTTCATCTGTCGTCTTGGTCATGTCTCGGGGGCGTCCCGGGCCCGTGCGGGTCCGGGGCGAAGGTCATGGGGGGCGTCAGTAATAGACGAAGCTGCGCATCGAGACCGAGCCCAGGTCGATCGTGTCGGTCATGAACAACAGGCTGTCCTTGGCATCCGCCGCCCCCGCCACGGTCAGCGCGGGCAGGTAGTGGTCGACCGAAGGGTGGGCCATCTGCAACAGCTTGCCCAGCTTGCCCCGGTCGGCCAGCGTGTCGATGTCGCCCGCGCCCAGCCGGTCGGCAAAGAGGCCGTCGAACTCTTCGGCCCAGTCCCAGGCCTCGGATCCCTTGCCCCAGCGGACGGCGCGTAGGTTGTGCACCACGTTGCCAGAGCCCAGGATCAGCACGCCCCGGTCGCGCAGGGCGCGCAGGGCCTGGCCGATTTCCACATGGTGCGGCAGGTCCTTGGTCATGTCGATCGACAGCTGGAAGACCGGCACATCGGCGCCGGGATAGAGGAACTTCAGCACCGACCAGGCGCCGTGGTCCAGGCCCCAGGTCTCGTCGCCCTCGGCATGGTGGCTGGCCAGGATCGACACCACCTCCTTGGCCACCTCGGGGGCGCCGGGAGCGGGGTACTGCTGATCGAACAGCTGCTGCGGGAAGCCGTAGAAATCGTGGATCGTCTGCGGCATGGCCGAGACGTTGACCAGGGTGGATCCCCGGGTCATCCAGTGGGCCGAGACCACCAGGATGGCCTGGGGCCGCGGCAGGGTCTCGCCCAGCTTGGTCCAGCTGCGGGAATATTCGTTATCCTCGATCGCATTCATCGGCGAGCCGTGGCCGAGGAAGACCACCGGCAGCCGGTCGGAACGTTGCAGCCCTTCGGCCAGCTTCCGCAGATCCTGTGCAATGGACATGGGTCCGGTCCTTTCTGCTGGGGCGCGGATCGGGGTGGGCCCCGATCCTTGCGCGCCGTTGTTTCTGTTGCCCTGAAGATGCCGCTTGCAGCGCTCGAATGAAATAGGGAAGATATGGAATGACTGCGCCCAATTTGTTCCAAATAGGCTGATCCATGGACCTGATCGACGGCCTCCGCGCCTTTGTCGCCACCGCCGAAACCGGCTCTTTCACCGCCGCCGCCGACCGGCTGGGGATGTCCAACCGCCTGACCTCGAAATATGTCGCCGAGCTGGAGGACCGCCTGGGCACCCGCCTGTTGCAGCGCACCACCCGGCGGGTCGGCGTGACCCCGGCGGGCGAGACCCTGCTGACCCGCGCCCCCGCCCTGCTGGGCGAGATGGAGGCGATGCTGCAATCGGTGACCGAGGACAGCCGGGGGTTCTCGGGCACCCTGCGGATCTCGGCCCCGGTGACCTTCGGCGAGGTTTATGTGGCGGGGCTGCTGGCGCGCTTTGCCGCGCCGCACCCGGATCTGACAATCGACCTGCGCCTCAGCGACGCCTATGTCGACCTGGCCGCCGAGGGGGTCGACCTGGCCTTTCGCGTTGGCGATACGGCCATCCCCTCGCTGAAGCGCCGCCGCCTGGGGCAGATCGGCAGCCTGGTGGTAGCCGCCCCCGACTACCTGGCGCAGCAGGGCACGCCGCAGACCCCGCAGGATCTGACCGGGCACCTGTGCATCGCCGACACCAACCGCGCCGATCCGGCCCGCTGGGTCTTCCAGCGCCAGGGGCAGACGGTCGAGGTGCCGATCCCCACCCGTTTCCTGGTCAATTCCGCCCGCGCCGCCCGCGACATGGCCCTGGCCGGGCGCGGCATCGCCTATTGCCCGCGCTTCATCCTGACCGAGGCGCTGGCCAGTGGTGCGCTGGTGCCGCTTCTGCCCGGCTACGAGGGCACGGCGCACCCCCTGCATGTGGCCTATCTGGAAGGCCGCGCCCTGCCGCCCAAGCTGCGGGCGCTGATCGACTTCGCGGTGAAGGACATGCACCAGGCCCCCGACCTCTAGGCGCGATAGGTAGACGGGGGTCGGGGGCTCTGCCCCCCCGTCGCCGGATGGCGACAAATGGAAGGGACAAAGGGGGCTCTGCCCCCTTGAGCCTGCGGCTCAATTCCCCCCGGGATATTTTTGGCAATGAGAAAGATAAGGGGGTGGCACGCGAAAGCCCGAGCCGCGCCCCGGCTGTGACCTAGGCCAACCAGGTGCGCCCGTTGGCGGACTTTGCAGCCGGGGTGCCGCCCGGGCTTTGCTGTGCTCTGCCCCTCTCTATTTGTTGGCCAAAAATATCCCCGCCGGAGGCATCGCCCGGCACGGGCAATACCTCCTCAGCCCTCGGCCCGGGCCAGGTATTGCGCGGTGAACAGATCCAGATGTGCCCCGCCTGCATTCTTGCAGACCGTAATCTCGGCGGGGTCGCGGCGGCCCGGGTGGCCCCCGGCGCAGAGGTCGAAGAAATCCGCCTCGACCCCGGGCACCAGCCCCTCGGCCACCGGGTCGATGCCGTCGCCCGACAGGGCAAAGACCGGGCGGTTGTCGGCGAAGATGCGCCCGGCGCGGCGCAGGGTTTCGGCGTCGGCCTCGCGCATGTCGGGGCGGTAGGCGCCCACCAGATCCACATGCGCCCCAGGTTTCAGCAGGCGCCCGTCGATCACCGGGCGGGTGGCCATGGTGACGGTGCTGACGATGTCGGCCTGGGGCAGGGCCTGGGCGAAGTCCTCGACCACCTCGACTGTCAGATCGAGGCTGGCCAGGGTGGCGGCCATCGCCTCGGCCCGGGGCCGTGTGCGGTTCCAGATCAGCACCCGCCGGATCGGGCGGACCGCGCAGATCGCCGCCACCACATGGGGCGCCAGACCGCCCGCGCCCGCGATGGCCAGAACCTCGGCCTCGGGGCGGGCCAGCAGATCTACCCCCAGGGCGGAATCCGCCGCCGTCTTGCGATAGGTCAGCGCCGCCCCGTCACAGCTGAGGATCGGCCGCCCGGTCTGCCCGTCGAAAAGCACCACCAGCCCCTGCACCGAGGGTTCGGGTGGGGTACGCTCTGGGTTGCCGGGAAAGACGCCCACCAGTTTCACCGCCACCGCCTGGCCACCCGCCCAGGCGGTCAGATTGACGAACTGATCGCCGCCGCCGTCCGGCGCGTCGAAATGGCGGGCCTCGCTGAAGGGCATGTCCTGCGTCGCATGGGCCTGGCGCAGGGCCTCGACCAGCCCGCGCCAGGGCAGGCGCGCATGAACCGCCGCTGCGTCGAAATAGTGCATTGCCCGCTCCTGTCCTCTTGATCTGCCTCTTCGGTGTCGCGCCCCCGGGCAGCAATGGCAATGCCCGCGCGCCCGCACGGGCCCGGCCCGACTGCCCGTTGCCGAAAGGCTGATCAGCACCCGCCCTGCCCGTCCTGACCTGGCGAAACCCGCTTGTTCCCCGCGCGCCCCGGCGCTACCGCAGGGGGAGAGACCCGTCCGCCGAGGATCCCCGCCATGCTGAACCGGCCCGAAACGCCGCTTGTCGTCACCCATTGGGGCAGCTTCCGCGCCGAGATGGAGGGGGGCTGCCCCCGGCGCCTGGTGCCGCTGGCCCAGGATCCCGCCCCCTCGCCCTTGGGGCAAAGCATGATCGAGGGGCTGGACGCCCCCGCCCGCATCCTCCGCCCCGCCGTGCGCGCCTCTTTCCTGGCCGCGCGCGAGGCGGGGCGGATCGTCCCCGAGGGCCCCGGGCGCGGGCGCGAGCCCTTTGTCGAACTGCCCTGGGACGAGGCCCTGGACCTGGCCGCGGCAGAGATCGACCGGGTACGAACCCAGCATGGCAACCGCGCCCTCTATGGCGGCTCTTACGGCTGGGGCTCGGCCGGGCGGTTCCACCATGCGCAAAGCCAGGTGCACCGCTTTCTGAACAGCGTCGGCGGCTATACCCGCTCGGTCCAGACCTACAGCTATGCGGCGGGCGAGACGATCCTGCCCCATGTGATCGGCACCCGGCGCGGGCTGATCAGCCATCATACCTCCTGGCCGCGCATCGCCGAGACGACCGAAACGCTGGTGCTGTTCGGCGGCCTGCCCGCGCGCAACGCGCAGATCTGCTCGGGCGGGTTGTCGCGCCATATCCTGGCCGAGAACCTGGCCCGGCTGCGGGCGCGGGGCGCGCGGATGATCTCGATCTCGCCCATCCGTGACGACACGGCCGGCGACGGGGTCGACTGGCTGCCCCTGCGGCCCGGCACCGATACCGCGCTGCTTCTGGCCATGGGTCATGTGCTGCTGACCGAGGGGCTGGCCGACCGCGCCTTTCTGCGCAGCCACACCACCGGCGCCGAGCAGCTGGAGGCCTATATCCTGGGCGAAAGCGACGGCAGACCGAAAACGCCCGACTGGGCCGCAGAGATCACCGGCCTTGCCGCCCCGCGCATTGCCGAACTGGCCCGGCTGATGGCCGCCAGCCGCAGTTTCCTGATGATGGCCTGGTCGCTGCAACGGGCCGATGCGGGCGAACAGCCCTATTGGGCGGCCATCGCCCTGGCGGCGATGCTGGGGCAGATCGGCCTGCCCGGCGGCGGGATCGGCTTTGGCTATGCCTCGACCAACGGGGTGGGCAACCTGCGCTCTGCCTTTGCCTTCCCGGCCCTGCCGCAGCTGACCAACCCGGTGACCGAACATATCCCCGTGGCCCGCATCGCCGATGCCCTGCTGCACCCCGGCGCGCCCTATACGTTCAACGGCGCCAAGCGGTCCTATCCCGATCTGCGGCTGATCTATTGGGCCGGGGGCAACCCGTTCCATCATCACCAGGATCTGAACCGCCTTGCCCGGGCCTGGCAGCGCCCCGAGGCGGTGATCGTCAACGAAAGCTGGTGGAACGCCCTGGCGCGCCACGCCGATATCGTCTTTCCCGCCACCACCGCGCTGGAACGCAACGACATCGCCTATTCCAGCCATGACCGTTTCCTGTCGCCCAGCCACGCAGTGGCCCCGCCCCAGGGCGAGGCGCGCGACGACTACGCGATCTTCGCCGGGCTGGCCGAACGGCTGGGCGCAGGCGAGCGCTTCACCGAAGGACGCGATGCCGAAGGCTGGCTGCGTCATCTTTACGCGCGCGGGCAGCGGGTGGCCGAGGCCGCAGGCCAGGCCCTGCCCGACTTCGAGGATTTCTGGAGCGGGCCGCAGATCCTGCTGGAGCCCGCTGAGGACAGCCGCCAGGGAGACCTGATGCAGGCCTTCCGCGCCGACCCCGAAGGCGCGCGGCTGACCACCCCCTCGGGGCGGATCGAGCTCTATTCCCAGACCATTGCGGGCTTCGGCCATGCGGATTGCCCGCCCCATCCAACCTGGCTGCCGCCCAAGGAATGGCTGGGGGCCGAGGCCGTGGCGCGCTTTCCGCTGCACCTGATTTCCAGCCAGCCCGCGACGCGGTTGCACAGCCAGTACGACATGGCGGGGGTGTCGCGGGCGGCGAAGGTGGCGGGGCGCGAGGTGATGCGGATGCATCCCGAGGATGCCGCCGCGCGCGGGCTGGCCACGGGGGACGTGGCGCGGGTCTTCAACGACCGGGGCGCCTGCCTGGCGGCGGTGGAAACCTATGACGGGCTGCGGCCCGGCGTGGTGCAACTGCCCACGGGCGCCTGGTGGGACCCCGACCCCACGGCCCCGCCGGGCACCCTGCCGCTGGACCGGCACGGCAACCCCAATGTGGTCTGCCCCGACCGGCCCGCCTCGGCGCTGACCCAGGGGCCCGCCGCGCAGTCCTGCCTGGTCGAGGTCGAGGCCATCGCAGGCCCCCTGCCCCCGGTCGAGGTCTTCGATCCGCCGCGTTTCACTCCCCGGGGTCAGGGGCGCTAGGCGGCCCGGCGATCCGTGCTATAGGGACGACGCCCAAGACCGGGCCCGCCTTCGCGCCGCACCTGCGGCTGCCGCGGCCCCCTGGGGCCGGGCGCCGGTTGACGGAAAGCAAAGCGCGTGATTTCCTTTCCACGCGTAAAGTTATGAACAGAACGTAGCAAACCAGAGGCGCCTCGATGGGTCAGGAAAGAGTTCGCACCATGGAGGAGCTGGCCTCGGTCAGCGGCATCTCTCGCCCGACGCTTTCGAAGTATTTCAACGACCCGACCTCGGTCCGTGCCACGACCCGCGCCCGCATCGAGGCGGCGCTGGAGCGGTTCGACTACACCCCCAATGTCTACGCCATCAACCAGAACCGCCACCTGACGCGCAATATCGGGATCGTCGTGCCCTTCCTCGCCGACCCCTTCTTTGCCGAAATGGCCCGGAACCTGGAAATGCTCTGCACCGCGGCGGGCTATAATCCGATCCTGCTCAGCTCGCACGGCGAGCCGGACCGCGAGATCGCCAACCTGGAAAGCCTGCGCGGCATCCGCCCCGCCGGGGTCCTGCTGGGGCCCATCGGACGCCGGTCGCGGCGCGAGGCGCTGGACGCCTTTTGCCGCGATGTGCCCACCGTGCTGTTCGATTGCGACGTCGAGGACGTGGGCGATGCGATGTTCGGCACCAACTACATCCAAAGTACTGGCGTCATTGTAGAATACCTTGCCCGGACCGGCGAACCCCCGGCCCTGTTCGAGATGCGCAACGCCCCCAATCCCAATGCCAACAAGCGCCGCGCGGTCTATGAAGAAACGATGCGCCGCCTGGGCCATGAACCCATGCTGCTGGTGGCCGAGGGGACCGGCTGGGCCTTCGAGGAAATCGCGCACCGCGAGGCCACCCGGATGATCCTGGACCGCGCCCTGCCGACCAACACGGTGCTGTGTTCTAACGACCGTCTGGCCATCGGCTTTCTTGCCGCCGCCTACGAACAGGGGCTGCGCGTCGGCATCGGCGACGGCCACGCCATGCGCGTGGCCGGGCACGATGACCACCCCGTGGCCCGCTTCACCTGCCCGGCCCTGACAACCGTGTCGCAGGACTATGACCGGATCACCGGGCGCAGCCTTGAAAAGCTTCTGGAAATCATCGCCGAAGGCGCCCGGCCAGAGACGAAAATCTCGACCCTCTTCGACGGCACCCTGGTCCTTCGCAAGTCCGCGTAACTTTTCGCGCGTAAATTTTTAGGTTGACGCGAATCTGTGCATTGGCCTACCGCTACGGGCATCACATCCAATTCAGGGAGGATACGGATGTCTTTGAAGCGCGTTTTCGGCGCCACCACGGCGCTTACCCTGTGCTCGGCTGCTGCGGCCTATGCACAGGACACAACGATCACCATCGCCACCGTCAACAACGGCGACATGATCCGGATGCAGGGCTACACCGAGCAATTCACCGAAGCGACCGGGATTGGCGTTGAATGGGTCACCCTGGAGGAGAACGTGCTGCGTCAGCGCGTCACCACCGACATCACCACCAAGGGCGGCCAGTTCGACATCATGACCATCGGCATGTACGAAACGCCGATCTGGGGCGCGAACGGCTGGCTGGTGCCGCTGGACGACCTGTCGGACGCCTATGACGTCGACGACATCCTGCCCGCCATGCGCGACGGGCTGAGCCATGACGGCACCCTTTACGCGGCGCCCTTCTACGGCGAAAGCTCGATGATCATGTACCGCACCGACCTGATGGAAAAGGCCGGTCTGGAAATGCCCGAGGCCCCCACCTGGGAGTTCATCCGCGAGGCCGCCGCGGCCATGGATGACGACGCCGCCGACATCAACGGCATCTGCCTGCGCGGCAAGGCCGGTTGGGGCGAAGGTGGCGCGCTGATCACCGCCATGTCCAACTCCTTCGGCGCGCGCTGGTTCGACGAAGACTGGACCCCGCAGTTCGATCAGCCTGCCTGGAAGGAAACGCTGACCTTCTTCTCGGACATGATGAACGAGTCCGGCCCGGCGGGCTATGCCACCAACGGCTTCAACGAGAACCTGTCGCTGTTCCAGCAGGGCAAGTGCGGCATGTGGATCGACGCTACCGTGGCGGCCTCTTTCGTGACCAACCCGGCGGAGTCCACCGTGGCCGACCACGTGGGCTTTGCCCTGGCGCCCAACAAGGACGGCGTCGCGAAGCGCGGCAACTGGCTCTGGGCCTGGGCGCTTGGCATCCCGGCGGGCACCCAGAAGGCCGCTGAGGCCAAGCAGTTCATCGAATGGGCGACCTCGAAGGACTACATCGAACTGGTGGCCGCGAACGAAGGCTGGGCCAACGTGCCCCCGGGTGCGCGCACCTCTCTCTACGAGACGCCCGAGTACCAGGAGGTGCCCTTCGCGGCGATGACCCTGAGCTCGATCCAGGCGGCCGATCCGACCAACCCGACGGTTGATCCGGTGCCTTACGTCGGTGTGCAGTTCGTCGCCATCCCCGAGTTTGCCGGTATCGCCACCCAGGTGAGCCAGGAGTTCTCGGCCGTCTACGCCGGCCAGCAATCGGTCGACGAAGCGCTGGAGAAGGCCCAGGCCATCACCCAGGAAGAAATGGAAGCCGCCGGTTATTGATCCCGGCCTTCCCGCGGGCGGCGCGGAGGCCGCCGCCCGCATCCTCTGACGTTTCCGACCCCAAGCGAGCCAGGCAAAACGCCTGACCGGAAAGGCTTTTCCCATGGCCACCCAGCATTCCCGCTCTGCCGCGCGCCTGATGATGGCCCCCGCCGTGATCCTGCTTCTGGGCTGGATGCTGGTGCCGCTGACCATGACGCTGTGGTTCTCGTTCCGCCGCTACCTGCCGCTGCGTGGCGGCGACCTGGGCTGGACCGGATTTGACAACTTCACCCGTTTCGTCACCTCTTCCGCCTTCTGGCCCAGCGTGCAGACCACGCTGGTGATCGTCGGCGGGGTTCTGGTGATCACCATCGTCCTGGGCGTGCTGCTGGCCCTGCTGCTGGATCAGCCGATGTGGGGTCAGGGCGTTGTACGTATTCTGGTCATCGCCCCATTCTTCGTCATGCCCACCGTCTCGGCGCTGGTGTGGAAGAACATGTTCATGGACCCCACCAACGGCCTTCTGGCGCATCTGTGGCGCTTTTTCGGGGCCGAGCCGGTGGCCTGGCTTTCCGAGGTGCCCACGACCTCGATCGTGATGATCGTCTCGTGGCAATGGCTGCCCTTCGCCACGCTGATCCTGCTGACCGCCGTGCAGTCCCTGGACCGCGAGCAGCTGGAGGCGGCAGAGATGGACGGCGCCAGCCCGCTGGCCCGCTTCACCTACATCATCCTGCCGCATCTGGGCCGGGCGATCACCATCGTGCTGCTGATCCAGACCATCTTTCTGCTGTCGATCTTCGCCGAGATCTTCGTGACCACCGGCGGCGCCTTCGGCACCCGCACCCTGACCTATCTGATCTTCCAGCGTGTGCTGGAAAGCCAGAACGTGGGCCTGGGCAGCGCGGGCGGCGTCTATGCCATCATCCTGGCCAATATCGTTGCCATCTTCCTGATGCGCATCGTCGGCAAGAACCTGGACAGCTGAGGAGCGCCCGCCATGGCCCGTGCCGTCTCGACCCGCCGCAAGACCATCGCCACCGCCGCCGCCTGGGGTGTCGGCCTGCTGATCTTCTTCCCGATCCTCTGGACCATCCTGACCAGCTTCAAGACCGAGGCCCAGGCGATCGCCGATCCGCCGATCTTCCTTGGCTTCGACTGGACGCTGGAGAATTACCGCGTGGTGCAGGAACGCTCTGACTACATGCGCTTCCTGTGGAACTCGGTCATCCTGGCGGGGGGCTCGACCCTGCTGGGGGTGATCATCGCCGTCCCCGCCGCCTGGTCCATGGCCTTTGTGCCCGGCAAGCGGACCAAGGACATCCTGATGTGGATGCTGTCGACCAAGATGCTGCCCGCCGTGGGGGTGCTGTATCCGATCTACCTGATCTGCATCCGCCTTGGCCTGCTGGACAGCCGCGCCGCGCTGGTGGTGATCCTGATGCTGATCAACCTGCCGATCATCGTCTGGATGCTGTACACCTATTTCCGCGAAATCCCAGGCGAGATCCTGGAGGCGGCGCGCATGGACGGGGCCGGGCTGAAAGAGGAAATCCTCTATGTCCTCACCCCCATGGCCGTGCCCGGCATCGCCTCGACCCTGCTGCTGAACTTCATCCTCGCCTGGAACGAGGCCTTCTGGACGCTGAACCTGACGGCGGCCAAGGCGGCCCCGCTGACGGCCTTCATCGCCAGCTATTCCAGCCCCGAGGGCCTTTTCTACGCGAAACTTTCGGCGGCCTCGACCATGGCCATTGCCCCCATCCTCATCCTCGGCTGGTTCAGCCAGAAACAACTCGTGCGCGGCCTGACCTTCGGCGCCGTCAAGTAAAGGAACAGTTCAATGGGACAGATCACGCTCGCGCAAGTCACCAAGTCCTTCGGCGACGTCCAGGTCATCCCGCCCCTGGACCTGACCATCGAGGACGGCGAGTTCTGCGTCTTCGTCGGCCCCTCGGGCTGCGGCAAATCCACCCTGCTGCGGCTGATCGCGGGGCTGGAGGATATCACTTCGGGCGCGATCCATATCGACGGCACCGACGCCTCCTCGACCCCGCCCGCCAAGCGCGGCCTGGCCATGGTGTTCCAGTCCTACGCCCTCTATCCGCATATGTCGGTGCGCCGGAACATTGCCTTTCCCATGAAGATGGCGGGCGTGCCCCAGGCCGAACAGGACAAGCGGATCGAGGCGGCGGCCAAGGCCCTGAACCTGACCGACTACCTGGACCGGCGCCCGGGCCAGCTGTCTGGCGGTCAGCGCCAGCGGGTCGCCATCGGCCGGGCCATCGTGCGCGAACCCTCGGCCTTCCTCTTTGACGAGCCGCTGTCAAACCTCGACGCCGCCCTGCGCGTGGGGATGCGGATGGAGATCGGCGAGCTGCACGCCAAGCTGAAGACCACGATGATCTATGTCACCCATGACCAGGTCGAGGCCATGACCATGGCCGACAAGATCGTGGTGCTGCGCGCCGGGCATATCGAACAGGTGGGCAGCCCGCTGGAACTCTACCGCAGCCCCCGCAACCTCTTCGTCGCGGGCTTCATCGGCTCGCCCAAGATGAACCTGCTTGAGGGCGAGGTAGCCGCGGCCAAGGACGCCCATACCATCGGCATCCGCCCCGAGCATATCGACGTGGTGGAGAGCGGCCCCTGGTCCGGCACCGTGGGGGTGGCCGAACACCTGGGCTCGGACACCTTCCTGCATGTGCATGACACCGGCCTGGCCGAAACCGTGACCGTGCGCGCCACCGGCGAGGTCGGGCTGCGCCACGGCGACCGGGTGTCGTTGGCCCCGCGCGAGGACCAGATTCACCGCTTCGACGCCCAGGGTCTGCGGATCGACTGAGGCCAAGGCCAGGAAGGACCCACATCATGACCCAGGACCCCGTCCGTCTCGGTCGTGCCATGCTTGGCACCCTGCCAGAGGATATCGCCCGCCCCGGCTATGACGCCGCCGATCTCAGCCCCGGTATCGTGCATATCGGCACCGGCAACTTTCACCGCGCCCATCAGGCCTGGTATCTGCACCGTCTGATGCAGCAGGGGCTGGCCCGCGACTGGGCCATCATCGGCGCGGGCGTCCGCCCCGGCGATGCCCTGATGCGCGAACGTCTGCTGGCCCAGGACTGTCTGACGACCCTGATCGAGCTGAGCCCCGAGGGCACCAGCGCCGAGGTTTGCGGCGCCATGATCGACTTCCTGCCCGTCACCCCGGACAATGCGCCGCTGATCGCCCAGATGGCCGATCCGGCGATCCGCATCGTCTCGCTGACAGTGACCGAGGGCGGCTATTTCGTGAACCCGGCGACCGGGCAGTTCGATCCCACCCATCCCGACATCGCCCATGACGCGACCCATCCCGGCACGCCGCGCACCGCCTTTGGCGCGATCGTCGCGGCCCTGGGCCAGCGGCGGGCGGCGGGGCATGGCCCCTTCACCGTACAAAGCTGCGATAACCTGCGCGGCAATGGCGCCATCACCCGCGACGCGGTGGTGGGGCTGGCGCGCCTGTCGGACCCGGATCTGGCCGCCTGGATCGCGGGCGCCTGCACCTTCCCCAATTCCATGGTCGATTGCATCGTCCCCGCCACGGGCCCGGCCGAGATCGCGGCGGCGCGCGCCTTCGGCATCGAGGATGCGGCGCCGGTGACCCACGAGAACTTCCGCCAATGGGTGATCGAGGATGCCTTCTGCGCCGGGCGCCCGCCCTGGGACCAGGTCGGCGCCACCTTCACCGATGACGTGCACGATTACGAGGCGATGAAGATCCGCATCCTCAACGCCGGGCACCAGGTGCTGGCCAATGCGGGCGAGCTTCTGGGTTGTGCCACCATCGCCGACTGCATGGGCGATCCGCGCATCGCCCCCTTCTGGCGCCAGGTCGAGGCCGCCGAGATCCTACCCCATGTGGCGCCGGTGCCCGGCATGACGCCCGAGGCCTACATGCAGCTGATCGAGAGCCGCTTCGCCAACCCCGCGATCCGCGACACCACCCGTCGGGTGGCCTTCGACGGGGCGGCGCGTCACGCGGGCTTCGTCCTGCCGATCCTGCGCGACGCCCTGGCCGCCGGGGCCCCGATCGAGGGGCTGGCCCTGGTCGAGGCGCTCTGGGCACGGATGTGCACAGGCACCCGCGAGGACGGCAGCGAGATTGCCCCCAACGATCCCCAATGGGACGCCCTGACCCGCCTCGCTGAGATTGCCCGCAGCACCCCCGCTACCTGGCGCGGCCAGGCCGACATCTACGGCCCCCTGGGTGAAAACCCGCGCTTTGCCCTGGCCTTCGACCGTTGGCTGTCCATGATCTGGTCCCAGGGCACCGAGGCCGCCCTGGCGGACTATCTGGGGTAGCGAGGCCAAGAGGCCCCCTTCTTCCCGACGCGGACCAGACCCGCGCCGGGGACCCTCCTTTCCGGACCAGGATCCGTAACCGACCGATTGGGGCCGCCTGCCTGAGGCTGGGGTTCCGAGGTAAGACACGTGCATAACGACGTCGTTATGCACGTGTCTTATTCGGAGGAGCCATGCTGGGCGAGGTTCTGGGTGT